>CAXSDV010000006.1:19006-91871 GCA_964235945.1 uncultured Caulobacteraceae bacterium
GCGCGGGCGTCAGCTCGGCCCCGCGCCGGCCGATCCGCCAGCGCCTACGGGCTCATGTGGCGGGCGTGGGCGAGGGCGGGCGTGTGGCCCTGGTCGAGGGGGCGGCCGTTCTTCGGATCAACGATCAGCACGCTCGGTACGCCGTCCAACTTGGTCACCCCGCAGCGGCCGGGCACCTGCGGGTTCTTGTTCATGCGGCCCGTGTCCACGGCGGCCACGACGTAATGAGCATCCACGAACCGCTTGATGTTGGGCAGCTCCAGGGGTCGCGGCGAGTGTGCGGCAGTCGCCGCACCAGTTCCCACCAAGGTCGATGAGCAGCAGCTTGTGTCCGCGGCGGGCCTGGGCCGAAGCGCGGGCGATGCGCGCGTCGACTACCCTCGGGTCGGCGTCTCCGGCTTCGTCGTAGGCGAACGGCCCGCCGCGGCGGCCCCCGCATCCGGATGCAGCCATCGATTTCGGGTTCAAGACGAGAACGCGGCGGCGCGGCTCGTCTTGGGCCGCGGCTTGCCGCCCGGCGGGCCCGCGCTTAAACCGCGTAGGGTCCCCTCCGCCGCTCGCGAAGCCGCCATGCCCTTCGACGCCCCCGTCCCGTCCGTCGCCGCCGGCGCGTCCTCCGTCGTGCGCCACGACTGGAGCCGGGCGGAGGTGGAGGCGCTGTTCGCCCTGCCTTTCGCCGAGCTCGTGTTCCGCGCCGCCCTGTCGCACCGCGAAACGTTCGACCCGGCGGAGGTGCAGCTCTCCCAGCTCCTGTCGATCAAGACGGGCGGATGCGCCGAGAACTGCGGATACTGCAGCCAGTCGGCGCACTTCGACACGGGGCTGAAGGCCACCAAGCTGATGGAGGCGGACGCGGTGGTGGCCGCCGCCGCCCGCGCCAAGGCGGGCGGGGCCCAGCGCTTCTGCATGGGCGCCGCCTGGCGCGACCTGAAGGACCGCGACCTGCCGGCGCTGGAGGACATGATCGGGCGCGTGAAGGCGCTCGGGCTGGAGACCTGCGCCACCCTGGGCATGCTGCGCGCCGACCAAGCGGACCGCCTGTCCGCCGCCGGGCTGGACTATTACAACCACAACCTGGACACGGCGCCCGAGGACTACGGCCGGGTGGTGACCACCCGCAGCTACCAGGACCGGCTGGAGACGCTGGAGCACGTGCGGGCGGCGGGCATGAACACCTGCTGCGGCGGCATCGTCGGCATGGGCGAGACGCGCACCGCCCGCGCCGGCCTGATCCAGGCGCTGGCCAACCTGCCCGAGCACCCGGGGTCGGTCCCGATCAACGCGCTGGTGCCCATCGCCGGCACGCCCCTGGGCGACAGCGCCGCGCTGGACCCGCTGGAGTTCGTGCGCACGGTGGCGGTGGCGCGCCTGTGCCTGCCGCGATCGGTGGTGCGGCTGGCCGCGGGCCGCGAGGGCATGAGCCGCGAAACCCAGGCGCTGTGCTTCCTGGCGGGCGCCAACTCCATGTTCGTGGGCGGCCGGCTCCTGACCACCCCCCTGCCCGGCGAGGACGCGGACGCGGACATGCTGGCGGCGCTGGGCATGCGGCCGATGGGAACAGCGGAGGCGGACCGGGCCGCGGACGGCGCTCAATAGCGCTTGGACACGCCCACATAGACCTCCGCCCCCGGCGTGGCGCGGTTCAGCCCGATGTTGACGCCGCCGTCCAGCTGCAGGTCGTGGCGCACCAGCCAGGCCGCCCCCAGGTCCACGGAAGTCTGGGCCAGACGGCCGCCGTTCTCGAAAGTCCAGTCGCCCCAAAGCTCGCCCGACACGCTCACCCCCGCGGGCGACTGGTGGGTGAGGCCGATCAGCTGGGTGGTCTCGAGGTGGACGCCGCCGCCCTGCGTGTCGCGGCGCACGTCCGTCTCCGGTTCGACGTACAGGGTCCAGGCGGAGTTCAGCGCGAAGTCGACCGGCGCGCTCAGTCCGCCCTCGACCCCGCCCGCGCCCAGGCCGTCGCGCGCGGTGGGCGCGAGCAGGAAGGGGCGCAGGGCGGCGGTGACCGGCCCGTCCGCCAGCGGCACGGCGTACTTGGCCGCGAAGGTCAGATCGCCGATCCCGCGCCGGTGGGAGACGCCGCCGGCGGCCCGGTCGTGGGTGCGCAGGTCCTCGAAGAGCGGCAGGTCCGCCTCCACGTCGAAGCCGGGCGACAGGCCGTACTTCAGCGTGGGCTCGGCCAGGACCAGGGTGTCCGAGACCACCCCGTTCCGGCGCAGGAAGCTCGCGTCCGCCAGGCCCGCCTCAACCTGCACGTGGCCCTCGGGGACGGTGCAGGTCCCGTAGGCCCGGGTCGGCCGGTCGGTGCAGATGTCGCCGCCGCCGGCGGCTCCCCCCTCGTCCGCCCGCGCCGGGGGCGCCGCCAGCAGGGCCAGGGCGGTCAGGACCGCGGCGAAAGGGGTGAAGGAGGCGTCGGGCATGGGACGGTTCTGTCAGAACAGGCTGGCCAGAAGATTGATGGTCAACGCCAGCACCACCGTATTGAAGGTGAAGGCCAGCAGACTGTGCACCGTGCCCGTGCGTCGCAGAGACTTGCTGGTGAAACTCACATCCGCGGTCTGGGAGGCGACGCCGATGATCAGGGAGAAGTACAAGAAATCCCAGTAGTCGGGCGCCTCTCCCCCCGGAAAACCCAATCCTTGCTGGATTCCGTCGCCGTCCTTTTTCATGGAGTAGTATTCGTGCGCATAGTGAAAGGTGAAGATCAACTGCACCACGAACCAGGACAGGGCGACGGTGCCGAAGGCCAGCGCCACACGCAGGCTTTTCTCCAGGCCGTGGGCGTTCTTAGCCAAGGAGAGCTCCACGCCGATGGCCATCAGGCTCGCAGCGGCGCAGACCACCACCAGCCCGAGGATCAGGTGGCGACCGTCGTCCTGGGCGGCGGCGCGGGCGCGGATGTCGTCGTCGTTGCGGCCCACCATGCCCAGCAAGCCGGCGACGGCGAACCACAGGCAGGCCGCATCCCAGCTCAGGATGACGCGGGTGCGCGGGAGCAGGGTGTGGGGCGCCCAGGTCAGCAGGACGCCGCAGCCCGCCCCCGCCAGGATGGCCCCCACCAGGCGCGGGCGCGAGGCGAGGGGCCCGATGGGCAAGCGGCTGATCAGTCCCGTGTCGGCCATGAATTCTCCCTGGCGTCCCGGAGGACGCGCTTCGGCGCATAGCCTGACGTCCGGATCGCCGGGCGGCGACCGAATTGCGGCGAGCGTGTCGGGTTCATGGCGGATTTCGGTATCAAATGGCATAGGTGGAGCGACCCGCCGTGACCGCGGGCGCACACCGTCAGGAGACCTCCATGCGTTTCGCCCACCTCGCCGCCACCGCGGGCCTCGTCCTAGCCCTGGGCGCCTCCCTGGCCGCCTGCGAGAGCAAGGCGGACAAGGCCGCCAAGGCCGAGGCTGCGGCCCAGGACGCCGCAGGCGCCGCCCACCAAGCCGCTAACATGGCCGACCAAGCTGTCGCCGCCAGCGCCAACGTCACAGAAGGCGCGGGCGAAGAGAGCCACAAGGCCGCGGGTGATACGGCCGCCGCGGCGGGCTCGGCCTCCGAAAAGGCGGGCGACGCCGCCAAGAAGGCCGGCGACAAGGCCCGGGCCGCCGCCCACTAGGGCGCTATGGACGATCAAAGGCGGCGTGGTCCCCCACGCCGCCTTTGACTATGGTCTGGGACCGGAGGCCGCCAAGTCGGCTCCGGTCCCGGACCTCACGCTTCAGGGCTGCTTGCCGTTCGAGATGGCCCGGTCTTCCCGGTCGGATATGCCGTTGTCGTTCTTGTCCACGCCGCTCTTGGCCGCGCCGGCGTGCGTGCCGTGGTGGTGACGGCGATGGTGATGGACGGGCGCAGTGGTCGCCATGTCGCCGGTCGTCGTGGTCGTCGACATCGAGTTCGAGCCCGCGCCGCCCATGGCGCCCGCATCGCCCATGGCCGCGCCGTCCGTCCCCGTCATGCCGGCGGAGGACGCCGGAGCGGTCGAGGCCGCGTGGGTGGTGCGCCGGGCGGCGGCCTTGTGGATGGGCGCGCCGCCCGCGTCGGTGACGTTGCCCTTGAAGTCCATGGCGACTTGGCTCGAAACGCCGCCCTTCATGGCGGTTCCGCGCCACACCCCGTCCGAACCTTTGGCGAGGCCCGTCACGGAGTCAAAGCCGGACCGCAGGATGTGCTGGCGCGCCTGGCCTTCGGTGAACGAGTTGGCCCCGTTGCGCGCGCCGCCGTCGTTGACGGTGTGGGCGGGCTTGAGGGGGGCGTTGCCCTTGGCGGGGGCGTCGGGCTGAGCCAGGACCGCGCCGGCGCAGCCGAGGCTGAGGGCGAGCACGAGAGGGGTGATCTTCATGGGGGATCCTTCTTGGTCTTGGGGGTTCAGCGAACGTAGCGGGTGCGTTCGGCGGCCACCTGCTCGCCGGTGTAGGCGGGGGCGTTCTCGTCGAAGCCCGTCCAACCCTCGCCGCGGTAGGAGTCGCGGCGGTTGGACAGGTCCACCGTGTGATCGCCGTTCAGTATGCCGCGCGCCGTCACGGCGTGGGCGTCGTCCACCTTGGCGGTGACGAGGGTGCCGCCGCGGCGCACGCCCTCCGCGTAGACGTTGGCGTCTTCTTCAGAAACGCCGGCGTGGGTCAGGGCGCCGACCAGGCCGCCGGCCGCACCGCCCACCGCCGCGCCGACGCCCGCGCCCACCACCGTGGACAGGAGCCAGCCGGCCGCCACCACGGGGCCCAGGCCCGGAATGGCCAGGAGGCCCAGGCCCGCCAGCAGGCCGCCCGCGCCGCCCACCACCGTGCCGGCCACGGCGCCCTTGCCCGCGTCGTCGCCGGCCTTGTCGGCTTGGTGGTCCGCCGCTTCGTGGCCGCCGTGCGAGTTGTTGGCCACCAGGCTGATGTCGCGGTGCGGCACGCCGGCGGTCTCCAGGTCGCGCACGGCGCGCTGGGCGTCTTCGTAAACGTCGTAAAGTCCGGTGACGGTCTCAGTCATGGGAGATGCTCCTTGGCCGGTGGCGCCGGCGTCGCGCCGGCTGACGGCCGGCCTGGGTTGTGTTTGGAACTGCTGGAGAGCGCCTGCGCACTCTCCAGCAACGCTTGGGAACGCTGAAAGGTCAGGCGCGCCGAACCACCATGCGGTAGAGCAGCAGCACCACCACCGCGCCGATCACGGCGACGACGAGGCTGTACAGGTTGAGGCCGGTCACGCCCCCGGCCCCGAGCAGGCTGAAGAGGAAGCCGCCTACAACAGCGCCCACCACGCCCAGAACGATGTCGAGCAGGACGCCTTCGCCCGTCTTGTTGACGAGCTTGGAACCGATGAAGCCGGCGATCAGGCCGAGGATGATCCAGGCGAGGATGGACACGGGATCGCTCCTTATCGGCCGGCGACGTAGACGGTCTTCTTGCCGCCCGTCAGCAACAGGCCCAGCACGAAGCCGACCCCGACGCCGATGCCGAGACCCGCCAGGGGCCGCTCCTTGATGAAGGCTTCGAACTCGCCGAGGCCGTCCTCGGCCTGGGCGCGCACCTGGCCGTAGGCTTCCTTGGCTTGGCCGCGCACCTGACCGTAAGCCTCCTGGGCTTGGCCGAGCGCGTCGTGCGCCTGATCCTTGACCTTGCCCAGGGCGTCCTGGACCGAGCCGGAAGCCTCGTTGACCTTGCCCTTGGCCTGGGTGCGGTCGTCGCCGGTCATTCCGCCCACCGCGTCCTGCACGTGGCCGACGCCCTGCTTCACGTTACCTTCGATCCGGTCTTCAGACATGACGAAGCTTCTCCTGTTGGGGGTTCGGTCGAGATAACCCCCACCGCGCAGTTTCGATCCACCCCTTGCGCAAACTTACACATGCTTATGTAAGCGGGCAGGAGCGACCCATGACCAGCCTCATCTATCCCGCCATCGCCAGCGGAACCGCCGAGCACGGCCACCACGCCGCTTTCCCCGACCTGCCCGAGATCTCCGTCGCCTCCGCGTCGCTGGACGAGTTGGTGAGGCTGGCGCGCGAGGCGCTGATCCAGGCGCTCAAACGACGGGAGGACGCCGGCGAGGCTTGGCCCTCAGCCTCTCCGCTGGAGCAGGTGCGCCCCGTCGGAGCGCAGGGCGTGGTGTTCATGGTGGAGGTGCAGACGGACGACGCCCCGGTGCGCGTCAACGTCTCCATCGGTGAGCAGCTGCTGCGGCGCATCGACGACGCGGCCGGCGCGCGCAACATGACGCGCTCGGGCTATCTCGCCGCCGCCGCCCGGCGGATGCTGGGCGAGGAGGTGGGCGGCCGCGCCGGCGAACCCGGCGCCGGACAGGTGCGCGACGAGCTCGCCGCCCTGGGCCGCCGCGTGCAGGACACCCTCGGCCCGGACTCGCCGCTGGGCCGCACCCTCGCCGAGTTCGACACCCGCGCCCTGGAAGGCCTGCGCCGCGTGGCGGGCGACTTCCTGGGCGGCCGCCGCCCGCGCGAGGACGGCGACGCCGGCGCGGGCGCCGGCCCCAACCCCAACTAGCGGGCGCGCCGCCGGCGGGGGAGGCGCCCGCGCTACAGCCGGTCGAGGCCCAGGGCCTCCACCAGGGCGCCCGCGGGCATGGGCGGCGCCCCCGCCGGGCGGCGGATCAGCGCGTCGGCGGCGGCGAACACCGCCACCAGCGAGGAGTCCTGGTCGGGGAAGGCGCGGGCGAGCGCCACGCCGTCGGCGCCCGTCTCCAGGCGCGCGCGCATCCAGTGCTCGCGCGGGCCGGTGGCCGGCAGGGGCTCGGCCAAGCGCACGGGGCGCAGGGGAAAGGCGGGGTCGGCCCCTTGCCAGGTCAGCAGCAGCGGCCGCAGGAACAGCTCGGCGCACACGAGCGCGGAAGCGGGGTTGCCCGGCAGCCCCAGCACGCGCCGCCCGTCGGCCAGACGGCCGAACCAGGTGGGCTTGCCCGGGCGCAGCGCCACCTTCTCCACCACGATCTCCAGCCCGAGGCGCCCCAGGGCGGGTTTGACCAGGTCGTGGTCGCCCACGGACGCCCCGCCCACGGTGACCAGGAGGTCGCAGTCCACCCCCTCCACCGCCGCGGCGATGGCGGCCTCGTCGTCGCCCGCGAGCGGGAGTCGGCGCGCGATCGCCCCCCAGGCGGCGGCGCGGGCGGCCAGGGCCGGGCCGTTGGACTCGAATATCTGGTGCGGACCGGCGGGGGCGCCGGCGGGGACGATCTCCTCGCCGGTGGACAGGATCGCCACCCGCGGCCGCGGGGCCACCTGCAGCTCCCCCCACCCGGCGGAAGCGGCCAGGGACAACCGCCAGGGGTCGATCCGCGCCCCCTTCGCCAGCAGCGCCCGGCCCTCCTGGAAATCGCCGCCGCGCGGGCGCACGTGACGGCTGGAGCCCGGCGCGAAGGACAAGCGCACCGAGTCGCCCTCGCGCACCGCCTCCTCCTGCATCACCACGAGGTCGGCGCCCCGCGGCAGGGCGGCGCCCGTGAAGATGCGCACGACCGCGCCCGGGGCGAGCGGCTGGTCGAACGGCTTGCCCGCCGCGCTCTCGCCCTGCACGCGAAGGGGAGCGCCGGCGAGGAGGTCCGCCTCCAGCACCGCCCAGCCGTCCATGGCCGAAGCGTCGTAGGGCGGCTGGTCGCGCCGAGCGAGCACGTCCTCGGCCAGGGTGCGCCCCACCGCCTCGGCCAGCGGCACGCGCTCGGCCGCGCCGGGGACGACCCCCGCCAGCATGCGCTCCCGCGCCGCCTCCACGGTGAGGAGCGCGCTCACCTCCCCTCCCCGCGCCGGAAGTCGCCGGACGCGCCGCCCGACTTCTCCAGCAGGCGCACCGCCTCGATGGTCATGGCCTTGTCCGCCGCTTTCAGCATGTCGTAGAGCGTCAGGCAGGCCACCGAGACGGCGGTCAGCGCCTCCATCTCCACCCCGGTGGGGCCGGTGGTGCGCACCCAGGCCGTCACGTCGAGCGCGGGGGCGCCGTCCGCGGCTTCCGCCACCTCCACCTTCACCGAGCTCAACGCCAGCGGGTGGCAGAGCGGGATCAGGTCGGCGGTGCGCTTGGCGGCCATCACGCCCGCGAGCTCGGCCACGACGCGCACGTCGCCCTTCTTGGCGCGGCCCTCGCGCACCAGGGCCAGCGTCTCGGCGCGCATCGTCACCCGGCCGGCGGCGACGGCCTCGCGCGCGGTGGCCGGCTTGTCCGACACGTCCACCATGCGCGCGCGGCCCTGCGCGTCGATGTGGGTGAGGCCGGAAGGGTCAGCGCTCATGCAGGCGCGGCATGAGTTCGATCATGTTGCAGGGGGCGTGGCGGCTGTCGAGCTGGGGAGCGATCACGCTCCAGCCGTCGCGGCAGGCGCCGTTGGAGCCCGGCAGGCAGAACACGAACACGCCGTCGATCAGCCCGGCGGTGGCGCGGCTCTGCAGGGTGGACAGGCCGATGGTGCCGTAGCTGACCAGGTGGAACACCACGGAGAAGCCCTCCATCCGCTTGTCGAACAGGGGCTCCAGCGCCTCGGGGGTGATGTCGCGGCCGGTCAGGCCGGTGCCGCCGGTGGTGAGGATCACCTCCACCGCGCCCGACTCGATCCAGCCCAGCACCTGCTCCTGGATGGCCTCGCGGTCGTCGCGCACCACGGCGCGGCCGGCCAGGAGGTGGCCCGCCCCCTCCAGCCGCGATTGCAGCACGTCGCCGGAGGTGTCGGTGGAAAGGTCGCGGGTGTCCGACACGGTCAGCACCGCGATGCGCACGGGCTTGAAGGCGCGCTCGGCGTCGATGCGGCCGCCCGGGCGCAGGGCGGCGGCCTCGGCCATCACGAGGTCGGCGGTCACGTCGGTCATGGGCGCTCTCCCTGCGCGTCCCAGCGCGCGGCGTCGTGGTGGTCCTGTGCGCGGGGCTCCACCCAGCGCGCGCCGGCGGCCGCGTGCTCCTTCTTCCAGAAGGGCGCGCGGCTCTTGAGGTAGTCCATCAGGTAGTCCGCCCCCTCGAAGGCGGCGCGGCGGTGGCGGCCGGCGGCGGCGACGAACACCACCGCCTCGCCCGGGGCGATCCGGCCGGTGCGATGGCGCACCAGCGCGTCCACCAGGTCGAAGCGCGCGCAGGCGGCGTCCACCTCCGCGACGATGGCGGCCTCGGTGAAGCCCGGATAGCTCTCCAGTTCCAGCGCCTCCACCCCGTCGTCGCGGCGGCACAGGCCCGTGAAGCTGACCACGCCCCCCGCATCCTCGCGCCCGGCGACGAAGGCGGCCAGGAGCGCGCCCGGCGCGAAGGGCTCGGCCGACACCTCCACCGCGCGGGGCGTGCTCACCCGCCGCTCATGGGCGGGAGAAAGGCGACCTCGGCCCCGGGGGGCAGCGCCACGTCCGCGCGCGCCAGCGCCCGGTCCACCGCCGCCTGCACGCCGGGGCCGGACAGCGCCTCGCCCAGCGCCGGGTCGGCGGCGGCGAGGGCGGCGCGCACGGCGGACAAGCGCCCGCCCTCCACCTCCCGCTCGCGCCAGCCGGCGAGGTCGGCCAGCCGGCCGAACAGGAGCACCCGCGCCAAGCCTCAGCCCCCGGTCGTCGACATGTGCCGCGCGGGGCCGCCCGCCGCCTCGCCCCGGCGACGGATCGCGAAGTCGTGGCCGCGCGGCTTGGCGAGCAGGCCCGCCCGGACGGCGGCGGCCAGGTCCGCGTCGCCGCCCCCGCCGCGCAGCACCGCGCGCAGGTCGGTGGCGTCGTCCTGGCCCAGGCAGGTGTGCAGGGTGCCCGTGCAGGTCAGGCGCACCCGGTTGCAGGTGTCGCAGAAGTCGTGGCTGAGCGGGGTGATGAAGCCCAGCGTGCCGCCCGTCTCCTCCACGCGGAAGTAGCGCGCCGGGCCGCCGGTGGAGGTGGCGAGCGGCGTCAGCGTCCACACCGCGGCGAGGTCGCGGCGCACGTCGGCCAAGCTGACGAACTGGTCGGTGCGGTCGGCGTCGACCTCGCCCATGGGCATGGCCTCGATCAGGGTGAGGTCGCACCCGCGCCCGTGCGCCCAGGCCAGGAGCGCCGGCAGTTCGGCGCGGTTGTCGTGCGCCAAGGCCACGGCGTTCAGCTTGACCTTGAGCCCCGCGGCCTGCGCCGCGTCCAGCCCCGCCAGCACCCGCTGAAGGTCGCCGCCGCGGGTGGTGGCGCGGAACCGCTCCGGGTCCAGCGTGTCGAGGCTGACGTTGACGCGGCGCACCCCCGCGCGCGCCAGGGGCTGCGCGAACTCGGCGAGGCGGGTGCCGTTGGTGGTCAGGGTCAGCTCGTCCAACGCGCCGGAGCGCAGGTGACGCCCGAGGCTCTCCACCAGCTCCATCACGCCGCGCCGCACCAGGGGCTCGCCGCCGGTGAGCCGCAGCTTTCTCGCGCCCAAGCCCACGAACAGGGTGCACACCCGGTCCATCTCCTCCAGGGAGAGCACCTCGGCCCGGGGCAGGAAGCGCATGCGCTCGGGCATGCAGTAGGTGCAGCGCAGGTCGCAGCGGTCGGTCACGGAAGCGCGCAGGTAACGCACCACGCGCCCCAGCCCGTCCGCCAGGGGCGCGGGCGCGGGCCTCGACGCCGGCGCGGCCACGGGCGACGCGGCGAGGCTGGCGGGGGCGTAGGGGGCGTCGTAAGGGCTCATGCAGTCCTGTCCAGCGTCAACATATAGGCGTCGGTTCCCGTGAGCACGCCCTCTCTTCCCGCCGATCCGGCCCGCCGCGCGCCCGCGGCCGGCTGAGCCGTGGACGCCTTTCCCGCTTTCGTGGCCCTGGCCGGCGCGCGCGTGGTGGTCGCGGGCGAGGGTCCGGCCGCCGACGCCAAGGCGCGCCTGTTCGACGGCTCGCCCGCCGTGCTCGTGCGCCTGGCGGGCCCCGAGGCGGTGGACGAGGCGGCGTGCGCGGGCGCGCGGCTGGTGTTCGTCGCGTCCGACGACGAGGCGGCCGCCCGGGCCGCCGCGACCCGTGCGCGCGCCGCCGGGGCCTGGGTCAACGTGGTGGACCGCCCGGCGCTCAGCGACTTCGCCACCCCCTCCATCGTCGACCGGGGAACGGTGACGGGGGCCGTCGGCACGGTGGGGGCCGCGCCGGTGCTGGCGGTGCGGCTGCGGCAGGAGCTGGAGACGCGCTGGCCCGAGCGGCTGGGGGAGGTCGCGCGCCTGCTCCAGGCCATGCGCGGTGAGGCGCGCGCGACGCTGGACGGCATGGACGCGCGGCGGCGCTACTTCACCCGGCTGCTGGACGGGCCGGCCGCCGCCCTGGCGCTGGCGGGCGACCGGGAGGGGGCGCTCCTCGCCGCGCGCAAGGCATTGGCGGCGGAGGGCGCCCCGGTCGGGCGGGCGGCGTTGATCGCGCTCCCGCCCGCGCCGGACCTGTTGACGCTGCGCGCCGCGCGCCGGTTGGGCGCCGCCGACCGGGTGTTCGCCGACGCCGGCGTGGACGCGGCGCTCCTGGCGCTGGCGCGTCGCGACGCGCCGCGCGAGCCGGTGGACGTGGAGGCGGTGCGGACGCGGGTGGCCGAAGGTGAGAACGTCGCGGTGCTGGCGCGGACCGGGGAGGCGCTGGCGGCGGCCCTGGCGGCGGGCGGCGTGGCGGTGGAGCGGGTGTGGGAAGGTCCGTCCCGGACTGATGACGGCTCCGCCCCTCAGGGGGCGCCGCCCGGGGACACGCCTCGCTAGACGACCTCGCCGGCCTCCCACTGCGCCCGCGCCAGCGCATGGACGACGTGGCGCTCCAGCCGATGCCCCTTCGCCAGGGCGGGATGATCGAAGTCCAGGTCGGGCCGCCGGTGCAGCCCGATGCGGGTCATCACCGCCCGGGAGCGAAGATTGGGAGTTGCGGTGAAGCTGACCACACGCTCCGCCCCGCGCGCGAAGGCGTCGGCCAGCGCGGCGCGGGCGGCTTCGCCGGCGTAGCCGACGCCCCAGGCATGGCGGGCCAGCCGCCAGCCGATCTCCGGTGCGGCGCCGAAAGGCAGGTCGGCCGGGCTGGGCTTCACGCCCACGAACCCCAGGAAGGCGCCGTCCGTTCGCCGCTCCAGCGCCATGAAGCCGCGACCCGTGTCGGCGATGAGGGCGACCTGCCGGCTCATGGCCGCGTCGCTTTCCTCGCGGGTCAGCGACGCGGGGAAGTGCTCCATCACCTCAGGGTCGGCGTTCAGCGAGGCCCACGGCTCGCGATCCTCCTCGCGCCACTGGCGGAGAAGGAGGCGCTCCGTTTCGATCACAAGGGCGCGCCCTCGAACGTCCGCCGCGGGCCGAGCGCCTCGTACAGGTCCGTGCGGCGGTCGCGGAAGAAGCCCCAGGCGGCGCGGTGGGTGTGCAGGAAGTCGAGGTCGAAGGTCGACGTCAGCACCCCCTCCTCCCCCCGCTCGAAGGCCGCCACGAGGTCCCCGCGGTGGTCGGCGATGAAGGAGGAGCCGTAGAAGTCCTGCCCGCCCGCGCCGCCGGCCTCGTGGCCCGTGCGGTTGGCCGCCGCCACCGGGATCACGTTGGACACCGCGTGCCCCTGCATGGCGCGGCGCCACGGGTCGCGGGTGTCGAGGCTCGAGTCGTGGGGCTCGGAGCCGATGGCGGTGGGGTAGAGCAAGACCTCCGCCCCGGCCGCCGTCATGGCGCGCGCGGCTTCGGGGAACCACTGGTCCCAGCATATGCCCACGCCGATGCGGCCGTGGCGCGTGTTCCACACCTTGAAGCCCGTATCGCCCGGCCGGAAGTAGTACTTCTCCTGGTAGCCCGGCCCGTCGGGAATGTGGCTCTTGCGGTAAACGCCGAGCAGGCTTCCGTCCGCGTCGGCCATCACCAGGCTGTTGTAGTAGTGCGGCCCTTCGCGCTCGTAGATCGAGATGGGGATCGCCACGCCCAGTTCCGCCGCCAGCGGGGCCAGCGCGGTGACGCAGGGGTGCTCGCGCCAGGGGTGGGCGGTGGCGAACCAGCGCTCCTCCTGGGTCACGCAGAAGTACGGCCCCTGGAACAGTTCGGAGGGCAGGATCACCTGGGCGCCCCGCGCCGCCGCCTCGCGCACGAAGCCCGCGGTCTTGGCGATGTTGGCCGCCATGTCCGTCCCGTAGGAGGTCTGGACGACGCCCAAGGTCAGGGTGCGGGGTGTGGGGGCGCGGGCCATCAGGCGGGCTCCTGCTGGGTCATGCAGTGGAACGAGCCGCCGCCGGTGAGCAGCGCGCGCGAGGGCAGGCCCACCGCCCGCCGCTCGGGGAACAGCGAGGCCAGGGCGTCCAGCGCGAGCGCGCTCGCGCGGTCCTCGTAGACGGGCATGATCACCGCGCCGTCCGCGACCACGAAGTTCATGTGGCTGGCGGGGACCACCTCGCCCGCGTCGTCGACCACCCGGCCGGGCGAGGGGATGCGCAGCACCTGCAGCGCCACGCCCCGCGCGTCCGTCATGGCGGCCAGCAGGCGCGCGGTGGCGTCGTAGACGGGAGCGTTGGGGTCGTCGCGGTTGAAGGCCACCGGGCAGGCGACCACGCCCGGGGCCACGAAGCGCGCCAGATTGTCGACGTGGCCGTCCGTGTGGTCGTTGACCAGGCCCTCGCCCAGCCACAGCACCTTGCGCGCGCCCAGCGCCTGCGCCAGCGCCGCTTCCGCGTCGGCTTGCGTCCAGCCGGGGTTGCGGTTGGGGTTGAGCAGGCACTGGCGCGTGGTGAGCACCGTGCCGAAGCCGTCATGGTCGACCGCGCCGCCCTCCAGCACGAAGTCGTGGTCGATGCGGGGCGCGCCGGCGGCGGCGGCCAGCTGCTCGGCCACCGTGTCGTCGCCCTCCAGCACGTACTTGCCGCCCCAGCCGTTGAAGCGGAACGCCGCGGCGCGGAAGCTCTCGCCGCAGGTGTGGAAGATCGGGCCCGTGTCGCGCAGCCACACGTCGCCGAACTCGCCGCGCACCAGCTCCACGCCCGCCACGCCTCCCAGCAGCGCGCGGGCGGCGGCCTCGGCCGCGTCGCCGCCGACGAGCAGGCGCACGCGCTCGCGCCCGGGGCCGGCCAGGGCGCGCGCCAGCCCCGCGCACTCGGCCTGGGCGGGGCCGAGGTGCTCCAGCCACAGCTCCTCGTGGCTCGGGAACCCCAGCCAGATCGAGCGGTGCGGCGCCCACTCGGCGGGGACGATGGGGCTCGTCATGCGGCAGGCTCCGGCGTGCGCGGTCGCGCTAGGTGGAGACACGCCGCCTCCCGGTCAACCGTGCGGGTGGCGGTGACGCAGGAGGAACGACCGCGTACGCAACCGCCCTCCCCCTTCCGCCGGCCCTCGGCGACTCAGAACTTGTAGCGGAAGCCCACCTTCAGCGCCCAAAGAGAGGTGGGCGTGCCGTTGTTGCTGGCCTGGATGGCGGGAGATTTACGACTGAACGACTGGTATTGGTATTTGTTCTGCGCGCCGCCGGCGCAGGAGGAGCCCTGGGTGTTGCAATTGAACGCCTGCACGTCGGCCGCGAAGTAGGGGAAGCCGTACTGCTCCAGCACACCGTAGCTGGGGTTTATCAGATTGCCGATGTTGAATATGTCGAAATACACCTCGGCCTTGGCGGTCTGGTAGGGAAAGAAGACCGGGATTTCCTGGCTGATTTCGATGTCGGCGTCCGTCACGGAGCGCGAGTCGAAGGCGTTCCGAGGGGAGATCTCGCCGTTGTACTTGATCAGGCCCGTGTCCTTGAGGAACTGGTTGAAGCCCGCCACGCCCGCCAGCTTCCGCCCGTCCGCCGCGACGTAGGTCGAGTTGGCGAAACCGGTCGCGTACTGGACGCGCGAGTCGCTGGTGGCGGTGACGTTGCCGGTGGAGTCCGCCTTGGGCACGTAGAGGAGTTCGTTGTCGCGGTTGGCCACCGCGCCCGACAGGCCGAAGGTCGGATCGTTGGCTTGGCCCGACGTGGCCGGCGAGTCGAAGGTGTAGCTGTAGGGCAGGCCCGAGCGCTTGAAGCCGAACAGGTGGATGGAGGTGCGGTTGTCGCCGAAGATCTTGCGCGAGTAGGCGATGTCGAACTTGAACTGCTGGTCGACGTTGTAGTTGGAGATCGACACGCCGGGATTGTTCGGGTCGGAGAAGGCCACCTGCGAATAGTTGGACAGGGCCACCGAGCTCGTGCCCGGATTGACCTCTTCCGTGTGGTTGTGGGTGTAGGTGACGTCGACGGAGAGGCCCCAGTCGAAGGTCTTGCTCAGGCCGATGGCGTAGGTCACGCCCCAGCCGCGATCGGTGGAATCGAGCACCAAGTCGTAGCTGTTGGCGCGCGCCACCCGGCCGCTGGCCGTGTCCACCGCGAAGCGAGCGAGGTCGTAGACCGGTCGCCCGTCCGGGGCCTGGGTGACCACGCCCTTGGTGTCGAGCAGGTCGCGCCAGTACACCGCCTTTCGCGTGTGCTGGTAGAGATAATCGCCGTGCAGAGTCCAGCCGTCGAACGCGTTGTGAGCGAAGCTGTCGCCCGCGAAGGCCGTGTACTTGTTCACGAACGGGATTTGAGTGAAGTTGAAGGTCTTCTGGAATCCGGCGGTGAATTTCCACACGGAGGGCGGCTCGAAGCTCGGGCTGAGCGCGTTGGTGATGCCCGTGCCACGGTTGGCGCTGGCGGTGTTGGCGGTCAGCGCCGAGGGATCGACCGTGAAGCCGTTGACGTTCTTCAGCGCCGCCGGGCAGGAGGCCGCCCCGGGCGTGGCGCAACTGAACACCGCTTGGCCCAGCAGGTTTCCGGTGTTGGTGTAGTTGTTCGACACCCACACGTTCGGGTTGCCGCCGGAGAACAGGCCCGCGCCCAGGTAGGCGCTGAAGGTCGGGTCCGGGTGGTAGTTCAGGCCAAGGCGCGGCATGACCACGTTGTCGCCGTCCAGCGTGCCCTGGTTGGTCAGGCCGTACTGCTGGGCGAAGTAGGTGTTGTTGCGCGGCTTGTCGCTCTGCTCGTAGAGTTCGGCGCGCACGCCCGCCTTCAACGTCAAGTCCGGGCGTAAACGCCACTCGTCCTGCAGGTAGAAGGTGTTGATCACGTCACCGAAGCTGGCGCCGCCGTCGTTCTTCACATTGTCGAAGGCGTTGGCGTAGGTGAGGCTGGCGGCGTTGCCGGCGGCCAAGTCGGCGACGGAATTAAATGTGTAGTTGCCGTTCGCGTTTTGCACGAACACGTTGAAGAAGTCGGCCTGCTCGCGCTCGTAGCCCAGCAGGAAGGTGTGCTGGCCCAGGGTGTAGGTGCCGCGAATGCGCGCCACCTGGTCGCGTTCGTCCAGGGCGTTGGCCTGACGCGAGAGGTTGGGCCCGAGGAACAGGGTGCTCTGGTTCGTACCCGCGCCGAACTTGACCTGGAAGTAACCGAAATCGTTTCCGGCCAGCGAGTTGGACACGTTGACCGTGTCGCGCCGCGAGTAGCTGACCTCCGTGTGCAGGTCGGGCGTCCAGTCGGAGTAGAGGATTCCGGTGTAGGTGCGCACGCTCTGGTCGAAGCTGTACCAGTCCGACAGGAAGGACAGGTTGCGCAGGGTGGTCGACTGGTCGTTGGTCAGCACGGTGCTGCCGACCTCGTCCTGGACTGAGAACACGAGGCGGTGTTGGTTGTTGATGCGCCAGGTCAGCTTGCCGAAGAATTTCTGGTCGTCGATCGGCAGCGGCCCGGTGATGGTTGTACCGAGCGGATCGAATCCGTAGCGGTTCTTGACGATGTTGGCGACGTTGGCCACGTCGGCGCTGGTGATGCCCGACACTTTGTTGACCGCGTTCGAGTCCGACGTGCCGTACGAGTTGTTGGCTTGGCTCTCGTACTTCTCGTAATCGAACACGAAGAACAGCTTGTCGGGCACGATCGGGCCGGACAGGTTCAGGCCGTAGTTCTTTTCTTTGAAGTTGAAATTGACGGTCTGGTTCTGCACGAGCTGGCCGGCGGCGTTGCGCCCCGGCAGACGCTGGCCGGAGCCGAGGTTGCTGGAATCGTACTCGTAGAAGCCGCCGCCGTGGAACTCATTGCCGCCGCTCTTGGTCGCGACGTTCAATATACCGCCGGTGAACGAGCCGTACTGCACGTCCATGGGCGCGATCTCGACGTTGAACGACTGCACGATGTCGATCGAGAAGGGGGAGCGCTGGCCGGGGTAGCCGTTGCCGTTCAGGCCGAAGTCGTCGGACACCTTGGCCCCGTCGACGTAGACCGTATTGGAGCGGTTGCTGTTGCCGGCGATGATCAACGCGTTGGAGTTGGTGGGGTCGACCGTGACGAAAGGATTGACCCGGGCGATGTCCTTCAGGTCGCGGTTGAAGGAGGGGCGCGTCTGGATGTCGGTGGCGCTGAACGTGGAGCGCGGGCCGGTCTGCAGCGTGTTGATCGCCGAATTGATGCGGCTGGCGCGCACCACCACGGTCTGGGCGCCCGCCTCGTCCAGCGCCAGGTTCACCTCGTAGGGCGAGCCCAGCGGGATCTGCACGCCGTCCAGCGACTTGGCCGTGTGCGCCCCGCCGTCGGCGGCGACGATGGTGTAAGGGCCGCCGGGCTCCAGCCCGCGCAGGTTGAACTCGCCGGACTTGTCGGTGGTGACGGTGCGCACCGTGTTGGTGGGGCTGAAGGTGACCGTGACCTGCACGCCCGGCAGGGCGTGGCCCGCCGCGTCCGTGACCGCGCCGTTCACGCCGCCGGTGGTCTCCTGGGCGTGGGCTCCGCCCGCCAGGGCGGCGGCCAACGCCGTCATGGCCGCGCCCGCGGCCAAGCGCTTGATGGTACGCATGTCACTGTCCCCTGCACGCGCACCCGTCCGCAACCGGGCGGCGCGGGGCGTCTCGGCCCCGCGCTTAGGGCGCGATTTGCAACGGGTCGTGACCGGTGTGTGAAGCTTCCACGACAGCGGGCCGAGCGAAGGGAACCGTGTCGCGGAGGTCACATGAAATGGCGCCCCTTGCGTCGGACAGCCTCGCCCGCCTTAACGACTGCGACGTGCCAACCTCCCCCACCCTCCTCACCCACCGACCCGGCGGCGTCCTGCAGGCGGACGAGGAGGCGACGCGCGCCTGGGCCTGGGTGTGGGCGCTGGTGGTCGCCTTCACCGCCCTGCGGGTGGCGGTGCTGTTCACCAGCCCCCTCGAGCTCTACCCGGACGAGGCGCAGTACTGGCTGTGGTCGCGGCGCTTGGCCTGGGGCTACTTCTCCAAGCCGCCGATGATCGCCTGGCTGATCGCGGCCACCACCGCCCTGGGCGGGAACGGCGAGGCCTGGGTGCGCCTGTCCGCCCCCCTGCTGCACGGCGGCGCCGCCCTGGCGACGGCGGCGGCGGCGGCGCGGCTCTACGGTGCGCGCGCCGCGCCCACGGCCGCCCTGGTCTACGCGCTCATGCCCGGCGTGCAGCTCTCCAGCGGGGTGATCGCCACGGACGCGCCCCTGCTGTTCTTCCTGGCGCTGGCGCTGTGGGCCTACGCCGCGCTCTGGACCGCCCGGTCCCCGCGGGAGGCGCTGGCGGCCGCCGCCGGCCTGGGGACGGCGCTGGGGCTGGCCTCGTTGTCCAAGTATGCGGGGCTTTACTATCTCCTGGGCGTGCTGGCCCACGCCGCCGCCAGCCGCCGCGCCCGCGCCCTGTGGACGCCCGCGCGGATCGCGCTGGCGCTGGGGCTCGGGTTGCTGATCCTCTCGCCCAACCTCGTCTGGAACGCGGTCCACCACTTCCAGACGGTGGCGCACACCGCGGCGGACGCGGACTGGCGCGACGGCGAGCCGCGGCCGCACGGCGGCGTCGACCCGCGCGGGCCGTTGGGCTTCGTCGCCGGCCAGTTCGTCGTGTTCGGCCCCGTCCCCTTCGCCGCCCTGTGCGTCGGGGCGGCCCTGAGCCTGTCGCGGCGCCGGCGCTGGACGGCGACGGACGGCCTGTTGGCCGCCTTCACCCTGCCGCCGCTCCTGATCGTGCTCGCGGAGGCGGCCGTCGCGCGCGCCAACGCCAACTGGGCCGCGGCCGCCTACGTCTCGGGCGCGGTGGCGGCGGGGGCTTGGCTGTCGCGGCCGGGGCGGGGGACGTGGAGGGCGGTCGGGCTCGGAGCGCAGGCGGTGCTGGCGGCGGCCTTCCTGCTGGCGGCGGCGGACCCGGCGCTGGCGGACAGGGCGGGGCTGGGCGCCTCGCTCAAGCGCGCGCGCGGCTGGCGCGCCACCACGCAGGAAGTGGCCGCCTATGCGCGTCGCGCGGCCGCGGACGGGCCGGTGGACGCGGTGGCGGTGGACGACCGCTTCGCCTTCAACGCCCTGTCCTACTACGGCGCAGGGCGCTTCGGCGGAACGGCGGGGCCGCCCCTGCGCATGTGGGTGCACGAGGCGCGCGCGCTCAACCAGGCGGAGATCGAGTCGCCGCTCACCCCCGCGACGGGCGGGCGCGTGGCCTTCGCCTCCCTGCGCTGGACACGGGAGGCGAAAGCCGACTTCGGCCGGATCGCACGGGAGGAGACGGCGACCGTCGACCTGGGCGGCGGGCGCGTGCGCCGCGTCGTCCTGTTCGAGGGTCTGCGCTTCGCGCCGCGCCCCCGGCCGGCGGTCAGCGCGAGGGCGGGCCGGGGTTCGCGGGGGCGGCGGCCTTGACCGGCAGCCAGGGGGTGCGCGCCATGGCCTCGCGCTCGGCCACGCACATGCGCCCGGACGGGACGTGCGCGTCCGGCCGGGCGCGCAGGGCGGCCAGTTCGCGCCGGGCGGTCTCCAGGTCCGCGCGGAACTGCGGATCCGCGTGGAGCACGGCCACCACCGCCGAAGCGTTGGTGCGCCCTTCCTCCACGTCGCTCACCGTGTGGACGCCGCACACCACCCGGCTCTCGCCGTAGGCGCGGGCGCGCGAGAGGATGTCGGAAGCGCGGTCGGGGGCGAGCTCGGCCATGACCAGCCCCATGCTCCACATCATGGTGGTGTGGCCGCTGGGATAGCTCCAGCTGTGGGCCACCCCGTCCCGGTCCGCTTCCGTGCAGATGGGGCCGCCGTAGGTCACGAACGGGCGCGGGTGCTGGAAGCGGTTCTTGGCGTAGCTCGTGATCGCCCCCGCGTCCGCCCGCACGCGGGTCAGCAGGTGCAGGAGCGCCGGCGCGCGCTCGGGGGTGAGGTCCAGCCCCAGCACGCAGTCGTAATCGGCGGCGGCCGCCGCCGCGCTCTCCTGGGCGTCCGCCGTGGCCAGGGCCCAGCGGGGCGTGCCCTTGAGCGCCCGCGTCTGGAGGTAGGCGGTCCGGTCCAACTCGTCCGCCGGCGTACCGGAGCCGGGGACGGGCGGGGGCGGCAGCATGGCGAAGGTGTCGGGCCTGCGGTCCGGGCTGAGATAGCCCGGCACGCGCGTGCCGCTCTGGTCCAGCGGCTTGGCGTCGCCCGTGCGCGCGGCGGGGAAGCGGCCGGGCGCGGGCGCCTGGGTCCGCCCGGGAACGGCGGCGGCGGTCGACAGCAGGACGGCGAGGAGGGCGACGCGCACGGGCGGGATCATCGGGACGGACTTCTCGGCTGAGGGGCGTCCTCCCTAGCCGGTGAGCGTGACGGTGTGGAGACGCCCGCCCGGGCCGGGGTCAGGCTTCGTCGTCCGATCCCTCGACCGGGTCGCCGCCCGGGCCGAGGTGGCCTTCGACGATCAGCTCGGTGGCGGACGGCGCCGGTGCGCCGTCCTCGCCGTCGGCGGGTTCCGGGGCTTCGGGTTCGGCCATGGGGGACTCCTGTCGGCGGCGCTTGAAGCCGGAGCGGTTCGGCCGCCGTCCGGTTCCCTCCGCTGCGCGCGCGCCGGAGGCGGACGGCTCCTCGCGCGCCTTGGCCGCGATCTCCTTCAGCTTGCGCGCCTGGAGGGCCGAGAGGGCCTGGCCGGGGGCGCCCTTCTCCGGGTCGGCGAAGGCGCGACCGTGGGTGCGCACCCGCGCGGCCACGTCCTCCAGGAAGCCGCCCTCCCACTCGGACAATTCCACGCCCGCCTTGTCCGCCTGGCGGCGGGCGCGCTTCAGCGCATTGAGCGCCCGCCGGCGCGCGGCCTCGCGGGCGGCGGCGTAGGGGCTCTCGTCCTTACGCTTCAGGAGCGTTTCAGAGGCCGCCGATGGCCGACAGGTAGAGGTCGACCAGCGCCTCCTCCTCCTGGCGCTTGACCTTGTCCTGCTTGCGCAGCCGCACGACCTTGCGCAGGATCTTGGTGTCGAACCCGTCGCCCTTGGCCTCCGCGTAGACCTGCTTGAGGTCCTCGGACACCGCCGCCTTGTCCACCTCCAGCCGCTCGATGCGCTCGATGATCGACTTGAGCCGGCCCTGGGCGGCGGCGGTCAGCACGTCCGGGTCGGTGTTGTCGAAATCGGCTTCGGCGTGGAAGGACGCGTCGTCGGCCATGCGGGCGAGCTCCGGCGGGGGCGGGGGGGCGGCGGGGAGCGGCGGACCCTAGACGCGCCCCTTCCCGCTCACAACAGGCCGGCCGCCGCCAGGGCGGGACGCAAGGCCGCAGGGTCGTCGAAGCGGTGCGTGGCGAAGCCGAGCGCCTGGGCCTCGCGGATGTTGTCGGCGTTGTCGTCCACGAACAGCAGGTCGCCGGGCGCCAGTCCCGTGCGTTCGCAGACCAGGGCGAAGATGGCCGGGTCCGGCTTGACCAGCCCCTCGTCGCCGGAAACGACCACCGTGTCGAACAGGGCGAACACGTCGCTCATGGCCTGCACGCCGGGCCAAGCCTGCGGCGACATGTTGGTCAGGCCATGGATCGGAACGCCCCGCGCGTGCAGGTCGCGCATGACCGCCTCCGTTTCGGCGATCGCGCCGGAGAACATCTCCTCCCACCGGTTCCACCAGGCGCGGATGGCGGCCTCGTGTTCCGGGTGCTCGGCCACCAGCAGGTCGGCGCCCTCGGTGAAGGAGCGGCCGCGGTCGTGCTCGGTGTGCCAAGCCATGGTGCACACGTCCGCCAGGAAGGCGTCGCGCTCGGCCGGGTCGGGAAAGATCTTGCTGTAGAGCGTGCGCGGGTCCCAACGCACGATCACGTTGCCCACGTCGAACAGCACGGCGCAGGGACGCCCCGCCGGGGAGGCCGCCACCGAGGGCGGCTTCAGCGGGCGATCAGCCCTGCTTGGCCTTGAAGCGCGGGTCCGTCTTGTTGATCACGAAGATCACGCCTTTACGGCGCACGATCTTGCAGTCCTTGTGACGGCTCTTGAGCGACTTGAGGGAGCTGCGGACCTTCATGACCTTGATCTGACCCGGACGCGTGTGACGACTGCGCGAGGGCGCAACCTGGAGCACGACCGCCGATCGGGGCCGTGTGGGAGGGCGCGTTCCTAGGGCTGCGGCCCGTCCCTGTCAACGCGGCCGTGCGGGGTGGAGGCCCTTCCGCGCGGACGCCAGGAACGCCGTTTCGGTCGCGCGCAAGGGCGAAGCGGGCTAAACCGCACCCATGCACCGGCGCGCCTTCCTCAGCACGGCCCTGGGATCGGCGGTGATCCCCGTCCTGCCGCCGATCCCCTATGCGAGCCTGGGCGCCAGGCCGGGAGGGGACGGGGCGACGCCCAACTCCGCGCAGTTCCAGGCCTGGTTGACGGCCTTCCGCGCCAAGGCGCTGGCCGCGGGCCTGCCCGCCGACTTCCTCGCGCTGGAGCTGGCGGGGCTCGTTCCCGCGCCGGAGGTGGTGGCGGCCGACGCGCGCCAGCCCGAGTTCTCCAAGCCCATCAGCGAGTACCTCGCCTCCGCCGTGTCGGCGGGGCAGGTGTCGGCCGGGCGGTCCAAGCGCGTCTCGACCTCCGCCTGGCTCGACCCGTCGGCCGCCCGCTACGGCGTGGCCGCCGAGGTGCTGGTGGCGATCTGGGGCATGGAAAGCGCCTACGGCCGCTTCCAGGGCGACCACGACGTGGTGCGCGCCTTCGCCACCCTGGCCGCCCAGGGCCGCCGGCGCGATTGGGCGGAAGCGCAGCTCATCTCCACCCTTCGGCTGATCGCGGCGGGGACGGCCACCCGCGAGGAGCTGCGCGGCTCCTGGGCCGGCGCCATGGGCCAGACCCAGTTCACCCCGCAGGACTACGCCGCCTACGGCGCGGACGGCGACGGCGACGGCCGCGTGGACATCTGGAGCTCGGCCCCGGACGCCCTGGCCTCCTCCGCCAACTTCCTGCGCCGCAAGGCCGCCTGGCGCACCGGGGAGGGCTGGGCGCGCGAGGTGGCCGTGCCCCGCGCCGGCTTCGACTACGCCCTGGCGGACGCGGACGCCCGGTCCTGGGCCGACTGGCGGGCGCTGGGGGTGGCGACGGCGGACGGCGGCGCCCTGCGCCCGGCGGACCAGGCGGAGCCCGCGCGTCTGCTGCTGCCCATGGGGCGCCTCGGCCCGGGCTTCCTGGCTTGGCCCAACCATTACGCCATCCGCGCTTACAACAATTCGGTGAGCTACGCCCTGGCCGTGGGCCTGCTGGCCGACCGGATCGGCGGGGGCGGCCCGCTGGTGCAGCCCTGGCCGGCGGACAAACCCACCACCCAGGCGGACCGGACGGCGGCGCAGGCCGCCCTGCTCAGGGCCGGCTTCGACCCCGGGACCATCGACGGGGTGCTGGGCGCGGGCACCCGCCGCGCCACCCGGGCCTGGCAACAGGCCCGCGGCCTGCCCGCGGACGGCTGGCTGTCCTACGACCTCGTCCAGCGCCTGAAGGCGGAAGGCGCGGCCTCGTCCCTCCCCGCGGCGCCCGCCGCCCCGGCGGAAGGCGAGGACCCGCTGGGAGGGCTCCTGGCCGGGGCGCCCGCGCGCTGATCCGTCCGCGCGGGCGCGGACCGGCGCTTGAGCAGGCCGCCCACCCCGCTATAGAAAGAGGATGTTTCCCCGGCCGCGAGGCCGCGACCGCCCGCGCGACCTCGCGCGCGCCCGCAGGATGTTTCGCCATGGCCGACACCGCCTCCACCCCCAACCTCGGCGAAACCGACGGTCCCGTTTCTCCCGAGACCATGGAGATGACCGAGCAGGTCTCGACCTACCGGGCGTTCAACGGCCTGGTGAAATGGGGCTCCCTGGGCATCGCCGCGATGCTGCTGTTCCTGGTGCTGGAGTTCTGCACCCGCACGGGCTTCCTGCCCTCCGCCTTCATCGCGGTGGTGGTGCTGATCCTGGGCTTCGTGGGTCTTCGCAAGCGCGTGGCCGCCGATCCGGTCCACTCGCCTTCCTGACCGACGCCGCGCCCCCGCCGGAGGGCGTCAGATCAGGAAGACGTCGTCGTCCACCGTCTCGGGCACGGCGACGGGGCGGGGCGGCTTGGGCGGGGCGCCCGGACGGCGGCGTCCGACGAGGCGCGCCACCCGCATGAGCAGCGCCTTATCGTCGAACGGCTTGCATACGTAGTCGTCCGCCCCTTCGCTCCGCGCGCAGGCGATGTCGGAAGGGGCGTTGCGCGCGGTGAGCATGAGCACGGGCGTGGACGCCAGGGCCGGGCGCGCGCGCATGAACCGCAGCACGCCGAAACCGTCGAGCCGGGGCATGTTCACGTCCAGTACCGCCAGGCCCGGGCGGAAACCCGCCAGGCGCTCGACCGCCTCCGCCCCGTCGCGGGCGGTTCCCACCAGGTAGCCCGCCAGGTCCAGACGGACCGTGAGCAGTTCGAGGATGGCGGGGTCGTCCTCGGCGACGAACACGCGGGGGCGGGAGGCGTCAAGCGGCGGCATGGGTCTCCGGGAGGGCGCACGGGTGGGGATCGGGACGCGACAGGTGCGCCGCGAGGGTGCGCACCAGGTCCAGGGGGGAGAGCGGCTTGGCCAGCACGCCGTCGAACAGCGGCCCGGGGTCGGCCAGGGCGTCCGCGGAGAAGGCGACGATGGGCGTGGCGCGGTTGGGACCGCCGCCGCCGCGTATGGCCCCGGCGGCCTGGCGGCCGTCCACGCCGGGCATGCGCAGGTCCATCAGGATCAGGTCGAAGCCGCGCAGGGCCGCGGCCTCCACCGCCTCCGCCCCGCCTTCGACCAGCTCGAGCGCCAGGCCGAAGGGGGCCAGCGCCGCCTTGACCAGCTCGCGGTTCGGGGCCGAGTCGTCCGCCACCAGCACGCGCCCGCCCCGGTCGGGCGCGGGGGGCGCCTCCTCCGCCGCGGGCGCGGCCGCCATCTGCGACGGAACGGCGGGAAGCTCGAAGCCGAAGGTCGAGCCCTCGCCCCGGCGGCTCTCCACCGACACGCTTCCGCCCATGGCCTCGGCCAGGCCCTTGCAGATCGCCAGGCCCAACCCCGTGCCGCCGTGGCGGCGGGTGCTGGACGCGTCCACCTGGGAGAAGCGCTGGAAGAGCTGGCCGACGCGTTCGGCGTCGATGCCCGGCCCGGTGTCGACCACCGCCGCGCGGAGCCGCCCGTCCGCGTGGGCGAGCTCCAGCCGCACCTCGCCGCGCTCGGTGAACTTCACCGCGTTGCCCACGAAATTGACCAGCACCTGGCGCACCCGGTCGGGATCGACGTCCACCAGCGGCGGCAGAAGCTCCAGCCCGGTCGCGCGCAGGGCCAACCCTTTGGCGGCGGCCTGAACGTCGAACATGGCGACCACCTCGCGTGCGAGCTCGGCCGGCGAGGTGGGCCAGGGCGACACGTCCACGTGCCCCGCTTCCAGCCGGGAGAAGTCGAGCACGTCGTTCACCGTGGTGAGCAGCGACTTGCCGGCGGTGCGCACCCGGTCGAGGTAGCGGCGCGAGTCGACGGACAGTTCGGGCTGTTGCGCCAGGAGGTCGGCGAAGCCCAGGACCGCGGTCAGGGGCGTGCGCAGCTCGTGGCTCATGTTGGCGAGGAACTCGGCCTTGGCGGCGGCGGCGGCCAGGGCCTCGGCGCGGGCCGCCTCCAGTTCGACCTCCATCAGCTTGCGCGCGGTGACGTCGCGGGCGACGTCCACGAAGCTGGTCGATCCGTCCGCCTCGCCGCGGACGGGTTGCGGGTTGACCTGGACCCACATCCAGCTCCCGTCCTTGCGACGAAGCCGGTACTCGATGGGCGTGCCGGGCGCGCGCGCGCCGGAGGCCAGGTCGCCGATGGCGGCGGCCACCGCCGGATAATCGTCCGGATGGATGAAGCGCCGCCCGGACCGCCCGACCATCTCGTGGGGAGCGTAACCGGTCACGGCGGCGACCGACGGCGAAAGGTAGGTCAGCCGCCCGTCCAGGCCGAAGGTGGCGATGGCGTCCGTGGCCTTGTCGGCCAGCAGGCGATAGCGCGCCTCGCTGCGGGCGGCGGCGGCCTCGGCGCGGGTGGCGCGCTCCGCTTCGGCGAGGGCGGCGGCCTCCGACCGGCGGCGGCGCGCCTGCAAGCCGGCCACGGGCAGGCTGGAGAGCAGCGACACCAGCAGGAACACCTGCAGAACCGCGTCCCGCTCCAGGTGGCCGCCCTGGGTGAGGGTGATCGGGCCCCGCCCGCTCAGCGTCGCCACCACCGCCACCACCGCCACCACCAGCACGCCCAGCGCCGCGCCGAACACGCCGAGCTCCAGGCTGACGAACAGCAGGGCGGGAGGCGCGAGGAACAGCAGGGGCGCGCGCGTTTGGGAGAAGACCAGCACGGAGCAGGCGACCAGCAGCAACAGGGACAGCACGGCGCGCAGGGTGGCGGGCCGTTCCGCCAGGTGGGCGCGCGGCCGGGCGAGGATCAGGAAGCAGGGGGTGAACAGCACCAGGGCCAGCGGATGGGCGAGCGCCCAAGTCTGCATCACGACCGTCGCCGCCGAGGGCGTCGTCCAGCGCAGCACCAGCCCCGCTAGAGCGGCGCTGGCGAGGCCGCAGGCCGCGCCCACCAGCGCCAGCGCCCCCAACTGGCGCGCGTCGCCCACCCGGGGATCGGGCCCCATCCAGCGGCGCAACAGGACGGCGGCGGACAGGTACTCGACGAGGTTGCACTCGGGCAGCACGAGGTTGATCGGCGAAACGGGAGGGAAGGCGAGGCTCGCCGTCAGGTTTCCCGCCAGGCAGGCCCCGGCCAGCAGCGGCCAGCGCCGGGGCGGGCTGCGGACCAGCGCCGCGAGCGCCACCGCGTTGGCGATCCAGATCGGCGCGACCCGCCCGTGGTCCCGCGGCAGGGACAGGCACAGGTGGGCGGCGGCGAAGTAGGCGAGGCCCAGCAGCAGGGCGGCCGCGGGCGCGCTCAGTCGCCGGGGAACCGCATCGGAAGGCTGAACGGAGGCTGCCATGGCCCAAGCTGGGCCGCGGACGGCCAACAGGGCGTAAACAGGGCGGCGCGGAGGGCGGACGCGACGCTTGGCCGCGGCCGCGTCACCGGCCGGGGGTTCTCCCTTGGGCGTCGGCTGCTTCACCCCCGGGCTCGCCCAGGCGGCCCAGCACGGTGATCGCCAGGCCTGCCGGGCCCGGCTCGACCTGCGTCTCCACGCCGTACACCCGCCCCAGCAGGGCGGCGGTGAGCGCCTGGGCCGGCGGGCCCGCGGCGGCGACGCGACCGCCGGCCAGCACCAGCACCCGGTCGGCCACGCGCGCGGCCAGCGACAGGTCGTGCAGGGTGACCACCACCCCGCCCCCCTCCGCCGCCGCCGCGCGCAGCAGATCGCAGGCGTCGAACTGGTGGCCGGGGTCCAGCCCCGTCAGCGGCTCGTCCGCGAGCAGCCAGTCGGGTTCGCCGGCCAGGGCGCGGGCGATCAGCACGCGTCCGCGCTCGCCGCCCGAGAGGTTGGTGGCCAGCCGCGTGCGCAGGCCGACGGTGGCGGTGCGCGCCAGCGCCCGCTCCACCGCCGCCCGGTCCGCCGTCCCGGGCCTGCCGCCCCAGGGGCCGAGGTGCGGCAGGCGGCCCAGGCCCACCAGCGTCTCCACGTCCACCGCCCAGGCGATCTCCTGGGACTGGGGCAGCACCGCCATCCGCCGGGCGCGCTCGCGGGCGGGCAGGGACGCGACCTCGCGGCCGTCCAGCCTCACTCTGCCCGCGTCCGGCCGGCGCAGGCCCGCCAGGCACGCCAGCAGGGTGGACTTGCCCGCGCCGTTGGGCCCCAGCACCGCCGTCACCTCGCCCCTGCGGAAGCGGGCGTCCACGCCGTCCAGCACCGGGCGGCCGCCCAGCGCCACCCGCACGCCCTCCGCCGCCAACGTCTCCGTCTCCGCCTCCGCCCCCGCGCCCGTCATGCGAGGCGCCGGCGCATCGAGACGAGCAGCGCCAGGAAGAAGGGCGCCCCCACCGCCGTCAGCGCCACGCCCAGCTTCACCTCCTGGGCGGCGGGGGTCAGGCGCACCAGGATGTCGGCCAGCAGCACCAGCACCGCGCCGCCCAGCGCGCTGGGCAGCAGCAGCCGCCCCGGCCGCGCCCCCGCCAGCGGCCGCAGCAGGTGGGGCACGATCAGCCCCACGAAGCCGATCTCGCCCGTCACCGCCGTGCATCCGCCCGTGGCCAGCCCCACCCCCAACGCCAGCAGCAGCCGGGTGCGGCCGAGGTCGACCCCGAGGGTGCGCGCCCCCGCCTCGCCCAGGGTCAGGGCGTCCAGGGCGCGGCCGGTGGCCAGCACCAGGGCGCAGCCGACGACGGCGAACGGCGCGGCCCACTCCACCTCCTGGAAGCTCCTGTCCTGCAGGGAGCCCAGCAGCCAGTCGACGATCTCCCCCGCCGCCCAGGGGCTGGGGGCCAGGCTCAGCGCCAGCGCCACCCCCGCCCCCGCCAGGGTGGACAGCACCACCCCCGCCAGCACGAAGGTGACCACGCCCCCCGTCGCCCCCGCCAGCAGCAGCAGGGCGCCGATGCCGATCAGGGCGCCGGTCACGGCGGCGGCCGGCAGCAGCCAGGGCGTCGCGGCGGCCAGGCCGAAATACAGGGTCAGCACCGATCCCAGCGCCGCGCAGGCGGACACCCCCAGCAGGCCCGGGTCGGCCAGGGGGTTGCGGGTGTAGCCCTGCAAGGCCGCGCCGCAGAGGCCCAGGCTCGCCCCCACCAGCACGCCCAGCACCGTGCGCGGCGCGCGCAACCCCAGCACCACCGCGCTGCGGGGGTCGCCGTGGGCGAACCACGACGGCAGGGGCACCCACACGCGCCCCGCCGCCAGGGAGGCCGCCGCCAACACCGCCAGCACGAGGATCAGCCCCAGCAGCAACCGCGGGCGCGACGGGGGCGTCACGCGCGGCCCTCCAGGCGTCGGCGCACGGCGGCCAGGGTGCGGGCGGAGTCGATCAGGGCGGGCCCGCCGCAGTAGAGCAGCCGCTCGGGGAACACGCCGCGCGCCATGCGGCCCGCCACCGCCGCCAGCGCCGGATGGGTGACCACCCGCTCGGCCCAGGCGGGGGCCCCGGGCTCGGGCGCGTCCGACAGGAGCACGGCGGGCGGGTCGGCCAGGAGGCGCTCCAGCGACACCACGCCCCAGGAGGTGACACCGTAGCGCGCGGCGACGTTCACGAAGCCCGTGCGCCTGAGCATGTCGTCCATGAGCGTGCCCCGGCCGGCGACCAGCCCCGTGGGCTGGAACACGAGCGCCGACAGGGGCCGGGCGCCCGCGGGCGGGGCGGCGGCGGCCAGGGCGGCCCGGATGCGCGCGGTCAGCGCCGCGCCGCGCTCGGCATGGCCCACCAGCCGGGCGACGCGCGCGACCTGCTCCAGGCTGGCCTCGACGGTGGCGGGAACGCCGAACAGCTCCTCCGGGGCGCCGAAGCGCGCCAGCGCCGCGCGGGTGGCGGGGGAGGAGTGGCGGCTGGCGAGCACCAGGTCCGGCCGCAGCACCAGCACCTCCTCCGCGCTCTCGTAGCTTTGCGGGAAGGTCCGCGCGAGCGCGGCGATGGTGGAGTCGTGGGGGCTGCGGGAGAAGTGGCTCAAGGCCGCGATCTGCGACCGGTCGGCCACCTCCACCAGGATCGCGTCCAGGCAGGGGTTGAGCGACACCACCCGCCGCGGCGCGGGCGCCCGCGCGCCCGCCGCCAGGAGCAGGGCGGGGGCGGCGACCGCGACCGTGCGGCGGGTGGAGGTCACGACGGGCCGCCCTCCCCCGCTCAGAAGGTCGCCCTGACGCCGCCGTAGGCGGCGCGCCCGAGCGTTCCGTAGCCGTAGACGGTCTCGTACTTGTAGTCCGCCAGGTTCTCGATGCGGCCGTAGATCTCCAGGCCGTGGCCCAGCGGGTAGGAGGCGCGCAGGTCGATCAGGGTGTAGCTCTTCAGCCGCGTGGAGTTCGCCTGGTCGTCGAAGCTGCGGCCCGCATAGCGCAGCGCCACCCCCGTGGTCAGCTTGATCGGCCACAGATAGCTCGCGCCGAGGTTGGCGGTGTCGCGCGGGCGGTGCGCCAGCTCCCGGCCGAAGGTGCTCGACCCGGGCGAGCGGTCGGTGGCGTCCGTCCACGTGTAGTTGGCGGTGACGTCCACCCCCTCCAGCGGCCGCACGGCGCCCTGCACCTCCACGCCCTGGGCGCGGGCGCGGGCGGTGTTGTCGTAATAACCCCCGGGCTGGGCGACGCAGCGCCCGCCGGCGCCGGGCGGGCAGGACGCGAAGGCGATCAACTGGTCGCTGTCGCGCCGGAAGTACGTGGCCTGAACGCTGGCTCGGTTCGACCAGAAGCGCTGCTCCACGCCCGCGTCCCCGCCGTTGGAGGTTTCGGGCCGCAGGCCGCCGTTCCCGTAGGGGGAGTAGAGCTGGTACAGGCTGGGCGCCTTGAAGCCCTGGCCGAAGCTGGCGCGCAGGACCGTGCCTGCGCCGAACAGGCTCCACGCCGCCGAGGCCTGACCCGTGGCGTGGCCGCCGAAGCTCGAGTCGCCCGTGTAGCGCACCCCGCCGGTGAGGTTGAGCCCGGGCGCCACCTCCGCCTGGAGCTGGCCGTAGCCGTCGTCCTCGCTCTTGTGCGCCTTGAGGGGCGGCAACGGCTCGAAATCCTGGCTGTAGTTCGGTGACGTGGCGAGGGACGAACGCTCGTGCTCGGCCCCGAACACGGCGCGCCAGCCCTGGGCGATGGCGAAGCTCCCCTCGTACTCGACACGGGCGTCCGCCCCGCGGCCGTCGAAAGTCTTGTCGACAGGCTCGTTCAGCGGGTCGCGGTTGTCACGCTGGGTCAGGGTGTACTGGCCGGCGAGGCGGTTCTGCAGCCGGCCGCCGAACAGGCCGAGGTTCACGCCCGAATAGCCCACGAACTCGCGGGTGCGGCCGCTTTCCGCGTCGTCGCCGAGGGTGTAGTTCGGCGGCTCGAACCCGTCGAACCTGTTCTTGGCGTCCACGTAGACCGCGCGCAGGTCCACCGACAGGTCGGGGGTGAAGGCGTAGCCCAGCCGCCCGCTCACGCCCGTGTTCTGGTAGCCGTCGTTCTCGCGCCCGCCCAGGCGCCGGTCGAAGGCGGAGATCCCGTCCGTCGTGTAGGTGTTCGCGGCCAGCCGCCAGGTGAGCGGACCCTCGCGCCCGCCCGTCCCGGCCTTGGCGTAGAGCGTGCCGTAGCTTCCGCCCTCCACCTGGGCGTCGCCCTGGAAGGGCCGGGTCGGGTCGGCGGTGACGATGTTGACGACCCCGCCAATGGCCTGGCTGCCGTACAACACGGACTGGGAGCCGCGCAGCACCTCAACCCGCGAGATGTCCGACACCAGGAGGTCGGCGAAGTTGAAGGCGGCGCCGATGGAGGACGGGTCGTTGAGCTTGACCCCGTCGATCAGCACGGCCGTCTCGTCGTTGCCGGCTCCGCGGATGTTCAGGCTGGTGACCTCGCCCGGGCCGCCCGTGCGCGAGATCGTCACGCCCGGCGTGCGCGCCAGGATGTCGGACACCACCAGTTCCTGGTCGGCGCGCAACTGCGGCAGGGTGAGCACCGTGACCGACTGGCCCACCGCGTCTGCGGCCTGCTCGGTGCGGCCGGCGACCACCACCACCTCCGGCGGGGCGTTGGCGGCGTCCGCGCCCGCCAGGTCGGGGCTGGACGCGGCGGGCGGAACCTCCTCCGCCGGAGCCCCGGCGGCGGCGTGGACGGGACCGGCGGCCAGGACGGCCAGGACGCAAGTCCAGGCGGGAACGGGGGCGGGGATGGGTTTGCGGCGCATGGCGGCTCCTCGAGAACGTCGGCGGGACCGCGCTCACGCCGCGAACGCGCGCCCGCCCGCCGGCCGCAGCCGCACGCGCGCTCGCCCGTCCGCGCCGGGGGCGCGGAGGTTCGGTCGCCGTCATCGGGAGAAAACACCCGTACCGCGCGGCGCACCCCGTCCGCAGGGTCGACAGCCGCGACGGGCAGGTCTCCTGGCTCGCGGGTCACGGCCGACGCCCGTCGCCTTCCCAGGTTCCGCCTCCCGCGAGGGAGGGTTCGCCCAGTGGCGCGTGACGGGCAGGCTATCCGCTCACAGTCGCGGGGGCGGCCCCGGCGCTGCACCGGAGTTCCCTTTTGATCCCCTTCCGGGGAACCTGTCGCGGGTCGTGCTTAGGCGTGCGCTCCGGCGCGCGTCAAGCCCGGCGGGCGGCGGCGGACCGCCCGCCCGGGGTCCGTTCCGGTCGGAGCGGCTCAGCCGGCCTTGACGAGCGGCGCCGCGACCGCGGGAGCCAGGGTCAGCCGGTCGCGGCCGTTGCGCTTGGAGGCGTACAAGGCGGCGTCCGCCCGTTCCAGCAGGTCGGCCAAGGTGTCGCCCAGCCCGGTGGCCAGGCCGACGGAGACGGTGACCGAGCCCAGCTGCTCGCCCGTGGTGCGCCGCGTGAGCAGCCGGGTGCGGATGGTGTCCTGCATGCCGCGCAGGTCGGCCGCCGCCACTTCGGGCGACTCTCCCGGGAACAGCACGGCGAACTCCTCCCCTCCATACCGGGCCGCCAAGCGCGGCGCGGGTCCCACCCGGCCGATCATGGCCGCCACGAACTTGAGCACCTGGTCGCCGGTGGCGTGACCCCAGGCGTCGTTGAAGCTCTTGAAATGGTCCACGTCCAGCATGGCCAGGGTGACCGGCTCGCCCGAGGCGCAGGCGCGCGCCAGGGCGGAGTCGAAGGCCTTGCGGTTGGGCAGGCCGGTGAGCGCGTCCGTGAGCGCCTCGCGGCGGATGATCTCCATGTGGTCGCGCAGCCGGTTCACCTCGACGGTGGCCGCCTCCAGCTCGCGGCCGAGGGACTCGGCGTCGGCGCGGGCCCGCCGGGTGGAGGCCACCAGGTGGGCCACCACGCGCCGCACCCCGCCCGGGTCCTGCGCGCCTTCCAACGCCTCGGCCCCGGCGACGAGGTTGAGGCCGAAGGTGCGCTGGCTCGTCTGCGCGTTGTGGAGGGCGCGGTTGGCGGCTTCCAACTGCTGGGCGAGCTGTTCACCGCTTTCGCGGGCCTCCCGCACCATACGGTGGTCGGGCAGGAAACGCGCGGCGAGCTCCAGGCTGACCGCCTCGGTCACCGGCGTCTCGTCGCACTCCAGTCGCGTCAGTTCCGAGGCCAGGGGCCCCTCCGGGTGCTCCTCCGCGCGGAACCAGAGTTCGAAGTTGAGGGGCGACACGACCACGCCGGCCCGGCGCAGCCGCGCCACCGCGTTCTCCGCCAAGTCATAGCCGCGGCGCCGAAGCGCGTCGTTCTGAATGGGGGCGCGCTCCATCGGCTCCTGGTCCGGAGGCGGCGGCCGTGGGCCCACGCTTCCCGCACGCCCGACGACCGGCGCTCGGAGAGCAGGGCCCAGGCGCGCCCACCCTGGCGCCTCGGGCTTACCAACCCGCTAAGGTCGGCGGAGCCCGGACGGGAACGCGCCGACGTCAGTGCTTGGCGTCGTTGGCCGTGTCGGTGACGGCGTGGCCGGCGGCGCTCACGTCCTGGCCGGCGCCGCCGACGGTGTTGCAAGCGGCGACGGCGCAGGCGGCGAAGGCGGCGGCCAGGACGAAGATGCGGCGCATGGCGAAATTCCCGTGTTGACCCGATGAAACAGTCAGGCCGCGGCCTGGTTCCCGAAAGGATGGCGCAGCACGTCCGGCTCGCTGGGCGGGGGCGGCTCGGGCAGCGGGAAGGTCAGGCGCGACACGTACCCCCCAAGGCTCCCGCCGCCGGACTCGACCTCCGCGCGGCCGCGGAGTTGGCGGGCGAAGGCGGTCATCAGCGTGCGGCCCACCCCCGCGGGACCCGGTTCGTCCTCCCCACCGCCGCGGCCGTCGTCGGAGATCTCCAGCATGATCTCGTCCGAGCGCACGCGGAAAACCACGTGGATCATGCCGCCGCCGCCGGCGAAGGCGTGCTTGCGGGCGTTGGTGATCGCCTCCACCGCGAACAGGGCCAGGGGGGCCAGCTTGTCCGGGTCGATCTCCAGATCGTCCGCGTCCAGCTCCGTGCGTACGGGCGAGGGGCGGCCGCCCTCCCCCGCCACCAGCTGGGCGATCAGCTCCTCCAGGAACTGGCGCACGTCCACCCGCCGCAGGTCGGGACTCTGGTAGAGCGCACGGTAGATCAGGGCCAGGGCGGTGATGCGCTGGCGCGTGTCGTACATGGCCGCCCGCGCCGCCGGGTCCGTCAGGGCGCGCTGCTGCATGTTCAGCAGGCTGGTGATCACCTGGAGGTTGTTCTTCACCCGGTGGTGGATTTCGCGCATCAGCGCGTCCTTCTGGCCCAGGGACACGTGCAGCGACTGGTCGCGGGCGACGATCGCGTCCGCCATGGCGTCCAGGGTCAGCGCCAGGGTGCGGATCTCGGCGGGGGCGTGGTGGGCCTGGACGGCGCGCACGGAGAACCGGCCCTTGGCGTACAGGCCGGCGATGCGCTCCAGGTAGGCCAGCCAGCGGATGATCACCCGGTCGGCCACGAACCACACCACCGCCCAGGCCGTGACCCAGGCCAGGAGCGGCAGGATGATGCTGGCGAAGGGGTTCAACCGCGCCCACGACCACAGGTTCGGGGACGGCGAGGACAGCACCACGAACACGTCGCCCCCCACCAGGGGAGCTCCGGCGTAGGCGCGGTTCCCGCCGGACGCGTCGCGCGCCTGGTACACGGCCGCACCCCGCCGCAACGCGTCCGCGGCCCAGCCCGCGGGCGGGGCCGCGAAGGCGCCCGGGTGCGTTTGCAACAGGAGCCGGCCCTGGGAGTCGGTCAGCGCCACCTCCGTGCCGGGCGGCAAGGTCGGGTCGCCCAGGTCGGGGCGCAGCACGGACAAGGGCAGCACCGCCGCCATCACCCCCTGGAAGCGGTGACCGGCGTCCTCCACCCGCACCGCGGCCAGGAAGGAGGGCTTCGCCAGGTCCGCCGCCTTGGCCACCGTCAGGGGCCGGCCCGCCTCCAGGCTGCGGAACCAGTCGCTGGCGGCGCGCGACCCGTCCTGCGGCACCGGGCCCGCCGCACATTGGACACGGCCGGCGGCGTTGAACCGGATCAGGCTGCGGTAGCCGTCAAGCCGGTCGAGGGTGGCGGCCAGCCGCTGGGAGCAGTCGACCCCCATCGTCTCGGGGGTCAGCGTCTCCAAGAGCGCGACCGCGCCCTCCACCCGCACCCGGGCGCCCATGGCGCTGCGCTCGGCGGCGGTCACCAGACTCTGCCGCCGCTCGACCGCGTCGTGCCGGAATCCGTTGAAGGTCTGCAGCCCGCCCAGCACCAGTATGGGGGTCAGGCCGATGGCCAGGGCCAGCGCCAAACGCACGCGTATGCTCATGCGGGACGCCTCCCGCACCGCGTTCACCTTCGTGCGAAGGCGCGGGCCACGCCTCCGGAACGCGCGAGGTCAGTCATTCTTCTCGGTCGGCCCGTCCGCCCGGCGCAGGATGTCGAGGAAGTCGTCGGGCACCGGTTCGTTGACGATGTCGTCGAACATCTGACGAAGCTTCACCCCGATGGCCTGCTGACGCAGGCGCGCCTCCTCGATGGAAGGCTCGTCTTCAGGAGAGGGCGGGTCGCGCCGGGCCTGGTCCATGTCCGCCGTGCATGCGCGCGGGAGTCCCGCGGGGTGAGTAGAAGTCAGTGCGCCCTAACGTGGCCGTTCCGGTGCGGTTCCACGTCGGCCCACGCCGGTCGGCAAGGAAATTGAAGGCGCCTCTTTGACGCAGGCCCTACGCGTCCTACACTCACTGCGCACGGGGCTAGCCCCAAGACGCTGCAAACGCCCCGGAGTGCGACATGGGTCTTCTGGAACGCCTGGCCCCCCACCTGCCGTACGTGCGCCGCTACGCACGCGCACTCACGGGCGATCAGGCCGGCGGCGACGCCTATGTGCGCGCCTCTCTGGAGGCGCTGGCCGCGGGCGAACGGTCGCTGCCGCCGCACCTCACGCCCCGCGTCGCGCTTTACCACGTGTTCCACACCATCTGGGGCGGCACGGGCGCGCGCCTGGAGGCGGAGGAGAACGTCGAAAGCCTCGCCGGCCATGCGGAGGACGCGTCGCGGCGGCTGATGCGCATCGCGCCCCGCTCGCGCCAGGCGTTCCTGCTCACCGCCCTGGAGGGCTTCAATCCTTCGGAGGCCGGCCAGATCCTGGGCGCCTCCGGGGCCGAGATCGAGGGGCTGATCGCCGAAGCGCAGCACGAGATCGACGCGGAGCTGGCCACGGACGTGCTCATCATCGAGGACGAGCCGGTGATCGCCACCGACATCGAGGCGCTGGTGCGCGAACTCGGCCACACGGTGCTGGACGTGGCCGCCACCCGCACGGAAGCGGTCGCCGCCGTGGCCCGACGCACCCCGGGCCTGGTGCTGGCCGACATCCAGCTGGCGGACGGCTCGTCCGGCATAGACGCGGTGAAGGACATACTCGGCCGCTACGACGTGCCCGTGATCTTCATCACCGCCTTCCCCGAACGCCTGCTCACGGGGGAGCGGCCGGAGCCCACCTTCCTCATCACCAAGCCGTTCCAGCCGGAGACGGTGAAGGCCGCCATCGGCCAGGCGCTGTTCTTCCACCCGGCGCGCACCCGCGCCGCGGCCTGAAGTCGGCGTCGGCCGGGGAACCGCCCCGCTACGGCCGCGTTTGCCGTCGCTGTGTGGTCAATTTGAAGCGGAAACATGCCCAGTCTCTCCTCCACGCTCGGCCGTGACGCGAAGCGGGCCGCGGACGACCATCGCGACCTGCGCCAAGATGCGGGCCGCATCGTCGAGCACATGCGCCGATCGGCCCCGGGACTCGCTCGTCGGGCGCACGATCTGTTCGACGAGCACTTCGGCGACGTGGGCGAGCATGTGCACGACGGCGGCAAGGAAGCGGCCGCCTTCGCGGGCGACCAGCTCGAGGAGGCGCGCGCCTTCATGGTGGACCGGGTGCAGGAGCGCCCGCTCACCGTCACCTTCGCCGCGCTCGGCGTGGGCTTCGTGGTGGGGCTGCTGATCTCCGGTTCGCGCCGATGATCAAGCGCGTGCTGGCGGCCGCCGCCGCCGCCGGGGCCGCCCTGGGTCTGGCGGGGTCGGCGGTCGTCGCCCTGTGCTTCGCCATTTACGCCCTGCTGAAACCCTACGTGACCCCCGCCGGCGCTTCGGCGGTCGTGGCGCTGATCTGCGCGGTGGCGGCGGGCGTGGGCTTCCTGATCCTGACGCGGCGCGCCAAGGGCGGCCCGGCCAAGCGCGACGTGTCCAAGCACCGGCCCGAGTCGGCCGGCGGCGGGTTGAGCGTGGATCGGCTGATCGACCTCGCGCGCGAGCGGCCCGTCGCCGCGGCCGCCGCCGCGGTGGCGGCCGGGCTGGTGGCGCTTCGCAACCCCGCCCTGGTCGGGGTGGTCACGCGCATGTTCCTCGATCCCAAGCGCCCCGCCCGGCGCTGACCCGTCCACCGGGCCGGGGGTCCGCGAGACCGCCGGCCCTTCATCGGAGACCGCGGCCATGACCACCTTCACCTTGCCGGACCTGCCCTACGACTACGCCGCGCTGGAGCCCTCCGTTTCGGAGACGACCATGCGCACGCACCACGACAAGCACCACCAAGCCTACGTCACCAACGTGAACACCTTCCTGAAGGACGCGGGGAAGTCGGCTTCCAACCTTGAGGAGTTGGTGCGCGCCTCGGCGGGCGACGCCGCCCAGGCCAAGATGTTCAACAACGCCGGCCAAGCCTGGAACCACGGCTTCTTCTGGAACGTCATGTCGCCCAACGGCGGCCAGCCTTCGGGCGACCTCGCCCAGGCGGTCGAGCGCTTCGGCGGCTTGGCCGAGCTGCGCGCCAAGTTCGTGGCGGCGGGAGTGGGCCAGTTCGGCTCCGGCTGGGCCTGGGTGCAGGCCAAGCCGGACGGCTCGCTCGAGGTGTACGCCACCTCGAACGGCGATACGGGCCTGCTGCGCGACGGCGCGCCCATACTGGGTGTGGACGTGTGGGAGCACGCCTACTACCTGGACTACAAGCAGGACCGTAAGGCCTACCTCGAGTCCTGGTTCGACAAGATCGTGAACTGGGAGTTCGCGGGCCGCCAATACGCCGCCGCCACGGGTGCGGGCGAAGCCTACATCTATCCCCCGCCCAACTGAGCGGCCCAAGGGCGCGGCGCCGGAACGGCCAAGCCGGCGTCGCGTTGCCCCCACCTGACCGGGGCGGACCCCCGGGATGGGAGGGACGTCGATGCTTCGTTATGCTCTGATCTTCCTGGTGATCGCCCTGATCGCCGCCGTGCTGGGCTTCGGCGGCATCGCCGCGGGCGCTGCCAGCATCGCCAAGATCCTGTTCCTGATCTTCATCGTGCTGTTCGTGGTGTCCCTGGTCATGCACCTGATCCGCGGCCGCAGCATCTAGCGCGGACGCGCATCGCTGAACGGCGAAGGGCGGCGGACCACACGGTCCGCCGCCCTTCGTGCGTCGCAGTTCCCGACCCGCCGTCAGTCGGGCGCGGCGGCCGGCCGCGGCCGGCGCTCAAGCGTCCAAACCCGCCAGGGCTCGTATTCGGAGCCCGTCCAGCCCTGGGCGGTGACGGTGATGGTGCGCGCATCCGCTTCCACCAGGTTGAAGCCCGGCGGCGTTCCGCGCACGCGGGTCGAAAGCGTGCCCGCCCCCACCGCGTAGGTGTGTCCGTCCGGATGGGCGATGGCGGCGGTGAAGGGCACGTGGACGTGGCCGGTGAGGATCAGGTCCACCCCGCCCTCGGCCAGCACGCGCGCGGCGGTCTCGCCCCGGTGGACGCCGCCCGACACGGGAGCGCCCGGCATCTCCACCAGCGGATGGTGGCAGCCCACCACGCGTAGGGCGCCCGGGTCCTGCGCCGCCAAGTCGCGCGCCGCCGCTTCGCACAAGTCGAGGTTGATCGCCCCCTTGGACCAGTCGGGCCGGGGCTGGGCCCCGCGCGAAGTGTTGATCATCCGCACGCGCAGACCCGGAAGATCGCACCCGCCGTCCTGGGGCTCGCCGATCCAGCGCCGGTACCGTGCGAAGGGCGTCAGCGCGCGCAACACCAGGTTCCAGTAAGGCGTGTCGTGATTGCCCGGCGTGTGCAGCAGCGGCCGGGGCAGGCCGTCGAGCCAAGCCTTGCCCGCCTCGAACTCGCGCGGGAGGCCGTTCAGCGTCACGTCGCCGGTGAAAACCACCAGGTCGGGCGCCCAAGCTCGGGTGAAGTCGGCGGCGGCCTCGGCGGCGGGCAGGTCGACGGACCCGAAGTGCACGTCGCTGAGCTGGACGAGGCGGACCTTGGCCGGATCGGCGGGAGCGTTCAAGACACGGCCCGCCCGGCGCCCTCGGCGGCGGCGGCCAGCGCCGCCCCGCTCTCGGCGCGGCGCGCCGGCCCGGCGGACCCGCCCTCGCCCGCGGGGGGCGCCAGCGCGCGGAAGGCGCAGGGCGTGAAGCGGATCGGCAGGTCCGGGTCGAAGCGGTGAGGCTCGCCGTCCAGCACCGCGGCGATGCGCCCGTGCGCCCAAACCCGACCCTCGCGGCAGGCCTCGACGGTGACCGCCGGGTCCGCGCGCCAGCCGCCGCCGTTCCCGGCCAGCAGGGTGCGCGCCCCCAGGCGGAACGCCTCGGCCGCGTCGCGAGGGTCGAGCACGCAGGCCTCCAGGGCGTCGTCGCCCACGTCGCCGCGCGAGACCAAGGGGCACATGAGCGTGAGGGCCTCGGCCTTGCGGCGGCTGCGCCCGTCCAGTTCGAAGCGCAGCCGGCCGGAAAAGGCGCGCTTGAGCGCCCGCCGGGCGCGCAGCACCGCCAAGCGCAGCTTGCCGTGGCGCAGCGCCTCGCGCGCGGGCGCCCACAGCGCCGGCGCGCCCAGTATGGCGGCGACGTAGAAGGCGCGACCGCCCGCCTCCCCGCCCGAAACGTCGCGCACCTCGCCGTGCGTCAGCAGGTCGCCCAGCACCTCCGCCCAGGGCCGCGCACCGTAGAGCGCGTGGGGGAGCATGTTCATGGTGCCGCCCGCCAGGGGGGCCAGGACCGGCCCGTCCGGCCCGCAGAGCTGTCCCGCCAGCCGCGCGGTGCCGTCGCCGGCCACCAGCACCAGCAGGTCGGGCGCGGCCTCCACCGCCCGGCGCAGGGCGTCCTCCACGGCGTCCGCGTCCACGGCGTCCACCTCGCCCCGAATGTCGTGCTCGGCCAGGATCGCCTCCAACCGCGCCCGAGGATCGCGGCCGACGCTCCCCGACGCCAGGTTGACCACCGCCCGGACCTTGCCGAACCGGGGTGAACCGGGCGTCGCGGCCGCGGGATCGGGCGCCGAACCGTTCGAGCGTGACGTTTCAGCCATGCCGGGCGAACTCCCGCCTCGCGGGCCGGTTCCTGCGCGCGTCCGCCCGGGACGCGCAGGCCGGCGGATCCGCCTCGCCCGCGACGAAACACGCCGGTGGACGGGCGCCTCTCTTGACGCGGGGTCGAGGGCCGCCGACGCTGCCCGGCCAGAATGCGCTCCGCACCGTCGCGGCGCTTCCTGGCGGGAGGCGCGGCGATGGATCGGGCTTGGCGGCGGGGAGCGGCGGCGGCGCTGTCGGGCTTGGCGTTGCTCGGCTGCGCCCACCGCGGAGCGCCGGGGGCGCACTCGACCCCCCGGGTCGTTCGACCCGTCAAGCCGAGCGTGGCCCCCGATCCGACCCATCGTCAATACTTCGACGAGCGTCGGCGGCGTTATTATTATTTTGATCGCCAGAAGCGAGAGTACTTCTGGGAGAATGGGGACCTTAAGTCGTGATGTCGCAGAAGATCTTTGACGGCGCCCGCCCTGGGGCGCTCTCGGCGCTCGTGTTCGCCCTGGCGGCGGCGCTGGCGGCCTGCGCGACGACGCCTTCCGCCCCGCCTCCCGCCGTGGCCGCAGCCCCGCCGTCGGGAAGCGCCTGCGCCGACCTGGATTTCCCCGTCTACTTCGAAGCCGGCTCCGACCACCTGACCGCGCCCGCCCGCCAGGTGCTGGCCGCCGCCGCCGGACGCCTGCGCGGCTGCCGCGTGGCGTCCGGCGAGATCGTGGGCCTGGCCTCCGCGTCCGCGCCTTCGGCGACCGCCGACGAGTTGTCGCGCCGCCGCGCCCGCACCGTCGCCGACGCCCTGACCGCCGCGGGCGTACCCGCCCCCGCCCTGGACCTGCGCGCGGACGGCCGGGACGGGGCGAGAACCGCCGCCGGGCGCGCCGCCCCCATGCGTCACGCCGCCCAGGTGTTCCTCCACTTGGCCCGAGGCTGAAGCCGACATCGCGAGCCCGAGGCTGAGCCGACCTCGCGAGGGAGGGCCGCGGCTGGAGCGGGCCCGGAACGGCCGTGGTCGACGGCGCGTTTGAGCGACGATTGCGCCCGCGGTGCGGCGCGAAGCTGACGACAAAGGCGGCGCAGTGACCGACGAATCCACCCAGCCCGTGTCCGACCCGTCCGGTGCGGGCCTGTCCACCACCAGCGACGCCGCGGGCGACGGGGTGGAGGTGAGCGGCCGCGCCGCCGCCGGAGGACGAACGGGTTCGCGCACCTTCGTCATCCTGATCGCTTCGACCGCGCTGGTCGTGGTGGCGCTGTTCGGCATGTTCGCCCTGCACGCCCCCGCGCTGAGCCAGGGCGGCTCCAACGGCGGGCAGTCGGGGGCCGGGGCGGCGGGAAGGCAATTCCACGAAGCTCCGCCCTCGCCCAAGCCGTCCCCGCCCGGCGGCCCGGGCGCCAACTCGAACTGATCCCGATAGCTGGGGGCGGCGGCCCTGTTCCGCCGCCCCCAGCGGTCAGACGACGGAGTCGCCGCGTAGGGCGCGCACGACGAAGCCCGCCACGAGAACCACAAGGAAGATCAGGAACAACACTTTGGCGATGCTCGCCGCCAGCCCCGCGAGCAGGCCGAAGCCCAGGTATGCGGCGACCAACGCCAGCACGCCGAACACCACCGCCCAGCCCAGCATGACCGCCTCCTCGTGCGCCCATCCAAGCGGGCCGGCTCGACCAACGACGACGCGGCGACCGGCGTTCCGATCCCGTGAGCGGAACGGTGCGCCCGAGCGCGGGTTTGAGCGGTTCATCGTTCCGATCCGCGCCGCCGGACGCGGCCGGGAAGGAACGCTTGGGAGGCCCGCATGAAGCTCTTCACCGCCACAGCCCTCGTGGGCGCGCTCGCCGCGACGGCGGCCGGGGCCCAGCCCGCCCCCGACTATGTCCGCATGGCCGGCGCGTCCGACAAGTTCGAGATCACCGAAGCGCACCTGGCGCAGCAGCGCTCCCACAATCCGCGGATCCTCCAGTACGCGCGCCTGATGGTGCGCGACCACACCAAGTCGACCGCGCAGGTCAAGGCGGCCGTGCGCCAGACCACCGGCCACAACCCGCCCCCCGCCATGCTGGACGGTCGTGAGCGGCGCATGGTGGCCGACCTGCGCGCCACCCACGGGCGCGAGTTCGACCGGACCTATGTCGACCAGCAGGTCGCCAGCCACCAGGAGGCGCTCGATCTCCATCGCGGCTATGCCGAGCACGGCGGCGATCCCGAGCTGCGGCGCACCGCCGGCATGATCACGCCCGTGGTGCAACAGCACCTGGAAATGGCGCACGACCTGCAGAGCCACATGCGCTGAGCCCCGGGGAGTCGCGGACTCCCCGGGGTTCGCCGGCCCGCCCCCTCCTTCCAACGGAAGGGCCGGGCCGGCGTCCGCTTCGTCCCAAGACGAGGCGCCCATGCGCACGGGCCTCGCCAGGAAGGAGTGCGCACGCTATCGGCCCACCATGAGCGACTACGTCCTGCCCCCGCCCGCCCGCCCCTGCGTCGAGGTCGAGGGCGAGGCGGCGCGCTTTGCCGTGCGGCGCATACTGTGCGTGGGCCGCAACTACGGCGCCCACGTGCGCGAGATGGGCGGCGACGCGAAGGAGCAGCCGCCGCTTTTCTTCACCAAGCCTGCGGACGCGATCTCCACAGGCGGGGCCGACGTGCCCTACCCGTCCGGCACCCGCGACCTCCATCACGAGGTGGAGCTGGTCGTGGCGCTCCGGTCGGGCGGGGCGGACCTGCCGGTGGAGCACGCCCTCGACCACGTGTTCGGGTATGCGGCGGGGGTGGACCTGACCCGCCGCGACCTGCAGAGCCGCGCCAAGGCGGGCGGCCAGCCCTGGGATGCGGCCAAGGCCTTCGATCACTCCGCGCCGATCGGTCCCCTGCGCCGCCGCGAAGGCCGCGCGCCGGCGGACGGCCGTATCCACCTGTCGGTGGACGGCGTTTTGCGCCAGGACGCGCACCTGTCCGACATGATCTGGAGCGTGGCGGAGGTGATCGCCGAAGCCTCCCGCCTGTGGATGCTGGCCGCGGGCGACCTGATCTTCACCGGCACCCCGCAGGGCGTGGGCCCGCTGGTGCGCGGCTCGCGCGTCCAAGGTGAGGTCGAGGGCGTGGGGAGGGTCGCTTTCGCCGTGACCTGACCGCCGACGCGTTTCCCTAAACGTCCGTCGACCTGCGCGCGCGAGTTGAGGTGCGGAACGCGACGGCGTAGGACGCGACGGTGCGGCGCGAACATCCCCAACGTCGGATAGGAAGGCTGGCGGCGATTCTCGCCACGGCCCTGCTCCTGTTCGCCGGCGTGCGCTCCAACGTCATGCAAGCGCAGATGGCGTCCGTCCCGACGGCCGCCCCGCACGACGTCGCGGCCATGGCGCATTGCATGCGGATGGGCGACCGCACCGGGCGCGCGCCCAAGTCCGGCAAGGCTGCGGCGGCCCGGTGCGGGTTCTGCGACGTCGCCGGCCAGCCGCCCGTGTGCACGGCGCCCCCGGTGGTCGGCCCTGCGGGCGCGGTCGCCTGGGTCGCCTGGCGCACGCTCCCCTCGCTCGGACCGCGAGGCCCCCCCGCCGTCGAAGCCCGCGCCCGCGACCCGCCCGCCCTTTCGCTGATCGCCTGAACCGGAAGGGCGGAGTCCGCCCTTCCTCCCTCACGACAGCGGCCGCGGCGCCCTTGCGCACGCGCGCCTGGACGCCCCCATGATCTCCCGCCACCTGGCCTGCGCCGCGGCGCTCGCCCTCGCCGCGCCCGCCGTCGCCTCCGCGCGCGCTCAGTCCCCCGCCGCCTCCGTCGCCGCCCGGCGCGCCGACCTGGAACGCCGCAAGGCGGCGCTCCAGGCGCAGATCGACGCACTGGACGCCCCGACCGCCGGCTCGCCCTCTCCCGTCGCGGCCGGCCCCCCGCCCGGCGCGGCGGTGGTGGTCGCCGGTCGCGCCGTTCCGCCCGCCGAGCGCCCGCTCGGCCAGACGGTGGTGACCGTCCCGCGCGCGCTCTACGCCGACACGCCGGCCGTCACGGTGGGCGACATCCTCAAGCTCGCCCCCGGCGTCAGCTTCACCGGGGGCAACGGACCGCGCGACGTGTCCGTGTCCGTGCGCGGCTCCAACGCGCGGCAGACCTTCTCCATCCGCAACGTGCAGGTGTTCGAGGACGGCTTCCCCGTCACCCAGCCCGACGGCACCGCGCGCAGCGACCTGACCGACCCCCACGCCTACGCCGGGGTGGACGTGGTGGAGGGCCCCTCCTCGGCGCTCTACGGCAACTACGCCACCGGCGGCGCGCTGCTGTTCCGCACCCGGCCGGGCGGCGACATCGCCGGAGTGGAGGCGGGCGTGGACGCGGGCTCCTTCGGCTACGCCAACGTCTACGCCACCGCCGGCGCCAAGGGCGCGGGCTACGAGTACGCGGGCTTCGTCAGCCAGGTGCGCGCGGACGGGGCGACGGACCACACGGGCTACTCCACCACCACCGAGAACCTGCTGGCGACCTTCTCGCCCACCGCGCACGACCGGATCACCCTCAAGCTGGTCAACAACGACCTGGACGCCGACCTTTCCCTGCGCCTGTCGCGGCTGCAGTACGCGCAGAACCCCTACCAGCGGGGCTGCGGCTCGGCCGCGACGGCGGGCTGCGCCACGCTGAGCCTGTTGAACAACGGCTTCAACGGCGCCCGCACCACCGTGACCGCCGACCAGGTGGGCTCGGGCCGCCACGACCGGCGCACCATCGTGGGGGCGCGCTACGAGCACGACGTGGACGACGCCACCGTGTGGCGCACCACCTTCGACTTCGACAACCGCGACATCCGCCAGCCCACCGGGTCCACCGATTTCCGGGGCGACTATCCGTCCTTCAACGTGATCAGCGACGTGACGCGTCGGGGGAGCCTGCTGGGCCGCGCCTCCACCACGCTGGTGGGCGTCTTCTTCAACTACGAGAACATCAATTCGCAGGTGCTGAACGTGCTGCCCGTGGCGGGCAGGCGCGACGGCGGGCTGACCCAGACGGTGAACGGCCACCAGCTCAACGCGGGCCTGCGCGCCCGCGAGGAGCTGGAGCTCGCACCCGCGGTGACGGCGGTGGCGGGGCTCGGGCTCGAATACACCGACCTCGGGGCGGACGAGGTGAACTTCACCTACCCCGCCGGGGCCGTTCCCGCCTTCACGCCCATCTCCGTGTCGCGCACTTTCGTCAACGCGGCCCCCGAGGCGTCCCTCGTCTGGCGGCCGGACGAGGCGTGGAACCTGCACGCGCGCGTGTCCGCCGGCTACGGCACGCCCCAGGCGACCAACCTGTTCGTCACCCCCGCCGGCGTGTTCGGCGACAACACGCAGCTCAAGACCCAGACCAACACCGGTTTCGACCTCGGGGCCGAGTGGAGCCGCGGGCCCGACCTGCACCTGGTGCTGACGGGCTTCTACGAGTTCTTCCGCAACGAGCTGGTCAGCCAGTCGGCGGGGGTGGCGCTGCAGAGCTACACCTACAACGCCCCGCGGTCGGAGCACCGGGGGGTGGAGCTGGGGCTGGACTGGACGCCCCTGCCCGCCGCCCTGCCCGGCGCGCGCATCTACGTCAGCTACCTGTTCGACGACCAGCGCTACACCCGCTACGCCGAGCGGCTGACCACCGGCGCGGCCAGCGCGGCCTTCGACCGGTCGGGCGGGCGCATTCCCGGCGTGGCGCCGAGCTTCGGGACGGTGCGCCTGATCTACGACGCCGCCCCCGGCGTGCTGAGCGGCGCCCTGCGCGGCCTGGGCGGCTTCGTGGAAGGTACAGGGAGCGACGCCTACGGCCTGGACAACGCCGGCTTCATCAAGGCCCCCGGCTATGTGCTGGTGAACGCCGATCTGCACTACGACCTGCCCGCCGAGTTCGGGATCGTCTCGCGCGTGCGCTTCTATGTGGACGTGCAGAACCTGTTGGACGAGCGCTACGTCGCCTCCGCCTCCAACATCACGGACACGCTCAACCCCGCCACGCGGGCGCAGAACGGCGCGGGCGTGCTCGCGGCCGCCACCGGCTCCATCTACGCGGGCGCGCCGCGGTCCGTGTTCGGCGGCGTGCGGGTGAAGTTCTGAGGAGGACGCCCATGACCTTCACCATCGCCTCCCCCGCCCGGCCAGCCGAGCGCCGACGCCCCTGGCCGGACTTCCGGACCGTGTGGCGCTGGCACTTCTACGCCGGCCTGTTCTGCATTCCCTTCGTGGTCTGGCTGGCGCTGACGGGCTCCGTGTACCTGTGGCGGCCGCAGGTGGAGGCCTGGCTCGATCGGCCCTACGCCCACCTGGCCGCCGCCGGCCGCATCGCCCCCTCGCGGGAGGTGCGCGCCGCCCTGGCCGTGCTGCCGGGCTCGGCGCTGCAGGCCTACCAGCTTCCCCGCACGCCGGACGCGGCGGCCCAGGTGCTGGTGGGGCGCGGCACGCGGCTCGTGCGCGTGTGGGTCGATCCGCGCGACGGCCACGTGCTCAAGTCCGTGGCGGAGGACGCGCGCCTCATGCGCGTGGTGTTCCGGCTTCACGGCGAACTGCTGCTGGGCGACAGGGGCTCCTTGCTGGTGGAGCTCGCGGGGTCCTGGGCGGTGGTGATGATCCTCACCGGCCTGTTCCTCTGGTGGCCGCGGGGGGCGACGGGACCGGCGGGGGTGCTCTACCCGCGGCTCGGCCGGGGGCGACGGCTGTTCTGGCGCGACCTGCACGCCTGCGCGGGGCTGTGGGTGTCCGCCTTCACCCTCCTGCTGCTGCTGAGCGGCCTGCCCTGGGCCAAGAGCTGGGGCGGCTACCTGAAGGAGGTGCGCCACTTGGCGGGGCAGGCGGCCGGGGGGCGGGACTGGACCACGGGGAGCGGCTCCGAACGCGCCGCCCGCGTCGCCCTCGACGCCCAGGTGCGCGCCGCCTCCGGACACGCCGAGCACGAGGGCCACATGGCGGGCATGGTGATGGCGGCGGGCGGCGCGCCTCCCGCCGGGACCTACGACCCGGTGGACCGCCTGGTTCCGGCGGTGGCCCGGCTGGACCTGCCCTATCCGGTGCTGGTCGGCCCCCCGCTGCGGCCGGGCGGCCCCTGGTCGGCGCGGTCCGACACCCCCGACCGGCCGCTGCGGGTGGAGCTGACCCTCGCCCCCGCCACCGGGGCGGTGCTGTCGCGGCGCGGCTTCGGCGGGCGCGACTGGGTGGACCGCACGGTGGGGGTGGGGGTGGCCGCCCACGAGGGCCAGTTGTTCGGCCTCGCCAACCAGCTCCTCAACCTGTTCACCGCCCTGGCGCTGCTGGCGGTGAGCGCGTCCGCGGTGGTGCTGTGGCGGCGTCGCAAGCCGGGCGGCGTGCTGGGCGCGCCCCTGCCCGTGGGACCGCCGCGCTTCTCGGGCGTCCTCTTGGCGACGGTGCTGGCGCTCGGCCTGCTGCTGCCGCTGATGGGGGCCTCGCTGGTGGCGACGGCCCTGCTCGAGCGCTTGGTGCTGCGCCGCCTGCCCGGCGTGCGCGACTGGCTGGGGCTGAGGGCTCCGGAGCCGGCGAAAGCGGGCTAGAGCGGGACTCCATACCTCACCATCGTAGTCTGGGGCGACGAGGAACTTGATGCTCGCCTCCCCCTGACTTCGAGACCGGCCTTTAGGGGGGACGCCCACCGTCGACCTGTAAGCCCAAAAGTGATGTTTATATCTTTGGAAGTCGACGTCTCCGCTTAGACTGCTTTCCATTGTCACGCAGCTTTCACGAGGGCGTCACGCGCGAGAGTTAGGTCGAGGGCCGATCGAGGATGCTTGGGCGCATCGCGTGCGGCATGTCGAAGATCGGTGCAAAAGGGGCGTCTGCCGTGAAGCTTCGTAGGTTCGTGGCCGCGCCCCTCATGGCGGCGCTTCTGCTCGCGGGCTGCGGCGACGACGGAAACTCCTCCCCGGGTGCGACCACCACCACCCCGCCGCCCGCCGCCCCGGCCGCCCCCGTGCGGACGATCGTCATGGTGTGGGACGGCCTGCGCCCCGACTCGGTGAACGCCACCGACACGCCCAACCTGTTCGCCCTGCAGCAGGCGGGCACGGCGTTCACCGACAACCACTCGACCTACCCGACGTTCACGATGATGAACTCGTCGTCCTTCGCGACGGGGTCGTTCCCCAAGTCGAGCGGCTTCTACGGCAACACCTTCTGGACGCCGCCGCAGGGCGCATCCAACACAATCCCCGCAGGCGTTTCCGCGGGGGGTGCGCCCCAGGACTACGTGGATCCGGTGTTCACCGAAGACTACCAAGTGCTGTCGACCCTGAACGACTACTACAGCGGCCAGCTCCTCCTGGTGAAGAGCCTGTTCGCCACCGCCCAACAGGCGGGCGTGGTCACCGCCACCGTCGGCAAGTCCGGGGCCGCCTACCTTCAGGATCTGGCGAAGGGCGGCTACTTCCTCGACGAGAACTCGGTCTCCCCGCGCAGCCTCGTCACCGAACTGCAGGGGGCGGGCATCGCCCTGCCGGCCAACACCGTGCACGGCTATTCGGGCGCGGACGCGGTGACGCTGGCCGCCGACAACGGCAGCCCCACCGCCCGCGCGGGCTATGTCACCTTCAACACCACCGCCTACGATCCCGCCAAGACGCTCACCGTGCCGGCGCGCGACTCGAGCGACACTTCACAGGGCGCCCCGGAGGACGCCGCCAACAAGTACATGATGGCCGCGTTCACGCAGTACATCCTGCCGATGAAGAAGCCGATGCTGTCGCTGATCTGGTTCCGCACGCCGGACAACGTGGAGCACGGCTACGGCCCCGGCACGGCGAACGCCAAGGCGGGCCTGCGCTCGCAGGACGCGCGGCTGGGTGAACTGATGGCGGGCCTGCGCACCCAGGGCCTCGACAAGACGACCAACATCATCGTGGTCTCCGACCACGGCCATTCCACGGTCTCCGGCCCGCTCGGGCTTTACCCGCTGATGGCGATCAACCCGTCGCCCACCGCGCCGGGCGGGCCGCTGGTGAACGGCGCCACCAGCGGAACCAGCGCGGCCACCCTCGGCGGGGCCAGCGCGTCGGGGTACTCCTTCTCGGGCGACGTGCGCTCGGCCGACCTGCTCACCTACCGCGGCTTCGGCGCCTATGACGGCGCGGGCTGCTCGACCAGCGCCATGTACGGACTGAGCGCGGCGGGGGCGCCCACCGTGCCCGTGCGCAACGACGCCTCCGGCGCGCTCTGCGGCGCGGCCAACACGCGCTATCAGGCGGTCAGCGCGGGCCTCGCCAAGCCGGTGGCGAGCTTCCGCGTGCCCGCCCCGGGGTCGTTCCCGATCAACGGCGTGGTGGTGGCCGCCAACGGGGGTTCCGACTACTTCTACGTGCCCGGCCACGATCCGGCGACGGTCAAGGCCCTCGTGCGCTTCCTCCAGCAGCGCGAGGAGTACGGGGCCGTGTTCGTGGACAGCCGCTACGGGGCGATCCCCGGCACGCTGACCATGGCGCAGGTCAACCTCGAGAACGGCTCTCGCCAGAACAACGGCCAGCCCGACGTGGTGGTCTCCTTCACCTGGGACGATCAGGTCTCCGTCCAGGGCGTGCCCGGGATCGAGTTCGAGAGCGTGGGCGGCCAGCGCGGAATGCACGGCAGCTTCGGCGTCAACGACGTGCACAACACGCTGATCGCCAACGGCCCCTCGTTCCGCGCGAATTCGACGGTCACCACGCCCACGGGCAATGTCGACGTGGCCCCCACCGTGGCCTACCTCCTGGGCCTCTCCATGCCCCAGGCCGACGGCCGCGTGATCAACGAGGCGCTGACGAGTCCGGCCGCCACGGCCACGCCCAGCGTGGTCGCCTCGGTGGTGACGCCGGGGAGCTCCGCCACCGGCCTCAGCTTCGAGACCCCGACGGACCCGACCGGGACCGTCAAGGACCTCTCGCTCCCCATGGGCAGCTACAGCATCAACCTGAGCGTCAAGGACCTGACCGTGGGCGGCAAGACCTACCGCTACTTCGACAACGCCCGCGCCGTGCGGCGCTGACCGTGGCGAACGTCTTGGCACGACCGGTCCCCAGGTGCGCGCGAGCCCTCGCCGCGCCGACCCTGGCGGCGCTCGCCCTGGCCGCGGCGACGACTCCCGCCCTCGCCGCTCCCGGGCGGGCGAGTTTCGAGCAGGCCTTCTCCACGGCGGGAGAGCCCGCGCGGCTGCACTACACGGTGGCGTTCGTTTCGCGGGGCGCACCCCACAGGCTGGAGGTCTGGCGCGACGGCGATCGGCGGGTGAAGCGCGTCACCGACGGGGCGGTCACGACTTTCGCCTTCCACCGCCCGGGATCGCCCGATTTCAAGCTCTCGATCCTGGACGCCCGGCGGCGCATCCACACGCGCATTGATCGCACCGACATGTACCGCATCGGCCAGTTCACCGACTGGTTCGACCTGACCCACGGCTTGCGCCACCCCAAGGCCGCTTACGTCCTGACCGCGGGCTCGGCGCCCGCCGGCGCGCCGCGGCCGGTGCGGGCCTGCACCTGGTGGGACCTGACGCAGGGCGCGCGCACCGTCCACGTCTGCTGGAGCCCGACGGTGCGCCTGCCGCTCCTGATCGTGGACCCCCGCGCGCCTCCGGGCCCCGGCTCCGCCGCGGGCGTCGTCTGGCGCGTGGCCTCGGTGAGCGAGGCTTCCGCCCCGCCGGGCGCCTTCCGCATCCACGACCGAGGTTATGTCCGCAACGACGCGGACGACGACATATCGCAGGACTGACGGCGGTGAGCCGCCGCTTCCAGGCGGGCCGCCGTTCAAAGATCGGCGGTGATGCGCAGGGCGAGGACGGTCGCGTCGCGCGAGGCGCCCACCGCGTCCGGATGGATCACGTACTGGAAGTCCGGCATGAGGTGCAGGCCCTCGCGCAGGAGGACGTCGTAGCGGCCTTCGACCACCCACTCGGACGTCTCGACGCCGGCGGGCGCGGTCGCCAGGCTGGGCGAGCCCGTTCCGAAAGGCTCGTCCAGCGCCGCCTGGAGGCGCTGGGTGGCCGAAAGCTGCGGGCTCACCCGCAACCAGGTGGCCTGCACGCCCACCGAGTCCTTGGAACGGCCCGGGATCACGCCCGAAGCCAGAAGGCCTCCGTAGGCTTCGTCCGACAGGATCGCCGTGTGCGGGTCGGCATGGGACCAGCCGGCCAGCACGATCACCCCGTCGACCCCGTCCTTGCCGGTGCGGCGCAGCATCTGGTCGAGAGCGACGTAGACGGCGGTCTGGCCGCGGTGGGAGCGGGCCGCCGCCGCCGGCGGGCCGGCGAGGGGCGCATCGCCCGACCGCGCCTCCCATAGATCGTCGAAGCGCGAGGTGTTGTAGGCCGCGCCCACTTTGTAATGGCCGAGAAGCTTGTGCGGGCCCCATTGAGGCTCGGCCCCGATCTCGAACGGCAGGTAGGCCCCCGTCGTCCCCCCCGCCCCGAAGTTGAAGCCCGAGCGCCCGCCGCCCAGGCCGTTCCGCACCTGGAACGCGCCCGCCTGCACGTAGATCGAGGCGCCCGGCTGCGCGCGCACCCGGGCGCCCCAACTGGAGGTCGGGAAGATGGTGAACCCCGACAGGATGGAGAGCTGTCGAGGTGAAGGGCAGACCGACAGCGTCATGAACTCGCAGTAGAGGGGCGAAGTGCCGAACTCCTGCCCGACGATCAGCCGCCCGGCCTCCACGTCGAGCTTGCCGTCCAGCAGCTTCTCCTGGGCGTAGAGGAAGGCCAGGTGGACCGCCACGTTCCCACCCGAGCCGTAGATCTGCTGAACCTGTGTGATCCGCTCGCCGACATAATCCGCGCTGGTGCTGCGGCCGGCGCGTTCGATCAGGGCGATGTGGGTCGAGAACCCGCGCACCCGGGCCAACTTGGCCCAGTCGACGTCGGCCTCGAAGGTGATGTCGTGGGCGTAGTCCACGCCCGTACGCCGGCCGCCGGCCACCACGCCCGCGGTCTCGGACTGGTAGGAGACGGTCAGGTCGACACCTTGGGCCTCCAGCTTGGGCCGCACGCCGCTCCAATCGCCGAACAGGTGCTCGATCGGCAGCCGCTCGCCCAACTCCACCGACTGCGCGCTGACGGAGGGCTTGTTGTCGTTCTGCACGTTCTGCGCCCGGCCGGGGCCCGCCGCGGCCAAGCCGGCTATGGCGGCCAGCACGGCTGCGAACCGCGGGCGGACGGAGGGCGGGCGCATCGTTCGGGCCCGCGTCAGGACAGGGTGTAGGCCAGGACGTAGTCGCCGGACCGGGTGCCCAGGCCTCCGTGACCGCCCGCGGCGATCACCACGTACTGCTTGCCGTCCACGGCGTAGGAGATGGGGTTGGCCTGTCCCCCGGCCGGCAGGCGCGCGCGCCAGACCACGCGTCCGGTGTTCTCGTCCACGGCGCGCAGATAGTCGTCCGCCGTGCCGCCGACGAAGTAGAGGCCGCCGCGGGTCACCACGCCCCCGCCGCCGATGTTGAAGATGCCCGTGGGCAACGGCAGGTTGGTGTGCGTTCCGAAGAGTCCGGTGTCGCGGGTGGTGCCGAACGGGTGCTGCCAGACGATCTTGCGCGTGGTCAGGTCGATGGCGGTCAGCGTGCCCCAGGGCGGCGGATTGCAGGGCACGCGCAAGGGGTTCAGCCAGGGATGGACGGAGCCGATGTAGGGCGTTCCGTACTGGGGCGAGTAGCCCGCCTTGATCTTGGGCTCGTCACCCTGGCCGTTCCACGGCGGCGCCACCGAACGCTTCATCTGGTTGCGCGGGGTCTGGTTGATGACGAACGGGATGTAGCTGGCCATGGAGATCAGCAGCTTGCGCTCGGGATCGATGGCGGCCCCGTTCCAGTCCACGACTCCGTCGAAGGCCGGGTAGACGATCGTCTTCCTCAACTGGGGCGGAGTGAACTGGCCCTGGTAGAAGTTCTGCCGAAACTGGATGCGGCAGATCATCTGGTCGATGGGGGTGGCCCCCCACAGCGAGGCCTCGGTCAGCGTCTTGGGCGAGAGGGAAGGCATGCCGACCGAGTAAGGCTGGGTGGGGGCGTGCCGCTCTCCAGGCGTGCCGGCCGTCGGCACCGCCTTTTCGACCACCGAGGCGAGCGGCGCGCCCGTGCGCCGGTCGAGCAGGAAGAACTCGCCGCGCTTGGTGGTCTGCACGAGCGCCGGGGTGAGGCCGCCCCGTCCATCGGGCACGTCGACCATGGAGGGACCGATCGGCAAGTCCATGTCCCAGGTGTCGTGATGGGTGGTCTGGAAGTGCCAGCGGGGCGCGCCCGTGGTGATGTCGAGCGCCACGACCGAAGCCGAATACTTCTCGTCGAACGACCGGCGGTTGCCGCCGTAATAGTCGGGCGTGGCGTTGCCGAGCGGCAGGTAGACGAGGTTCAGCGCGGGATCGGCGGTGTAGACGCCCCAGGCGTTGGGGGTGCCGCGCGTCAGCTGCTCGCCGGGAGCGGGCTTGAAGTTCTGGCGACCCTCCGGCCGGCCCATGTCCCAGGCCCATTCGATGGCGCCCGTGACGGGATTGAAGGCGCGCACGGCCCCCGAGGGCTCGTTCTCCGCTTGGTTGTCGTAGATCCAGCCGCCGAGGATCACCCGCTCGTTCAGCACGAGCGGCGGCGAGGTGACGAAGTGGAAGCCCGTCGGCACGTGGCCGAGATACTGGGTCAGGCTCACGAAGCCGCCCCGGCCGAAGTCGGAGCAAAGCTGGCCGGTGTCGGCGTTCACCGCCATCAGCCGGGCGTCCAGCACCGGGGCGATGATGCGGCGCGGACAGGGCGTGGCCACGCCCTTGGGAGCCTCGTAGTAGGCCACGCCGCGGCAGGCCAAGTACACGTCCTTGTCGGTGGCGGCGTGGGGATCGTTCTTCCACTTCAACTTGCCGGTGCGCGCGTCCACCGCCTCCACCCAGCTGTGGCCGGTGCAGAGGTAGAGCGTGTCGCCCACCTTGAGCGGCGTGTTCTCGAAGTTGAACTCATGCCCGGCGTCGGTGCCCCCCTTGTCCTCGCCGGGGCGCATGGTGTCGCCGGTGCGGAAAGTCCAGGCGAGCTTCAGGTTCTTCACGTTCGCGGTGGAAATCTGCTGCAGGGGCGAGAAGCGGTCGCCCTTGGGCGTGCGGCCGTAGAAGCGCCACTCGTCGTCGGCGACGCTGTTGTCGGCCTGGCCGGCCAAACGCGGCGCGGAAGCCACGCCCGAGACGCCGACCGGACGCGCCCAGGCGGCTGCGCCCACGACGAGCACCGCCAGCGCCATGACGGCCGGAACGGTGAGGCTCGGGCGCGGCCCCGTTCCGACCAGCCTCCGCGTGACCCAGGGCATGAACAGCCACACGCCGAGCACCGTGGGCGCGACCAGCTTGGGCTCCAAGAGCCAGAAGTTGAGGCCGCTCTCCGCCAGCGCCCACACCAGCGTGGCCAGCCACACGGCGGCGTAGACCCAAACACCCAGCCGCCGCCCGAGCGCCACCAAGACGCCCGCCGCGACCAGTCCCGCTCCCGCCAACAAGTAATAGGGCGTGCCTCCCACCATCAGAAGCCGCAGTCCGCCCAGAAGGAAGACAAGACCGAGAAGCGCGGTGACAGTTCCCGTAATCACGGGCCGGTGCGGTTCGGGGGACGGCATGAAGACGGACTTCCCACACAAGCGTCGGCTCTTCCCATCGCTTTTAGAATAACGAATTCCAGCGTCGAAATCACAAAAGAGGGGCGACTGTTACGAAACATCCATACGGTGACGCCTCGGCGCCGTTGGTGGATGCGAACCGCGAATGCGCTTCGCTCGCGGAGGTGGGCCGGCGCCTCGGCGTTCGACCATTCCCGAGCGCCGCGCCCGCCCGGGGCGAAGGACCGCATGGCTCGGCGAGGATGAGCCTTCCGGAGCTCACCGCACCGTTCCGGGCGACGAGCCGGAGGTGTTCGGCCAGCTTGGCTGGAGGTGCGGGCGGAGGAGCGGGCGCTCTGGAACTTCAGCTCGCCCGCATGCTCAACGGCGAGACGCTGCTGTCCCGCGAATAGCCGATGTCCTTTTCGCGAGGTGCGGCATCAGACAAGAACTGGTTCGACAGCGTCGAACGGTGTGGTTCAGTCTTCTGGGAGGTGGTCGAGACCCCCACTCGTCTTCGTCACCGGTTACGATCAGCAGGTCATACCGGAGGCGTTCGCCGGCGCCGTGCGTCTGCAAAGCCGGTCGAGTTCATGAAGATCGTCACGGCTTTGGCGCGGACGCTCGGCGTTTCCGCGTAGCTGTCCGTCGGCGGCGGCGCCCGGGCGGCGCGACCCGGGCGAACCCGGTGGCGAAACCGATAGCCGTCCACCGGCCGAGGTCTGGAGCGGGCGGCGGGAATCGAACCCGCACGAGAAGCTTGGGAAGCTTCCAGGCTACCACTACATCACGCCCGCCTGGAGGCCTGTCTAGCGCAGGGGCCGGGGTCCTGTCACCACCTCGAAGGACGCCGGCGTACGCGCCCGCGGCGCTGACGTGCGAACGCCCGCGGGGATCGCTCCCCGCGGGCGCCCGGACGGCCTGTGGGCGTCGGCTCAGTAGTCGAGCTGGGCGCGCAGCTGGAACACGTTCACCTTGGCGTCCGCTTGGCTCAGCATGGCGGGACCGGCCGGAGCGGTGGCCGTGGCCGCTACGGCCGGGACGTTGAAGTGGCGGTTGTCGACCACGCCGTAGGTGTAGTTGGCCATGAAGCGGACATAGCTGATCGGGTACCAGTTCAGGCCCGCGGTGACGCCGTTCCAATGGCCGGCGGTGGCCAGGCCCGCGACCGGCACCGCGGCGTTGGCCAAGCCCACCTGGGAGGCGAGGCTGGACGTGGTGTTGCGCTTCATGTCGGTGAAATCGACGAAGTCGTAGCGGGCCGCGAGCTGGAAAGCGCCCATGCCGCCCTTGTCCACCGGGTTGAGCACCTTGATGCGCCCGAACTGGCCGTTGACGTTGTAGTTCTTCATCTCGCCGGTGGGGAACCACGAGGCCTGCACGTAGCCGAGCGGGATGGTGAAGTCGCCGCCGCCCAGGGTGGCGCTGCGGCCGGTGGAGAGGCGGTCCACGAAGATCGCCGCCGCCTCGCCCTGGATTTCGAAGTTGCGGTGCTCGAACATCGCCTCGCCGCCGAGGGTCACGTCGCTGTTGCCGACCGCGCCCGTGTTGAGCAGCTGGCTGGCGCCCGTGGTCTCGCTGTTGAAATTGGTGTCGGGCTTGGTGGAATAGTTGAAGCCCGTTTCGCCGCCGCGGCTGCGGTAGCGCACCCAGCCGCCGATGTGGCTCTTGGTGTCGGCGGTCAGGATCGGCGAGTAGGTCGCGCGGAAAGTCCCGCCCGTCCGCTCGTCGGCCGAGGTGGAGCCGTAGGCGCCCGCGGTGACGTCCGGGTTGTTGATCGAACCGCCCTGCAGGGCCACCCAGATCGAATAGTTCGGGCCGGTCTTCACCGCCTCGAGGGCGATGACGTAGTCGATCTGGATCGCATCCTGGAAGGCGCCGCGGTCGAGGAAGTCGGTGAAGCGCTGGGAGGTGAGGTTCTCCAGGCCGGCCGCCTTCTGGTTGCCGAACAGGACGGAGGTGTCCTTGGTGACCTTGTATTCGATCACCGCGTCGTCCCAGTTCGGGTTGGCGCCGTTGGCCCAGCCGCCCTCGAGCTTGTAGGCGAACTTGGAGCTGATCTGGCCCTCGACGCCGATGTAGAGCTGGCGGCCACGGTAGTTGCGCGAGTGATAGTCGGGTACGCGGGCGGAGCCGCCCTCGCGGTCCACGTCCTCGTTCACCGCGTCCAGCAGGATGCGGCCGCGCACCTTGAACATGTCGCCCTGGCCGTCGGTGGCGCGGGTGGCGCCGTCGAACTTTAAGGAGGGGCCCGTGTTGTCGCCCTGGGTGCCCGACTGGTTCACCGGGCCCGTGCCGCCCGGCGTCTGGGCGTAGGCGGCGTTGGTCACCACCGGACCCTGGCTCACCGCCGCCTGGAGCGCGGTCACCTGCGCCTGCAGCGCCTGGATCTGCTCCTGCAGCTTGGCGGGGTCGGTCGCGGTCTGGGCGTGGGCGGTTCCGGCGCCCAGCGCCAGGAGGGCGCCCGTGGCGGCCGCGGCGGCCAGCGAGGTCTTCATTGTTAGGTCCCCAGTCCCGGACGCGTCGTCCGCGCGCCTCATCGCGGCCTCCTTATCGCCCGGTTGTGACGGGTGTGCGAACGCGGCCGGAGCCCACCGGAGGGTCTCGTCGCATCCGCCGCCGAGTGCGCCTCCCGCGCCACAGTGGCCGGGCGGAGCGTCAGAGCAGGCGTGCGCGCAGGACCTGGCTCAGCAGGTCGATCAGGCTCACCGCCGCCACGATCACGAGGACGATGGCCGCCGTGCGCCCGTACTGGAAGGCGTTCAGGCTGTCGAACAGGATCTGGCCGATCCCGCCCGCCCCGATCAGCCCCAGCACGGTGGCCGAGCGCGCGTTCGACTCGAAGCGATACAGCGCATAGCTGGTCCACAGCGGCATGACCTGGGGCAGCACGCCCCACGCCACCTCGTGCAGGGGCGAAGCCCCGGTGGCGCGCACGCCCTCCACCGGGCGGGGGTCGATCGCCTCCACCGCCTCGGAGAACAGCTTGCCGAGCACGCCGCCCGTGTTCACCGCCAGCGCCAGCACCCCCGCCAGGGGGCCCAGGCCCACCGCCACCAGGAACACGGTGCCGACCACCAGGTCGGGCGCCGCGCGCAGCAGGTCCAGCAGCCGGCGCACGGGCTGGCGCACCCAGGGCGGAGACACGTTGCGCGCCGCCAGCAGCCCCAGGGGGGTGGCGATCACCAGCGCGCCGGCCGTGCCCCAGAGCGCGATCTGCAGGGTGAGCCACATCTGCGCCACGTACAGCCGCCAGTCGCCCCACTCCGGCTTCAGGAAGCTGCGCCCGAACTGGCGCATGTTGTCGGAGTTGGTCCACAGCAGCGGCAGGCGGCGCAGTTCCACCGGGCCCGCGCTGGACAGCAACACCACCACCACCGCGCCCCAGACGAGGAAGTTGAGCGCGCGCTCGCGCACGGGGGCGACCGGCGGCGGCGGCGCGGAGCGTTCCTGAAGCGTGGAGGCGGCGGGCGCGGCCATCGCCTCAGCCGGCGGGACTGGAGGCGGCGGCGGCGCGCATCTCGCGCACGGGCTGAAGGTAGGCGTCGTCCGCCGGGCGGAAGGCGCTGTAGTGCAGCTTGGCCAGGATCGCCCGCTGGCGCTCGCCCTCCGCCCCGGGCGCCCGGCCGTAGCGGGTGAAGAAGTCGGCGATGCGCGCCTTGAGCGCCGGGTCGAGCGCCTTGCGGTACACCAGCGCGGACTCGGGCAGGGGCGGGCTGGTCCACACCACCTGCAGCTTGTCGTAGGCCGCCCGGGCGGTGGGCGAGCCGACCCGCGCGAAGTCCAGCCCCACCGAGTTGTTGGTGGACGCGTCCAGCAGGCCGTTGGCCACGGCGAACAGGTTGGCCTCGTGGGTGGCGTCGCGCACCGTGCGGAAGCAGGTCGCCGGCTGGATGTGGCGCGGTCCGAACAGGAAGGCCATGGGCGCCAGCGTGCCTGAAGTGGACTTCACGTCGCCCATGCCGAAGGCCAGCGTGTGGTCGCACTTCAGGATGCGCTCCAGCGTCGGCCCCGAACCTTTCTTGACGATCACCACGGAGGTGTAGGTGTCGCGGCCGTCCAGGTCCGCGGTGCGCGCGAACACCTGCGCCCCCGCCCGGTCCACCGCCTCCATCGCGGGCTCGGCGGAGAACCAGCCGACCTGCACCTGGTCGAACTTCATCGCCTGCACCAGCGCGGTGTAGTTGGAGGCGAACAAGGGCGTGACCTTCACCCCCGCCGCCTTGGACAGGTCGTCCAGCAGGGGCGCCCAAAGCGGGCCGAAGCCGGCCTGGTCCTCGGCCGACAGGATGGAGAAGCGCAGTTCCCGGGGCGCGGCGGTTCCGCCCGAGGGCTTGGCGCACGCGGACAGGGCGAGAGCTCCGGCGGCGAGGAGGAGCGTTCGGGAGGGGACGCGGCGGCTCATGGAACCTCGGCGGAAGGTGAAGGATCGACGGGAACGGGGTCGGCCAGGGCGGCCGACGTCGAGGGCGGGGCGGGCGGGGGCGCGGCGGGAGCGGCGTCTTCGAACTCGGGGCCGTACACGCCCGCCAGGAGCTCGCGGGTGAGCCCCGCCGCCGGCCCGTCGTAAACGACCCGGCCCGCCTTCAGCGCCACAACCCGGCGGCAGTAGCGCACCGCGTGGTCGACCTGGTGCAGGGTCACGACCACCGTCAGGCCGTCGCGGGCGTTGAGGTCGCTCAGCAGCTCCATAACCCGGCGCGCGGCCACGGGGTCCAGGCTGGCCACCGGCTCGTCGGCCAGTATCGCCCGGGCGCCCTGGACCAGGCATCGCGCGACCGCGCCGCGCTGCTGCTGGCCGCCGGACAGGGTGTTGGCGCGCTGGCCGGCGTAGTCGGCCACCCCCACGCGCTGCAGCGCCGCCATGGCCTCCGCCCGCCGCTCGGGGGGCCAAGCTCCCACCAGGCCGCGCCAGAAGCCGACCCGGCCCAGCGCCCCGATCATGACGTTGGAGAACAGCGTCAGCCGCCCCACCAGGTTGAACTGCTGGAACACGAAGCCCACGCGCCGGCGCACCTCGCGCACGTCGCCGGACAAGCGCCCGTTCGCCTGGACGGGCAGGCCCGCCGCCTCCACCTCGCCGCCGTCCGCGTCCGCGAGCGCCAGCCCCGTGAGCAGGCGCAGGAGGGTCGACTTGCCCGAGCCGGAGGGGCCGATCAGCGCCACCATCTCGCCGGGCGCCACCGACAGGCTCACCCGGTCGAGCGCCCGGCGCGCGCCGAAGGTCTTGGAGACGCCCCGCACCTCGAAAGCGGCTTTCGCTGGCATGGGCGGGTTCGGGCGAGCTCCGGCGGGCCGCGGGTGGTTCTGGGCGGCCGGCGCCACCGTGGCCTACTAGCCGCCGCCCGGCGACGCTTTTATGACGCCGTACACGGAGCATGCCCGCGGACGGGTCGGAAAATCGCTGGACACGGGGGGTCCGCGCCCCTATCTCGCGCCCTCCGGCGGACCCGAGCCAACGACCCAGGTCGTTCTGCTAACGCCGGCCTAGGTTCAACAGCTAGCGGAGGTTACGTGCGTTGCGCACCTACCAGACTCCGCTGGACCTGGTCCGCGAGCGGTCCCCCGAACGTCCCGTCGCATGCGTGCGACCGGGCGCGGTGGCCGTAGCGGCCCGCTGGTTCCAGCAAAACATCAAGGCGGACGTCCTTTACGCGGTGAAGGCCAACCCTTCGCCGTGGGTGATCTCCGCCCTGCACGAGGCGGGCGTGGCCGGCTTCGACGTGGCGTCCATCCCCGAGATCGAGGCGGTGGCGACCCACGCCCCCGGCGCGCGCATGGCCTTCATGCACCCGGTGAAGAGCCGGCGCGCGATCTCGGCCGCCTATTTCGACCACGGCGTGCGCACCTTCGCGCTCGACTGCGAGGGCGAGCTCGACAAGATCGTGGACGCCACCGGCCAGGCGCGCGACCTCAACCTGATCGTGCGCATGGGCGTGGCCACCGAGGGCGCGGCCTACACCCTGTCCGGCAAGTTCGGCGTGGCGCTGGACGAGGCCCCGCCCCTGCTCCTGGCCGCGCGCCGCGCCACCGAGCAGCTGATGGGCGTGTCGTTCCACGTGGGCTCCCAATGCATGCGGCCCACCGCCTACCAGGCGGCCATGGCCCAGTGCTCCAGGGCGCTGGTGCGCGCGGGCGTGTTCGCGGACGTGGTGGACGTGGGCGGGGGCTTCCCCTCCGTCTATCCCGGCATGATCCCGCCGGACATGGCCGAGTACGCCGCCGCCATCGAGCGTGGCTTCAACGACATGATGGTGCACGAGACCACCGAGCTCTGGTGCGAGCCCGGGCGCGCGCTGGTGGCCGAAGCCGCCAGCCACCTCGTGAAGGTCGAGCTTCGCAAGGGCGACGCCCTTTACCTGAACGACGGCTCCTACGGCTCCCTGTTCGACGCCACCCACTTCAAGTGGCCGTTCCCGACCAAGCTGGTGCGCCCCGAGTCGATCAACGAGGGCGAGGCCTCGGCCGAGCTGAAGCCGTTCCGCTTCTACGGCCCGACCTGCGACTCGATCGACCACATGCCCGGCCCCTACTGGCTGCCCGAGGACGTGGGCGAGGGCGACTATATCGAGATCGGCATGCTGGGGGCCTACGGCGTCGCCATGTCCACCCGCTTCAACGGCTACGGCGACGCGGAGACCGTGGAGGTGCAGGACGCCCCCATGGCCTCCATGTTCGGCCTCGCCCGGCGTTCCATCCCGCTGCCCCGCAGCGAGGAGGAGGCCCGAAAGGTCGTCCGCTTCAGCCGCCCCAAGGGCGCCGCGGGTCGCAAGGGCCGGCGGCGCTAGGTCGCAAACCCGTCACGCGGCGGGTCTAACAGCATGACGGCTCCCGCTTCGGCGGGGGCCGTTCGCCGTCGCTCCGTCCGGTTCAACGACGGGCGCTCACCCCTCCAGAGGATCCTGAAGCGATGAACGCTCCCGTCGAACACTCCAACAAGAAGGCCGAGCTGCTCGCCAACGTGGTCGAGCACGTCGACATCACCGCCTACGACGCGCGGCCGGTGATCGACGCCATGCGCAAGATGAGCTTCACGAGCCGCGACACGGCCCGCGCTTCCGACATCCTCAACATGGCCATCGAGGACGAGGCGTGCTCGCCCTGGCTGATCCTGGCGGGCTCCACCTCCGCCGGCGGCTGCATGCACGTCTACCGCGACATGGTGAAGTTCGGGATGGTCGACGTGGTGGTGGCCACCGGCGCCAGCATCGTCGACATGGATTTCTTCGAGGCGCTCGGCTTCAAGCACTACCAAGCCGACGCCACGGTCGACGACCGCATCCTGCGCGACCTCTACATCGACCGCATCTACGACACCTACATCGACGAGGAGGAGCTGCAGAACTGCGACGGCACGATCTACGACCTGTGCAACGCGCTGGAGCCCCGCCCCTACTCGAGCCGCGAGTTCATCTGGGAGATGGGCCGCTGGCTGGCGGAGGGGAACGCCAAGAAGCCCGGCAGCCTCGTGCAGACCGCCTATGAAGAGGGCGTGCCGATCTTCTGCCCGGCCTTCGTGGACAGCTCGGCGGGCTTCGGCCTGGTCAAGCACCAGAAGGAGCGTATCGCGGCCAAACAGCCCTACCTGACCATCGACGCGGTGGCCGACTTCCGCGAGCTGACCGACGTCAAGATCGCCGCGGGCTCCACCGGCCTGTTCATGGTGGGCGGCGGCGTGCCGAAGAACTTCGCCCAGGACACGGTGGTCTGCGCCGAGATCCTCGGCATACCGGCGGAGATGCACAAGTACGCCGTGCAGATCACCGTCGCCGACGTGCGCGACGGCGCCTGCTCCTCCTCCACCCTCAAGGAGGCGTGCTCCTGGGGCAAGGTGGACGTGACCCACGAGCAGATGGTGTTCGCCGAGGCCACCACCGTGGTGCCGCTGATCGGCTCGGACGCCTACCACCGCGGCGGCTGGCGCGCCCGCACGCCGCGGCGCTGGCAGAAGCTGTTCGGCAAGCCCGTCAAGGACTGACGGGTCCAGGGGAGGCGGCCGGCCCGCCTCCCCATTCCACGCGCGACGGCCTACATACGCGGCCATGGCCCGCGCTCCCGCCCTCGCCCGTCCCCCCGTCGTCGCGCTCAAGGACGTGCGGCTGCAGGACGGCCCCGTCATGCTGTTCGACGGGGTGGACCTCGGGCTCGAGCCCCGCGCGCGCGCGTGCCTCGTGGGTCGCAACGGCGCGGGCAAGTCCACGCTGATGAAGATGATCGCCGGCCGGATCGAGCCCGACGGCGGCGAGCGCTTCGTACAGCCGGGCCTGGCCTTCGCCTATGTGGGCCAGGAGCCGATGATCGAGGGCGACACCGTGCTCGACCACGCCACCGCCGGCGGGGCCCAGGCCTGGCGCGCCGAGGCGGAACTGGAGGCGTTCGGCCTGTCGCCCGACAAGTCGACCCAGGGCCTATCCGGCGGCGAGATCCGCCGGGCGGCGCTGGCGCGCGCCTTTGCGGAAGAGCCCGACCTGCTGCTGCTGGACGAGCCCACCAACCACCTGGACATCGCCGCCATCGAGACGCTGGAGGCGCGGGTGCGCGCCGCCAAGTGCGCCATGCTGATCGTCAGCCACGACCGCGCCTTTTTGGAGCGCACCACCGCCCGCTGCTTCTGGCTGACCCACCGCCGGGTACGCACCCTCGACCAGGGCTTCGCCGCCTTCGACGGCTGGGCCGAGACGGTGGAGGCCGACGAGGCCGAGCGGCTGCGGCGCCTGGCCAAGACCATCGAGCGCGAGACCGCCACCTTCTACAGCTCCATCACCGCGCGCCGCAGCCGCAACGAGGGGCGCGCCCGCGCGCTGGACGAGTTGCGCGCCCAGAAGGCCACCCTGCTCAAGGACCAGACCCGCAGCCTGGAGCTCGTGCTCGACGCGGGCGGGACCAGCGGCAAGCTCGTGGCCGAGGCCAAGGGCGTGGCCAAGCATTGGGGCGACAAGACGGTGGTGCAGGGCTTCTCCACCCGCATCGTGCGCGGCGACCGGGTGGCGGTGGTGGGGCCGAACGGCGCGGGCAAGACCACCCTGGTCAAGCTCCTGCTGGGGCAGGTCCCCCCCGACGAGGGGAGCGTGCGCCTCGGGACCCAGCTCGAGGTCGCCTACCTCGACCAGGCGCGCGCCGACCTGCAGGGGAGCGAGACCCTGTGGGACGCGCTGGCCCCCGCGGGCGGCGACAGCCTGATCGTGCGCGGCCAGCCCCGCCACGTCGCCGCCTACGCGCGCGATTTCCGCTTCACCGACGCCCAGTTGCGCCAGCCGGTGAACACGCTCTCCGGCGGCGAGCGCAACCGGCTGCTCTTGGCGCGGGCCCTGGCCAACCCCGCGAACCTGTTGGTGCTCGACGAGCCCACCAACGACCTCGACATGGAGACGCTGGACCTCCTGGAGGAGATGCTGGCCGACTACGACGGCACGCTGCTGCTGGTCAGCCACGACCGCGACTTCATCGACCGGCTGGCCACCTCCACCATCGCGCTCGACGGCCGCGGCCGGGCGGTGGAGACCCCCGGCGGGTGGAGCGACTTCCAGCGGCAGAACCCGGGCTTCATGGACCCGCCCCCCGTGTCCGCCGTGCGTCCCTCCGCCTCCAAGCCCGCCGCGCCGCCGCCCGCCGCCCGCGCCAAGCTCAGCTACAAGGAGCAGCGGCGGCTGGAGGAGGTGGAGCGGCTCACCGCCGAGCTTCCCTCGCGGATCGCGCAGGCGGAGGCGCGCCTGGCGGCCCACCTGGCCGACCCCGCGCGCGGCGTCCGCGACCGGGCGGGCTCCGACCGGCTCTCCGCGAACCTCGACGCGCTGCGCGCCGACCTCCTCGCCGCCGAGTCCGACTGGCTGGAGCTGGAGGAGAAGCGCGAGGCGCTGGCGGGCTGAGCGCGGCGGGGCGTCGTCAACGGGCGGTTAACGCCGCCGGGCGCTAGCTCGCGGCCATCCGCATCCTCCAGGAGCGCTTCCGTCCCATGCGCGCCGCCCCGCCCGTCGCTCCCGCCCTGCTGGGGGCCGCCCTGCTTTGCGCGGGCGCGGCCGCCGCCCAGGTCCCGGCCGGAACCGCCGACCGCTACGGCTACGCCCCGCCGGACGCGCAGACGCCCATGCGGCTGAGCGCCGCGTACGCCGCGGTGGCGCGCCCCGGCCTACGGGGGCCGGCGGCGGCTCCGGCGGTGGCGTCGCCCGTCGCCAGACCCGCCCTGCGCCGTACGCTGGACTGGCCCGGCAAGGCCGCCGGACCCTCCGCCGCCCCGCTGGCCGAGCCCGCCCTGCGCGCGCCCGCCGCCCTGCGGACGCCGGCTTCGACACCTCCCCCCGTCCCCCCTGCGCAGCGTCGCGCCGCCTGGACGCCCCGGGCCCGCGCTCCCGCGCCGGTGGAGCCGACCTACGCCCGCGCTCCCGTCGCCTACGCGGCCCCGGTGCTCGCGCCCGCGGCCGGGGCGCCCGCCTCCCTCGCCCCGACCTCGTCGCTGGAGGCGCGCCGAACGTCCTCTGATGCAACGACGCTCGGACCGCCCCGGCATCCGTGGACGGAGCGCTGGGGCGACGGCGCGGCCGCCGCGGCCCCCGGCGGCGACGCGGACCGGGGCGTGGGGCCGTCGCTCCAGCCCGCGCCGCCGGCCGCGCCGCAACCGGGCCCCGTCGCCTACGCCCCGGGCGCGGCCGCCGCGCCCGTGCGGACCGCCCAGGCCTCGGGCGGCACGGCGCGCTATTATTCGCTGCACAAGCCTTACGGCCACGAGCCCGACCCCGCGCCCATTCCGCCGCAGTTCTTCGGGCCGACCGCCGACCTCTCCACGCCTGAAACGTCCGAGCCCGCGCGCGCCACCCTGACCGCCAACCCGGCGGCGGCGCACGCGGCGGTCAACGCCGCGCGCCTGTCCCAGGGCGCGACCGACTAGGACCGTCGGCTTCAGCCCTGGGCGGCGGCCGCGTCGCGCCGGATGCGCTCGACCATGGAGGCCAGCCCGTTGGAGCGCTGGGCCGAGAGCGCACCGGCCAGGCCCAGCCGGTCGAAGGCGGCGCGCGCGTCGAAGCTTCCGATCTCGGCGGGCGTCGCCCCCGAGTAGAGCCGCAGCACCACGGCCATCAGTCCCTTGACGATGTGGGCGTCCGAATCCCCCCGGAAGCTGAGGCGCCCTTCGGGGCCGGGCTCGGTCACGAGCCAGACCTGGCTGGCGCAGCCGCGCACGCGGTTGGCCTCGTCGTGCTCGAAGTCCGCCAGCGGCGGGAGGCCCCGGCCGAGGTCGATCAGGTGGCGGTAGCGCTCCTCCCAGTCGCCCAGGAACTCGAACTCGTCGGCCAGGGCGTCCAGCTCGTCTGCGGGGGAGGCCATGGTGAAGTCCGGGCGGGTGACGGGCGGCGAGGCATATCCCCGGCGCGCGGACGGCTCAAGCGGCGGCGAGGGTCTTGGGACCGGGGCGCGCGGGCGCGGGCGCGGCGGGCAGGCGCAGCACCGCGCACAGGCCGCGCCCGACCTCCGACGTCAGGCGCAGCGTGCCGCCCATGGCCTCGGCCAGGAGGCGCGTGGTGGGAAGGCCCAGGCCCGACCCGTCGGCGCCGCGCTCCAGGGCCGACGTCCCCTGCTCGAAGGGGCGCACCACGCGCACCAGCGCGGCGGCGGGCAGGCCCGGGCCGTCGTCCTCCACCGCCAGCGCCACCCGGCCGTCCGGGAGGGGGCGGGCCAGCAGGCGCACCTCGCCGCCCTCCGGCGAAGCCTGGACGGCGTTCTGCAGCAGGTGGGTCAGCGCCATGGCCAGGCCGCGCGCGTCGGCGAGGGCCCACTCCGCACCCGGCTCCAAACGTCGCGCCAGCGTGACCCCGCGCGCGGCCGCCTCGGCCGCCACCGCGCGCTCGGCGGCGGCCATGGCGACGAGGCAGGGCTCGGGACGCAGGTCGAGGTCGCCCGCGCCCATCTCCAGCCGGGCGATGTCCAGCACCTGGTTGACCAGCCGCAGCAGCTTGAGCCCGCTCTGGTGGATCATGGCGGCGTGCTCGCGGTAGCGCGGCTCGTCCAGCGGGCCGTACAGTTCTTCCGAGATGATCTCGGAGAAGCCGAGGATGGCGTTGAGCGGGGTGCGCAACTCGTGGCTGGCCAGGCGCAGGAAGGCGATCCGGCCCTCCTCCGCCCGCGCCCTGCGCCGGTCGGGCGCGGAGGAGCGCGCCGGCGTGGACGGGGCGGCGGAGGTCGGGAAGGGCTGAGGCCCGGTGTCGGCCATGGGGCGCTCGGCGGCGGTGGGGCGCCCACCTTAACCCCGGCCGGCTTACGAGGAAGTTTCCGAACGCGGACGGCGCGCGGGCTCGCCTGCGGGTTGCGCCGTCTCGCCGGACGGGGACGACGGCGCTAACTTCGACACGAGCCTGCGAAAGCCGCGGGCGCAGGACCCGACCGTGTCGTCACCGCCCGCCCCGAGCCCCGACGCCCAGACCGCCCGGCCCGCCGCCGCGCGCGGGCGTCGGACGGCCGGCTGGCACGGCGGCTGGGCGCTGGCCATGGCCGCCCTGTTCGGCGCCGCGCTGCTGGCGGGCGACCGGGCGGGGCTGGCGGCGGGCGCGCCCCTGGCGCTGGCGGCCGTTCCGGGCCTGGTGGGCGCGTTCGGCGGCGAACGGGCCCGGGCCGTTCTCCTCACCCTGTGGACCCTGGCGGCGGCGGCGGCCGCGGGCCTGTCCGGCGGGCCGGGCGGACCGCTGGGCGCACTGTTGCTGGCGCCGGGGGCGGCCGCGGCCGTGCTGGGCTTCGGCGTGGGCCGCGGCGCCCTCCTGATCGCCGGCGCCGCGTCGTTGGCGCTTCTCGGCGGGGGCGGCGAAGCGTTCGCGGCCGGCGCCCTGCGGAACGTGCTGGGCTTGGGGGCGCTGGCCGCGGTGGCGGGCGCGGGCGCCGCGTCCGCCGCCCGGCGGAGCGGCGGCGCGGTCCCGGAGGTCTCCCGGGCGCCCGCCCCGTCCGTCGATCCCGCCCGGCTGGAAGCCGCCGAGCGCGCCCGCGCCGAGGCGGAAGCGGACCGCGACCACGCGCTGGAGACCGCCGCGGCGCGCACCCGCTTCCTGGCGCACATGAGCCACGAGCTGCGCACCCCGCTCAACGCGGTGATGGGCTTCTCCGACATCATGCGCACGCGCCTGTTCGGCCCCCTGCCCGACCGTTACGGCGAGTACGCCGAGCTGATCCACGAGAGCGGCCGCCACCTCTTGGACGTGATCAACGACGTGCTCGACCTCGCAAAGATCGACGCCGGCCGCTACGAGCTGCGGCGCGAGGTTTTCGACGCGCGCGAGGCCACGGCCGCCGCCCTGCGCCTGGTGCGCGTGCAGGCGGACGAGGCGGGCGTTCGCCTGCGCGGCCTGCCCCCTCCCGGCCCCCTGGAGGTCGACGCCGACCCCCGCGCGCTGAAGCAGATGGTGCTGAACCTGTTGGCCAACGCGCTCAAGTTCACCCCCCGCGGCGGCGAGGCCACGGTGACGGTCGGCGCGGTGGAGGGCGAGCTTGAGATCGTGGTGTCCGACACGGGGGTGGGCGTGGCGCCGGAGGACGTGGCGCGCCTGGGCCGCCCGTTCGAGCAAACGGAGGCGGGCCGCCGCGCCGGCGGGGGCACAGGATTGGGCTTGAGCCTCGTGCGCGCCTTCGCCGGCCTGCACGGCGGCGCTGTGACGATCGAAAGCCGGCTGGGCTCGGGCACCGCGGTGACCGTGCGCCTGCCCGTGCTGGTGCGCGCCGACGTCCCCGTCGCGTCGGCCCGGGCCTGATCCGGCCCGGCCCCGGCCGGACGCGCTCAGCGCCCGGCCAGCAGGAAGGCGCGGCCCGTGGCGAAGTCGCCCGCCGGCAGCAGCATCGAAACGACGCGGTCCTGCCCCCTTCCCGCGAAGACGAGCTCCAGCCGGACGGCCTCGCGCGGGTCCAGGGCGGCCAGGGCGTCCGCGGCTTGCGCGGGAAAGGTGAAGGCGGTCGCTCCCGGCATGAGGGCGGGATCGGCGGCTCCGCGACCGGCCGCCAGCACCGCGCGCTCCGCGCGGGGCGGGGGACCGCCCTCCCCCGCGAGGTAGGGGTCGGGCGCGCGGGCCGGGTCGCGCACCACCAGCCGCGCGGCGTAGGCGTGCGCCGCCTCCGGCCAGGCCAGCACCGCGCTCAGCGTCAGGGGCGCGCCGTCGCGGCGCACGAGGCCGAACAGCACGGGCCGGCCCGCGAACACGCCGCGGCGCACCAGCGCCCAGCGCGGCGTCCGCTCGCGGCCCAGGGCGCGCTGGGCGCGCCAGCCGCCCGCCCGGTCCGGCAGGTCGAGGCTCGGCTGGTGCGACCAGGACATGAAGGCGGCGCGCACCCGCTGGGCGGCGATCCGCAGCTGCGGGTCGGTGCAGGAGACCGCGCGCGCCCGGCCGACCGCGCGCCCGGCGACGGCCGCCAGCACGGGCGGGGACGCGCCCGCCGCCAGGGCCGCCGCCCGCGCCTGGGCCGCCCCCGCCTCCAGGCTCACCAGCACGGGAGGGACGAACAGGCCGCAGCGCCGCCCGGCCTCCCCCATCAGCGTGCGGTCGTAGTACAGGCTGGCGGGACCGGCCGGAGCCGCGCGGGCGACGGTGGGGACGGCGCCGGCGAGGCCCGTCAGGGCGAGCAGGCCGAAAAGGACGCGGGCGGGGCGGGACGACATGCGCCCCGCTCTAACGCCTACGACTTTCGACCGGGTTGACGCCGGGAAACTTGGGAGGCGGACGTGGAGTTGGCGACGGACGTGTGGGTGGGGGCGCTGATCCGGCGGGCGGAGCTTTCGGGCGCCTTCGCCGCCGTGCTGCGCCGGGGCGACGCCCGGGCGGGCGCGGTGCTGGTCAAGGCGATGCACCGGCGCGAGGGTGCGGTGCGCCTCTACGCCCTGGCCAACCGGGGCGAGCGCGGCGACGTGTGGATGCAGCCGCGCCCCGGCGACGACGAGGCCGCCCTCGACCTCTACGCCGAGCGCCAGGCCGGCTACGACCCCGACCTGTGGGTGGTGGAGATCGACGACGCCGCCGGCCGCCACTTTCTGACCGAACCCGTTGAAGGCGGTTAACCGCGTCCTTCAACCTCGTTTAAAGCGGCGCGGGCGCAGGCTGGGCCCATGCTGTTCCTGATGAACGACGTCGTCCTGACGCTCGAGCCCAGCCGGACCGTGCCGCCGCTGGAGGCGCGCCGCTTCAGGTCGCTGACCCTGGCCTCCGTGCTCAAGCTCGGGGCCGAGATGTTCGCCGAGTCGCCCCTGCTGCACCGGGAGGACCCGGACTGCGCGCGGCGCCTCGCCCTGCTCATCGCCTCCAAGAACCCGGAGGTGAACGCCGCCCTGTTCGTCGCCCCCCGGCGAGGCTGCCCGACCGACCAGGTGGTGTCGCGCCTGGCCCAGGTGTCGCTGGACGTGATGGGCGCCCTGCGCGCCCGCTTCGACGACGGCGCCCTCACCCCCGTCGCCGCCGACCGCGAGGTCTGGCGACGCATGGCGGCCTGAACTCACCAGCCCATGCAGGCCCCGAGGGCGGCCCGGAGCGCTTCGCGGTCGGGTTCGGCCAGGGCGCCCGTCCGGGAGGCGACCAGGACCAGGTCGAGGGTGGCGAGCTTGGCCCCCCGCACGCGGCAGGCCTTGGCCAACCCCGCGGTGGCGAGGTCGGTGATCGCAGCGTCGCCCCGCAGGCGTGGGCCCGGCGCACTCGTCACCATGGCCAGCCACACGCGCCCCTGCTCGGCCGGCAGGGCGGCGTGGGAGACCACCACGGCCGGGCGTCGCTTGGCGCCCACCGAGTCCCCATAAGGAAACGGCACCACCACCACGTCGAAGGGCTGCAGGTTCAAAGGTCGCGCCAAGCCTCTTCGTCGTCGGCCTCGCTCCACTCCGTGAAGTTCAGGAAGGGATCGCCGTCGCGGTCCCGCCCCGAAGTCCGCCCCGGGGCGGCGCCCTCCTCCTCGATCTCGATGCGGGACGCGCTGATCAGGCTGGCGGCGGGACCGTCGCCCACCATGCGCATGCTCACGCCCCCGCGCTGCAACCGGGCCGCCACCGCGGTGGGGTCGCGCACGTAGAACTCGTTCACCGCCTTGTTGTGCTGGGGATCGACCGCCCGGTCGGCCAGGACGAAGCAGCCGTTGACCAGCTTGGGGGTGAACACCTCCACGCGGCCGTCGGGCAAGCGCCGCCGCCGAACAAATCTGAGCGCCATCGTGCTAGCTCCAGCAATCCGCGATCAGGGTAACGCCTTGCTAGTATTGCGTCCACGATCGCGCCATTGCTAGAAGCAGAAATGTCCAACCCCCTCCTCGCCGCCGAGTCCGCGCGGCGGCGCACGTTCGCGATCATCAGCCACCCGGACGCGGGCAAGACCACGCTGACCGAGAACCTGCTACTCGCGGGCGGGGCCATCCGCGCGGCGGGCGCGGTGCGCGCGCGGGGCGAAACGCGGCGCACCCGGTCGGACTGGATGAAGATAGAGCGCGAGCGGGGCATCTCCGTCTCCGCCAGCGTGATGACCTTCGAGCACGAGGGCCTGCTGTTCAACCTCCTGGACACGCCCGGCCACGAGGACTTCTCCGAAGACACCTACCGCACGCTCACCGCCGCGGACGCCGCGGTGATGGTGCTGGACGCCGCCAAGGGCATCGAACCGCAGACGCTCAAGCTGTTCGAGGTTTGCCGACTGCGCGACATCCCCATCGTCACCTTCATCAACAAGATGGACCGCGAAGCGCAGGACCCCTTCGCCCTGTTGGACGAGATCGGCTCCAAGCTCGCCCTCGATCCCGCGCCGCTCTACTGGCCGGCGGGCAGCGGGAACCGCTTCAAGGGCATGCTCGACCTGCGCGACGACCGCTTCACCCCCTATCACCGCGCTGTGCAGGGCGAGGAGGTCGACCCCGAGGACCTGCGCCCCGTACCCTGGCGCTCCAACACGGTCGCGCGCCTGTTGGACGCGGCGGAGGCGGAGGAGCTGGAGGAAGGCGCCGAACTCGTGCGCGGGGCCTCCAAGCCGTTCGATCCGATCGCCTTCCGCGAGGGGCACATGACGCCGGTGATCTTCGGCTCGGCCCTGCGCCACTTCGGCGTGGGCGAGCTCCTGGCGGCGCTGGGGAGCTTCGCCCCGCCGCCCGAACCGGTGGAGGCGCTCAAGGCGGGCGCCGAGGTGGAGGTCGCCCCCGCCGACCCGGAGGTCACGGGCTTCGTGTTCAAGATCCAGGCGAACATGGACCCGAACCACCGCGACCGGATCGCCTTCGTGAAGCTGTGCTCCGGCCGGTTCCAGCGCGGCATGAAGCTGAAGGTGCAGAACACCGGCCGCCAGATGAGCGTGCACAACCCCATCCTGTTCCTCGCCGCCGACCGGGAGTTGGCGCAGGAGGCCTATGCGGGGGACGTGATCGGCATCCCCAACCACGGCGTGCTGCGCGTGGGCGACAGCCTCTCGGAGACGGGCGCGCTGCGCTACGCCGGCCTGCCCAACTTCGCGCCGGAGATCCTGCAGCGCGTGCGCGTGAAGGACCCGTTGAAAGCCAAGCATCTCAGCCGCGCGCTGGAGAGCCTGGCGGAGGAGGGCGTGACGCAGTTGTTCCGTCCGGAGATCGGCGCGGACTTCATCGTGGGCGCGGTGGGGCCGCTGCAGTTCGAGGTGATGGCCGACCGGCTGGCGAACGAGTTCGGCCTGGAGGTGCTGTTCGAGCCCAGCCCCTACGCCGAGGCGCGCTGGCTCGCGGGCGACAAGGCCGACCTGGAGGACTTCGCGGGCAAGCACCGCGGCGCCATGGCCCGCGACCTCGACGGCCAGCCCGTCTTCCTCGCCAAGACCGCCTGGGAGACCGGCTACGTCGCCGAACGCTTCCCCAAGGTGGCCTTGCAGAGGACCCGCGAGCGGGGGTGACGCGCCGCCCGCGGGCGGCGCCTCGATAGGCGTCGGACGCACACGGCGACAGACCCCCATCCTGGCAGCCCTGCGTTCGACACGTCTCCGACGGTTGAACACAGGATTGTCCGTAAAAACAAAAGACGGAAACGCCGTTCTGCGCGCAAGCGGAGAACGCGGTGCGCCGGCGCGCGGCGGCCGGCGCAAAAGAAAGAGCCCGGCCGTTTCGGGCCGGGCTCTGGAAGGT
>CAXSDV010000007.1:0-15889 GCA_964235945.1 uncultured Caulobacteraceae bacterium
CCATGAGCGGACATTCCACCTACGAGCCGAAGACCGGGATCGAGCGCTGGCTCGACGCCCGGCTTCCGATCGTGCGCTTGGCCTACGACAGCGCCATCGACTTCCCGACGCCGAAGAACCTGAATTATTGGTACACTTTCGGCGGCATTTTGGCCGTGTGCCTCGTCACGCAGATCGTCACCGGCGTGATCCTGGCCATGCACTACGTTCCGCACGTGGACTACGCCTTCAACAGCGTCGAACACATCATGCGCGACGTGAACCACGGCTGGATGATCCGCTACATCCACGCCAACGGCGCCTCGATGTTCTTCTTGGCGGTGTACATCCACATCGCGCGCGGCCTCTACTACGGTTCCTACAAGGCGCCGCGGGAGGTGCTGTGGCTGCTGGGCTGCATCATCTATCTCCTGATGATGGCCACCGCCTTCATGGGCTACGTCCTGCCCTGGGGCCAGATGAGCTATTACGGCGCGGTGGTGATCACCTCGTTGTTCTCCGCCTTCGACAAGATCATTCCCGGCCTGGGCACCGCCATCACCACTTGGCTGTGGGGCGGCTTCTCGGTGGACGACCCCACGCTGAACCGCTTCTTCGCCCTGCACTACCTTTTGCCGTTCATGATCGCGGGCGTGGTGGCGCTGCACATTTGGGCGCTGCACGTGCCGGGCAACAACAACCCGACGGGCGTGCCGGTGAAGTCCAAGGCCGACACGGTGCCCTTCCACCCGTACTACACGATCAAGGACGGGTTCGCGATCGTGTGCTTCTTCATCCTGTTCTCCTGGTTCGTGTTCTTCGCTCCCGAAGCGCTCGGCCACGCCGACAATCAGATCCCGGCCAACCCGTTGCAGACGCCCGCGCACATCGTGCCCGAGTGGTACTTCCTGCCCTTCTACGCCATGCTGCGCGCGGTGCCGGACAAGCTGTTCGGCGTGCTGACCATGTTCGGCGCCATCGCCTTGCTGTTCGCGGTGCCCTGGCTCGACACCTCCAAGGTGCGTTCCATGCGCTACCGCCCGGCGGCCCGCTACTTCTTCATCTTCTTCGTGCTCGCCACCTGCGGCCTGGGCTGGGCGGGGGCTAAGCTGCCGGACGACGTGGTGATCCCCGTCGGCCGCGACGCGGTCACCGGCGCGCCCACCGGGCTCAACGTGGTGATGTTCTCGCGAATACTGGCGGTCTACTACTACGCGTACTTCCTGCTGGTGCTGCCGATCCTGGGCCTGCGCGAGCGTCCGTCCAAGGTGCCGGACACCATCTCCACGCCCGTGCTCAAGGGCGGGTCCGGTTCCGCCATGCCCGTCGGCGCCTACGCCGCTCCCGAGAAGAAGGGTTGATCTCTATGCTGCGTCGTGCGCTCGCCGCCCTGGCGAGCCTGTGCCTCCTCGGTCTGGCCGCGGCTCCCGCCGTGGCCAAGACCAACGCTGAGGAGCCGAAGGACCTGCACTTCGCCGGTCAGAGCCTGCTGGGCAAGTTCGACCAGGAGCAGCTCCAGCGCGGGTTCAAGGTGTACTCGGAGGTTTGCTCGAGCTGCCACTCGATGAGCCTGCTCTACTACCGCAACCTCGCCCAGTCGGGCGGGCCCTTCTACGATCCCAAGCACCCCAACCCGATCGAGAGCCCTTACGCCAAGGCCATCGCCCTGGACGTGAAAGTGCCGGAGATCGACCCGGACACGGGCGACCCCACCACCCGCCCGGGCACCCCCGCCGACCACTTCAAGGCGCCCTTCCCCAACGAGGCGGCCGCCCGCGCCGCCAACGGCGGGGCGCTGCCGCCCGACCTGTCGGTGATCACCCGCGCCCGCGAGGGCGGGGCCGCCTACGTCTACTCCCTGCTCTCCGGCTATCCCAAGGAGCCCCCCAAGGGCCTGACCGTGCCCGCGGGCAAGTACTACAACCCCTACATGGCGGGAGATCTCAGCTCCTACTGGACCGGTCCGAAGGATAAGGTTCCCCCCGGCGGCTTCATCTCCATGCCGTTCCAGCTCACGCCCAACCGGGTGACCTTCGACGACGGCGTGAAGGCCACCACCGACCAGGAGGCGCGGGACGTGTCGGCCTTCCTGGCCTGGGCCGCCGAGCCCAAGCAGATGGAGCGCAAGCAGACCGGCTTCGCGGTGATGATCTACCTGGTCCTGTTCGCCGTGGTGCTCTGGTTCTCCTACAAGCAGATCTGGCGCAACGTCGCCCACTGAGGGCGACGTGCGGCTTTCCGCAATGTTGGTGAGGCGTGCGCCGATCCGCGGGGTGGTGGTCGCCGCCTGCCTGGCGGCGGCGCCGGCCGCCGGGGCCGCCGGTCCCCCGCTCTCCTGGCCCGACCTGCTGGAGCGTCCCCGTCCCAAGCCGGACGCGGTGCTGAGCTATGCGCCGGGGCCGTCCCACACCGTCGACCTGTGGCGTCCCGTCGGGGCGGGACCCTTTGCGGTGGCCGTGCTGATCCACGGCGGTTGCTGGACCAAGTCGGTCGCCGACCACGGCTACTTCAACTACGCCGCCGCCGACCTGCGTGCGCGGGGCCTGGCGGTGTGGAACGTCGAGTACCGCGGGGTGGACGAGCCCGGCGGCGGCTACCCCGGCACCTACCAGGACGTGGGTCGGGCGCTCGACCTTCTGACGCGCGAGGCGCCGCGACTGCACCTGCGCCTGGACCGGGTCGTCGTGGCCGGCCACTCCGCCGGCGGGCAGCTGGCGCTCTGGGCCGCGGCGCGGGCGAAACTGCCGGTGAGCAGCCCGCTCCACGCCGACCATCCCCTGCGCGTCGACACGGTGGTCGACCTGGCGGGCTTGGCGGACTTGGAGCATGACCTTCACACCGCCTGCGGGGCCGAGCCGGTGCGGGCGATGGCCGGCCCCGAACGCCCCGGCGGCCGCTACGCCGACACCTCCCCCGCGGCGCTCGCGCCCTTGGGCGTCCCCACCGTCGTGCTCCACGGCCGGCAGGACCACACGGTGCCTCCGGCCGTCGGCGAAGCGTACGCCGCGCGCGCCCGGGCGGCGGGCGACCCGGTGGAGTTGCTGGAGCCGCCGGGCGCCCACGTGGAGGAGGTCGCTCCCGGGTCCGTGGCCTGGGCGCTGGCGGCCGACCGCATCACCGCAGTCTCGGAGAGGGCGCGATGACCGACTGGGTGCTGGGGGTGATCGGCGGCTCCGGCCTGTACGACATCGACGGGCTGGAGGACCGGCGCCGGGTGGAGGTGGACACGCCCTGGGGCGCGCCGTCGGACGCGGTGCTGCACGGCCGCATCGGCCCCGTGGAACTGCGCTTCCTGCCCCGCCACGGACGCGGCCACGCCCTGTCGCCCAGCCACCTGAACTCTCGCGCCAACATCGACGCGCTGAAGCGGTGCGGCTGCACCGACCTGGTGTCGGTCTCGGCCGTGGGCTCCCTGCGCGAGGACCTCGCCCCCGGCATGTTCGTGGCGGTGGACCAGTTCGTCGACCGCACCTTCGCGCGGGAGAAGAGCTTCTTCGGCGAGGGCGTGGTGGCGCACGTGTCGATGGCCGACCCCGTGTGCGCGCGCCTGACGGCGCTGGCCGCCGCCGCGGCGCGCGAGGCGGGCGCGCAGGTGGTCGAGGGCGGGACCTACCTCGCCATGGAGGGCCCGCAGTTCTCCACCCGCGCCGAGAGCGAGCTCTACCGCCGGTGGGGCTGCGACGTGATCGGCATGACCGCCATGCCCGAGGCCAAGCTCGCCCGCGAGGCCGAGCTGCCCTACGCCTGCATCTCCATGGTCACCGACTATGACGGCTGGCGCGTGGAGGAGGCCGGCGTGGAGGTGAGCCACATCCTGGAGGTGCTGGGCGCCAACGCCGCCAAGGGCCGCGGACTCGTGCTGGCCCTGGCCCGCGCCCTGGCGGCCACGCCGCGCACGCCCTCGCCCCACGACACGGCGCTGGAGCACGCGATCATCACCCCGACCGCCCACCGGGACGGCGCACTGGTCGCCAAGCTGGACGCGGTGGCCGGCCGCGTGCTCGGCCGCTAAGGACCGCACGACGCGGGCAGACGGGGCCGCGCCCCTTGCCGAGGACCTCCATGAATCTCCGCGACGCCGTGCGCACCATTCCGGACTATCCCAAGCCCGGGATCATGTTCCGCGACATCACCACGCTCCTGGGCGACGCGCGGGCGTTCCGCCGGGCGGTGGACGAACTGGTCCAGCCCTTCGCCGGGACCAAGATCGACAAGGTGGCGGGGGTGGAGGCGCGCGGCTTCATCCTGGGCGGGGCGGTGGCGCACCAGCTCTCCGCGGGCTTCGTGCCCGTGCGCAAGAAAGGCAAGCTGCCCCACCAGGTGGTGGCGATGGAGTACGCGCTGGAATACGGCTCGGACGTCATCGAGATGCACGTGGACGCGGTGCGCCCGGGCGAGCGCGTGGTGCTGGTGGACGACCTGATCGCCACCGGCGGCACGGCGCAGGCCGCGGTCAAGCTGCTGCGCGAGGCGGGGGCGGTGGTGGAGTCGGCCTGCTTCGTGGTCGACTTGCCCGAACTGGGCGGCCGCGCCCGGCTGGAGGCGCTGGGAGTGGAGGTGTCGACCCTGGTGGCCTTCGAGGGGCATTGAGCGCGCGCGCCCTTCCGGGGTCCGCGGCGGCTCCCTAAGTCCGTCCTACGGCGGGGAAGCGCTCCGCCCGCGGACGAGGGAGCATGGGCGACCGATCGATCCACACGCCCGCTTGGCGGCGGTTCAAGCGCATGCAGGGCGCGGCCTGCCTGTTCTCGGCGGGCGTTTACGCGGCCGCGGCGCTGCACGCCTGGCGCCTGGTGGCGGCGCCCGTGGACGTCAAGCGGCTGTTCACCCTCGTCTTTCCCGCCGTCTACTTCATGGGCGCGCTGGTGGCTCCCCTGCAGATCACGCCCGTGCGGCGCTGGCTCAAGCGTTACACGTGGCTGAGCTTCGCCGCGGGTTTCGGGCAGACGCCGGTGTCGGTCGTGACGGGGCTGGGCGTGTTGGCGGCGGCGGCCGGGCTGATCTACCTGCAGATCGGGACCGCCTCCCACGGAGGTCGCTACCCCGCGGGCCTGTTCTCCGCCTATGCGGCGGGGGTGGGCGTGCTCTGCGCCCAGGCCCTGTTGGCCGTGCGGCTGGAGCGAGAGCCCAAGGTGCGCCAGATCATCGAGCGTTGAACGCACGTCGGTGGGCGCTGCGAAGGGCTCCGCGCTTTGCGACGATGAGCAAGGCGGACGAAACCGCGTTGTTGATATAGTTTTACCCGACACGCGTGCGGGTCGCCGCACAAGATGTCGCACCCGTTCGGGCTAAAGCTCTCCTTTACTCGCGCCTCACTACAAATGGTGAAGTCGCCGCATCCCGTCGTCAACGTCAATTTCGGGTTGTGGCCTGACATCATCAGCCTGGACCTCGCCCGGCGGGGTGACCAGGGCGTTGCGGGAGGGGTGAGGCCGTGAAGCTTGAAAACCTGAGCATCGGCAAGAAGCTGATGGCGGGGTTCGGAGCCACCTTGGCGGCGGTGACCGCCATGTGCCTGGCCGTGCTCTACATCCAGATCGACGGATCGAACACGACGCAGTTGAGCATCAAGTCCTACGTCGTCAACGACGATCTCGACCAGGCGATCGGCCTGATGAACGACATGAACGCCTCCTTGCGCGGCTTGGTGTTCATCAAGTCTCCCCGGTTCGTGAAGAAGTACCAGGACGCGGTCGACAAGCTGGACGGCGTGATGGCCGAAGCGCGCAGGAACGCCGCGACCCAACCCGATATCCTGGCGGACATCGACCAACTCGACGCGGCCATGCGCGACTGGCGCAGGGACGTGGCGGATCCGACCGTCGCCGCCGCCCTGTCTCCCGGGGCGGCCGCCGGAGCCGAGGCGCTCGCCCGGTCCGACCTGCAGCTCGCGCGCTTCAACGCCTTCCGCACCATCGCCGGCCAAGTGGACGCGAAGGTCGACCGGTGGGTCGCCGACCTGCACGCCAAGCAGGACGCGGCGGCCGCGCGGCTGCGTCTCTCGGTGATCCTGGGCGCGGCGGCCGTGCTGACGATCACCCTGGGCGCCCTGGTCGTGCTGACCCGCGGCATCGCCCGACCCGTGGTCAACATGACGCGCAACATGGGCCGCATCGCGGGCGGCGTCACCGACGTCGACATCCCCTGCCGCTTCCGCAAGGACGAGTTCGGCGGCATGGGCCAAGCGCTGGAGACCTTCCGCCTGGCCGCCATCGACCGCGTCCGCCTGGAGCGCGAGGCCGCCGAAACGCTCACCCTCACCGAGGAGGAGCGCACCCGCGGCGCGGCGGAAAGCGCCCGCATCCGCCGCCTGTCGGACGCGGTGGTGGCCGAAACCGCCCGCGGCCTGTCGGCGCTGGCCCAAGGCGACCTGACCTTCCGGATGACGGCGGACGTGCCGGATGAAGTGTCGGGCCTGCGCACGCTCAAGGACGACCTCAACGCCGCCCTGGCCCAACTGGGCGAGGTGATGATGAGCGTGGCCGTCAATGCGGAGGCCATGCGCACGGGCACCGGCGAGATCGGCCAAGCGGCCGACGACCTTTCGCGCCGCACCGAGCAGCAGGCGGCGAGCCTGGAGCAGACGGCCGCCGCGCTGGACGAGATCACCGCCACGGTGAGGAAGACCGCCGAGGGCGCCAACCAGGCGCGCGAGGTGGTCGGCTCGGCCCGCAACGACGCGGAGCGCTCGGGCAAGGTGGTCGGCGACGCGGTGACCGCCATGAGCGCCATCGAGGGCTCGGCGCGTCAGATCGGCCAGATCATCGGAGTGATCGACGAGATCGCTTTCCAGACCAACCTCCTGGCGCTCAACGCCGGGGTCGAGGCGGCGAGGGCGGGGGACGCGGGCCGAGGCTTCGCGGTGGTGGCGAGCGAGGTGCGTGCGCTGGCCCAACGCTCGGCGGACGCGGCCAAGGAGATCAAGGGGCTGATCTCCGCCTCCTCCCAGCAGGTGGAGCGCGGCGTGCAGCTCGTGGGCGAGACCGGGCGGGCGCTGACGCGCATCGTGGACCAGGTCGGCCAGATCAGCGGCGTGGTGGCCGAGATCGCCGCCTCCGCCCAGGAGCAGGCGGCCGGGCTCCAGCAGGTGAACACCGCGGTCAACCAGATGGACCAGGTCACCCAGCAGAACGCCGCCATGGTCGAACAGTCCACCGCCGCCAGCCACGCCCTGGCGGGCGAGGCGCAGGAGCTCAGCCGCCTGGTGGAGCGCTTCCGCCTGGACGCCGCCCCCGTGGGCGCGACCGCGACGGCGCCCGTGCGCCGGTCGGCCGCCCCGCGCTCCGTCGCCGCGGCGACCCGTCCCGCGCTCAGGACCTTCGGCCGGGGCGGCGCGGCCCCGGCGCCCGTGGCGAGCGCCGACGCTTGGGAGGAGTTCTGAGCGTGGCCCCCTGCGCCCCACGGCCCCTGGCCCTGCCCGCGGTGATGGACCTGGCCGCCGCCGGCCCCCTGCACGCCGGCCTCCTCCTCCGACTGGGCGCACCCCTGGAGGTGGACGCCTCCGAGGTGCGCCGGCTGGGCGGGCTTTGCCTGCAGGTGCTGCTGGCCGCCCGCGCCCGCTGGTCGGCCGACGGCGCGCCCTTCCACGTGTCGAACCCCTCGCCCGAGTTCGCGGAGGGGCTGGCGCTTTTCGGCGCGCGCGCCCTGCTCGCCGGCGAGGCCTCGACCGATCCCGTTCCCACCGATGCAGGGGCCGACGCGCCCGCGGAGCTTACGGCATGACGAAGACCGTGCTGACCGTCGACGACAGCCGCACCATGCGCGACATGCTGCGCCTGGCCCTGTGCGACGCGGGCTACACCGTGGTGCAGGCGGTGGACGGGCTGGACGGCTTGGCCGTGCTGGAGCGCGAGACGCCCGACGTCATCGTCACCGACATCAACATGCCGCGCATGGACGGCTTCGGCTTCATTGAAGCGGTGCGCGCCGACGCCGGCCGCCGCGCCACCCCCATCCTCGTGCTCACCACCGAGAGCGACGCGGAGAAGAAGGCGCGCGCCCGCGCCGCCGGGGCCACGGGCTGGATCGTCAAGCCCTTCAACCCCGACAAGCTGGTGGACGCCATCCGCCGCGTCGCGGCCTGAAGGAGCGCCGCGCCGTGGACCCGATGGAGGCGATCCGCGCCACCTTCTTCCAGGAATGCGAAGAAGGCTTGGCCGAGCTGGAGCAGGGCCTCCTGGCGGTGGAGGCGGGCGACACCGATCCCGAGACGGTCAACGCCGTCTTCCGCGCGGTGCACTCGATCAAGGGCGGGGCGGGGGCCTTCGCGTTGGACGACCTGGTGCGCTTCTCCCACGTGTTCGAGAACACGCTGGACAAGGTGCGCTCGGGCAAGCTCGCCCCCGAGCCCCACCTGCTGCGCGTGTTGCTGCGCGCGGCGGACGTGCTGAGCGACCTGGTGCGCGCCGCGCGCGACGGCGGCGCTGTGGACGAGGCGCGCAGCCAAGCCATCGCCGCCGAGCTGGACGCGGCCAGCGCGCCCGCGGGCGGTCCGCCCGTCGGTCCCGTCGTCGAGGACGACGACGGCATGGGCGACTTCGTGTTCACCCCCGTCCAGTTCGACACCCCCGGGGGCTTCGAGGCGGATGCCGACGAGCCCGCCTTCGACCCCCCGGCCGCGAGGTCGCCCGCGGCCTGGATCGTCCGCTTCCAGCCCGCGCCCGCGCTCTACGCCAAGGCCAACGAGGCGGCGCTGCTGTTGCGCGAACTGGCCCGCCTCGGCCCGACGACCGTGGAGCTGGACGCCGCCGCCCTGCCGGACCTGGCCGACCTGGACCCCGAGGGAGCCTACCTCGCCTGGATCGTGCGGCTGGAAGGCCCCGCCACCGAGGCGGACGTGCGCGAGGTGTTCGACTTCGTGGAGGGCGACTGCGACCTGTCCGTGGTGCGCGAGGATGACGCGGCCGCGGTCGACGACGGTCTCGACCTGGCCGCGCTCCTGGCCGCCGTGCGCGAGCCCGAGCCCGAGCCCGCGCCCGCCGTCGCCGTCGCCGTCGCCGCGCCCGAGTTGGACGTGGCCGCCCTGATCGCGGCGGCCCAGGCGGCGGTCGCCTCCGCGCCCCCTCCCGGCCCGTCGCCCGTCGCACCGCCGGGCGCTTCCGCCCAAGCAGCGGCGGCGGCGCCGTCCGCCCCCGCCCCGGTCGCCCCCGCCACCATCCGCGTCGACCTCGACCGGGTGGACCGGTTGATCGACTTGGTGGGCGAGCTCGTCATCAACCAGGCCGTGCTGAACCAGCGCGTGATGGAGGCGGGCCTGATCGCGGCGCGCGGCGGCGGCGAGGCCGACCTCGCCTCCAGCCTCGGCGAGCTCGAGCAGCTCACCCGCGAGATCCAGGACAGCGTGATGGCCATCCGGGCCCAGCCCGTGAAGAGCGTGTTCCAGCGCATGCCGCGCCTCGCGCGCGAGGTGGCGGCCATGACCGGCAAGTCCGTGCGCCTGCTCACGGAGGGCGAGGGCACCGAGGTCGACAAGACGGTGATCGAGCGCTTGGCCGACCCGCTCACCCACATGATCCGCAACGCCATCGACCACGGCCTGGAGACGCCGGACAAGCGCGCCGCCGCCGGAAAGCCGGAGGAGGGGGTGGTCAAGCTCGCCGCCTTCCACCGCTCCGGCCGCATCGTCATCGAGGTGTCGGACGACGGAGCGGGCATCAACCGCCCGCGCGTGCGCGGCATCGCCGTGGAGAAGGGGCTGATCGCGGCGGACGCGGTGCTGAACGACGAGGAGCTCGACAACCTCATCTTCATGCCCGGCTTCTCCACCGCCGACGTCGTGTCCGACATTTCGGGGCGGGGCGTGGGCATGGACGTGGTGAAGCGCTCCATCGCGGCCTTGGGCGGACGCATCTCCATCGCCTCGCGGCCGGGGGCGGGCTCGACTTTCACCCTCAGCCTGCCGCTGACCCTGGCCGTGCTCGACGGCATGGTGGTGTCGGTGGGCGACCAGACGCTGGTGGCCCCGCTCACCGCCATCATCGAAACGCTGCAGCCGCGCGCCGCCGACGTGCACGCCCTGGGCGAAGCGCGCGTGATCGCCATCCGCGGCGGCTACGTGCCGCTGATCGACGTGGGCCAGGCGCTGGGCTTCCGCGAGGAGCCGCTGGACGCCACGGGCGGCGTCGCCCTGCTGATCGAGGGCGACGGCGGCTCGCGCGCGGCCCTCCTGGTCGACGGCATCCAGGGCCAGCGCCAGGTGGTCATCAAGAGCCTGGAGGCCAACTACCGCCAGGTGCAGGGCATCGCCGCCGCCACCATCCTGGGCGACGGCCGGGTGGCGCTGATCCTCGACATCGACGCCCTGGTCGCCGCCGCCCGCACGGAGGCCGCCCCGTCGCGCGCCTCCACCCCTCTCCGCCTCCTCGCCGGATGAATCCCATGACCGAGTCGCCCAAGGGCCGCGAGCTGATCGCCTTCCGCATCGGCGCCCAGGAGTTCTGCGTGGACATCATGTCCGTGCGCGAGATCCGGGGCTGGGCCCCCGCCACGCCCTTGCCGCGCTCGCCGGGCTATGTGCGCGGCGTCATCAACCTGCGCGGCGCGGTGCTGCCCATCGTCGACCTGTCGGCGCGCCTGGGCCTGGGCTCCGCCGAGCCCACCCAGCGCCATGTCATCATCGTGGCCCAGATCGGCCCCCAGCTCGTGGGCCTGTTGGTGGACGCGGTGAGCGACATCCTCACCGTCACCGACGACCTCGTGCAGCCGACGCCGGACGTGGCGTCCGACATGGCGCGCACCTTCGTCCAGGGCCTGTTGGCCATGGACGGGCGGATGATCAGCCTGATCGCGCTGGACCACGTCCTGCCCGAGATCGAGCGGGAGGCGGCGTGACCTTCGCCAGCCCGCCCGCGCGCGGAGCGGCCGTCCCGAACGGACGCCGGCCCGCGGCCCTGGTCGAGGGCGAGTTCCCGCTGACCGCGGAGGACTTCCGCCGCATCGCCGCCATGCTGCACGCGGATGCGGGGATTTCGCTTCCCGAGTCCAAGGCCACGCTGGTCTACTCGCGCCTGGCCAAGCGCCTGCGCGCCCTGGGGCTGGAGAGCTTCCGCGACTATTGCACGCTGGTGGCCGAGCACGAGGGGGCCGACGAGCGTCAGCGCATGCTGGCGGCGCTGACCACCAACGTCACCCGCTTCTTCCGCGAACCGCACCACTTCGAGCACCTGACCCGCGTCGTGCTGCCGCCGCTGCTGGACGCCGCGCGCCGGGGCGGCCGGGTGAGGATCTGGTCGGCCGCCTGCTCCAACGGGCAGGAGCCCTACTCCATCGCCCTGACCATCCTGGCCCTGGCGCCCGACGCCGCCGAGCTGGACGTGCGCGTGCTGGCCACCGACATCGACCCCAACATGGTGGCGGAGGGCCGCGCGGGCCTGTACGCGGCCGGCTTGCTCGATCCCGTGCCCGCCGAGATGCGCCGCCGCGGCTTCGCCCCCGCCGCCGACGGCTCCGGCCGCATGGAGGTGGCCGACGAGCTGCGGCGCTTGGTCGTGTTCAACGAGCTCAACCTGATCGGGAACTGGCCCATGAAGGGCCGGTTCGACGCCATCTTCTGCAGGAACGTCGTGATCTACTTCGAGGAGGACACCCAGAGCCGGGTGTGGAGCCGGTTCGTCCCCCTGCTGCAGCCGGGCGGACGCCTGTTCATCGGCCATTCCGAGCGGCTGACCGGCGAGGCCGTCGCCCGCTTCGACGGCGAGGCCATCACCGTGCACCGTCTGAAGGGGCCCGCCCGATGAGCGCGCTCGCCGCCACTCCCGACGCCCGCCCCGGCCTGACCCGCGTGCTGGTGGTGGACGACAGCGCCACCATGCGCAGCCTGCTGCGCCGCGTGCTGGAGCAGGACCCCCGGATCGAGGTGGTGGGCGCCGCCGCCGACCCGCTGGAGGCGCGAGCGGCCATCAAGGCGCTCAACCCCGACGTGGTGACGCTGGACGTCGAGATGCCCAACATGAACGGCATCGAGTTCCTCGGCCGCCTCATGCGGCTGCGCCCCACGCCGGTCGTCATGGTCTCCAGCCTGACGACCGCCGGAGCCGACGCCACCCTGCAGGCGCTGGAGCTGGGAGCGGTGGACTGCGTGGCCAAGCCCTCCACCGGCGGCCTGCACAGCTTCGACGAGCTGCCCGCCAAGGTGCGCGCCGCCCACGGCGCCCGGCTGCGGCCGCCGACGGTCGCACCCGCGCCCGCCGCCCCGCCCGCCGTGGCCGAGGGCGATCCCGACGGTCGGGCGGTGGCCATCGGTTCGTCCACCGGCGGAGTGGAGGCGCTGATCGCGGTGGTGACGCGCTTTCCCGCCCGGTGCGCGCCCACCGTGATCGTGCAGCACATGCCCGCGGGCTTCACCACCAGCCTCGCCGCCCGCCTGGACCGCCTGTCGGCGCCCGTGGTGCGCGAGGCGGTGGACGGTGCGCGGCTCCTGCCCGGCCACGTCCACCTCGCCCCCGGGGGGCTGACCCACGTGGAAGTGGTCGGCCCCGCCGGCGCGCCGCGCCTGTCGCTGCGACCCACGGACCCGGTCAACGGCCACCGCCCCTCGGTGGACGTGTTGTTCGCTTCCGTGGCCCGCACGCTAGGCCCCCGCGCCCTGGGGGTCATCCTGACCGGCATGGGCCGCGACGGCGCGCAGGGCCTCCTCGCGATGCGACAGGCCGGGGCCGACACCCTGGGCCAGGACGAGTCGAGCGCGGTCATCTACGGCATGCCCAAGGCCGCCTTCGAGATCGGCGCCGTGCGCCGCCAGCTTCCGCTCGAGAAGATCGGCGCGGAGATCACCAGCCTCACCCAGCGCCAGGGAGCGAAAGCCCGATGAGCAAGGCCGCCGCCCTCAAAGTGCTGATCGTCGACGACCAGATGACCATGCGCGCCCTGGTGCGCACGGGCCTGCAGCAGCTCGGCTTCAAGGAGTTCGACGAAGCGGCGGACGGCGAGGACGCCCTGCGCCGCATGGTCGCCGCCCCCGCCCAGCTGGTCATCTCCGACTTCAACATGCCCAAGCTCGACGGGTTGGGCCTGCTGCGCGCCATCCGCAGCCACCCGCCGGTGCGCACGGCCGCCTTCATCATGCTGACGGGCCGGGCCGACAAGGAGCTGGTGCAGCGCGCGGTGCAGTACGGCGTCAACAACTACCTGGTGAAGCCGTTCACCGTGGCGCAGCTCAAGGGCAAGATCGAAGCCGTGTTCGGGCCCCTCGGGTGAGCGCGCTCGCCCACGCCGCCGGGCCCGCCGAGCGCCGCGTCCACGTGGTCCAGGGCGAACAGCACGTCACCGCCGCGCCCGAGGTGATGCTGACCACCATCCTGGGGTCGTGCGTGGCCGCCTGCCTGTTCGACCCCGTCGCCGGGGTCGGCGGCATGAACCACTTCCTCCTGCCGGGGGATGCGGCCAACGCCAGCGGCGTGCGCCACGGCGTCCACGCCATGGAGCTGTTGGTCAACGCCCTGCTGCGCGCGGGGGCCTCGCGCGGCCGGCTCCAAGGCAAGCTGTTCGGCGGCGCGCGCCTCCTGGAGGGCCTGACGGACGTGGGCGCGCAGAACGCCGACTTCGCCGAGAACTTCCTGCGCCGGGAGGGCGTGGCCTGCGTCGGCGGCAGCCTGCGCGGCGTGCAGCCTCGCCGCGTGCAGTTCTGGCCGGTGAGCGGCCGCGCGCGCCAGCTTCAGCTCGCGCCCACCGAGCGCCAGGTGTTCGAGGTCGAGCGCCCCCGCCGCGTGGAGCCGAAGCCGGACGACGGCGACGTCGAGCTGTTCTGAATGACCGCCGCTCCGCCCTTCGCCGTCGTGCTGGACGCCCTGGCCGGCGAACTCGACCGGCTGCACGCGGACGCGCTGCGGTTGCAGGAGGACCTGTCGGGCCTCACGGACGAGCGGTCCCACGGCGGGGCCGCCCGAGCGGGCGAGCGCGCCCGGATGCAGGGCCTGCAAAGGCTGGACGCGCTCACCCAGGGCGTCCAGGCCCTGGGCGGCTTCGCCAGGGGCCTGGCCGCCGCGGCCCCCGTCGGGACGGTGGAGTTCGGCGCCCTGGAGCGGCCCTCGCTGTCGGACATGGCCGCCAGGCTCGGCTGGTCCGCCTGCGCCGCCGCCGCGCCCGTCGGTCCCGACGAGGGATGCGAGCTCTTCTGATGGCGTCGCCGCCGAGGGAGGACCGGCTGAACCTGGAGCGGGTGGGGGTGCTCGTGATCGAGGGCAACTCCGCCGAGCAGGACCTGCTGGCGCAGGTGCTCACCGGCTTCGGCGTGCGCAACCTGCGCCGCTGCCCGGACGCGGAGGAGGCCAAGACCGCCCTCGCCACCTTCGACACGGGGCTGATCATCGCCGACGGTTCGGCGGCGGACGGGGCGGTGTACGACTTCGTGGCCTGGCTGCGGCGCCACGCGCCCGAGCCGCGACGCTTCCTGCCCGTGCTGCTGCTCAGCGGCCACGTGCGCATGTCCCAGGTCGTGCGTGCGCGCGACTGCGGCGCGAGCTTCGTGGTCACCAAGCCGCTGGCGCCGCGAATCCTGCTGGACCGCATCGGCTGGCTGGGACGCGAAACGCGCGGCTTCATCGAGATCGACGGCGGCTACGTCGGTCCCGACCGCCGCTTCAAGTCGTTCGGGCCGCCGCCGGGCGAGGCCGGTCGCCGCAGGGACGACCTGCCGCTGGAGGTGGGCGACGCGGTGGAGGCCAACATGAGCCAGGACGACATCGACGCGCTGATGAACCCCCGCCGCGCCTGAGCGCCGCCCCTGACCCGCCGCGATCCGGCGCGGAGGGGAGGGCGTCAGGCCCCGGTCAGGAAGTTCATCACGTCGCCGTCGCGCACGACGTAGCCCTTGCCTTCGGCGCGCAGCTTGCCCGCTTCGCGCGCGCCCGCCTCGCCCTTGAAGAGGACGTAGTCGGCGTAGGCCACGGTTTCGGCGCGGATGAAGCTCTTCTCGAAGTCCGAGTGGATCACCCCGGCGGCCTGGGGGGCGGTGGCCCCCACCGGCACGGTCCAGGCGCGGCTCTCCTTGGGTCCCACGGTGAAGTAGGTCTGCAGGCCCAGCAGGGCGTAGGCGTCGCGGATCAGCCGGTCGAGGCCGGGCTCCTCCAGCCCCAGGGTCTGCAGGAAATCGGCCCGTTCGTCCGCGTCCAGCAAGGCGATCTCGCTCTCGATCTTGGCGGAGATCACCACGCTGCGCGCGCCGTCCGCCGCCGCGCGGACGGCCACCTGGCCGGACAGGGCGTTGCCCGCCTGCGCCGAGTCCTCGTCCACGTTGCACACGTAGAGCGCGGGCAGGGCGGTGAGGAGCTGGAGCTGGCGCCAGCCGCGCGCGTCGTCCTTGGGCACGGCGGCGGTGCGCGCGGGCCGGCCGGCGGACAGGGCGTCCAGCGCGAGCCTGGCCAGGCGCAGGGTGTCGCCCGCCTCCTTGTCGCCGTTCTTGGCCTTCTTCTCCAGCGCGGGGACGCGCCGCTCCAGGCTTTCCAGGTCGGCGAGCATGAGCTCGGTTTCGATGATCTCGAGGTCCGCCAGGGGATCGACCCGGCCCTCGACGTGGACCACGTCGCCGCCTTCGAAGCAGCGCGCCACGAAGGCCACGGCATCGCAGTCGCGGATGTTGGCCAGGAACTGGTTGCCCAGGCCCTCGCCCTTGGACGCCCCGCGCACCAGGCCCGCCACGTCCACGAAGTTGATCCGCGCCGGGATGATCGCCTTGGACTCGCCGATGGCGGCCAGCGCGTCCAGCCGCGGCTCGGGCACGGCCACGTCGCCCACGTTGGGCTCGATGGTGCAGAACGGGTAATTGGCCGCCTGCGCCTGGGCGGTCTGGGTCAGGGCGTTGAACAGGGTCGACTTGCCGACGTTCGGCAGGCCGACGATGGCGACTTTGAGGGCCATGGCGGTCTCTACAGGGAAGGTGGCGCCCGTTTAGACGAGCCGCTCGTCGCTGGCGATGTCC
>CAXSDV010000007.1:15989-23932 GCA_964235945.1 uncultured Caulobacteraceae bacterium
GGGGGCGTCCTCCTGCTCCGTCGCGCGGTAGCCCCGGGCGGCGTAGAACGCCACGCCCGTCAGGGTCGCCCCCAGCACGATGCGGGTGAAGCCCGCCGCCCGCGCGCCCGCCTCGCAGGCGTCGAGCAGGGCGGCGCCCACGCCCCGGCGAGCGAAGGCGGGGTCGACGAAGAAGGCGCGGATGCGGGCGGGCTCGGCGGCGGGGTCGAGCGGCTCGCCCGGCGGCGCGTCCGCACCCCGCGCGCCGAACAGGGTGCGCCGGAAGCTCCAGCCGCCGCATCCGGCCAAGGCCTCGCCCTCGGGCGCCCGGTCCTCCCAAGCCAAGAGGTAGGTCCGGTCGGCCAGGAGCTGGTGATCCAGGCCGAACACGCTGCCGAGCGCGGCCTCGCGCTGGTCGGCGGTGTAGTCGCCGGCCTGCAGGCCGTGGACCGAGCGGGCGATCAGGGCGGTGATCGCCTCCACGTCGTCCGGCGTGGCGGGGCGCAGGCGCACGGCTTCAGCGCAGGCCGGCGGCGGCGAGCTCGCGCCAGGCGCGCGCCTCCCGGGCGAAGGGGCCGTGCAGGCGCTGGAGCCGCTGGTCGATGTCGGCCAGCAGCAGGCGGCCCTGGTCGCGCCGGCCCTGGGCCCCCAGGAAGGCGGCGTAGCGCGCGATCGCCTCGAAGCCCGGCAGGCGGTCGTAGGCTTCGCGGTAGGCGGCCTCGGCCTCGCCCGGGCGACCCGTCGCCTCCAGCGCGCGGGCGTGGGCCAGCACGGCGTCGGGCGAGGCGGGCGTGTCCGGGTCGGCGCGCAGGGCCGCGAGCAGGGGCACGGCCTCCGGTGCGCGGCCGAGTTCGATCAGCGCGCGGGCGCGGCCCAGGCGCAGGGCCGGGTCGTCGGCGTGAACGCCGTGGGCGGCCTCGCGGTACTGGGCCTCCGCCTCGTCCCAGCGGCCCAGGCTCGCGGCGGCCGAAGCCAGGCGCATGCGATTGCCGACGGTGGGGGTGAGCTCCAGCGCGTCCAGCGCCTCGCGGTGCTCGCGGCCGGGGTCGAGCACGCGCACCGCCCCCGCCCGCGCCCTGCGCGCGCCCGGACCCTTCAGGAGCGAGGGCACGAGCACGATGGCGACGTAGGCCAGGCCGCCGATCGGCTGGAAGATCAGGATGATCCACAGCCAGAAGGTCTCCTGGCGCGTCCTGACCGCGTGGTAGGCGAGGGCGATCGCGACGGCTAGGCCGAGGATGACGAAGGGCAGACTCATGTCGTCACGAATGTAGGCGCGTCGACGGGGCGTACAAAGGCGCGCCTCAGCCCGCGCCGCCCTCACGGTTGCGCGAGCGGCTGTCGAAGTTGGCGGCGGGGGCCAGGCGCATGACCTCGGCCTGGTAGCGCTCGTCCTCGCCGGCGGCCAGGAGCGGGAGGGCGTCCGCCAGCTCGCGCAGCAGGGGATCGAGCCAGGGGCGGTCGGCCTTGTGGAAGTCGGCGAGCACGTGGCCCATCACCTGCTCCTTGGCGCCCGGGTGGCCCACGCCGATGCGCGCGCGGCGGAAGTCCGGGCCGATGTGGGCGGCGATGGAGCGGATGCCGTTGTGGCCGGCCGCGCCGCCGCCGGTCTTCATGCGGAAGCGGCCGGGGGCCATGTCGATCTCGTCGTAGAAGACCACCACGTCGGCGGGGGCGACCTTGTAGAACTTGCACGCCTCCGACAGGGCGCGCCCGCTGTCGTTCATGAAGGTCTGGGGCTTGAGCAGCAGCGCCTTCACCGCGCCCCCGGGAGCGGTCACCGCACCCTCGGCGGCGAAGGCCTGGAAGCGCCCGCGCCAGGGGGCGAAACGCCAGCGGTCGTGCACCACGTCCGCCGCCATGAAGCCGACGTTGTGGCGCTGGCCGGCGTGCTTGGGTCCGGGATTGCCGAGGCCGGCGAGGATCAGCATGGGCGGGGCCCGACGTGCGAAGGGCGCGCCCCCCGCTCCGGGGAGGGGAAGGCGCGCCCTGTCGCGGGACGGGGGCGGGAAGCGCGGCTCCCACCCCCGTCGTGTGGCGGATCAGGTGGCGGAGGCGGCGGCCTGGGCGGTGGCGCTGGCCTCGTCGGCCGCGGCGTCGGCGGCGGCCTGGGCGGAGGTGCCCGCCACCGTGGCGATCACGAAGTCGCGGCCGGCGATGGCCGGCTCCACGCCCTGGGGCAGGACGATGGAGGAGATGCGCACCGCGTCACCGATGTCGAGCTGGGACACGTCGGCCAGCAGCTCCTCGGGAATGTGGTCGGCGGTGGCCCAGACCTCGACCTCGTGGCGGGCGATGTTGAGCGTGCCGCCGCGCTTCAGGCCGGGGCACTCCTCCTGGCCGGTGAAGCGCACGGTGATGGCGATCTTGACGGGCTGGGTCTCGTCCACCCGAAACAGGTCGAAGTGGACGGGGCGGTCGCTGACCGGGTCGAACTGGATGTCGCGGGCGATCACCGGCTGGCTCTCGGCGCCGTAGCGCAGGGTGATCAGGTGGCCCAGCAGCTTGCCGGTGTAGAGCGCCTTCTTGAAGGCGTTCTCGTTGGCGCAGACCGGCACGGGGCCGCGCGGCCCGCCGTACAGCACGCCCGGAACCTTGCCTTCGCGGCGCGTGGCGCGGGCGCCGCCGGTGCCGGTGCGCTCGCGCACTTCGACGTTGAGCTCGATGTCGGCCATGGCGGGGGGAGGACTCTGGACGTGATGAAGGGCGCGCCTAGGACGATGAGGACCGGGGCGGCGGAAGCGAGGCGCGTAGGTACACGCATCCACTCCCGCTGGCAACGCCGGGCGGGCGCCGCCTTCGCCGGCGTCGCCGGGGCGAAGGCGGCGGCGTTCAGTGCGCGGCGGCGACCAGGTTCGCACCCGCCGAGGCGGACACCAGCGGGGTGGCGGGCGGCAGGCCGCCGGCGTTCTTGGAGATGCACTGCCCCGTGTCGATCAGCACGTGCTGGCCCAGGCAGAACACGTCCTCGTAGTAGGGCTTGGCCACCGCCAGGCACTGGTAAAGGTTGAGCTTGCTCATGTTGAGGCAGAAGCCGCCGGCCGCGTCGTTCATCACCGTCTGCACCTGGGCGTCGTTGTCGTCGCCGCCCACGCCCAGGGCCGCCAGGGCCGCCACGGCCAGGCCGCGCGACACGGTGGAGGCGTAGGGCGGGGTGGCGGGCTGGACGGCCGAGAGTGGAACCAGCCGCGCCGCCACCGGGTCGGCCCCCGGCACCGCGCGCTTCAGCTCCGCCACCTCCTGCGCTTCGGAGCTCATCGCGGAGGTGGAGGCGGCCTTGGCGCGGGCCAGGCGGCCCTCGCGGTCCGGCACCGGGGCCAGCGACCACTTCTTGTGCTGGATGTCGTAGGCCGACTGCTTCACCAGCGCTCCCGCCCCCGCCACCCGGGCGCCGTCCGCGTTCATGGTGGTGATGATCAGGGCCGCCGCCGTGGCCGAGCCGGGAAGCTGGGCGGCGTAGTCGGGGTTGGCCACCAGCCGGCGCGCCACCTCCGCCCGGGTGGCGGGGTCCACCGCATAGGTGCGCACGCCCGCCACGAACGCGGGGTCCTGCAGCGCCAGCAGGGCCGCGTAGGCCACCGCCCCGCGGGCGAGCTGCTGAGGTTCGGAGCGCTCGGCGTCCGCCAGGGTGGTCTCGATGCTCGCGCCGTCGGTGAACCCGGCCTCCACCGCGGAAGCGCGGCGCATGTAGGCGCGGTAGGCGCTGGCGGCCTCGACCACGTGGCCGGACAGCGCGAGCGGGGGCGGGGCGGGAGGCGGAGCGGCGACCACGGGCGGCGGCTCGGGCTTCTTGCGCCCGAACAGGCCCCGCGCTTCGGCGGGAACGGAAGCGGCCGCGAGCAGGGCCGCCGCCGAGGCGAAAGCCAGGAGGTGCGCGGGCGATCGGACGAAGTTCATGGCCAAGCTTTCCCAGTACGGCGGGCGGGACAGGGCGGGCGCGCAAGCTCTTGCGCGGCGTCCGGTCCGGTGTCGCCCTCCCGCCTTAACGATCCGTTTAGCATGACGAACCGCCCGGAAGGAGTGCGGCGTTCAGTCGAACAGCTTGGACACCGACTCCTCGTTGGCGATGCGACGGATGGCCTCGCCGATCAGCGGAGCTATGCTGACCTGCCGAACCTTGGCGCTTTCGCGCACCAGGGGGGCGGCCTCGATGGAGTCGGTGATCACCAGCTCCTGCAGCACCGAGCGGGCCACCCGGTCGGAAGCCGCGCCCGACAGCACGCCGTGGCTCACATAGGCCGAAACGGACACCGCCCCCTGCTCGATCAGCGCCTGGGCCGCGTTGCAGAGGGTGCCGGCGCTGTCGACGATGTCGTCGAACAGGATGCAGGTGCGGCCGCGCACGTCGCCGATGATGTTCATCACCTCGCTCTCGCCGGGGGCGGCGCGGCGCTTGTCGACGATGGCGAGGTCGGCGTTCAGCCGATCGGCGAGGCTGCGCGCGCGCACCACGCCGCCCACGTCCGGAGAGACGATCATCAGCTCGCCGGACGTTCCGTCGTGGCGGGCGCGGATGTCGGCGGCCAGCACGGGGGTGGCCACCAGGTTGTCGGTGGGGATGTCGAAGAAGCCCTGGATCTGGCCGGCGTGCAGATCCATGGTCAGCACCCGGTCGGCGCCGGCGCGGGTGATGAGATTGGCCACCAGCTTGGCCGAGATGGGCGTGCGGCCGCCCGTCTTCCGGTCCTGCCGGGCGTAGCCGAAGTAGGGCATCACCGCCGTGACCCGCCGGGCGGAGGCGCGGGTCAGCGCGTCCACGCAGATCAGCAGCTCCATCAGGTTGTCGTTCGCCGGGTAGCTGGTCGACTGGATGACGAACACGTCCTCGCCGCGCACGTTCTCGTCGATGGTGACGAAGATCTCCTGGTCGGCGAAGCGCCGCACCTGGGCGCGGGTCAGCGGCAGGTCGAGATAGTCGGCTATGCCCTGGGCGAGGGTCGCGTTGGAATTGCCCGCCAGAAGCTTCATCGCGCTCTCCCCCGACCGGACGTCCCGCCACGCGCCCGGGGCGGCTTCTAGCAGGGGCGGGCCGGCGGACAAGGCGGTGCTTCGCTTTGGGAGCTTTCCCGGGCGCGCCGGGCGCGCTTCACCCGCCTTCTCGCTAGTCGAGCGCCCGCACCTGGGCCGGGAAGGTCGCGCCCGCGTCGCCCTCGCCGCGGGAGAAGGTGATGCTGGTCAAGGGCGCGCCCCGGCCGTAGTCGGGCAAGCGCAGCATGACGCCCACCTCGCGCCCGGGCTGCAGCGGCAGGCGGAAGGCGGCCTCGCCCGCCCCGCCCGCGGCCACGATGGGGTGGCCCTCCGGGCTCCCCTGCACGAACAGGCAGCAGGTGCGCATGGGCGAGCCGTCCGTCCGGCCGCCGTGGGACAGGTTGGAGCCGTTGGTCAGCGCCAGCGCGCGGTCGGCGCGCACCGTGAAGCCGCACACCGCCTCCGGACCCTGCTTGCTGTAGCAGCCCTCGAAGCGGATGCGGTATCCGTCGGCGGCGCGGAACCCGCCGTGGGAGGTCACCGGGCCGAAGCCGCGGTAGGTCAGGTCGAAGGTGTGGACGGGCGCGGCCGTCGCGGCGGATGCGGTCAGCAGGGCGGCGGCGAGGGCGAGGGCGCTGGGGCGGAAGGTCGTCACGGAGGGCTCCTGGGCGGGTCGCTCGCCCATACCACGGCCGGCGGCGCCGGCGGCGGCCCCGTGGTGCACACGGTCCGGCCTCGAGCCCCCGTTGCCCGGCCGCCGCCGCGCGCCCATGGGGAGGCGATGCGGTTCGAGCACCTGATCCCGGCGCCCTGGCGCGATCCGCTGGAGGTGCTGGCCTCCTTTGCGGAGGAGCCGGGGGCGCTCGCCCTGCTGTCCGCCCCGGAAGCGGGGTGGAGCTACCTGGCGCGCCGGCCGGTCCGTGGGTTGGCCGACGCCCGCGCGGTCAGGCGGGCCCTGGCGGAGGCGGGCCCGTCCGATCCCGCGCCGGACGCGCCGCCCTTCCGCGGCGGGGCGGCGGGGCTGGCCGCCTTCGCGTGGCGGCCCACGGCGGAGCAGGAGAAGGCGAGGGAGGCGGGGAACGGCTGGCCCGACCTCGCCGTCGGCCTTTACGACGCGGTGCTGGCCTTCGACGCCGGGCGGCGCCGCGCGGTGGCGGTGGGCCGCGGCGCCTCGCCCGAGGCGGCCCGCGCCCGCGCCCGGACCGCCCTGGCCGACCTGTCCGCCCCGGCCCTTCCGCCCCGGTGCGTCCGCGGCGGCACCCGCCTTTCTCCCGCCGGAGAGGACGACCCCGCGCGCTACCGCGCCGCCGTCGCCGCGGTGGTGGAGGCCATCGCCTCCGGCGAGATCTTCCAGGCCAACATCGCCCGCGCCTGGACGGGGGCGCCGCCCGAGGGCGCGACGCCCTTCGACCTTCTGCGCGCGCTGCAGATGGCCGGCGCCGCCCCCTTCGCCGGCTATCTGCGGCTGGCCGACCGGGCGGTGGTGTCCGACTCGCCCGAGCGCTTCCTGTGCGCGGGACCGGACGGGCGGGTGGAGGCGCGCCCCATCAAGGGCACACGCCCGCGCGGGGCGGACCCGGCGGGGGACGCGCGCCTCGCCGCCGAGCTCCTGGCCAGCGCCAAGGACCGGGCGGAGAACCTGATGATCGTCGACCTGATGCGCAACGACCTGGCGCAGGTGTGCCGGCCGGGCTCGGTGGCGGTGCCCGACCTGTGCGCGCTGGAGAGCTTCGCCACCGTCCACCACCTCGTCTCCACCGTGACCGGCCGGCTGGAGGCGGGGCGCACGGGCTTCGACCTGTTCGCCGCCGCCTTTCCGCCGGGGTCGGTGACGGGGGCGCCCAAGCGGCAGGCGCTGCGCGTGATCGCCCGCCATGAGCCGCCGCGCGGTCCCTACTGCGGCTCGCTGTTCTGGGCGGGGCCGGACGGGGCGCTCGACTCCAGCGTGCTGATCCGCACGACCGCCTGGGTGCGCACGGCGGACGGGCGCTGGCGCGTGGAGGCGCGCGCGGGGGCCGGGATCGTCGCCGACAGCGACCCGGCGGAGGAGGACGCCGAGGCCGAGGCCAAGATCGCGGGCCTGCTGCGCGGGTTCGCCGCCCTGTGACGACCACCGTTCCCGCCGACGACCGCGGGCTGACCCTGGGCGTCGGCCTGTTCGAGACGGTGCTGGTGCAGGACGGACGGCTCGTGTGGGGCGGCGACCACTTGGCGCGCCTCGCCCGCGGATGCCGCAGCCTGGGCTTGCCCGCGCCCACCGTCGAGGCCTGGACCCGGGCGGCGGTCGCGGCGGCGACGGCGGCGGCGCTGTCACGGGGCCGCGCCGCCCTGCGCGTGACCTGGACGGGCGGCTCCGGCGCGCGCGGGCTGGACGCGCCGCCCAACCCTGCGCCGCGCCTGCTGGCGGCGGCTTCGCCCTGGTCGCCGCCCGCCGCCGGCGTGGCGCTGGCGACGAGCGTGGTGCGGCGCAACCCGACCTCGCCCGCCTGCCGGCTGAAATCGCTGAGCTACCTGGACGCGGTCGAGGCGCGCCGCGCGGCGCGGGCGGCCGGGGCCGACGAGGCGCTGATGCTGGGCGCGGAGGGCGAACTCGCCTGCGCCGCCGCCGCCAACCTGTTCTGGGTGGAGGGGGACGTGCTGCTCACCCCCGCCCTCGACCTCGGCGTGCTGGACGGGATCGTGCGCGCCCGCGTGCTGGCCGCCGCGCCGCGCTTCGGCCTGGCGCCGCGCGAGGTCCGCGCCTCGCCGTCCGCCCTGGCCGCGTCCTCGGGCGCCTTCCTGACCAACAGCCTTGCCGGGGCCGTGCCGGTCTCCCGCCTCGACGGCGCGTTCCTGCCCGAACCCGACCCGCGGGTGCGCGCGCTGACGGCCGCCTTCTCGCCCGACGCCATGGTGCGGGACGCGGACGAGGGGTGATCGCGCGCTCGAGACCTTCGCCGTTCCGGCGACGCCGATGCGCTGCCGGCCTCGCGACGCGCCTGGCTGGGGCGCGCCTG
>CAXSDV010000007.1:24032-81158 GCA_964235945.1 uncultured Caulobacteraceae bacterium
CGCGCCTGGCTGGGGCGCGCCTGCGCCTCAGACGTCGACCGCCGCGTCCAGGGCGTTCTCCTGGATGAAGTCGCGGCGGGGTTCGACCAGGTCGCCCATCAGCTTGGAGAACATGTCGTCCGCGTCGTCGGCGTGGTCGACCTTCACCTGCAGCAGGGTGCGGGCGTTGCTGTCCAGCGTGGTCTCCCACAACTGCTCGGCGTTCATCTCGCCCAGCCCCTTGTAGCGCTGGATGGAGAGGCCCTTCTTGCCCGCCTCGGTGACGGCGGCAAGGAGGTCGAGCGGGCCGCGCACCCGCGTCTCCGCCTCCTTGCGACGGAAGACGGACACGCCGGCGTAGGCCTCGGCGGCCGCGGCCAGCCGCTCCGCCAGGCGGCGCGCGTCGGCCGACTGGATCAGGAGGTCGTCCAGCACCACCCGCTCGGACACGCCGCGCTTGACGCGGCTGAACACGAAGCCGCCCGGGCCGTGGCCCAGCCCGCCGGCGCCCGCCGGCTCGCCCGACCAGGCGCCGTCGCCCTCCTCGGCGTAGAGATCGAACCGGGCGGCGGCGTCGTCGGGCTGCGGATCGTTCCCGAACAGCCCCGCCAGCGCCGACTGCTCGACCGCGAAGGTCGGCGCGCGGGCGGAGAGCCGGTCGATCAGCGCCTTGGCGGTGCGCGCCTCGCGCACGAGGCGGCCCAGGTCCGCGCCGGCCACCACCTCGCCGTGCTCCAGCCGCAGCGACGCGCCTTCGGTCCCCTCGTCGATCAGGTACTCGTCCATCTCCGCGTCGTCGCGCAGGTAACGCGAGGACTTGCCCTTGGCGGCTTTGTAGAGCGGCGGCTGGGCGATGTAGAGGTAGCCGCGCTCGATGATCGGCAGCATCTGCCGGTAGAAGAAGGTGAGCAGCAGGGTGCGGATGTGCGCGCCGTCCACGTCGGCGTCGGTCATGATGATGACCTTGTGATAGCGCATCTTCTCCACGTCGAACTCGGTGGAGATGCCGGCGCCCAGCGCGGTGATCAGCGTGCCGATCTGCTCGGAGCCCAGCATCCGGTCCAGCCGGGCGCGCTCGACGTTGAGCACCTTGCCGCGCAGGGGCAGCACCGCCTGGTTCTCGCGGTTGCGGCCCTGCTTGGCGCTGCCGCCCGCCGAGTCCCCCTCCACGATGAACAGCTCGCTCTTGGCGGGGTCGCGCTCCTGGCAGTCGGCGAGCTTGCCGGGCAGGCTGGTGATGTCGAGCGCGGACTTGCGGCGGGTGAGTTCGCGCGCCTTGCGGGCCGCCTCGCGGGCGGCGGCGGCCTCCACGATCTTGGCCACCACCTGCTTGGCCTCGACCGGGTGCTCCTCGAACCAGGTGGAGAGCGCGTCGGCCACCAGGCCCTCCACCGCCGGGCGCACCTCGGAGGAGACGAGCTTGTCCTTGGTCTGGGAGGAGAACTTGGGGTCGGGCAGCTTGACCGACAGCACGCAGGTCAACCCCTCGCGCGCGTCCTCGCCCGAGACCGACACCTTCTCGCGCTTGGCCGCGCCCGAGCTCTCCACATAGCCGCCGATCACCCGCGTCAGCGCCGCGCGGAAGGCGGCGAGGTGAGTGCCCCCGTCGCGCTGGGGGATGTTGTTGGTGAAGCACAACATCTGCTCGTGGTAGCTCTCGTTCCACCAGAGCGCGAGCTCCACCTCCACCGGCTCGCGCTTGCCGCGCACCACGATGGGGTCGCGCAGGGCGGGGGACTTGGACTTGTCCAGGTGGCGCACGAAGGCCTCGATGCCTCCGTCATAGTGCATGATCTCCTCGAACGGCTCGACGCCGCGCACGTCGCGGAAGCGGATGGTCACGCCCGAGTTGAGGAAGGCGAGTTCGCGCAGCCGGTGCTCCAGCGTCTTCCGGTCGAACTCGATGAAGGCGAAGGTCTCGGTGGAGGGGTGGAAGGTGACGCTCGTGCCCGTCAGCGGCTGGCCGGCGCGCGGGCCGTCCTCGCGCGTCGGCGCGTCGCCGGTCTCGACCAGCGGGCTCACCGCGTCGCCGCGGGCGAAGCGCATCTCGTGGGCGCGGCCGTTGCGCCAGATCTTCAGGTCCAGCCAGTCGGACAGGGCGTTGACCACCGACACGCCCACCCCGTGCAGGCCGCCGGACACCTTGTAGGAGTTCTGGTCGAACTTCCCGCCGGCGTGGAGCTGGGTCATGATGACCTCGGCCGCCGACACGCCCTCGCCCTCGTGGATGCCCGTGGGGATGCCGCGCCCGTCGTCCACCACCGTGCAGGAGCCGTCGGCGTTGAGCCGCACCTCGACCGCGGTGGCGTGGCCCGCCAGCGCCTCGTCGATGGCGTTGTCCACCACCTCGTAGACCATGTGGTGCAGGCCCGAGCCGTCGTCCGTGTCGCCGATGTACATGCCCGGGCGCTTGCGCACCGCGTCCAGCCCCTTGAGCACGCGGATGGAGTCCGCGCCGTAGTCGCCGCCGGGGACGACGGCCTCCGGCAGGGCGTCGGGCGTGGCTTCGGGCGGGGGGGCGTCGCTCATCGGGTCTCCAGCGCGGCCGGGTCGGGGAGGAGGCGGCCGGCGTCCACCTGGACGCCCTGCGCCCGTCCGGCCAGGCCTTCGAACAGCGCCCGGTCCGTGCCGGTGAGAAAGGCCTGCAGGCCGAGCGCGCAGATTTCGTCGAACAAGGCCGCCCGCCGCGACGGGTCGAGGTGGGCAACCGCTTCGTCCAACAACAATATAGGCTTCGGGGCCGATTCCGCACGCGCCAATCGCGCCGCCTGGGCCAGCACGAGGTTGAGCGCCAGAGCCTTCTGCTCCCCCGTCGAACCTTCCGAAGCCGGACGGTTCTTCTCGCGGTGGACCACCCGGAGGTCGCCCCGGTGCGGGCCGACGAGGGCGCGGCCGGCGGCGGCGTCGCGCCCGCGCCCGGCGAGCAGCGCCGCCTTGAGGCGCGGAGCGTAGTCGGCGGTCGTGTCCGGCGCGCTCCACTCGCCGTCCAGCGACAGGTGCGCCCGGGGGAAGGGGCGGTCGCCCCGGCCCTCGATCTCGGCGGAGAGGGCTTCGGCCGTGCGGGCGCGGGCGGCGGCCACCGCTTCCCCCTCGGCGGCCATGCGCCATTCCAGCGCGTCCAGCCAGGCGGCGTCGGGCGCGCGGCCCGCCTCGCGCGCGTCCGCCAGCACGCGCGAGCGCTCGCGCAGCGCCTTGTCGTAGGCGGCGGCGTGACCCGCGTGCGTCGGCTCGGCGGCGTAGGCCAGCCGGTCGAGGAAGCGGCGGCGCTCGGCGGCGGGTTCGGTGAACAGGCGATCCTGGGCGGGGGTCAGCCAGACCAGCCGCACGAGTTCGGCCAGGCGCTGGGGGCCCACGCCCTCGCCCTCCACCCGCGCGGTGCGGCGCGACGCGCCCGGCTCCACGCCGGTGCCCAGGCGCACGGGGCCGTCCACGCCGTCCAGCACCGCCGACACGCCCCAGGGCCGGCCCCGCGCCTCGCCCGGCTCGCGCCGCCCCGCCTCGGCGGCGGTCGCGCCGCGCAGCCCCTTGCCGGGGGCGAGGTAGGAGATCGCCTCCAACAGGTTGGTCTTGCCCGCGCCGTTGGGCCCCCACAGGAAGGCGGGGCGCCCGTCCAATTCGAGTTCGGCGTGGCCGTAACTGCGGAAGTCGGTCAGCACGAGGCGGGTCAGCGCGGCGGTCGGCATGGAGCCGACCCTCCTAGCAGTCCGCCGCGCGCGCGTCGCCGCGCGCCCGCCTGCTGCATTGCAGCATTTTAACTTGGTCTTGGTATAGGGTGATCCTATATCGCGCGGAGCCGGGAACGAGGACGAACCTACCCCGAAAACGTGTGTTGCGGGGCACGGCCTGACTTCAGGCGCCCCCGTTCCGGCGTGCAAGAAAGACGACCTCCATGACCAAGCTCAGCACCTGGGCCGACCGCACCGGCGGCCTCCTCCTCGTGGCCGTCCTGGCGGCCCTGCCCATGGCCACAGTGGGCTTCTTCGCCGCCTCGCACTGACGCGCCCCGGCCCTCCGCCCGCAGGCGGGGGGCCGTCGTCGCGCCGTCGGCCGGGCTCACACCCGCAGGGGCATGAGCACGTACTGGACGCCGCGGTCGGCCGGGTCGAGCACGAGGGTGGGCGAGGCGGGGTCGGCGAAGCGCAGCTCCATGGTCTCGCCGCCGATCTGGCCGCAAACGTCCAGGAGGTAGCGCGCGTTGAAGCCGATCTCGAAGCTGTCGCCCTCGTAGTCGATCTCCACCTCCTCCACCGCCTGGCCCGCCTCCATGTTGCGCACGGTCAGGGTCAGCTTGCCCGTCTCGATGGCGAGCTTCACCGAGCGGCTCTTCTCCGCCGAGATGGTGGCCACCCGGTCCACCGCGTTGGCGAACAGCTTGGTGTCGAGCTGGACGAGCTTGGAGTTGTCGCGCGGGATCACGCGCACATAGTCGGGAAAGGCGCCGTCGATCACCTTGGAGGTGAGGGTGGCGCCCCGCGCTTCGGCGCCGTCCGCACCGCCCGCGAACTCGAAGCGCACCTTGGCCGCGGAGATGCGCACCTCCACGTTCTCGCCCGCGTCGTCCAGCAGGCGACGGGCCTCCGCCACGGTCTTCCGGGGCACGATGATCCCCGGCAGGCCCGCCGCCCCTTCCGGCGCGGGCATCTCGGCCAGGGCCAGGCGGTGGCCGTCCGTCGCCACCGCGCGCAGCTTGGTCTCGCCGTTCTCGGTCACCGTGTGGAGGTAGAGGCCGTTGAGGTAGTAGCGCGTCTCCTCCGTGGAGATGGCGAAGCGCGTCTTGTCGATCAGCCGCACCAGGGCGTCGGACTCGATCACCAGCTTGTCGGACAGGCCGTCGCCGCTCATCTGCGGGAAGTCGCCGGAGGGCAGCACCGGCAGGTTGAAGCGCGAGCGCCCGGCGGTGACCGACAGGCGCGGATCCTCGCCCATGAACTTGAGCTCCACGTCCGCGCCGTCCGGGAGCTTCCTCACGATCTCGTAGAGCGTGTGGGCGGGGGCGGTGATCTGGCCCTCGCCGCTCACCCGGGCGTCCGTCGCGTCCACGATCTCCATGTCGAGGTCGGTGGCGCTGAAGGCCAGCCCCGCCCCGTCCGCCGAGAGCAGCACGTTGGATAGGATGGGGATGGTGTTCCTGCGCTCCACCACGCTCTGCACGTGGCCGAGCGCCTTGAGGAGGGCGGCGCGCTCGATGGTGAGCTTCATGCGGCAGGCTACCGGTGGGGCGCGCGGGCGGTGGGGACGGGGGTCCCGAGTCGCCCCGCGCCGGGCTGGAGAAGGGGCGGCGAGATTAGCCGAAACCCCCGCGGGGGGAAGGGCCGGGGCGATCGCCCCGCTCAGCCGCCGTGCCGCAGGCGCAGCGTCCAGACGAGGCCCGAGAGCAGGGCGGCGGCGGCCCCCGCGGTCAGCGGCCCGCGCAGGGCGCGGTACCAGCCGGGCAGGTCGTCCGCCAGCATGTCCGCCCCGCCCTGGACGAGTAGGAGGACCAGCAGGCCGGCGAAACGGACCTCCGCCGCCAGCGGCGCGAACAGGAGCGCCCAGGCGGCGATCTGCGGCAGGACGGAGGCGATCAGCAGCCGCGGGTCCGGCCCCGCGGGCCGCGCCAGCTCGTAGCCCCAGCGCACCCCGCCCAGGAAGGAGACGATGGTCGCCGCGTAGGCCATCAGCGCCAGCGGAGCCAGGTAGACCGCCGGGCCCAGCCGTCCCGGCCCCGCCCACAGCACCGCGCCCGCGAGGAAAAAGGGCGCGAGCCCCAGCAAGCCCAGCAGCCAGGCCGCCTGCGCGCCCGGCGTGGCGGGGGACCGCGACGCCGCCCCCAGGCTTCGCCGCGTGCGGATGGGGCGTCGGGGCACGGGCTACTGCGCCGCCGCCGCCCTGACCTGGGTCGCGGCGATCTGGGTGCGGTAGGCGGCGGCCGCCCGCTCGGCGGTGGAGAGCTGGTCGGGCGAGAGCTGCAGCTTCAGCGCGTCGGCCCCGGCGCGCGCGCCCGCGTCGCCCTGGCTGGCGGCGATCAGGTACCACTTGTACGCGTCGGCCGGGTTGCGCGCCGCGCCCCGCCCGTTCTGGGTCATCACCGCCAGGTTGTACTGGGCGTCGTGGACGCCGAGGTCGGCGGCGCGCTTGAACCAGGCCACGGCCGAAGCGTCGTTCTTCGGGCCGCCGTCGCCCTGGGCGAAGAACAGGCCCAGGTTGAACATGGCCGGGCCGTCGCCCTGCACCGCCGCGCGCTCCGTCCACCGGCGCGCCTCGGGCAGGTCCTTGGACACGCCGCCGCGGCCGTCCTCGTACAGCTTGGCGAGGTAGAACTGGGCGGGGGCGTAGCCCAGGTTGGCGGCGCGGCGCAGGGCGGCCGGCCCCGCCGCGTCGCCCGCCTCGATCTGGCGCACCGCAGAGGCGTAGAGGGTGCGGGCGTTGGCGGGGGCGTCGGGCGCCTGCGGAACGGGGGCGGTGTCGCGCTTGAGCCCGGGGCTCGCGCCCGCGGCGGCCGGAGCGTCCGCCGGCGTGGCGGCCCCGTGCGGGTCGGCCCCGTCGACGCCCGGGTCCTGGCCGGGGGCGTCGGGCGCGGACATGGCCACCGCCAACTGGTCGCCGCCGCTGTGTGCGCCGCGCGCCACGGCGGTGGGAGCCTCGCCGGTGGTGGCGGGGCCGGAGCCGTCGCCCTTGGCCAGCATGAACGCGCCCACGGCGATGGCCACGGTGGAGCTGGCCACCACCGAGGCCAGGGCGGCCGTGCGCAGGGTGGACCCCCCCGTTTCGCCCCGGCGCTTCCACGGCATGTCCGGCAGCGCGACGCCGCGCAGGCGCTCGAAGCCCGAAGCGGGCGCGCCTTCGGCCCCGTCGCGTGCGCGCCGGCCGCCGCCGCGCGCTTCGGCGGCCTGGCGCGCGGCCGCGCGGGCGGACTCGATCAGTTCGCGGGTGGACGCGACGCGGGGAGCCGTCGCCTCGCCGGCGGGGTGCAGGGGCTGGCCGAAGGCGGAAGGCTCCGCCTCCTCCGGCCAGCCTTCGGCGGGGTCGCCCCAGGCGAGGGGCTGGGCGGCGGGTTCCGCGCGGGCTTCGGGCGGCGCGGCCTGGGCGAAGATCGGGTCGGAGAACGGGTCGGCGGCGAAGCTCGGCGCTTCGGCGGCCACGCCGAAGTCGCTGGCGAAGGGCTCGTCCTCCTCAGCGTCGAAGTCGCCGAACGGGTCGGCGGGACGCGCGGGGGGCGGGGCGGGCTGGAACACCGCCGCCATGGGCGAGCTCGCGCGGCCGGAGGGGGGCGCCGCGACCGGGGGCCGGGCCGGCGGCGGCGCGGGTTCGGCGGCGGCCTGGGGCGCGGCGGCGGGAGGCGCGGAGGGCGCGGGGGGCTCGGGCCGCGGCTCGGCCAGCAGCCGCGCGGTGCGCTCCTCGCTGGTGCGGACGCGTTCGGCGAACTCGGCGGCGGCCGCCTCCGACCCCGCGTTCAGCTTGTCGGTGACCAGGCCGATCTGGCGGCCCAGCTCGTCCGAGGCCTGGGCCGCCCGGCGCTCGGAAGCGCCGATGCGGTCGGCCAGCTTCTCCGCGATGCGGGCGATCTCGCCGCCCAGCCGCTCCAGCGCCTCCGCCTGGGCGTCGTCGCCCCGGCGCAGGCGCGCCTCCACCACGTCCGCGATGCGCTGGACCTCGCCGCCCGTGCGTCGGTCGCTCTCCTCCTGGCGGCCTTCCGCCGATTGAAGGCGGCCGCTGAGGCTCTGGGCGATGCGCACCACTTCGCGGCCCATGGTGTCGATCGCCTGGGCCGAGCGCTTCTCGGCGCGCGACACGTCGCCGGCCAGGTCGCGCAGCGCCCCCTCCAGCGCGTCCAGCTTGCCGGACGCCGCCGAGCGGATGCGTTCGGCCATCTCCGCGCGCGCGGTCTCCACCCGGTCGGACAGCTCGGCGGCGAGCTGCTCGAAGCGCGCGGGCGCCACGGCGACCTCGGACGATGCTTGGGCCTCGGCCTGGAGCAGGCGCCGGTCCAGGCCGGCGAAGGAGAACTCCAGCGCGCGCACCGCCTCGCCCGTGCGCGCCTCGGCCGCCGCCAGCCGCTCGGCCATCTCGGCGAAGCGCGCCTCCACCCGGTCCGGGTCGGCCTGGCGCGCGTCCAGCCGGTCCACCCGGGTCTGCAGGCCGGCCAGGTCGCCGCGGGTCTCGGCGTGGAGCGCGCGGGCGCGGCTCTCGCCCTCGTAGATCTGGGCGGCCACCTTGCCGAGCGCCGATTCGAGCGCCTTGAGGGCGTCGCGGCGGGGCGCGTCCTGCTCGTCCATGCGGCCCAACCGCTCCGCCAGCTTGGCCTGGGCGTCGCGCACCCCTTCCAGCTTGCCGGCGGCGCCCTCCGCCCCGTCCAAGCGCGACAGCACGCCGGACACCCGGCGGTCGATGCCCGCGATCGCCTGACCGGAGCGCTGCTCGGCGGCCTCCATGCGGTTGGACAGCTCGTCCAGCGCGTGGGTGACGCGCTTGAGGTCGGCGGAACTCCCGCCGGCCGCGGCCAGGGCGGGAACGGCGAGCGCCTGGGGCGCGGCGGCGGCGCGGCCGGGCGGCGAGGGTTCGCCCTCGCCTTCGCCCTCGATGATCATCTGGTTCAGCCATTCGCCCAGGGTCTGGCCCGAGCGGCGCGCCAGGTCCTTGGCGATCTCGCGCGCCTTGGGGTCGATCCCCTTGACGCTCCAAGGTCCGGCGGAACTCATCTGGCTTCGTTCTCCCCGGCCCGCGGCGTCGGCGCGCCCCTGGACCCGACTCTGCCGTTGGACGCTAACTGAACGAGCCGTGGCGTGTAAACGCGACCCGCCACCCCAAATCTTGCGGACTCGACGAACGCGTGTGGACGAATCGCGCCGTTCCCCAGGACGAAGGTGGCGCAAGCCCTTTAACGGCGCGTTAAGCATGGCGCGCCCGCCGGCGCATCCCGTTCGCCCTGGCCTGAGTCGGAAGGTCGCAGTAGAGCGCGCCCATGGACGCCCCCGTGTTCGACCTCCTCGCCGTCGCCGATCCCGGCCCCGACCGTTTCGCTTCCGTCCGGCGGGCGTTCCAGGCCAACTTCGCCGAGGGGCTGGAGTTGGGCGCGCGCTTCACCGCCTGGGCGGACGGCGTCCCCGTGGTCGACCTCCTCGGCGGCTGGGCCGACCGCGCCGCTTCCAGGCCCTTCGCGGCCGACACGCTGACCCCCGTCTTCTCCACCACCAAGGCGCTGGCGGCGGTGATGGTCGCGCGCTTGGTGGATGCGGGCCGGCTCGACTACGCCCAGCCCGTGGCGGACGTCTGGCCGCAGTTCGCCGCCGCGGGCAAGGCGGCGGTCACCGTGGAGCAGGCGCTCTCCCACCAGGCGGGCCTGCCGGGCTTCGCCGAGCCGATGGACCCGGCCGACTGGTTCGACTGGGACCTGATCTGTTCGCGGCTGGCGGCCATGGCCCCCTTGTGGCCGCCCGGCGCGGCCAGCGGCTACCACCCGGTCACCTTCGGCTACATCGCGGGGGAGATCTTCCGGCGGGTGGACGGGCGCACGCTCGGGACGGCGCTGCGGCGGGACGTGGCGGAGCCGCTGGGCCTGGACCTGTGGATCGGCCTGCCGCCTTCGGAGCACGCCCGGGTGGCGGACCTGGAGCGTCCCAAGTCGATGCCGCGCTTCGGCGAGGTGAACGAGGCCACCCGGGTCGCTTTTCTGACGCGCTGGGCTTCGCCGGGCGGCCGAAGCTCCGCGGCCTGGCGCGAGGCGGAGATCCCCTCGGTCAACGGCCACGCCACCGCCCCGGCGCTGGCCCGGCTGATGGCGGCCCTGGCGGCGGGCGGGACGCTGGACGGCGTGCGCGTGCTCTCGCCCGAAGGCGTGGCGGCCCTGGCCCGCTCGCGCATCGCCGGCGACGACCTGGTGCTGAAGAACTTCACCTCCTGGGGGGCGGGGGTGATGAGGAACGAGGGCCGCTGGGCGTACGGGCCGGGCGGGGCGACCTTCGGCCACTCGGGCTGGGGCGGCTCCTGCGCCTTCGCCGACCCCGAGCGGGGGGTGGCGGCGGCCTACGTCATGAACCGCCAATCGAGCGACCTGGTGGGCGACCCCCGCGCCAAGCGCTTGATCGCGGCGCTGTACGCCTCGCTCTAGCCGCGCTCTAGGCGGGGAGGGCGCGGCGGCGCGGCCTCGCCTTCACCAGGCCCGCGGCCACGAACACCGCCACCCCCGCCCAGATGAAGCCGAAGGCGACGAGGCCCAGGGGCGACAGGCGCTCGCCGCCCTCCAGCCCCAGGGCGAATTGCAGGGTGGGGGAGATGAACTGCAGGAAGCCCATCAGCGTGAGCGGCAGGCCGCGCGCGCCCACCGCGAACAGGAACAAGGGCAGGGCGGTGGCGGGCCCGCCCAGCAGCAGGATGAGGCTGGCGGCGGGGCTCGCGCCGAAGCTCGCGTGGCCGTGGGCGCTCAGCCAGCCGATGTAGCCCAGCGCCAGGGGCAGCAGCAGGGCGCACTCGACGAACAGGCCGGTCTGCGCGTCGGCGGCGGCGCGCTTCCTCACGATCCCGTATCCCGCGAAGCTGAACGCCACCGCCAGGGAGACCCACGGCACGCCGCCGACGGCCACCGCCTGCAGGGCCACGCCCGCGCCCGCCAGCGCCGCCGCCGCCCATTGCGGCGCGTCCAGCCGCTCGCCGAACAGCCAGGCGCCCGCCGCCAGGTTGATCAGGGGCAGGATGTAGTAGCCGAGGCTCGTGTCCAGGGTGCGCCCCGCGTCCACCGCCGAGACGTAGACCGTCCAGTTCACCGCGGCGAGCGCGGCCGACAGCGCCAGCGGCAGGACCGCGCGCGGCCGGGCCGCGAGCGCCCGCAGCGCCGGCAGCCGCCCGGTGGCGACCACCAGCAGCAAGGCCAGCGGGGCGGAGGCGGTGATGCGCCAGGCCACCGTCTCCAGCGGTGCGGAGCCCGCCGCCTCCCCCGCGCGGAACAGCAGCGGCATCAGCCCCCAGAACAGGTAGGCGACGAGCGCGGCGCTCAGGGCGCGCCGGTCCAGGCTCCCGGCCGGGGCCGGCGCCGCGCTCACGCCGCCGCGCGCTCGGCGATCAGCCCCCGCTCGTGCAGGAGCTGGGCGATCTGCACCGCGTTCAGCGCCGCGCCCTTGCGCAGGTTGTCGGACACGACCCACAGGGCCAAGCCGTTCTCGACCGTGGGGTCCTCGCGGATGCGGCTGACGAACACGCCGAACTCGCCCACGGTCTCCAGCGGGGTGGCGTAGCCGCCGTCCTCGCGCTTGTCGATCACGACCACGCCGGGGGAGTTGCGCAGCACTTCGCGCGCCTCATCGGCGGTGAGCTCGGTCTCGAACTCGATGTTGACCGCCTCCGCATGGCCCACGAACACGGGCACGCGCACGCAGGTGGCGTGCAGCTTGATCGCGGGGTCGAGGATCTTCTTGGTTTCCGCCGCCATCTTCCACTCCTCCTTGGTGGAGCCGTCGTCCAGGAAGACGTCGATGTGCGGGATGACGTTGAAGGCGATCTGCTTGGTGTAGAACTTGGGCTCGGGCGCTCCCAATACGAACACGCCCTTGGCCTGCTCCCACAGCTCGTCCATCCCGGCCTTCCCCGAGCCGGAGGTCGACTGGTAGGTCGACACCACCACTCGCTTGATCCGCGCCTCGTCGTGCAGCGGCTTGAGCGCCACCACGAGCTGGATGGTCGAGCAGTTGGGGTTGGCGATGATGTTCTTGGGCCGGAAGCCTTCCACCGCGTCCGGGTTCACCTCCGGCACCACCAGCGGCACCTGGGGGTGCATGCGCCAGGCGGAGGAGTTGTCGATCACGATGGCGCCCGCGCGGCCGATCTTCTCCGACCACGCCGTGGACACCTCGCCCCCCGCGCTCATCAGCACGAGGTCCACCTTTGAGAAATCGAAGGTCTCCAGGTCCACGCACTTCAGCGTGCGCTCGCCGTACGCCACCTCCACGCCCTTGGAGTTGCGCGAGGCGATGGCGTGGATCTCGTCGATGGGAAAGGCGAGCTCCTCCAGCACCGTCAGCATTTCACGGCCCACGGCGCCGGTGGCGCCCACGACGGCGACGCGATAGCCCATGATTTCAGTCTCCGCAGGTCACGCGGCGCAGGTACGCGCCGGGCGGGGGCGGGGCAAGCCGAGCTTGCCGGCGGTTGCTCAAAGCCGGGCCGGGGCGCCGGCGCGCCGCGCCCGCCAGTCCTCGCGCGACTGGCCCCACACCACGGTGGGCGCGTCGATGGGCTCGGGCAGCCGCGCCTCGCGCAGCACCCGCGAGCCGAGGCGCCGCGCCACCGCTTCGGACGGGGCGTTGCCCGGGCTGATGCAGTGGATCACCTCGCTCCAGCCCAGACGATCAAAGGCGAAGTCCAGGCTGGCGGAGGCGGCCTCCGTGGCTAAGCCTCGACCCAGGGCGTCGCGCGACAGTCCCCAGCCCACCTCCGTCCCGGGCCAGCCGTCCGGATGCATCGGCCCGACGCGCCCCACGAGGGCCCCCGTGTCGCGACGGAACACCATGAACATGGAGAAGCCGTACAGCGCCCAGGCGCCGGCGTAGCCGGCGAACATGCGCCAAGCGACCGGGCGACTGCGCGCGCCGCCCAGGGCGGCCATGACGACGGGGTCGGCCAGCATGTCGGCGAAGGCGTCGAAGTCCTCGGGCGCGGGGGGCCGCAGGCGCAGGCGTTCGGTCTCCAGCGTCGGTCCGGGAACGGTCATTGGGGAACTCCTCAGTCGAGCGCGGCGCGGCAGGCGGCGGCCATGGCGAAGGGGGCGAGCGCCGCCGTGGCCAGGGCGTAGGCGCAGGCCAGCATGAGCCCGCCGCGCCAGTCCAGCCCCTCGCCGTAGGCCGCCACCGCCCCCGCGCCGAACACCAGCGGCGGCGCGTAGAACGGCAGCACCAGCACGGCGGTGAGCAGGCCGCCCCGCCGCGCGCCCAGGGTCAGCGCCGCCCCCACCCCGCCCGTGAAGCTGAACGCCGCCCCCGCCGCCAGCGCGGAGGCCAGGATCACGGGGGCCAGCGTCGTCGGCGCGCCCAGCATCACCGCCACCAAGGGGGCCATCATCGCCAGGGGCAGGCCCGTGGCCGTCCACTGCGCCGCGCACTTCACCGCGGCCGTGAGCTCCAGCGGCAGGGGGCCCAGCGCCAGCAGGTCCAGCGCGCCGTCCTCGTAGTCGCGCTCGAACAATCGCTCCAGCGACAGCAGCGAGGCCAGCGCCAGGGCGACGAAGGCCGTGCCGGGGGCCACCGCGCGCAGGCGCTCGGGGGCGGAGCCCGAAGCCAGGGGCGGCAGCACGGCCAGGCCGAGGTAGAAGGCGGCGGCCAGCAGCGGCCCGCCCCCGCGACCCCAGGCGGCCGCGAGTTCGCGCCGGAACAGGGCGAGGAGCGCGCTCACGCCGCCGTCCCGAGCGGCCCGCCCACGCGCACCTCGCGGGCGGGGACGGGCAGGGGGTCGTGGGCGGCGGCGAGCACCATCCCCCCGCCCAGGAGGTGCGCGGCCGTCACCTCGCCGAAGCGGGCGCGGGCGCGGGCGTCCAGCGGCGCCAGGGGCTCGTCCAGGAGCCACAGCGGGCGCGGCGCGGCCAGGAGGCGCGCGAGCCCCAGTCGTCGCCGCTGGCCGGCCGACAGGCGCCGCACCTCCAGCTCCAGCAGCGGCTCCAGCGCGAAGGCCTCCACCGCCCGGTCGAGGTCGGCGGGGTCGCCGCCCGTCCATCGCGCCCAGAAGGCCAACTCCTCCCCCGCGCGCCGGCCGGGCTTGAGCCCGTCATGGTGGCCCATCAGGTGCAGCGCGCCCGCCCGCGCCTCCTCCGCGTCGAGCGCCGCGCCGTCCTCCCCCTCGAAGCCGATCCTTCCCGCCGCCGGGCGGAGCAGCCCCGCCACAGCGCGCAGTAGGCTGGTCTTGCCCGAGCCGTTGGCCCCGTTGAGCGCGGCGGCCTCGCCCCGCTCCAGCCGCAGGTCGAGCCCGGCGAACAGGGTGCGCCCGCCGCGCGCGAGCGACAGACCCTCCACGGCCAGCGCCCTCACGCGCCACCCCGCGCGGGCCCTTGCCTGATAACGATTCGCACCGGCCGCCGGGCGTGGACGCTCCCGTTCGGCGGGCGTATGTCGGAGGACGCCGGGCGGGCCGACCGCCGCGCGCGGCGAGGCCCTGTGCGCCCCGCCGTCAAGCGCGCGATCCCGCGTCCCCGAGGTCGGGGCGGCTTGCAACAGGAACGGACGTCCATGCCCTCGATCGACAGCCTCAACACCCGCCGCGAACTCGCGGTGGGCGACAAGACGTACAGCTTTTACAGCCTGCGCGCCGCGGAGGAAGCGGGTCTACCCGTCTCGCGCCTGCCCGTGTCCATGAAGGTGCTGCTGGAGAACCTGCTGCGCAACGAGGGCCCGACGGTCGAGGCCGACGACATCCGCGCCCTGGCCGCCTTCGTCGAGCACCGCGGCCGCGTCGAGCACGAGATCGCGTTCCGCCCCGCGCGCGTGCTCATGCAGGACTTCACGGGCGTGCCCGCGGTGGTGGACCTGGCGGCCATGCGCGACGCCATGCACCACCTCGGCGCCGACCCCGCCAAGATCAACCCGCTGAACCCCGTCGACCTCGTGATCGACCACTCGGTGATGGTCGACAATTTCGGCGCCGCCGACTCGGAGGAGCGCAACAAGGATCGCGAGTACGAGCGCAACGGCGAGCGCTACCGCTTCCTGCGCTGGGGCTCCTCGGCGTTCGACGACTTCCGCGTGGTGCCGCCGGGCACGGGCATCTGCCACCAGGTCAATCTCGAGTACCTGGCCCAGACCGTGTGGAGCCAGGACGAGGGCGAGGCCGCTCTGGCCTACCCCGACACGGTGGTGGGCACCGACAGCCACACCACCATGGTCAACGGCCTGTCGGTGCTGGGCTGGGGCGTGGGCGGCATCGAGGCGGAGGCGGCCATGCTGGGCCAGCCCATCCCCATGCTGATCCCCGAAGTGGTGGGCTTCCGCCTGACCGGCCGCATGCCCGAAGGGGCCACCGCCACCGACCTCGTGCTCACCGTCACCCAGATGCTGCGCCGCAAGGGCGTGGTGGGCAAGTTCGTCGAGTTCTTCGGCGACGCGCTCCAGCACATGACGCTGGAGGATCAGGCCACCATCTCCAACATGGCCCCCGAGTACGGCGCCACCTGCGGCTTCTTCCCCATCTCGGACGCCACGCTGAAGTACCTGCGCGACACCGGCCGCAGCGCCGAGCGCGTGGCGCTGGTGGAGGCGTACGCCAAGGAACAGGGCCTGTGGCACGACCCGCAATCCGCCGAGGAGCCCGTGTTCACCGACACGCTGGAGCTCGACCTCTCCACCGTGCAGGCCTCCCTGGCCGGCCCCAAGCGCCCCCAGGACCGGGTGCTGCTGACCGGAGCCTGCTCGGCCTTCAAGGAGCACCTGGCCACCGACTTCGGCAAGGCGGGCCACGAGAGCGCGCGCATGCCCGTCAAGCCGGACGAGGGCCAGGAGGCGTTCGACGTGGGCCACGGCGACGTGGTGATCGCGGCCATCACCTCCTGCACCAACACCTCCAATCCGTCCGTGCTGATCGCCGCGGGGCTGGTGGCGAGGAAGGCGCACGCGCTGGGCCTCAAGCCCAAGCCGTGGGTCAAGACCTCGCTGGCCCCGGGCTCCCAGGTGGTCACCGACTATCTCGTCAAGGCGGGGCTGCAGGCGGACCTGGACGCGCTGGGCTTCAACCTGGTGGGCTACGGCTGCACCACCTGCATCGGCAACTCCGGGCCGCTGCCGCAGAACGTGTCGGACGTGATCAACGCCGACGACCTCGTGGCCGTGTCCGTTCTGTCGGGCAACCGCAACTTCGAGGGACGGGTGAACCCGGACGTGCGCGCCAACTACCTGGCCAGCCCGCCCCTGGTGGTCGCCTACGCCCTGGCCGGCTCCATGCTGGTCGACCTCGTGCGCGAGCCCCTGGGGACCGGACCCGACGGCGCGGCCGTCTACCTGCGCGACGTGTGGCCGACCAACGAGGAGATCGCCGCCATCCAGCGCCAGGTCGTCACCAACGACCTGTTCGCGCGTCGCTACTCCGACGTGTTCAAGGGTGACGAACGCTGGCAGGGCATCCAGGTCGCCGGCGGCCGCACCTACAGCTGGGACAGCGACTCGACCTACGTGCAGAACCCGCCCTACTTCGAGGGCATGACCATGGAGCCCAAGGCCGTCACCGACGTGCAGGGCGCCGCCATCCTGGCGATCTTCGGCGACAGCATCACCACCGACCACATCAGCCCCGCCGGCAACATCAAGAAGACCTCTCCCGCCGGTCAGTACCTGATCAACAACGGCGTGGATGCGGCGGATTTCAACAGCTACGGCGCACGGCGCGGCAACCACGAAGTCATGATGCGCGGCACCTTCGCCAACATCCGCATCAAGAACCGCATCACGCCGGAGATCGAAGGCGGCGTCACCCGCCACTTCCCCTCCGGCAAGGTGATGGCGATCTACGACGCGGCCATGCAGTACGAGGCGGAGGGTCGCCCGCTGGTGATCTTCGCGGGCAAGGAGTACGGCACGGGCTCGTCGCGCGACTGGGCGGCCAAGGGCACCAAGCTCCTGGGCGTGCGCGCGGTGTTCGCCGAGACCTATGAGCGCATCCACCGCTCCAACCTGGTGGGCATGGGCGTGCTGCCCCTGCAGTACCAGATCGAGGGCTGGCAGCGCTTGGGCCTCACGGGCGAGGAGCTCATCACCATCCGTGGCCTGACGGGCCTCACGCCGCGCAAGACGCTGATGGTGGAGCTGTTCCGCCCGTCGGACCACAGGGTGGCGCGCTTCCCGGTCACCTGCCGCATCGATACGGAAACTGAGCTCGACTACTTCCGCGCGGGCGGCGTCATGCCCTACGTGCTGAGGAACCTGGCGCGCTCGACCTCCACCCCCGTCCCCGGCGGGCCGGAGGGCGACGCCCTGGCCGTCGCGGCCGAGTGATCGGTGCACGCCCCGCCCGCGGCGCTCGTTCACGCGAAGGTGAGCGGCGCGGGCGGGGCGGTCCGGCTAGCTTCCGCGGCGATGACGAAGCTTAGGTTCTGGGCGGGGGCGGCCGCCGTGGCGTGCGCGCTGGCGACCTCCGGACCCGTCGCGGCCCGGTCGGCGTCCCGGTCTCCGCCCACGGTGGTGGAGCTGTACACCGCCCAGGGCTGCTCGGCCTGCCCCCAGGCCAACGCGCTCCTGCAGGAGCTGGCCGGGCGCAAGGACGTGCTGGCCCTGACCTTCCCGGTCGACGTGTGGGACTATCTCGGCTGGGCCGACACCTTCGCCAAACCCGAGTTCTCCGCCCGCCAGCGCGCCTACGTGGCGCGCTTCAAGCTACGTGAGCTCTACACGCCCGAGATGGTGGTGGGCGGCCGCCGGGAGACGCTGGGCTTCGACCGCGACAAGGTGCAGGCGTTGATCCACGCCGCCCCCGCCCTCCGGGTCGGGTCCGGTCCTCGCGTGCGCGCCTCGGCGGACGGGACCCGCGTGACGGTGGGGTCGGCGGCCCCGCTCCGCGGCGGCGGCGAGGTCTGGCTCGTGCGCTACGACCCGCAGGAGCGGACGGTGAAGGTCCGCGCGGGGGAGAACACGGGCAAGACGCTGGTGGAGCAGAATCTCGTGCGCGAGCTCGTGCGCCTGGGCGCCTGGTCCGGCCGGGCGCGCACCTACCGCCTGCCCGCGGCCGGAGCGGAGGGGCTCGAGACGGTGATCCTGCTGCAGGGCGACCGGGGCGGCCCGGTCGTGACCGCCGTACGGCTCTGAGGCCGCGGACCCCTAGGGCGGACAAGCGAACGCCCGCGCGGGAGGGGCGATCCGCGCGGGCGTTCGACACCGCGTCGAGCACGGTGGGGTGTCGGCCGGCCGGAACCGCGAACCCCGGGGGCTGGGGGGGCTGTTCAGGACCAGGGCCCGCGGTGCTTCCGACCGGCCGACACTTGTTTCTACAAAGCAGGTGGGGCGCGCCCGCGTCCGTATTGGGACCCTTTCGTGGCCCGACGTGTCGTTCCGGACGGTCGGGCTCCAGGCGGTTGGGCCCCGGCCGTCGTGCGCCTAGATGGGACGGGTGCGGACGGAACTCGCGGGAGCCGGGATGAGCCTCGATCACGACCCCTCCGCCCCCCAGCGGGGCGTGGTGTTCTTCGACCGGCGCGAGTTGGGCGTGCTGCTGCGGCTCTACGGCCGACAGGTGGCCGCGGGCGAGTGGCGCGACTACGCCATCGACGGGGGCGCGGAGGCGGCGGTGTTCTCCGTCTTCCGGCGCGCGTCCGAGGCGCCGCTCTATCGAATCGAGAAGCGACCTGCGCTGGCCCGGCGTCAGGGCGCGTGGGCGGTGCTGGGCCAGGGCGGGGTGATGCTGCGCCGCGGCCACGAACTTCCCCAGGTGCTGCGCGTGTTCGACGCGCGCCGCTTCCAGGTGGTCGACTGACTCCGGACAAACGAAAGCCCCGGCGGTCGCCCGCCGGGGCTCGAAACTCCGTCCGTGAAGCCCGGATCAGCGGCGGCTGCCGCCGCCGAAGATGGCCATCAGGAACTGGAACAGGTTGATGAAGTCCAGGTAGAGGCTGAGCGCACCGTAGTTCGTCGCCACGTTCATCGCGGCCTCGTTCCCGCCCAGCTGATAATAGGTCGCCTTCAGGCGCTGGGTGTCATAGGCGATCAGGCCCGAGAAGATCAGCACGCCCAGGGCGCTCACCACGAAGGCGATGGCCGCCGAGTGCAGGAAGATGTTGACGATCGACGCGATCACGATGCCGATCAGGCCCATGATCAGGAAGGAGCCGAAGCCCGACAGGTCCTTCTTGGTGGTGTAACCCACCAGGCTCAGGCCGCCGAAGGCCGCGGCGGTGATGAAGAAGGTGGTCGCCACGGACACGCCCGTATAGGCGAGCAGCCAGACCGACAGGCCCGCGCCGATCAGCGACACGGTGGTCCAGTACATGGCCCCGGCGGCGCGGGGGCTCGGGTTGCGCATGAAGAAGGCGGCGCCCAGGATCACCGCCAGAGGCGCGAACCGCAGCAGGGTGCCCAGCGGGGTGAAGCCCGCAAGCGCGCCGTCGGGCGTGAGGACGTAAAGGAAGTTGGCGACGGGCGGGTGGCTGCACAGCCAGGCCAGGGCGCCCGAGAGCACCAGGCCCAGGGCCAGCTTGTTGTACACGCCCAGCATGAAGCTGCGGAGGCCGGCGTCGACCGACATGTCCGCCCCGACATGCGGGACGGTCCGTCCGAAGCCTCGGTTGAAATCGCTCATGGCGAAGGAGCCCTTGGGTTGTTGCGCTCAGGTGAACGCTAGAAGAGCAATATCGTCCCGTGCAGAGTAGGGTGCAAGGGTTCGGCCCCCCGAGCCGTCCCCTCTTCGCAGCCTCCCTTGATCGCCGCATGATCCGTTTGTTCGCCGCCCTGGCCGTGCCCGACGCCGTCGCCGATGGGCTGGCGCGCCGCCAGCAGGGCCTGCCCGGCGCCCGATGGCGCCCGCGCGAGACCCTGCACGTCACCCTGCGCTTCTTCGGCGAAGTCGACCGCCGGGCCGCCGCCGATCTGGACGCCGCCCTGGCGGAGGTGGAGGGCGCGCCCTTCGACTTGCACTTGGAAGGGGCGGGGGCTTTCGGCGCGTCCGACCAGTTGCGCGCGGTCTGGGCGGGGGTGGCCCGGGTGGAGCCGTTGCGCGTGCTGGCGGGCCGTTGCGAGGCGGCGGCGCGCCGGGCGGGGTTGAAGGGGGAGGCCCGCGCCTTCCGCCCCCACGTCACCCTGGCCTACCTGAAACGGGCGGACGAGCGGCGTGTCGGCGCCTGGGTGGCGGGCCACAACCTGCTCAAGTCGCCGCCCTGGCGCGCCGACGCCTTCGGCCTGTACTCGTCCTGGTCTGGGCCGGACGGTTCACGCTACGACCTCGAGCGCACCTACCCCTTGTCCGAACCGCCGGCGGCCGAGGCGGCCGAAGCGGAGGGGCCCGCGGCGCGGCAGCGGTCGGAGCAGTAGCGCACCTCGTCCCAGTCGCGCGCCCACTTCTTGCGCCAGGCGAAGGGGCGGCCGCAGCTCGCGCAGATCTTGGTGGGAAGGTCGGTCTTGGCGACGGTGCGGCCGCCGCGCTTCACGCCCCGTCCTCCCCCCGTTCGGGGAAGGGCAGGAGGAAATGGCCGTGCAGGGTGGCGATGGGCGCGGCGGGGTCGTCCTGCCACGCCTCCACGTGCACGTTGGCCACGCGCCGGCCCAGCCGCTTGACCTCCACCCGGGCGTAGGTGTCCTGCGGACGGCCCGAGCGCAGGTAGTCCACGGTCATGTCGATGGTCTTGGGCCGGCCGGCGACCCCCGCCTCCAGCGACAAGTGCAGCACCGCGGCGATCTCCATGAAGGCCCCGATCACCCCGCCGTGCAGGGCGGGGAGGGTGGGGTTGCCGATCAGGTGCTCGGCGTAGGGCAGCACGGCGGTGGGGCCGTCGTCCCCCCTCGCCACGCGCAGGCCCAGGAACCGGGCGTAGGGCAGGGCGGCCACCGCGGCGGCCAGCGCCTCGTCGCGGGATTGGTCCGCCCCGCTCACGCCGCAGGCTCCCGCCGACGGTCGCGGCCGGTCAGCATGAAGGCGGCCTGGGCGGTGGCGACCGGATCGGCCTCTTCATCCTCGTAGGCGGAGGCGCGCACGAAAGCGATCGAGCGCGTCAGCCGGTAGCAGTGCGCGTGGCCCAGCAGCCCCGCGCGGGGTCGGGCGGGGCGCATGTAGTCGATCCGCAGGTCCAGGGTGGCGATGGGACTGAACTTCTCCAGGGCGGCCCACACCGCCTGGCCGCACGTGTGGTCCAGCAGGGTGGTGACCGCACCGCCGGCGATCACCCCCGTTTGCGGGTCGCCCACCAGCTCCTCGCGCCAGGGCAGGCGCATGACGGCGACGGCGGCGTCGATCCGCACGCATTCCAGCGCCAGGGCGCGCGCCTGGGGGCTGCCCTGAACGACTTGGGCGGCGAGGGTCCGCATCGCGTCGAGGTGGTCGGCGTTCACGGATCAGGCCGCCTTCAGCGCCGCGCCGAACGCTTCGGCGGCGGGCCCGGCGCGCTTGCGGCCGAGCACGGCGGCCGCGCTGGTTCCCGCCTGCATCAGCCGCGCGCCGTAGCGGCGGAAGCCGTCCGCGTCCACCGCGTCCACCAGGGCGGCGAGCTCGCCGGGGTCGAACAATCGGTCGAACAGGTGGAGCTGCCCCGCCGCCTGCTCCGCGCGGTTCAGCGGCGACTCGCGGCCCATGAACAGTTGGGAGCGCGCCTGGGCGCGGGCGCGGGCGAGCTCCGCCGGCTCCACCCGCTCGGCCAGGGCGGCGACCTGCTCGGCGGCGAGGCGCGCCATGGGAGCGGCGTCCTTGTCCGACACGCCGGCGTACACGCCCAGCAATCCCGCATCCTCGTAGGTCTCGGCGTAGGCGTCCACCGCGTAGCACAGGCCCCGCGACTCGCGCGCCTCCTGGAACAGGCGCGAGGCCATGCCGCCGCCCAGCACCTCGGCGAACAGGCGCTGGACGTAGTAGTCCGGGTCGCGCGCGGACGCCCCGGGCAGCAGCAGCACCATGTGCGCCTGCTCCAGGGATCGCGCCTCCGCGTGCGCGCCGCCTTCGAAGCGCGCGGGAGCGGGAGGTTCGGCCGACGCCGCCACGGAGGCCATGTCGCCGAAGGCGCGCTCGGCCAGCACCAGCAGTTCGGCCTCGTCCACCGCGCCCGCGGCGCTGACGACTATGCGCGCCGGGTCGCCATAGAGCGCGACGTGGTGGGCGGCCAAGGCGTCGCGGGTGGCGGGGGCGAGGCTCGCTTCCTCGCCGAGGATCGGGCGGCCCAGCGGCTGGCCGGCGAAGGCGCGGCCTTGTGCGAGGTCGAACACCCGGTCGTCCGGGGTGTCGGCGGCCTCGGCGATCTCCTGGGCGATCACGCCCTTCTCACGCTCCAGCTCGGCGGCGTCGAGGGTCGGGCGGCGCACCAGGTCGGCGAGCACGTCCATGGCCAGCGACGCCCCGCCCGCCAAGTGGCGCACCTGGTAGCTCGTGCGCTCATAGCCGGTGGCGGCGTTGATCCAGCCCCCCTGCGCCTCGATCGCCTCCACGATGCCGCGCGAGGAGCGCGCGCCCGCGCCCTTGAACACCATGTGCTCGAGGAGATGGCTCCAGCCGTTGCGCTCGGGACCTTCCCAGCGTGCGCCGGCGCGCACCACCACCGACAGGGCGGCGCTCTCCAGCCCCGGCATGGGGTCGGCGACGACGCGCACGCCGTTGGACAGGGTGTGGAGGCGGGCGGTCAACGGCGGTCCTTCAGCGTCGGGCGGCGGCGAAGGCGCGCACATAGGCCTTGAGCGCCTCCGCGTCGCCCTCCAGCCGGTCGATGCGCTCCACCCGGGTGTGCAGGTCGGCGGCGCGGGCGTGCAGCGCCGGGGGCTCGCCGGTGGCGGCCTCGCAGGCGTCCGGGAACTTGGCGGGATGGGCGGTGGCCAGCACCACCCGCGGCGCGCCCACGGGCAGGCCCGGGATGGAGGCGGCGGCCAGGGCCACGGCGGTGTGGGGATCGACCAGCACGCCCGCCTGCGCCCAGGTCTCCTGCATGGCCATGGCGGTGGCGGCCTCGCCGGTGGAGGCGGCGCGGAACAGGTCGAGCTCGGGGGAGGCGGGCAGGTCGACCGCCTCGCCCGCGGCGAAGCGGCGGAAGGCGGCGGCGGTCGCGGCGGCGTCGCGGCCGCAGAGCTCGAAATGCAACCGCTCGAAGTTGGACGCGACCTGGATGTCCATGGCCGGCGACTGGGTGGCGACCGCCTCGCCCCGGGCGTAGCGTCCCGTTTCAAAGGCGCGCGCCAGGATGTCGTTGCCGTTGGTCGCCACCATCAGCGCCGCGACGGGCGAGCCCAGCCGGTGGGCGGCGTAGCCGGCGAAGGCGTCGCCGAAGTTGCCGGTGGGCACCACGAACGCGGGCGCCCGCCCCAGCGCCGCGGCGGCGGTGACGTAGTAGACGCTCTGGGCGGCGATGCGCGCCCAGTTGATGGAGTTGACGCCCGACAGGTCGACCTCCCGGCGGAAGGCGTGGTCGGCGAACAGCGCCTTGACCAGGGCCTGGCACCGGTCGAAGTCGCCGACCACCGCCACGCAGCGCACGTTGGGCGCGTCGGCGGTGGTCATGAAACGGCGCTGCACCTCGCTGATGCGCCCCTCGGGGAACAGCACCACGAGGTCCACCGCGTCCGATCCCGCGAAGGCGTCCACCGCCGCTCCGCCCGTGTCGCCGGAGGTGGCGACCACCAGGGTCGGCCGCCTCCCGTCGCGGCCCAGCACGGCCTCGTACAACCGCGCGAGGAGCTGCATGGCCACGTCCTTGAAGGCGAGCGTGGGGCCGTGGTGAAGTTCGAGGAGCCAGAGGTCGGCGTCGAGCTGCGACAGGGGGGCGACCGCCGGGTGGCCGAAGGAGGCGTAGGCGGCGTGACACATCTCGCGCAGATGGTCCGGCGCGAAGGCGTCGCCGGCGAAGGCCCCCACCACCTCGGCGGCCACGTCGGCGTAGGGCGCGCCCGCAAAGGCGGCGAACCGCTCGGGTGCGAGCGTCGGCCAGCGCTCGGGAGTGTAGAGGCCGCCGTCCGGCGCCAGGCCCGCCAGCAGGGCTTGCGCGAAGTCGACGGCGGGCGCGTCGCCGCGGGTGGAGACGTAGCGCACCCGGCCCTAGCCCCGGGGCCGGCGCAGGCGACGCACCACCAAGGCGACGTAGACACCGGCCAGCGCCGCCGCCAGGCCGAACCAGGTCACCACATAGCCGAGGTGGCGGTTGGGGATGTCGCTCGGCAGGGGGGAGGGGATGAGCCGCGGCCCGGCCGCCGGGCTCTCCAGCGTCAGGAACCAGGGCGCGGGGCGCGGCGCGCCCAGGGCGGCGGCCATGGCGGGCACGTCGCGCCGCAGCCAGGAGCCGGGCGCGGCGCCCGGGCCTGCCGCGGGCGGGGCCGAACCCGTGGCGCCCAGTATGCGGTCGGTCCAGGCGGGAGGGTCGGCCGCGCGCAGCACGCCGACCACCGAGGCCTGCGCGCGCGGCAGGGTGACGGCCTCGACCTTGGGGCCGGCCATCTCCGGCTCGTTCTCGAAGCCGAGGTCCACCAGCAGCGAGCCGTAGGGGCCGCCGGGCGGCAGGCGGCAGGCGGTGATCTGGCGCCAGCCCGGCCCCGCCGCGCGCAGGCCGTAGAGGTGCAGCGAGCGCTCGCCCAGCCCGTCGCACAGGGTCTGCACGCGCACGAAGTCGATGGCGCGGACGCGCCCCCCCTCGGCGGAGGAGGCGGGTGCGCGCGCCGTCGCCGGGTCGGCGCGGTTGAGCACGACGGCCAGAGGCTCGGCGGGGGCGGTCTGCAGGGCGGCGACCCGCGCCAGGAGCGCTTCCTTCCACGCCTTGCGGTGCAGTTGCCAGACACCCAGCGAGACCAGCGCCGCCAAGGCCAGGGCGGTGGCGAGGGTGGCGAAGGCGAAGCCGAGCACCTCGCGCGTGGTGAAGCGACGGGGCGCGGCCCCGGTGGCGGCGCGGGCGGCGGCGTCAGTCATGTGCGGGCCCGGAGGACGCGCCGTGGCGGGACTGGGAGGCGCGGTGGTGGAACTGGAGCGCCAGGAGCACGCCCTTGAACGGCCGCAGCAGCAGCAGGCACAAGCCCGCCGCCGCCGGGATCCAGATCACCCCTTCCAGCCACAGGGGCGGGCGGTAGGCGACCTCGGTGAACAGCATGCCGAAGCAGGCCAGGGCGCCCGCCACCAGGATCACGAACACGGCCGGACCGTCGCCCGAATCAGCCGCCGCCAGGTCCGCCCCGCAACGGGTGCAGGCCGGGGCGACCTTGAGGAAGCCCGCGAACATCGGCCCCTCGCCGCACCGCGGGCAGCGCCCGAGGAGGCCGGCCAGGACCGGATGGCCTGCGGGGGAGGGGAGGGACGTCGTCTCGCGCCTCGCCGCCGGCTCAGGCCGGCTTGCCGATGGGGTGGCCGAACATGACGTAGATGAAGGCGAACAGGAACAGCCACACCACGTCCACGAAGTGCCAGTACCAGGCGGCCGCCTCGAAGCCGAAGTGCTTCTTCGGCGTCATCTGGCCGACGTAGAGGCGCAGCAGGCAGATGGCCAGGAAGATGGTGCCCACCATCACGTGGAAGCCGTGGAAGCCGGTGGCCATGAAGAAGGAGGAGCCGTACAGGCCGCTGTTCTGCGCCGTCTCGTTGAAGAACAGCTTCTCGGTGATGATCTCGCGATACTCGTAGGCCTGCACGCAGGAGAACATCAGCCCCAGCGCGACGGTGATCCACAGGGCGAGCTTGGCGCCCTTGCGGTCGCCCTCCTGCACCGCGTGGTGCGCCCAGGTGACGGTGGTGCCCGAGCACAGCAGGGTCAGCGTGTTGATCAGCGGGAAGTGCCAGGGGTCGAGCGTCTCCACGCCCTTGGGCGGCCAGGCTCCCCAGGCCTGACGCACCTCCTCGATGGGCGAGAAGGTGCGGTCGTGGTGGAACAGGGCCATCTCGAAGAAGATCCAGAACCACGCCACGAAGAACATCACCTCGGAGGCGATGAACAGGATCATGCCGTAGCGCAGGCCGATGGAGACCACCGGCGTGTGGTCGCCCGCGCGGCTCTCCTTGATGACCTCCGACCACCAGCCGAACATGGAGTAGAGCACGCCCAGGAAACCCAGGCCGAACACCCAGGGCGTGCCCTTCGGCACGCCGAACAGGCCCTTGAGCAGGATGATCAGCCCCAGCGCCATGACCACCGCCGAGACGGAGGAGATCAGCGGCCAGGCGCTGGGCTTCACCAGGTGGTAGTCGTGGTGGACGGCTTCGTCTTGGGCCATGGCGGGGGGTCGCGGTCCTGCAAGCGTCGAGCGGCCGCCCGCGGGCGGATCCGCGACCGGCGAGGGGTCGGGCCTGTCCTAGCGCGAGCGGGAGGGGCGCGCCAAGAGGGCGGCCCCGGGTTTCGGCGCGACGGCCGCGATCAGGCCGTCTTCGCCGTGGACGCGGGCTTCACGTCCGTCGCCGGGAAGAAGGTGTAGGAGAGCACGATCTCCTTGAACGAGCGCGTGTCCGGGTCGGTGACGAATTTGGGCTCCACGAAGTAGACCACCGGGAAGTCCACCGTCTGGCCGGGCGCGATGGTCTGGTCGCTGAAGCAGAAGCACTGGGTCTTGATGAAGTAGGCCCCGGCGGACTCGGGGGCCACGTTGTAGCTGGCGCGCCCGGTCAGCGGCGTGGAGCCGTGGTTGGTCACCTTGAAATAGGCGATGGACGAGGCGCCGATCTTGATCGTCTGGCTGGGCTGGTCGGGAGTGAAGCTCCACGGCAGGTGGCGCACGTTGGTGTCGAAGCGCACGCTCAACGAACGGTCCAGGGCGGCGGTGGTGGGGCCGTGCTCCGCGCGGCGCGCAGTGCCGTCGAACCCCGTGGCCTGGCAGAATTTGCGGTAGAGCGGCACGGACGCGTAGGCCAGCCCCGCCATCCCCAGGATGGTCGCCCCGCACACGGCCGGGACGAGGGCGGGCTTCAGTCGCCTGCGGTCAATGGCCATAGGTGGCCGTCAGCTTGAGCATGGACACGGCGAAGATCAGCAGCACGAGGAAGATCAGACCTCCGGCTATGCCCAGCGAACGCAGGCGGCGGGCGCGAGCGGCGGCCTTGCCCTCGTGGAAAGGGTCGCGGCGGCTCAGGTCGTCAGGGGCGCTCATGGGTCAGAAATGCGCCCGCCCCAGGCCGTGTTCAACCAGCAGGGCGGCGAACAGGGCGAACAGGTAGAGGATGGAGAAGCCGAACAGGTCACGCGCCTCGCGCGCGCCCGCCTTCAGCGCGTAAAGCCCGTCCGGCCCGAGAGCGGGCGCGTCGCCCGCCGTGCTGCGGACCAGGCGCACGGCCAAGCCCACGAAGGCGAGTCCGCCCGCGATCGACACCGCCGCGTAGAGCGGGCCGCCCAGGCCGGTGAACACGGGCGCCACTCCCAGGGGGGCCAGCACCAGGCTGTAGGCGAGGATCTGGCGGCGGGTGGACCGCGGCCCCTTGACCACCGGCATCATGGGCACGCCCGCGCGGGCGTAATCCTCGTGGGTGTAGAGCGACAGCGCCCAGAAGTGCGGCGGCGTCCAGACGAAGATCAGCGCGAACAGCAGCCAGGCGTTCAGGGGCGTGGTTCCCGTCGCCGCCGCCCAGCCGACCACCGGCGGCAGGGCGCCCGCCGCCCCGCCGATCACGATGTTCTGGGGCGTCGAACGCTTGAGCCAGCGCGTGTACACCACCGCGTAGAAGAAGATGGTGAAGGCCAGCAGGCCCGCGGCCAGGTAGTTCACCGCCAGCGCCATCACCATCACCGAGGCCAGCGACAGCACGCCCCCGAGGGTCGCGGCCTCCGCCGGAGGGATGGAGCCCCGGGCGGTGGGCCGCCCGCGGGTGCGGCGCATCTGCCGGTCGAGGTCGGCCTCGTAGGCCATGTTGAAGGCCCCGCTCGCGCCGCCGGCCACAGCGATGCAGAACACGGCGATGGCGGCCAGGGCCGGGTGGATCGGCGTGTCCGCGCACACCAGCCCCGTCAGGCCGGTGAACACCACCAACGACATGACGCGGGGCTTGAGGAGTGAAACGTACTCGGCCGGGCCGGCGAGCGCCTGGGCGCGGACGCGCGACTCCGGCGGATCGGCGGTCGCGGCGGGATCGGACACGGCGGGAGAACTCTCGCGATACGAAAAAGGCGCGGGGTGGAGACCCCGCGCCTTAGACGCCCGATCGGCTGGAGGTTCAAGACCCGGCCCGAAGGCCGGGGCTCGACCCGGTTAGTGTCCGCCGCCGGAGAGGGCGGTGGCCGGGTCCACGTGGTGCTCGTCGTGGATGACGGGCAACTCGTTGAACTGGTGGAAGGGCGGCGGCGAGGAGAGCGTCCACTCCAGCGTGGTCGCGCCCACGCCCCACGGGTTGGCCACCGCGGGCCGGCGCCGGATCGCGGCCTCCGCCAGCATGGCCAGGAACACCAGCATGGAGACGGCGGTGATCTCGTAGCCGATCGACGACACGTGGTTCCAGAAGGTGAAGTTCGCGGGATAGTCCACGTAGCGCCGCGGCATGCCCTGCAGGCCCAGGAAGTGCTGGGGGAAGAACACGACGTTCACGCCGATGAACATGATCCAGAAGTGAGCGGCGCCCAGCACCTCGTTGTACTTCACGCCCCACATCTTCTCGAACCAGTAGTAGAAGCCGGCGAAGATGGCGAACACCGCGCCCAGGCTCAGCACGTAGTGGAAGTGGGCGACCACGTAGTAGGTGGCGTGCAGCTGGTAATCGACGCCCGCGTTGGCCAGCACCACGCCGGTCACGCCGCCGACGGTGAACAGGAACACGAAGCCCATGGCGAACAGCATGGGCGTCTTGAACTCGATGGAGCCGCCCCACATGGTGGCGATCCACGAGAAGATCTTCACGCCCGTGGGCACGGCGATCACCATGGTGGCCGCCACGAAGTAGGCCTGCAGGTTCACGTTCATGCCGACGGTGAACATGTGGTGGGCCCACACCACGAAGCCGACGAAGCCGATGGCCACCATGGCGTAGGCCATGGCGAGGTAGCCGAAGATGGGCTTCTTCGAGAAGGTCGAGATGACGTGGCTGACGATGCCGAAGCCCGGCAGGATCAGGATGTACACCTCCGGGTGGCCGAAGAACCAGAACAGGTGCTGGTACATCATCGGGTCGCCGCCGCCGGCGGGGTCGAAGAAGTGCGTGTGGAAGTTGCGGTCGGTCAGAACCATGGTGATGGCGCCGGCGAGCACGGGCAGGGAGAGCAGCAGCAGGAAGGAGGTCACCAGCACCGCCCAGGCGAACAGGGGCATGCGGTGGATGGTCATGCCCGGCGCGCGCATGTTGAAGATGGTGGTGATGAAGTTGATGGCGCCCAGGATCGAGCTCGCCCCCGCCAGGTGCAGGGCCAGGATCAGCACGTCCATCGCCGGCCCCGTATGTCCGGTGGTGGAGAGCGGGGTGTACATGGTCCAGCCGCCGCCGAAGCCGCGGCCCGGGCCGCCGTCGACGAACAGGCTGGTGCACAGCAGCGTCCACGAGGCGACCAGCAGCCAGAACGAGATGTTGTTCATGCGCGGGAAGGCCATGTCGGGCGCCCCGATCATGATCGGCACCATCCAGTTGCCGAAGCCGCCGATCATGGCGGGCATGACCATGTAGAAGATCATGATCAGGCCGTGGGCGGTGATGGCCACGTTGTAGCCGTGGTTGGACGGGTCGAAGAGGCCGAGGTTGGAGACCAGCGAACCGGGGCGGAACACCTGCACGCCCGGCTCCGACAGCTCCCAGCGGATCAGGCCGCTGATCGCGCCGCCGACCAGGCCCGCCATGATGGCGAACAGCAGGTACAGGGTGCCGATGTCCTTGTGGTTGGTGGACAGGAACCAGCGCGTGAGGAAGGGCGGTTTGTGGTCGTGGACGTGGGCGTCGTGGCCCTGCGCCGGTGAACTAGGTTCGCCGTGGGCGGCGTAGGTCGTGGCCATGTTTACAGCCTGCTCGCGATGCGTTCGGAGGACATGTGGGGACGGGGGGCGGCGGCGGAGGTGCGGCTCATTGAGCCGGGCTCGCGCCGTTGGCGCCCGCGGGGGCCGGGGCGCCCTTCACCCGCGCCTTGCCGCGCGGGCCGGTCTGGGCGGCGGGAGGCTTGCCGGCGGCGGCCGGGGCGGGGGGAGCGCCGGTGACGGGCCCCACGACCACGCCCGCGGCGCTGTCGTGCGCCGCGCCCGCGGCCGGGGCGCCCTGGGCGGCGACGGCCTTGGTGGCGGGGCTGGCCCCCGTGTCGGCGGCGGCCACGGCCGTGGTCTTCTTGGCGTGGGCGGCGACCCAGCTGTCGTACTTGGCCTGGCTCACCACGTCGACCTCGATGGGCATGAAGCTGTGGTTGATGCCGCAGAGTTCGTTGCACTGGCCGTAGATCACGCCCTCGCGCTCCGCCCGGAACCAGGTCTGGTTGACGCGGCCGGGGATGGTGGTGGTCTGCACGCCCAGCGCCGGCACGAAGAACGAGTGCAGCACGTCCGCCCCGGTGGCCAGGATCTGCACGTTCTTGTTCACCGGCACGACCATCGGGTTGTCCACCCCGAGGCGATAGGGCTTGCCGGCGGCGGCGGCCTTGGGCTCGGTCAGCGGGATGGAGTCGAAGGCGAAGTCGCCGGCGGTCGGGTACTCGTAATTCCAGTACCATTGGTTGCCGGTGACCTTGATCGTCAGGTCGGGCTTGGGCACGTCGTGGTAGTTGTAGAGCAGGCGGAAGGAGAAGATCGAAAAGAACATCAGGATCAGCACGGGGGCCGCAGTCCAGACGATCTCGATGGGCGTGTTGTGGGTGAAGCGCGCGGGGGTGGGGTTCGCCTTGGAGTTGAACCTGAACACCACGTAGATCAGCAGGCCCAGCACGAACAGGCACACGGCCGAGAGAACGGGCAGCATGATCCAGTTGTGGAAATACGCGGCGGAGCTTCGCAGCGGCGTGACCGAGGGCTGCAGGTCTATGGCCCCGTCCGTGGGCTGTCCGACCAGGTCCGCGGCGAAGGCGGGAACCGTCGCCGCCAAGGCGATCACCCCGGCCGCGACGGCCGACACGCGCGCCAGCGGCGATCGGGCGCCGCCGCGGCCGTTCCAGGAAGAGCCCATCCCCATGCTCGACGTCACTTCGCTTCTCCGCTGAGGCGGCGACCCGCCGTCGCGGCGGCGCGCCCCGCGCGTCGCCCGCCGCAAGGGGGCGCTCGCCGGGGCGGGGACCGCCCGCGAGGGCGGCGGCGACGGACTCGCCGTCGACGCCCGCATGTGTTCAACGGGTCGCAATAACCCCTCCCTTCCTCCTTGCCAAGGCGAGAGGAAGCTCGGCCGCAAGCGAAGCCCGCCCGGGCGGGCTCACACCCGGCGCAGGACCCGCATCGGCGCGCCGGCTCCGCCGCCGGGTAGGGCGTCCGCCGGGCGAGCCTCCAGGGCGCTCATGGGCGGCGGCGTCTTCTGGCCTTCGCCCAGCGCCACCGCGCCCAGGCCCGCGCGCACCTGCATGCGCGCCAGCACGTCGTGGCAGGCCACGGTCTGCGCGCGGGCGGCGGTGAGCGCCGTCAGCGCGGCCGACATGCGGTCGAACGCTTCGCCGCCGACCACCGCCGACAGGTCCAACTCCACGCGCGCGACCGTGAGCGCGCCCAGGAGCTCCGCCCCCGTCCTCAGCGCGTGGTCGATGGCGTCCTCCGCCGCGTTGATGCGACGCGCCATGGCCTGAGCGGTCTCGAGCTTGTTCATCGGGCCTACTCCAAGTTGTGGAGGGGCCAACATGCGTGGCGAGCGGCTAACGTCAAGGTTGAATGTCGGCTTGGGCGGAGCGGCGAAACGCCGGATCTCCGCCTCAGTTCAGGGTGCGCGGGGCGTCCGGCAGGTCCAGGCTGAAGGCGGGAATGGCCGCCTCGAAGCGGTCGCCCGCGGCCGTGACCATCTCGTAGCCGCCCACCATGGAGCCGGAGGGGGTGGGCAGCGGACAACCGGAGGTGTAGCGCAGCGCTTCGCCCGGCTCCAGGGTCGGCTGCTCGCCCACCACGCCGGGTCCGCGCACCTCTTCGACCCGCCCGGCGGCGTCCGTGATCGTCCATCGGCGCGCCACGAGCTGGACGGCGACGGGGCCGTGGTTCTCGATCTCCACGTGGTAGGCCCACACCCAGCGGCGTTCGTCCGCGTCCGACTGGTCGGGCAGGTGCTCGGGGCGCACGCGCACCACCACGTCGCGGGTGCGCGCCTCGTAGAGCGCCCCGCCGCGGGAGGGCGGCCGCCGGTCGGTGGGGCGACTCACCGGCTCACGCCCGGTCCAGGGCGCGCAGCAGGTCTCGCCGCAGGTCCGCGGGATCCTCCAGGCCGAGGGACAGGCGCACCCAGCCTTCCGTCAGGCCGATGGCCAGCCTGTCGGCCTCGGGGGTGGCGCGATGGGTGGTGGTGGAGGGGTGGACGGCCATCGACTTGGCGTCCGCCAGGTTGTTGGTGATGTCCACGATCCTGAGCGCGTTCAGGAAGTTGAACGCCGCCGCGCGCGAGCCGAGGTCGAAGGCGGTCAGCGTGCCGCCGCCGCGCATCTGCCGGCGCGCCACCGCGTGCTGGGGATGATCGGCGCGGAACGGATAGGACAGGCGCGCGACCTTGGGGTGGTCGGCGATTTCGTCGGCCAGGAGGGCCGCCGTCTCCGTTTGGCGGCGCACGCGCAGATCCAGCGTCTCCAACCCTTTGAGAAGCACCCAGGCGTTGAACGGCGACAGGGCCGGCCCCGTGTGGCGCAGGAAGTCGCGGTAGCTCTCCTCCAGGAGGGCGTGGTTTCCCAGGATGGCGCCGCCCAGCACGCGCCCCTGGCCGTCGATGTGCTTGGTGGCCGAGTAGACCACCACGTCCGCGCCCAGCTCCAGCGGGCTCTGCAGGATGGGCGAGGCGAAGGCGTTGTCCACCACCAGCTTCGCGCCCGCCTCGCGCGCCACCGCCGCCACGCCGGCGATGTCGCTGACCTCCAGCAGCGGGTTGGCGGGGGTCTCCATGAACAGCACGCGGGTGTTGGGGCGCACGGCGGCGCGCCAAGCGTCCAGGTCGGGTCCGTCGACGAAGGTGGTCTCCACGCCGAAGCGCGGCAGGTGCTGGGACAGCACCCAGCGACAGGAGCCGAACAGGGCGCGGCCGGCCACCACGTGGTCTCCCGCCTTGACCAGGCCCGTGACCGCCGTGGTCACCGCCGCCATGCCCGACGCCATGCTGCGGCAGGCCTCGGCGCCTTCCAGCAGGGCCAGCCGGTCCTCGAACATCTTCACGGTGGGGTTGGCGTAGCGCGAGTAGATGAAGCCGGGCTCGCGCCCGTCGAAGCGCGCGTCCGCCGCCTCTGCAGACGGGTAGACGTAGCTTTGGGTGAGGTGGAGCGCCTCCGCCGTCTCACCGTGGGGGCTCCGGTCGAGGCCGCCGCGCACCAGGCGCGTCGCCGCGCCCCAGGCGCGGGGGTCCTCGGCGTCGTCGGCGTCCGGCGCGGGGTGGGGCGCGTCGGGGCGCGGGGGTTCGGTCACGCGAGGGGCTCCAGGCTGCGGCCGTTGGTGGCCGCGGGGCTCCCGCCCGTCAAGCGCGGGTGCGTCGGCGGAGCCATCGCGGAGACCGCGCGTTTTCAAGCTCGACCATTGCTGGAGACCACGCCCATGACCAAGATCACGACTCTGCTGGCCGCCGCCGCTTTCGCGGGCTCGCTAGGCGTGGGCTCCGCGGCTCAGGCCGGCTGCCTGGGCGGGGCGTTGGTGGGCGGGGTGGCGGGCCACTACGCCGGGCGCCACGCCGGAGTGGGCGCGGTGGGCGGCTGCATCGTCGGCCACCACCTCGCCGTGCAGAAGAAGCGCCAGCGCGCCGCCGACCGCGCCGCACGCCGCGACGCGCGCTACGGCCGCTGACGACGCCGGCGCGGTCTCGACCGGGGCCGCGCCGTTCCCACCGTCGATGGGCGGGGCCGGGCGGCGGAGGGCGGTGGAGGCCGCCTCAGCCCTCCACGTCGAGCGAGTAGCCCGCCGAGCGCACGGTGCGGATGGGGTCGCTCTCCTCGTCCTTGTTCAGCGCTTTGCGCAGGCGCCCGATGTGCACGTCCACCGTGCGCGCCTCCACGTAGACGTCCGAGCCCCACACGGCGTCCAGGAGCTGCTCGCGGCTGAACACGCGCCCCGGGTGCTGCATCAGGTAGTCGAGCAGTCGGAACTCGGTGGGCCCCAGGTGCACCTCGCGGTCGGCGCGCTTCACCCGGTGGGCGACGCGGTCCATCACCACGTCGCCGTGGCGCACCCGGTCCTCCGCCAGGCCCGGACGGATGCGGCGCAGCACCGCGCGGATGCGCGCCACGAGCTCCGTCATGGAGAACGGCTTGGTGAGATAGTCGTCCGCCCCCGTGTCCAGGCCCCGCACCCGGTCGCTCTCCTCCGCGCGGGCGGTGAGCATGATGATGGGCAGGTTGCGCGTTTCGGCGCGTGAGCGCAGGCGCCGGCACACCTCCACCCCCGACACCTTGGGCAGCATCCAGTCGAGCACCACGAGGTCCGGCTGGCGCTCGTCCACCAGGACCAGCGCCTCCTCGCCGTCGGCGGCCGTCGTGACGCGGTAGCCTTCCTTGTCGAGGTTGTACTGCAGGAGGGTGGACAGGGCGTCCTCGTCCTCCACCACCAGTATGCTGGGCGACACGGGTCAGGCCGCCGACGGGGCGGGCTCGTGGCGTACGTCCACGTCCTGCCACTTGGGGCGATCGCCCATCATGTCCTCGCCGGTGATCTCGTAGTGCAGGATCTCGGCGATGTTGGTCGCGTGGTCGCCGATGCGCTCCAGGTTCTTGCCGATGAACAGGAGGTGCGCGCAGGACGAGATCATGCGCGGGTCGCTCATCATGTAGGTGAGCAGCTCGCGGAACATGGAGTTGTACTGCTCGTCCACCTCCTCGTCGGCGTTCCAGACCTGCATGGCGCTGGCGAGGTCGCCCGCGGTGTAGGCGTCGAGCGCGGTCTTGAGGCGGCCGGCCACCATGCGGCCCATGCGTTCGATGGAGCGCGTCAGCGGGGTGATGGGCTCGGCCTCGGAGATCACCAGCGCGCGCTTGGCGATGTTCTTGGCGAGGTCGCCCGTGCGCTCCAGGCTCCAGGCCATCTTCAGCGCGGACACGGTGCGGCGCAGGTCCTGGGCCACCGGCTGGCGCAGGGCGATCATGCGGATCGACTTCTTCTCGATGTCCGCCTGCATCTGGTCGAGCTTGGCGTCGCGGCCGATCAGCGACTGGGCCAGCGGCACGTCGCGCCCGGCCACCGCCTCGATGGCGTCCGACACCTGCGCCTCGGCCAGCCCGCCCATGCGCGCCACCTCCGCCTTGAGCTGGTCCAGCTCCTCGCCGAAGAACTTGAGGGTGTGCTCGTTCATGGTGCACGGGCCTGGATACGCTCCGGCGGGCGGAGCGGCGGGACGGTCGACAGCTTCGCTATGCGCCGACAAAGCTGTCTCACCGTGAAGATTTTATGACGTTTACGTGACGCCGCCCGGCCGCTCGGCCCGGGGCAGGTGGACGGTGAAGGTGGAGCCGCGGCCGGGGGCGCTCTCCACCATCAGCCCGCCCCGATGGCGGCTGACGATGTGCTTGACGATGGCCAGGCCCAGCCCCGTGCCCGCGCGCTCGCCGCTCTTCTGACCTTCCACCCGATAGAAGCGCTCGGCCAGCCGAGGCAGGTGTTCGCGCGCCACCCCCGGACCTTCGTCCGTCACGCGCAGGCGCAACCAGCGGCGCTCCGAAGCGCGATCGGGCGCCAGTATGGCCGAGCGCGCCGCCCCCGCGCCGAGCGTGGGGGCGAAAGGGTCGAGGTCGGCGGCGGCGGGTGTGGGAGGGGCGAGGGCGGGAAGCGGCGCCCAGTCCTCCGCGGGCGAGCCCGGGCCGACCTGCACGCTCACCCGGCCGCCACGGGGCGAGTACTTCAGCGCGTTGGCCAGAAGGTTCTGCACCACCTGCACGAGTTGGTCCCGGTCGCCCACCACCTCCGCCTCGCCTCGCCCGGGCAGATCCAGTTCCAGGTGCGCGCCGTGCTCGGCCGCCAGCGGGGCCAGGGCGTCCGCCACGTCCGACACCGCCGCGGCGAGGTCGCAGCGCCCCTGGGGCGGCACGTGCTCGTTCAGCTCGGCGCGGCTGAGCTGGAGCAGGTCCTCGGTGAGCCGGCCCATGCGGTCGGTCTGGGCGGCCATGATGCCCAGGAAGCGCTCGCGCGCGACGGGGTCCTCCTTCGCGTGGCCGCGCAGGGTCTCGATGAAGCCGGACAGCGAGGCGAGCGGCGTGCGCAGTTCGTGGCTGGCGTTGGCCAGGAAATCGACGCGCGCGCGCTCCACCCGCCGAGCTTCCGTCTCGTCGCGCAGCAGCAGAAGGGCGTGGCGCAACTCCTCGCCGCCGACGGCCGCCGTGGGCTGCGCCTCCAGCGGGAAGGTCCAGGCGGTGGTGAACCGGTCGGGGGCGCCCGCCCCTTCGAAGGCCGCGCGCCGGGGCCGGCGGCCGAACAGGCTCTCGTCCAATGCCTCCAGCACCTCCGGCCGGCGCACGGCGGCCACCAGCAGCGCCCCCGAGCGCGGGATGCGCAGCAACTCGCGCGCGGCCCGGTTGGCGAAGGCGATGCGCCGGGCGGCCTGGTCGTCCACGTCGCCGGCCGTCACCCACATGAGCGGATCGGGCAGGGCGTCGAAGGCCTGGGCGAAGGGCGGCTCGACGGGCCCCGCGTCCGCCGCGGGCTCCCCGGCCGTCTCCGGGCGCCCGGCGCCGCGGGCGAGCAGGCCGGCGGCGGCCAGCACGAGGACCGCCGCCGCCGCCGCGGGCCAGGGCCTGGCCCCGCCGGCGAGCGCCAGGCCGATGCAGGCCGCGACCCCGAGCGCCCCGGCGGCCAGCACGCGGCCGTAGCCCCCGGACGAAGGGGGCCGGGGCCGGGGGGCGAGCGGGGAGGGGGCGTGGTTCAGCGGCATGTCGGGTCGCGGACCCTGCCGCCGTTCGGTGACGGTTTTCCGACGCTCCGCGCCCAAGTTCCCGGCGAAGCGCGTCAGAGCCTCTAAACCGGCGTAGCAGGAATCGCGGGTGGCCGCCGCCGTGCGCGCCGCCTAGCCTGAGCCGCGACGAAGCCCTCCAGGGAGACCTCCATGAGCCGCCATCCGACGCGCCGCGCCGCCCTCGCGGGTTTGGGCGCCGCGGGGCTGGGCTGGACGGCCCTGGCCGGCCGCGCTGCGGCCCAGGGCAAGCCCGTGACCCTGCTCAACGTCAGCTACGATCCCACGCGCGAGCTCTATAAGGAGTACGACGCGGTGTTCTGCGCCAACTGGCGGCGCGACCGCGGCCAGACTGTGACGGTGGAGCAGAGCCACGGCGGGTCCGGCAAGCAGGCGTTGTCGGTGATCAACGGGTTGGCGGCGGACGTGGTGACGCTGGGCATCTCCTCGGACATCGACGCCATCGCGCAGAAGGCGCACCTGCTGTCGCCCGACTGGGCCGGACGGCTGCCCTACGGCTCCACCCCCTACACCTCCACGGTCGTGTTCCTGGTGCGCGCGGGAAACCCCAAGCGCATCCGCGACTGGGGCGACCTGCTGCATCCGGGGGTGCAGGTGATCACCCCCAACCCGAAGACCTCGTCGGGCGGGCGCTGGAACTACGCGGCCGCCTATCTCTGGGCGCTGCGGGCGCCCGGCGGGTCGGACGCGAAGGCGCGCGACTACCTGGGGCGGCTCTACGCCCAGGTCCCCGTGCTCGACTCGGGCGCGCGCGGGGCCACCACCACCTTCGCCCAGCGGGGCCAGGGCGACGTTCTGCTGGCCTGGGAGAACGAGGCGGTCCTGGCCATGGAGGAGATGGGCCCGGGCAAGTTCGAGCTGGTGATCCCCTCCCTGTCCATCCTGGCGGAGCCGCCGGTGGCGGTGGTCGACAAGGTGGCCGCCCAGAAGGGCGCGACGGAGGTGGCCGCCGCCTACCTGCGCGGTCTTTACACGCCCCGCGGCCAGGACATCATCGCGCGCAACCATTACCGCCCGCGCAACCCGCAGGTGCTGGCGCGCTACGCCGCCAAGTTCCCGCGCGTGAACATGGGGCGGATCGGCGAACTGGGCGGCTGGACCCGGTTCCAGGCCGCCCAGTTCGCCGACGGCGCCGCCTTCGACCAGATCTACCGGCCGCACTGACGCCCGCCCCCTCGCGGCCGGAACCGCGCTCGGCGGCGCCCGTTTCCCAGCGGAGCTTTAGGGGACGACGTGATGCGGGCCGTGAGAACCACCGGGGCCGCGGCCCTCCTGTCGGGAGCCCTGCTGCTCGCCGGCTGCGGCGACCCCGCCGACAAGCGCGCCGCGTCCGACGCCTCCGCCGGAGCGAATGCGGCGGGCGCGGGCCTGGCCAAGACCGCGGACGCCGCCGGTGCGGCGCTCGACCGGGCGGGCCGCAAGGCCGAGCCCGCTCTCGACAAGGCGGGCCGCGACATCGACCGCGCCACCGACAAGCTGGAGGTCGCCGCGGGCAAGGTGGTGCGCAAGACGGGAAAGGCCATCGACAAGGCGGGCGACAAGGCCGAGCAAGCCGCGGACAACGGCGGTTCGCGCTAGCCCTTCCGCCGACCTCGCGGTTCCGCCCCGCGCCATCCAGGACGTCCGTTCCGCATGTTCAGCTTCATGTTCGCCACGGGGATCGAGAACTCGATCCCGACCATCGACGGGGGTCGCAAGCGCGTCGACGAACTGGAGAAGTGCCGTTTCTACGACCACTGGCGCACGGACTTCCAGTTGGTGGAGGATATGGGCATCCGCTTCCTCCGCTACGGCCCGCCCCTGCACAAGACGTGGCTCGGGCCCGGGAAGTACGATTGGGAGTTCAGCGACCTCACCTTCAGCGACCTGAAGCGGCGCGACCTGGTGCCGATCGTCGACCTATGCCACTTCGGCGTGCCCGATTGGGTGGGAAACTTCCAGAACAGCGACTTTCCGGAGCTGTTCGCGGTGTATGCGCGTGACTTCGCCAAGCGTTACCCGTGGGTGCAACTCTATACGCCGGTCAACGAGATGTACATCTGCGCCACCTTCTCCGCCCGTTACGGCTGGTGGAACGAGCAGATGTCCAGCGACCTGGGCTTCGTCACCGCGTTGAAGCACATCGTCAAGGCCAACGTGCTGGCGATGCAGGAGATCCTGCTCGTGCGGCCGGACGCCATCTTCGTGCAGAGCGAGTCTTCGGAGTACTTCCACGCCGAGAACCCCAAGGCGATCGCTGCGGCCGAGCTGATGAACTCGGAGCGCTTTCTCTCGCTGGACCTCAACTACGGTCGGCGGGTGGACTCGGAGATGTACGAGTTCCTGATGGACAACGGCATGTTGCGAGATGAATATCATTTCTTCCTGAACAACCGTATCAAGCAGCACTGTATCCTCGGCAACGACTACTACGTCACGAATGAGCATCGTGTTAGTGCGGATAACTCGACCGTCGCCTCCGGCGAAATATTCGGCTATTGTGAGATCACCCGGCAGTACTACAACCGGTATCATCTACCCGTGATGCACACGGAAACCAACCTCAACCAGGGTCCCAACGGCGACGAAGCGGTGATGTGGCTGCACAAGGAGTGGTCCAACGTGTTGCGCGTGCGCAACGACGGCATCCCGATCCTGGGCTTCACTTGGTATTCGCTCACCGACCAAGTCGATTGGGACTCGGCGTTGCGCAACGACGCGGGCGTGGTCAATCCGCTGGGGCTTTACGACCTGGACCGCAACATCCGCCCGGTGGGCGAGGCCTACAAGCAGATCATCGCGGACTGGCGCGACGTGCTGCCCACCCAGAGCGTGTGTCTGGTGGTTCCCATCGTCACGCCTTCGGAGCATGCGCAAAGCTGGGCGGCCGGCCAAGCGGCCGACGTGCTCATCCACGACCTCGCCATACCCGGGCGCATCGGCGATCAGGCCTGAGCCGGTGGCCGCGACCGTCCGAGCCTACGGCGTGCTGCCCGACGGCCGCCCGGTGCGCGCCGCGCGCCTGGGCGGCCCGGGCGGCCTGGAGGTGGAGGTGCTGGAGTACGGCGCCCTGCTCGCCTCCCTGCGCGCGCCCGCGGCGGACGGGAGCGGGGCCGTGGAGACCCTGCTGGGCTTCGGCGACCTGGACGGCTGGACGGACGACCGCGCCTATCACGGCCGCGCCATCGGCCGCGTCGCCAACCGCATAGCCGGCGCCCGCTTCGAGCTGGACGGCGAGAGCTATCGCACGACGGCCAACGAGGGCCCCAACACCCTGCACGGGGGCGCCGTCGGCTGGAGCGGCCGGCTCTGGACGCTGGAGTGCGCCGAACCGCGCCGGGCGGTGCTGACCTACCGATCTCCCGACGGGGAGGAAGGGTTCCCCGGCGCGGTGGACGCCGCCGTCACCTTCTCCCTGGTGGACGACCAGGTGCTGGAGATCGTCTGGGAGGCGCAAACGGACCGGCCCACCCCGGTGGCCATGACCCACCATCCCTACTTCAACCTGTCGGGCCGTGCGCGCACCTCCGTGCTGGACCACACCCTTCAGGTGGCGGCGCAGGCGGTCACCCCCGTGCGCCCGGGGCTGATCCCCACCGGCGAGCTCCTGGCGGTGGAGCGCACCCCCTTCGACCTGCGCACGCCCCGGCGTTTGGGCGACATGCTGGCCATGCAGCACCAGCAGCTCGTCATCCCCCGCGGCTACGACCTGAACTGGGTGCTGGAGCCGGAGCGCGACCGGGCGGCGGCGGTGGCGGTGCTGCGCTCGCCGCTCAGCGGCGTTTCGCTCCACCTCTCCACCGACCAGCCGGGGCTGCAGGTGTATTCGGGCCAGGGGCTCGGCCACCCCTTCGTCCCCCACGGCGCCCTGGTGCTGGAGCCGCAGGACTTCCCCGACGCGGTGAACACGCCCGCCTTCCCGCCGGTGATCCTGCGCCCGGGCGAGACCTACCGCCGGTGGGCGCGCTACCGCTTCGCCGCGGACGCGCCGGGCGACGTCGGAGCTCCGGGCGCCTGACGACCTCGTCCCCGCCGCACGCCCCCGCCGCGTCGTTCCGGCTGCGGGTGATGACCTACAACGTCCACGGCTGCGTGGGGGTGGACCGGCGGCTGGACGTGGGCCGCGTCGCCGCCGTGATCGCCCGCGAGGCGCCGGACGTGGTGGCCTTGCAGGAGTTGGACGTGAACCGCCCGCGCTCGGGCGGGGTCGACCAGGCGCACGCCCTGGCCGAGCGGCTGGGCATGTCCGTCAGCTTCAACTCCGCCCTGCTGCGGGTGGCGGAGGAGCGCTACGGCGACGCGGTGCTGTCCGTTCACCCCATGCGCCTGGTCAAGAGCGGCCCGCTGCCCCGGCCGCCCAAGGCGCCCCTGGAGGACCGGGGCGCCCTGTGGGTGGAGGTGGCCCCCGCCGGCGGGGGCCGGCTTCAGGTGATCAACACCCACCTGGGCCTCGTCCCCCTGGAGCAGCGGGCGCAGGTGGACGCGCTCCTCGGGCCGGACTGGATGGCGGCGGCGGCGCGGCGGGGGCCGGCCCTCTTGGTGGGCGATTTCAACGCCACCTCGCGCTACGCCGCCTACCGCCGGCTGGCGTCGGTCCTGCGCGACCTGCAGACGGGGCTCGCGCCCTCCACCCTGCCGACCTTCCCCGCGCGCCTGCCCGTGCTGCGGCTGGACCACATGTTCGCCGCCCCGGGGGTGGTCGCGCGCGACGCCTGGACGCCCAACCACGCCCTGGCGCGCACCGCCTCCGACCACCTGCCCCTGGTGGTGGAGCTGGAGGTCGTCGGCGGCTGAAACCCAGGCCCGCGCCTCGGGCTCAACTTCGCAGCCGCAGGCGGGTGAACAGCATGAAGCTGACCGGGTCCGACCCGTAGGTCGAGTCGAGCGCGCGGGGGATCACGTACCTGCTGAACAGCCCCCCCACGTCCGTGGCCAGGTGCGCGGGCAGGGGAAAGGACCGCTGGTAGCCGACGCTGATCTTGGAGACGTTGTGGAACACGCCGTCCCCGGGTTCGCCGATGGGGAAGAACTCGTCCTTGCCGACGTTCTCGAAGCGGCCGAACACGGTGTCGGACCCGCGGGTCAGCACCGACTCCAGGAGGTAGGCGTCGCTGGTCACGCCCGGACCGCCCGCGCGCGCGTACTGGTCCATGCGCCCCCAGGCGAACACGGTCTGGAAATCGCCGTTCCGGAAGGCGCGGTTGTAGACGGCCGAGGCGATCGTGCGGTCCTGGTCGTCTTCGGGCTCGAGCTGCTCCACCGAGTGCAGGTGGCCGCGGCTGACCTCCAGCGCCCAGTCGGGACCGGGGTTCCAGCTCAACCGCACCGACCAGGAGTCGAGGGCGGGAGCCTCGACGTCGTAGCGGTGCTCGTCGGGCTCGCGGCCCTTGAAGCTCGACGCCTCCAGCTTCCAGCCCCCCGCCGTGAGACCGCCGGTGACCACGCCGAACACGAGGTGGGTCGAGTCGAGCCAGTGGTGGTCGATGGGCGTCTCCGGGTCCGCGAAGCCCGCCGCGCGGTGCAGGTAGACGGGCGGCCCGAGCGCCGGCTCCCCCGCCGGCCCGCCGTAGACGAAGCCGCTCACCCCGGCCCCCAGCGGATGGCTGTAGGCGGCGGCGAGCTCGCCGATCAGGTCGTGGGGGTGCTGGCGGTCGATCAGGCGCCGCCGCCCGTCGCCGGTCTCGCCCGTCTGCAGCAGCAGGGGATAGCCTTCCTGCCCGATCAGCGGGTCCAGGGAGAACAGGCCCTTGAGCGTCAGCGTCCCTCCCGCCAGCGGACGCTGGGCGTCGAGCACGAGGTGGCTCAGCACCACCGTCTCCACGTGGCCGCGCGGGCCGCCCTGGCTGTCGTAGACCAGGGTCGCCTCGCCGTGGGCCATCACCGTCCAGCCGCCCACGGGCAGGTGCAGGCCGTCGTGCCGGGCGCTGTCGGGCCGCCAGGCGGTGCCCGAAGCGTCGCGGGTGGCGGGGTAGGCGCCGAGCTGGCCCGCGCCGTGGTGCATGCGGGCGGCGGGGGCGGAGCCGGACATGTCCATGCCGGACATCTCTGGCGTGCCTGGCGTGTCGTCCGGGGCGGGCGCGGCCGGCGGGGGAGCGATGGGCGCACCCCCGCCGGCGGAAGGCCCGTCCTGGGCGCGGGCGGAGGCGGTCGCAAGCAGGGCGGGGCACGCGAGGGCGAGCGCCGCCAGGAGGGGCGGAAGACGCATGGCGTCACCTAAGCTGAAGGCGCGCGGTCGGGCGCGGTCGGGCGGGATCGGAGGCGCGCGGGGGCGCCCGGCGAAGCCGGCCTTCAGCGGGGAGGGGGCGTGCCGCCCTCGGGGGTGGTTCCAGCCGGCCGTCGGTCGAGCCGGGCGTACTCCACCCGGGCGTCCGTGCGGTGCGGCGGCGGCGGCGGCCCGGCGCGGACCGCCACGAGCTGGCCGCCCAGGGCGCAGGCCGCCGCGCAAGTCGTATCCCGGGTGCGGCGGGGCGTCCCCGGCGCGTGGGCGTGGGCGGCCGGCGGCGACATGCAGTCGCGCATGCCCGCATGAGCCGGACCGGCGGACAAAGGGGCGCAGACCAGGGTCAGCAGGGCCAGCACGGCCGTCCACAGGCCGCAAAGGCCGCGGGGTGCGTGTCGCCGCCGGGGGCTGGGGCGCATGGCGTCCGTCCTGGGTCCGCGACGGCCCTAGCAGGCGCGTTCCACGGGCGCAATTCGATCGGGGCTCGCGGGACGGGCGGCGACGGCGCGCCGCCGCGCCTCAGATGGTGCGCGCGTCCAGGTGGTCGGGAGCGGGGGCGGGCATGTCCGCCGCGCGCAGGCGGCCGCGGATGCGGTGGAGCTCGCGGTTCAGCTCGCGGCGGCGCGCCCACGGCGTCCAGCTGTCGCCGGGGCCGCCCGGGTCGCCCAGGTGGTACTTGGCGATCAGCGTCGCCAGGGGACCGATCGGGGCGACGACCAGCGGGTGGAGCCGGCGCTCGTCGGGGGTGTCCAGCGCGCGGATGGCGGGGCCCAGCGCACCCTTCTCGGCCAGGGCGCGCTCCACCCGCTCCACCGGCACGGCCAGCCAGTGGGCCACGAGTTCCGAGCGTTGGGCGCTGATGGCCGCGCGCACCGCCGCTCCCGCCTCTCCGTCCTCCGCCTCCAGCACGAGGTCGCACTCGGTGTCGAAGCCCATGGAGCGGTTGTTGATGTTGGCCGAGCCCACCCGCATCAGCCGGTCGTCGATGAAGGCCAGCTTGGCGTGCACGATGATGTTCGCGCCGCCGTTCGTGACCGGGCAGCAGGCGTGCAGCTTGCCGCCCCCGGGGCGCCCCGCCTCGTCCGCGGCTTTCAGGCGCGCCAGAAAGGCGAGGCGCGTGCGGTCCATGGTGGCGCGGTCGAACCAGCTCGGGCTGTGGCGGGTGGACACCAGCACCACCTCCGGCCCGTCCGGCTCCGCCAGCCGCGCGGCCAGCGCCTCCGCCAGCACCGGCGAGGTGAAGTACTGGTTCTCCAGGTAGATGCAGGTGCGGGCCTCGGCGATGGCCGACAGGTGGAGTTCCTCAACCTCGCGCACCTCTCCCTGGCTGCGCCATTTGGGCAGGGAACGCGCGAACCCCACGCACACGTCGCGGAAGTCCACCGGCTCGTTGGGCGGCCACAGGTCGTGCTCCGGGCCGCGCGGGGGCGGGGAGGGGGGCGATTCGCGGGGGCGTTCGCCCGTGGCGTTCTCCCACCGGTCGCGGAACAGGTCGCCCAGCGCCCGGGCGGCGGCCCCGTCCACCACGGCCATGACCTCGTGGCGCGGCTGGTAGTAGCCGCCGTGGCGCGACTTCCTGTGGGGGTTGTCGTCCTGGTGGCGGGTGGTGTCCCAGCGGTCCGGGGCGATGTCGCCGCCGCCGCCGAAGGCCAGTTCGTCGTCGATCACCAGCACCTTCTGGTGGTGGCAGGCCCCGAGCGGCACCTGGGCGTCCAGCAGGAACTTGACGGGGCTGCCCTTGAAGGCGCGCTTGGCGCGGTGGGGGAAGAAGTCCTGGGAGGCGGAGATGGGCAGGGCCGACTTCCAGATCAGCACCCGCACGTCCAGCTCGAGGTTGTTGCAGGCCAGGTGGCGCATGTAGGCGCCGATGCGGTCGCGCGCGGGGCCGCCCCCGTCCTCCCCCGGCTCGAAGTAGGTGTCGGGATCGAAGGCCCAGCCCAGGAGGTGGATGGAGCGGCGCGCCCGCGACATGGCCGACTTGGCCGCTTTGAAGTAGGCGGCCATGTCCACGATCAACGCGGCGCGCTCGGCGCGCTCGGCGCGCCACACGGTCTCGCCCGGTCGGATCAGCACGGCGGGAACCCTCGCACGCAGCGGCCCGGTCGCCGCAAGCTTTGCAATGCCGTCGCGGGGCGAGCGTTCCCCAGCGCGTGCAGGACGGGGCGGTTCGGCGGCTCGCCCGTGTGACGGCCGCGGACGGGCCGTCACAAAAGCATGATCGGCGGGCGGTAAGGAGGGCCACACGCGATCGGCGGCCCCGGGGGGAGCCCGCCGCGATGCGCAAGGAGATCTGACGGTGCTGAAGACGACGATGACGTTCGCCCTGGGCGCGACGCTCCTGGCCGGCGCCGCGGCCGCCGCCGACCTGTCGGGCGCGGGCGCCACCGCCCCGGCCCCCATCTACACCAAGTGGGCGGCCGACTACGGCAAGGGTTCGGGCGTACGCCTGAACTACCAGGCGATCGGCTCGGGCGGCGGCATCAAGCAGATTTACGCCAAGACGGTGCAGTTCGGCGCTTCGGACAAGCCGCTGGCGCCCGCCGACCTCGCCAGCCACGGCCTCGTGCAGTTCCCCACGGTGATCGTGGGCATCGTGCCGGTGGTCAACCTGCCGGGCGTGGCCCCCGGCCAGATGCACCTGTCGGGCCCCGTGATCGCCGACATCTACTCGGGCGCCATCAAGAAGTGGAACGACCCGCGCATCGCCGGCATGAACAAGGGCGTCAAGCTGCCGGGCCTGCCCATCACCGTGGTCCATCGCTCGGACGGCTCGGGCACGACCTTCCTGTTCACCTCCTACCTCGCCACGGTCAGCCCCGCCTGGACCAAGCTCGCGGGCGACTCGGTGAACTGGCCCGTGGGCCAGGGCGGCAAGGGCAACGACGGCGTGTCGGCGTTCGTGAAGCAGACGCCCGGCTCCATCGGCTATGTCGAGTACGCCTTCGCCAAGCTGAACAACCTGACCTTCGCCGACATGGTCAACCGCGACGGCAAGGTGACGGCCCCCACCGCCGGCGCCTTCGCCCAGGCCGCGGCCCACGCCCAGTTCACCCCCCAGAACGAGTTCGCCCCCTCCTTGCTGAACCAGCCGGGCGGCGGCTCCTGGCCGATCGCGGGCGCGACCTTCATCCTGATGTACAAGGACCAGTCCAACCCCGCCGCCGGCGCCGAAGTGCTCAAGTTCTTCGACTGGGCGTACAAGAACGGCGACGCCGACGCCAACGCCCTGGCCTACGTCCCCCTGCCGGGCGGCGTGAAGAACGCCGTGCGCCACAGCGCCTGGACCCAGGTGAAGAGCGGCGGCAAGCCGGTGTACGTCTCCAAGTAAGCGGACCTGGGGCGGAGACCTCGAGGCCTCCGCCCCACTTGCCGGGACCGCCATGTCCGACGCACTCCTCTCCGGCGCCGCTGCGCCCGCCGCCGCCCGGACGGGGCGCCGCCCGCGCCCGCGCGGCGCGGGCGTGGACCCGGTGTTCGCCGGGGTGTGCGGAGGCGCGGCGACGCTGCTGCTCTGCGCCATCGGCGGCCTCCTGGTGTCCCTGGCGATCGGCGGCTGGCCCGCCCTGTCCAAGTTCGGCCTGGGCTTCTTCACCTCCACCACCTGGGACCCGGTCAACGAGGTCTACGGCGGGGCGGGGCCCATCGTCGGCACCTTGATCACCGCCTTTCTTTCATTGGCCTTCGCCCTGCCCGTGGCCTTCGGCGTGGCGGTGTTCCTGACCGAGTTCTGCCCGCGCCCGCTGCGCCGGCCCATCGGCGTCGCGGTGGAGCTGCTCGCCGGCGTGCCCTCCATCGTCTACGGCATGTGGGGGCTGTTCGTGTTCGCCCCCCTGTTCGCCAAGTTCGTCGAACTGCCGCTGATGACCTGGGCTCCGCCCGGCTCCATCTGGGAGACGCTGTTCTCCGGCGTGCCCAACGGCTCGGGCATACTCACCGCCAGCCTGATCCTGGCGATCATGATCCTGCCCTTCATCGCCGCCACCCTGCGCGAGCTGTTCCTGACGGTGCCCGCCAAGGTGCGCGAGAGCGCCTACGGCATCGGGGCCACGCCGCTCGAGGTGGTCTGGTCGGTGACCCTGCCGTACGTGCGCCGCTCGGCCATCGGCGCCGTCATGCTGGGGCTGGGACGCGCCCTGGGCGAGACCATGGCGGTCACCTTCGTGATCGGAAACACCCACGCCTTTCCGAAGGGCGTGTTCGACGCGGGCTCCACCATCTCCTCCACCATCGCCAACGAGTTCGCCGAGGCCTCCACGGACATGCACACCTCCGCCCTGATCGCACTGGGGTTCGTGCTGTTCGTGATCACCTTCGCGGTGCTGGCCCTGGCGCGCGCGCTGCTCGGCGCGCCCAAGCACGGGTGAGCGCCGCCATGCCCTCCTCCCCCCCGCCGCTGACCGCAGCCCCGCTGAGCCTGGACCGGCGCGGGCGCCGCAGCCTGGCCACCGCCGCCTTCACGGGCTTCTGCTGGCTGGCGGCGGTTCTGGCCGTGTTGGCGCTGCTGGCCATACTGGCGAGCCTCGTCGCCCAGGGCGTGGGCGGGCTGAACGGCGCGGTGTTCACCCAGTCCACCCCCGCCGCCGGCGACACGGGCGGGCTGGCCAACGCCATCGTCGGCTCCATCATGATGTGCGTGACCGCCATGGTGGTGGCGGTGGTGGTGGGCGTGCTCGCCGGCACCTGGCTGGCCGAGTACGGCCGCGACCACCCTTACGCCCAGGCGGTGCGGTTCCTGAACGACGTGCTTCTCTCGGCCCCGTCCATCCTCATCGGCCTGTTCGTCTACGAGCTGGCGGTGAAGCCCCTGCACGGCTTCTCCGGCTGGGCGGGGGCGTTGGCCCTGGCGCTGATCGCCGCGCCCGTGATCACCCGCACCACCGAGGACGTGCTCAAGCTCCAGTCGCGCCAGCTGCGCGAGTCGGGCGTGGCGCTGGGCACGCCCATGTGGACTACGATCCGCACCATCCTCTGGCGCTCGGCCGGGGGCGGCATCATCACCGGGGCGCTGCTGGCCTTCGCGCGCATCTCCGGCGAGACGGCGCCCTTGCTGTTCACCTCGCTGTCCAACAACTTCTTCAGCTGGAACATGGGGGGCCAGATGGCCAACCTGCCGGTGGTGATCTTCAACTTCGCCCTGTCGGCCGACGAGGGATGGCGCCGTCTGGCTTGGGTGGGCGCCCTCCTGATCGCCGCCGCCGTGCTGGCCATCAACGTCGTGGTCCGCGCCCTCAGCCGTGAGCCCAGCCGCCGATGACCTCCACCGCCCAGACCGCGACCCCCGCCGCGGCCGCCGGCAATACGGACGCCGCCGCAGCCGCTGCCGTCGCCATCGAGAGCCATTCGGAGCCCCTGGCGCCGGGCGTCGTCGCCAAGCTGGAGACGCGCGGGCTGAACTTCTTCTACGGCAAGACCCAGTCGCTGTTCGACATCAGCATCCCTTTCCAGAAGAACGGGATCACCGGGCTGATCGGCCCCTCCGGCTGCGGCAAGTCCACCCTGCTGCGCGCGCTCAACCGCATCTACGCCCTCTACCCCGGCCAGCGCGCCGAGGGCGCCGTGCTGCTGGACGGTCGGAACATCCTCGACCGCAAGGTGGATCTGGCCACCCTGCGCTCGCGCATCGGCATGGTGTTCCAGCAGCCCACGCCCTTCCCCATGTCGATCTACGACAACGTGGCCTTCGGCGTGCGCCTCTACGAGAAGCTGTCCAAGGCCGACATGAACGCCCGGGTGGAGGAGAGCCTGCGCCGCTCCGCCCTGTGGGACGAGGTGAAGGACAAGCTGCAGACCTCGGGCCTGGGCCTGTCCGGCGGCCAGCAGCAGAGACTGTGCGTGGCCCGCGGCGTGGCCGTGCGGCCGGAGGTGCTGCTGCTGGACGAGCCCGCCTCCGCGCTCGACCCCATCTCCACCGCCAAGCTGGAGGAGACGCTGGTGGAGCTCAAGCGCGACATCACGATCGTGATCGTCACCCACAACCTGCAGCAGGCCGCCCGCATCAGCGACAACGCCGCCTTCATGTACCTGGGCCGGCTGGTGGAGTTCGCGCCCACCCACAAGCTGTTCGACAACCCGCGCACCACGCGCACCGCCGACTACATCACCGGCCGCTTCGGCTGACCGGCCCCGCGCGGGCGGCGGCGTAAGGGACGCTGGCGCCCGGGGGCCCGCCGCGGTATGGCGTGGACCAAGCGTCTTCGCGCGCGATCCGGCCCGGGGCCGCGGCCACCCTCCCTCCGCTTCGCCCCGTTCCGCGCCCCGCGCGCTGCGGTCGCCGGAGCCGCGGGCGAAGGACGCGCCCGGCGGCTTGATCGCGGCGGCGAAGCCCGGTCTACTCGGCTCCGCAGCCGGTGGACGGGTCCGGCGCGACGGCGGCGGCCCAAGTGCCGCGCTTTTGGGACCTGATCGCATGGATGCGCCATCGCGGCCGCAAGTCGTCGTGGAGACCGAGCGTTTCGGTCCCGAGCGGCCGCACCCGCCCCGCATCGTCGTCGCCATCCCGGTGAAGGACGAGGTCGAGCGCATAGGCTGGTGCCTGGACGCGCTGGCGGGGCAGGACGAGATCGACCCGGCGGACCTCGCGGTCGTGCTGCTGCTCAACAACACCACGGACGGCACCGCCGAGCAGGTGCGCGCCCTGGCTCCCCAGGCCCCCTTCGCCACCTACCTGCTGCAGGTGGAGCTGCAGCCCGCCCACGCCAACGCCGGCTGGGCGCGGCGCCTCGCCATGGACGCGGCCGCCGACCTCTGCGCCCCCGGAGGGCTCCTCCTCACCACGGACGCCGACACCCTGGTCAACGGCGACTGGGTGGCCGCCAACCGCCGGGAGATCGAGGCGGGTGTGGACGCGGTGGCGGGCTACGTCATGGCCGACCCGATGGAGCTGATGCAGCTCGACCCGGCCGTGCTGGAGCGCGGGCGGCAGGAGTGGGAATACCAGCAACTGGCCGCCGAGCTCGTGGCCCGGGTCGACCGCGAGGCGCACGACCCCTGGCCGCGCCACAACCAGAACTGCGGCGCCTCCGCCGCCATCACGGTGGACGCCTACCGCCGAATCGGCGGCCTGCCTCCCAAGCCCGTCGGCGAGGACCGCGCCCTGTTCGAGAAGGTGCGCGAGGTCGACGGCCGCGTGCGCCACAGCCTGGACGTGCAGGTGGTCACCTCCGCGCGCACGGACGGGCGCGCCTGTGGCGGCCTCGCCGACGAGATCCGCCTGCGCACCGATCCCGAGCACCCCTGCGACGACGCGCTCGAGGTGGCGGTCGCCACCCTGCGCCGCGCCCAGTGGCGCTGCGAGTTCCGCCACGGCTGGAACGCGGGCCGTATTGAGCCGGAGGTCTGGGCGCGCCGCCTGCGCCTGCCCGAGCTCGAGGTGCGCCAGGCGCTCACCCGCCCGCACTTCGGCCTGGTCTGGGCGGAGCTGGAGAGCCGAAGCGCGCGCCTGTCGCGCCGGCTGGTGACGGGCAACGGGCTGAGGGGCGAGCTGCGCAGGATGCGCCGGCTGGTCGCGGCGGTGCGCGCGCGGGAGGCGGCGGCGGCGAGCATGGCGCCCAAGCGGGTGGCGTTCGCTTAGGGCGCGCCGGCGCGGGGAGGTCGAGTCGCGGCCGCCGTGCTCGGTCGCGTGAAGGGACGCCTGCGGCTCTACGCCCTCGACCCGACCGAGTACGGCGGCGCCGCGACGCTGGAGTAGAACGACCCTTAAAACAAACTTCCCTGCCCGACCGGTAGGGCCTTCGCCGGAGCACGCTTCGGCTTGGGCGTGGAGAGCGCCGGCGCCGAAGTCGCGCCCGCCCCCTCCGTCGCCACCGCGTCCACCACCGCTCCGCGCACGCCGTCGCCGAACCGCAGCCCCACCGCCTCGCCCGCGCCCAGCTCCGCGGCGGAGCGGGCCAGCCGGCCGTCCTCGCGCACCACCCGCGCGAAGCCGCGCTCCAGCGGGCGGTCCGGGTTCAGCGAGCGGCGCAACTGCTCCAGCGCCGCCACCCGCTCGCCCGCGCGGGCGAGGCGTCGCGCGGCCGCCGCGTCCAGGCGCGCCTGCAGCTCGGGCAGGCGCGCGCGCGCCCGGGCCGACTCGTGGGCGCGGCCTGCGGCGCCGTCCAGCCGGAGAGACAGGTCGCCCAGCCTGTGCGCCTTCACCTCCCGAGGCCGGTCCAGCAGGGCCGGGCCGAGGCGGCCGCCCACCCGCGCGAGCTCGCGCTCGTGCAGGGCGGCGTTCTTCGCCAGCGCCGCCCCCAGCCGGCCGGCGGCGAGGTCGTAGCGCTGGCTGGCGAGCGCCAGCACGTCCGCCGGGCGGGGCAGGCCCCGGGCGGCGGCGGCCAGCCGGTCGCGCCCGCGCTCCACCCGGGCCGCGGCGCAGCGGTCGGTGCGCCGTCCGGCCTCGTTCACGCGCGCGACCAGGTCGGCCAGCACGGGGGTGGCCATCTCGGCGGCGGCGGTGGGGGTGGGGGCGCGCCGGTCGGAGACGAAGTCGATCAGCGTGGTGTCCGTCTCGTGGCCCACCGCCGAGACCACCGGCAGGGTGCAGGCGGCCACCGTGCGCGCCAGCGCCTCGTCGTTGAACGGCCACAGGTCCTCCACCGAGCCGCCGCCCCGCGCCACGATCACGAGGTCCGGCCGCGGGACCGCACCGCCGGGCGCCAGCGCGTCGAAGCCGCGCACGGCGGCCGCGACCTGGGCGGCGGCGGCCTCGCCCTGCACCACCACCGGCCAGACCAGCACCCGGCACGGCCAGCGGTCGCGGATGCGGTGCAGGATGTCGCGGATCACCGCCCCCGTCGGGCTCGTGACCACGCCGATCACCGCGGGCGTGGCGGGGAGCGGGCGCTTGCGCTCGGGGGCGAACAGCCCCTCGGCGGCCAGCTTCGCCTTGAGCTTCTCCAGCTGCGCCAGGAGCGCGCCGACGCCCGCGGGCTCCAGCGTCTCGATCACGATCTGGTATTGGGAGCGGCCGGGATAGGTGGTGATGCGCCCGGTGACCACCACCTCCATGCCCTGCTCCGGCCGGACGGCCAGGCCGCGCACGCTCTTCCAGATCACCCCGTCGATGCACGCCTTGTCGTCCTTGATCGACAGGTAGACGTGGCCGGAGGCGTGGCGCGTCACCTTGGAGAGCTCGCCCCGCAGCCGCACGTGGCCGTAGGCGTCCTCCAGCGTGCGCTTGAGCGCGAAAGCGAGCTCCGACACCGAGTAGGGCGCCGCGTTGGTGGCGGCCGCCTCCGCGGTCGCGTTCGGGCGGGGAGAGGCGTCGTCGGCGGGACTCATGGGGCGAGGATAGGCGTTCGAGCGCTCCGCGGGCAGGGGGCGGCGGCGCGGGCGGTGCGGAGCCGTCCCCGCGTCCGGGCGTTGGCGGCTCGTCCTCCTTAGATGAGCGCCATGACCGATCGCCCCGCCCGTCCCGCGCACGTCGCCGCCGACCCCGAACGCGACCGGCTGAGCGGGCGGGTGCGCCGCTTCGCCCAGGTGGGGGCGGGGCTCGGCCGGGCGGGAGCCGCCTACGGGGCCAACCAGCTGTTCCGCGGCGAGGGGGCGGAGGCGCGCAACGCCCGGGTGATCAAGGAAGCGCTGGGCGGGCTCAAGGGCCCGCTGATGAAGGCCGCGCAGATGTTCGCCACCGTGCCGGACCTCTTGCCGCCCGAGTTCGCCAAGGAGTTCGCCGAGCTCCAGGCCAACGCCCCCGCCATGGGCCGCGGCTTCGTGCGCCGCCGCATGGTGGCCGAGCTCGGCCCCGACTGGGAGAGCCGCTTCAGGAGCTTCGAGCCGGAGGCCGCGGCGGCCGCCAGCCTCGGCCAGGTGCACCGGGCCACGGCGCTCGACGGCCGGGCGCTGGCGGTCAAGCTGCAGTATCCCGAGATGCAGAGCGCGGTGGAGAGCGACCTCGGTCAGCTCCGCACGCTGCTGAACCTGCTGGGCCGCATGGAGCGCTCCATCGACGCCAGCCAGGCGCTGGTGGAGATCGGCGACCGGCTGCGCGAGGAGCTCGACTACACACGCGAGGCCAAGTCCATGCGCCTTTACCGAGATTTCTTCGCCGACCGCGACGACATCGCCACCCCTGAACCGATCGAGGCGCTCAGCACCCGGCGCCTGCTCACCATGACCTGGTTGGACGGGCGCGGTTTGCTCAGCTTCAAGGACGCGGACCTGGAGACGCGCAACCGCGTGGCGCGCCTGCTGTTCGACGCCTGGTGGCGGCCCATGACGCACATGGGGGTGATCCACGGCGACCCGCACCTGGGCAACTACTCCCTCAGCGAAGGGGCGGAACGGCTGAACCTCTTGGACTTCGGCTGCATCCGCATCTTCCCGCCGCGTTTCGTGTCGGGGGTGGTGCGGCTCTACCGGGCGCTGTCGACCGACGATCGGGCGGGCCAGCGCGAGGCCTACGCCGCCTGGGGCTTCGGCGACCTGTCCGACAAGCTGGTGGACACGCTCAACCTGTGGGCGCGCTTCATCTACGGCCCGATCCTCGACGACCGGGTGCGAACGGTGGCGAACGGCGTCGCGCCCGGCGAGTACGGCCGCAAGGAGGCCTTCACCGTGCGCCAGGCGCTCAAGGAGCAGGGCCCGATCACCATCCCGCGCGAGTTCGTGTTCATGGACCGCGCCGCCATCGGCCTGGGCGCCGCCTTCCTGCACCTGAGGGCCGAGCTCAACTGGCGCGACCTGTTCGAGGCTTCACTGGAAGGCTTCACCGACGAGGGCCTGGCCGAGCGCCAGCGCAGCGCCACGGCCGCCGTGGGGCTCTGAACGCGGGTTGCGGTCGGACCGCACGCTCCCGGGCCGGCGCGCGCCATGACCGACGCCCCGCCCGCCCGGCCGCCCCGCGCGCCGTCGCCGCTCCTTCCCTTCGCGGGGGCGCGGCCGCCCGCGCCCGCCTGGGCCCAGGCGGCGTTGGCGACGACGCCCGAGCGGTTGCGGGTCGCGGTCGAGGGGGCGGCGGTCGAGTTGCTGACCTGGGGCGCCCGCGGCCGCCCGGGGCTGCTCTTCCTGCACGGCGGCGGCGCGCACGCGGGCTGGTGGAGCCCGATCGCGCCCCTGTTCGCCGCGCCGGACGCGCCGGGCGGCGCGCGCCGGTGCGCGGCGCTCTCCTTCAGCGGCATGGGCGGGTCGGGCTGGCGCGCCCGCTACGACTTCGACCTGTTCCGCGCCGAAGCGGTGGCGGCCGCCGAGGTCGCGGGCCTGTTCGAGGCGGACGAGCCGCCGGTGGTGGTGGCCCACTCTTTCGGCGGAGCGGTGGCCGCCCATCTGGCGGCGGGGCCGGACGGGGCGCGCTGGCGCGGGGCGGTGATCGTCGACGCCGGGGTGCGCCCGCCCGAACTGCGCGACCAGGTCGGGCCGCCGCTGCGCGCGGAAGGCGCGACCCACCGCGTGATGGCGAGCGTGCCCGAGGCCCTGGCGCGCTTTCGCCTGCTGGCCGACGCGGGCGAGCCCGAGCCCTGGTACCTCGACCACGTGGCGCGCGGCTCGCTCGCGCCGGCGGGGGAGGGGTGGACCTGGGCCTTCGACCCGCTCCTGTGGACCCGCATGGACCGCGGCGCGCGCCTGCCGCAGGAGCAGGAGCTGGCCGCCGCGCGCTGTCCGCTGGCCTTCGTTTCGGGCGAGCGCTCATCGCTGATGACGGCGCGGGCCGTGGCCTACACCGCGCTCCACGCACCGGCGGGCACGCTGGTGGTCGCCGCACCCGGCGCGGCGCACCACGTCATGCTGGACCAGCCGCTGGTGTTCGTCGCCATCCTGCGCACGGTCCTGGCGAGCTGGGCGCTCACGCGGCCTTAAGCCTTAACGGCGAGGGTGGGCGCGACCTCCCCGAAGGCCGCGCGGACGCCCACCCACCATGTTCCAGATCATCGGCGTCGTGCTGCTCTTCGGCCTCGTGTTCGGCAGCTTCATCATGTCGGGCGGCAACATGGGGGTGATCATCGAGGCGGCCCCCCACGAGCTGATGGCCATCCTGGGCGCGGGCGTGGCGAGCTTCCTGATCTCCAACAGCATGACGGTGATCAAGGCCACCGCCGGCGGCATGGGCAAGGTGTTCAAGGGACCCAAGTGGAAGGCGAGCGACTACGCCGACCTCCTGGCGCTCCTGTTCCTGCTCACCAAGACCATGAAGACCAAGGGCGTCATCGCCTTGGAGAGCCACATCGAGAAGCCGGGCGAGAGCACGATCTTCTCCAAGTACCCCAAGGTCGTCAAAGACCACTTCGCGGTGGATTTCATCTGCGACACGCTGCGGATGATGACCATGAACCTGGAGGACCCCCACCAGGTCGAGGACCACATGGAGCGGCAGCTCGAAAAGCACCACCACGAGGGGCTGGCCCCCGCCCACGCCCTGCAGAGCCTGGCCGACGCCCTGCCCGCGCTCGGGATCGTCGCCGCCGTGCTCGGCATCATCAAGACCATGGGTTCGATCACCCAGCCGCCCGAGGTGCTGGGCGGCATGATCGGCTCGGCGCTGGTGGGCACCTTCCTGGGCGTGTTCCTGGCCTACGGCCTGGTGGCGCCCATGGCGAGCCGCCTGAACGCCGTGGTCGAGGAGGAGAGCGCCTTCTACAAGATCATCCGCTCGGTGCTGGTGGCCCACCTGCACGGCAACGCGGCGCAGATTTCGGTGGAGATCGGCCGCGGCAGCGTGCCCTCAACCTCGCAGCCCTCCTTCGCCGAACTGGAGACGGCGCTCGGCGCGGTGTCGGACGCGGCGTAAAAAGGGCGGTGCAACGCAATCGCGGCTTGCCAGTTGAGCCCCGTACGGCATATTGCCGTGCAGCGCTGCAGGTGCGCGGTCCCGATTGTCCAGTCACATACGTGTGATCGGCGGTGGGGGGCGCGGACGGCGAACCCGCGCTCCAACCTCCAAATAGGGGACAGGGACATGACCTCCACCATCCGCAAGATCATGGTCGCCGGCGCCGCCGTCGCGGCTCTCTCGGCCGCGGCTTGCTCCAAGCCCGCCGCCAACAACACGACCGCCACCGACACCTCGACCACCACCACCAACTCGACCGACAACATGACCGCCGGCAACACCACCGACGCGGGCAACATGACCTCGGGCAACATGACGGGCGGCAACATGACGTCGGGCAACATGACCGGCGGCAACATGACCACCACCACGACGACGACGAACTCGACCGGCCAGTAATCGCCGATCGGTCACGTCCGCGTGCCGCGAAGGGCCGCCCCGCACGCCGGGGCGGCCCTTTTCGCGTGGGCTGACGCGCGCGCGTGAACGGTCCCGACCTCGACTGGTCGTCGGGCGCGCCGCGTTCGGTCGCCTTCGACGACGTTTACTACGCGGCCGGCGACGGCCTGGCCGAGAGCCGGGCGGTGTTCCTGGCCGGGTGCGGCCTGCCGGACGCCTGGGCCGGCCGCCGCCGATACACCGTGGGCGAGCTCGGCTTCGGCACGGGGCTGAACGTGCTGGCCCTGCTCGACCTGTGGCGCCGGACGCGGCCCGCGCCCGACGCGCGCCTGCACGTGGTCTCCGTCGAGGCCCACCCGATGGGCGCGCCGGACGCGGCGCGCGCCCTCGCCCCCTGGCCCGAACTGGCCGATCTCGCCGCGCCGCTCCTCGCCGCCTGGCCGAACGACGGGCGCGGCGCGCGGCGCGGCGGCCTCCGCGTCGACTGGCCCGACCTCGGCGCGCGGCTGGACCTGCGGATCGACGACGCCCTGACCGCGGTGGAAGGCTGGGAGGGCCGGGCGGACGCCTGGTTCCTCGACGGCTTCGCCCCCGCCCGCAACCCGGCCATGTGGAGCCCCGCCCTGTTGTCGGCGGTGGCCGCGCGCACCGCTCCCGGCGGGCGCCTCGCCACCTTCACCGTGGCGGGCGCGGTGCGCCGGGCCCTGGCCGAGGCGGGCCTGGAGGTCGCCAAGCTCCCGGGTCACGGCCGCAAGAAGCAGCGGCTGGAGGCGCGCGTTTCTGGTTCGCCGCCGCCCGACGACGCCCCGCCGCGGGTGGCGGTGGTGGGCGGCGGGATCGCCGCCGCCGCCCTGCTGCGCGCCCTGGTCGCCGAGGGGCTGGAGGTGGTGCAGGTCGCCTCGGACGCGACCGGCCCCGCCGCCTCCGCCAACGCCGCCGCCCTGGTGACGCCCCGGCTGGACGCGGGGCTCGGCGTCGCCGCGCGCCTGCACGCGGAGGCGTTCGCGCGCGCGGTCGCCCTCTACGCCGGCGAGATCCCGGGCGCCGTGCTGGCCCGCGGCGTCCTCCAGCTCGCGCGCACGCCCCGGGACGCCGACCGCTTCGCCCGTCTCGCCGCGTGGGACGGCTTCGCCCCCGGCGGCCTGGAGCCGCTCGACCCGGACGCGGCGGCCCTCGCCCTGGAGGAGGCGTACGCCCCCGCCGCCCTGCGCCTGCGCGACGCGCTCACGGTCGAGCCCGGTTCGTTGGTGGACGCCTGGTCGCGCGGCGTCCGCCGGGTGGAGGGCGCCGT
>CAXSDV010000008.1:0-4290 GCA_964235945.1 uncultured Caulobacteraceae bacterium
GCCCCCCGGCGTGCGGCGGGTCAGACGCGCGAGGCGTTGGCCCCTTCGTAGGGGGAGGGGTCGGCGACCTCGTCCTCGCCGTGCGGGGCGCCGTGGCCGCCCCGGCCGTGCGGGTCGGCCAGCACGAAGCGCCGGTCGCAGTAGGGGCACTCCACGAAGCCGGAGGCGCCCATCTCCATGTACACGCGAGGGTGGCCCAGCGCGCCCACGCCGCCGTCGCACCACACCCGGTGGGTGTCGACGGTGACCACCTCCGGCGGCTCCAGGGCGGACTTGGGATCGACGGGAACGGGATCGGGACGCATGGCGGGGCACCGGGCCGGGGCGCGTCCGCTTGGCAAGCCGGACGTCGCCGCCTACCTAGTCGCGCCCGCCGCACCCGTCAAACCGCAGGCGGCGGAAGCGCGCGCATGACCAGCTCCCCCTTGCCCGACTACGCCATCGAGGCGCGGGGCCTCCTCAAGACCTACGCCGCCAGCAAGAAGGCGCCGGCCAAGACGGCTTTGCGCTCCGTGGATCTGGCGGTGCCGCGCGGCTCCATGTTCGGGCTGCTGGGCCCCAACGGGGCGGGCAAGTCGACCTTCATCAACATCCTCGCGGGGCTCGTCACCAAGACGCAGGGCTCCGTCTCCATCTGGGGGATGGACATCGACCAGCACCCCCGCAGCTCCCGCTCGGCCATCGGCGTGGTGCCCCAGGAGCTGGCGGCCGACGTGTTCTTCACCCCGCGCGAGAGCATGGAGGTGCAGGCGGGCATGTACGGCGTGAAAAAAGGTCAGCGCCGAACCGCCGAAATCCTCACCGCCCTCGGCCTGGGCGACAAGATGGACGCCTACGTCCGGTCCCTGTCGGGCGGCATGAAGCGACGGCTGATGGTGGCCAAGGCCATGGTCCACGCCCCGCCCATCCTGATCCTGGACGAGCCCACCGCCGGGGTGGACGTGGAGCTGCGTCGCCAGCTCTGGGCCTACGTGCAGGAGCTGAACGCCGCGGGCGTCACCATCGTGCTCACCACCCACTACCTGGAGGAGGCGCAGGCGCTGTGCGACCGCATCGCCATCGTCAACCACGGCCGGGTGGTGGCCAGCGAGCCCACCCGCGACCTGCTGCGCCGCATGGACACGCGCGCGGTGGTGATCACGCCCGAGGCCGCGCTGGAGGCCGCGCCGGTGCTGCAGGGCTTCGAGGGAAAGCTGCGCCCGGACGGACGCCTGGCCGTCACCTTCAAGAGCGAGGGGGCGAGCGTGGAGGCGGTGCTGGCGGCGGTGCGCGCCGCGGGCGTGCGCATCCGCGACCTGTCCACCGAGGAGCCGGACCTGGAGGACGTGTTCCTGGCCCTGACCTACGGCGACCCGGACGCCCCGGCCCCCACCCGCGAACCCGCCGTCTTCCCCTGAGGCGCGTCGACGGCGGCGCGCGTCGCGCGATTGCGCCCGCCCCCCCGTTCGACTAGCTTCCCCTCCCGCCGCCCCCGGGCGCGCCCACGCACTCGTAGCTCAGCTGGATAGAGCGCCGCCCTCCGAAGGCGGAGGTCACAGGTTCGAATCCTGTCGAGTGCGCCACCTCTCCCCATCTGTCGACGATCTGGATCGCACGGCCGAGCGCGGGCCGGAGGCGGGCTCGGCGGGAGGAGACGTCACCTCGCGCACGATCGGCGCAAGCGTCACGGAAGGCGGCTAGACTGCCTCGTCCCATCGCCGGAGCCCGCCCATGCGTGTCCTCGCCCTGTTCGCCGCCGCCACGCTCCTCGTCTCAACCGCGGCCCGCGGCGAGGCTCCCGCGGGCGCCGTGGACTATTCCGCCGCCGCGAACTGGATCTGCCGCCCGGGCGCGGAAGCGGCCTGCACGGCGGGGCTGGACGCGGTGGAGGTGCGCGCGGACGGCTCGCGCACGCTCCGGCCCTTTCATCCCGCGGCGGACCCGGCCGTGGACTGCTTCTACGTCTACCCGACCGTGTCGCACGAGACGAGCGACTACAGCGACCTGCAGGCCTCGCCCGAGGTGCGCGCGGTGGTGCTCGCCCAGGCCGGCCGCCTCACCTCGCGCTGCCGCCTGTTCGCGCCCGCCTACCGCCAACTCACCTCCACCGGGCTCAAGCACGCCCTGGACGCGGACCCCGCGGGCGGAACGCTGAACTGGGACGTCCCCTTCCGCGACGTGCGCGCGGCCTGGCGCGACTACCTGCGGCGCGACAACCACGGCCGGGGCGTGGTGCTGGTCGGCCACAGCCAGGGCGCGATCCTGCTGCAGCGCCTCATCGCCGAGGAGATCGACGGCCGCCCCGTTCAGGCGCGCCTGGTGTCCGCCTTCCTGGCGGGCGACCCGTCCCTGCCCGTGCCCCGGGGCGCGCGGGTGGGCGGGGTGTTCAAGTCCACGCCGCTGTGCGCGGCCTCCGCCCAGACGGGCTGCGTGTACGTCTGGGCCGACTACCGTGCGGAGGACACGGCGACCCGCCTCGCCTTCGGCATCGACCCGGGCGGCGGGCTGCAGGCGGGCTGCGTGGACCCAGCCGCCCCCTCCGGCGGATCGGGCGAACTCACCGCCTACCTGCCCCGGCCCGCCGTCGCCCCCGACTCCGACCCGCCCTGGGTGCGGGTCAGCGGCGGGATGTCCGTGGCCTGCGTGGACGACGGCCGCAACCACGTGGCGCGCGTGACCGTCCTGCCCACCCGCTTCCACGACCTGCTGGAGGCCGCCTTCAACCGCAACTCGATCCGGCCCGGCTGGGGGCTGCACAGCCTGGACATGGCGTTGACCCAGGCCGCGGTGCTGGACCGGGTGGAGGCGCAGACCGCCGCCTGGACCGCGCGGACGCCTCGTTCCGCCCCCTGATCCGCGTCCTTCCCTGGAGAAAGGCTCGGGGGGTCGGTCCGACAGGGCGCGTCGCACGGAAACCGGGCGGGTCCCGGGCGTTCGCATCCTGATTCCGAGGGAAGACGTCATGGACACCACCCAGCGCGAGCCGCGCCGCATCCTCGTGCTGGGCGGAGGGGCGGCCGGCCTGGAGCTGGCCATCCGGCTGGCCCGCCGGACGCGGGCCTTCGGGCGCGCGCAGGTCACCCTGGTGGACCGCAGCCGCTCGCACATCTGGAAGCCGCGCTGGCACGAGCTGGCCGTGGGCCTGCTCGTGGCCGCCGAGGAGGAGGCCGACTACGCCGCCCAGGGTCTGCGCCACGGCTTCGCCTTCGAGCGGGGCGAGGTGACGGCGCTGGACCTCGACCGGCGGGAGGCGTCCCTGGCCGCCACGCCCCGGCCCGCCGACGACCCGGTGGGCGCGGCCCTGGCGGGCGACCTCCTGCCCGCGCGCACGCTGGCCTGGGACCAGGCGGTCCTGGCGGTGGGGAGCACGGTGAACGATTTCGGCCTGCCGGGGGTGCGCGAACACGCCTACGCCCTGGACACCGCCGGGGAGTCCTCCCGCTTGCACACCGCCATCCTGGCCCAAGCCGCGCGCGTGCACGCCGGCCTGCAGTCGGGCGTGCGGGTGGTGATCGTGGGGGCCGGCACGACGGGGGTGGAGCTGGCGGGCGAGTTGCGCGCGGCGGTCGAGCGCCTGATGCGCTACCGCAGCCTGATCGACCTGACCCAGCTCCACGTCACGGTGGTGGAGGGCGCCCCGCGGCCGCTTCCGGGCGCCCCCGAGAGCCTGTCGGACTATGCGCGGCGGACGTTGGAGGCGCGGGGCGTGGCCTTGCGCCTAGGGGCCAAGGTCACGGCCGTGGAGGCGGACGGCGTGACGCTGGAGGGCGGCGAGCGCTTGGGGGCCGACGTGATCGTCTGGGCGTCCGGCGTCAAGGCCGTGGGGCTGGCGGCCCATCTGCCCGGCGTGAAGCGCGCCAAGGGCGGCCGGGTGGAGGTGGACGCCACCCTGCGCGTGCTGGACGAGGACGGGCGGCCGCGGGAGGGTCTCCACGCCGTGGGCGACTGTTGCGCGCTGTCGGCCGCTCCGGGAACGACGCCTCCGCCGGCCACCGCCCAGGTCGCCCACCAGCAGGCGCGCCTGCTGTCCCGCTCGCTGGCGCGGCAATTGCACGGCCGCGCCGCCCTGGAGTTCCACTACCACGACCGGGGAACCCTGGTGTCCCTCGGCGAGGGCGGCACCGCGGGCGAACTGCCCCTGCCCGGGCGGGGAAGCTGGAGCATCACCGGCCTGGGTCCCCGGCTGGCCTATGCGGCGCTCTACCGCGCGCACCTGGCCGAGCTGTTCGGGGTGCGCGGCTCGGCGGCCCTGGCGTTCAGCGGTTTGCTGCGCCGCTCCGTCCAGCCCAGCCTCAAACTGCCCTGGTGACG
>CAXSDV010000008.1:4390-68488 GCA_964235945.1 uncultured Caulobacteraceae bacterium
TCAGCGGTTTGCTGCGCCGCTCCGTCCAGCCCAGCCTCAAACTGCCCTGGTGACGCCGGGCGTCGCCAAGAGGCGGCGCTTCAATCTCCGGGGACGAGCATGGCGCAGAGCCCCGCGAGCAGGACCAGCACGCGAGGCGCGGCCAAGCCGCCCTCGCCGCGCCGCAGTTCGCTGCGCAGGACGAGGCTGGAAGCGACGACGACCAGGGCGCCGCCGAGCCTGCGGGTGAGGCGAGGGGCCATCAGCAGGCCCCCGGCCACCTCCGCCGCCGCCAGGGAACGCATGTCCGACTGGGACCAGCCCAGGCCGCGGAACATCCGGCGGTAGGAGCCCTCGCCGGCGAGCTTGTCGCCTCCGGCCACGGCGATGGCGGCCCCGGCGGCGGGATAGATCAAGGACATGGCGGGCGCTCTCGTTCGTGAGGAGAACCGTTCAACGCCCGACGGCGCGGTTCGCCGCCTTCACCGCCGCGAAATCACGCGGACCCGCCGGCTCACGGCGTCTTGAAGCCGGGCCGGATGCGCGTGGCGGCGTCGGGATCGGGTCGGTGGGAGAGCGCAAACTCGATGGCCCGCACCCCGGTGTGGATCTTGATCAGCTCCACCAGCGCGTCGTGGTCGCCGCTGGTCGCCGCCGCTTCCGCGGCCGGCCAGACCCGCTCGAGCTGCGAGGCCCTGAGCGCCTTGAGCTTCTCGACGGTCGCGTCGACCTCGGCCTGGGTGTCGTTCATGTTCGTCCCCGAATGAACGTGGACAACGCCCGGCGACGGCGAAGGCTCACGGGCGGGCGCCCGGTGATGCAATGCTGCACTGCAGCATCCATATGCGGGAGGCTGGACCAGCCAGCCGGAGGTGTCGGTATGGCCGGATTGGTGGAAACCCTCGCCAGACTGAAGACGCGGGCTCGGGCGACGCCCGTCCCGGAGGGTGGCGCGCTGCAGGAGGTCACCGGTTTCGGCTCCAACCCGGGCGGGCTGCGCATGTGGCTGCGCGCGCCGCAGACCCCTTCTGGAGCGCCGTTGGTGGTGGTCCTGCACGGGTGCGGGCAGACGGCCGGCGGTTATGCGGCGGGGTCGGGGTGGATCGAGCTCGCCGACCGCCACGGCTTCGCCCTGCTATGCCCCGAACAGGTGCGGGCCAACAACGCCAACGGCTGCTTCAACTGGTTCGAGCGGGGCGACGTGGCCCGGGACGCGGGGGAGGCGGCCTCCATCGCGCAGATGGTCCGTCACGCCGTCGCGCTGCACGGGCTGGACCCGCGCCGCGTGTTCGTCACGGGGCTGTCGGCGGGGGGCGCCATGGCGGCGGTGATGCTGGCCGCCTACCCGGAGATGTTCGCGGCGGGAGCGGTGATCGCCGGCCTGCCCTACGGCGCGGCCGCCGGCGTCAACCAGGCGCTCGGGGCGATGCGCCGCCCGCCGGAGCTGACCACCCAGGCGTGGGGCGACAAGGTGCGCGCCGCGGCGCCGCGGCCGGCGCGCTGGCCGCGGTTGGCGGTCTGGCACGGCGATGCGGACACCACCGTGGCTCCGGCCGCGGGCCTGGTCGTCGCCCAACAGTGGGCGGACGTCCACGGCGCCCGGGAGAGCCTCGCGGAGCCGGCCGTTCCGGCGGGCCGCAGGCGCACCGCGTGGCGCGACGCGCAGGGAGAGGTCGTGGTCGAACTGCACCGGATCGCCGGCCTGGGGCACGGCACGCCCATCGCCGCCGCCGGCCCGGACGGTTGCGGATCGCCCGCGCCCTGGATCCTCGAGGCGGGCGTGTCCTCCAGTCTGGAGATCGCCCGGTCCTGGGATCTCGCCCCCGCCGCCACGTCGGCCGTCCCGCCTCCGCCGGCTCCGCCTCCGCAGAGCGGCGGGAGCGGGCCGAAGCCGCGCGCCGTCGCGCCGATCGACGTGGGCGAGGTCATCGCTCGAGCGCTCCGCGGCGCGGGACTGTCGCCCTAGCTTCCCGCGGCCGGGGCGGTCCGGGTCCCGTCCGGTCCGAACCGCACCGCGCGCGAGGCGTCCGCCGTTCCACCTGCCGGGGCGGCCCCGTCCTGCGTCCCGTCGTACAGCGCCCGGTCGAACGCGCCCGCCAAGCTGCACGCGTGGGGTTGGCGGACCATGGACACGTGGTCGCCCGGCGTCGTGAACACGCGCAACTGGTCGGCGTAGCGCCCCCACCCGCCGTCCCTCGACCGGCGACCGCCCATGTTCTCGGGCAGGAACAGCGACACCGGACCGTCGTAGGGCTTGCCGACATAGCGCGCGGCCGCCTCGTCCACGCGCTGGCCGAAACCGTCCGGCCGGGCGGGGGCGGGGCGCAGGACGGTGCGCGCCGAGGCCCGCAGTCTCGATATCCGCTCGCGGACCGACAGCCCCGCCGACCCGCACTCGGCGTCCAGCAGCAACAGGGCGTGGACCTCGCGTCCTTCCTCCCGCAGCAGCCGCGCCGTCTCGTAGGCGACCACCCCCCAGCGGCACCACCCGCCCAGGTGGAGCGGACCGGTGGGCGCGACGGCGCCCATGCGGCGCGCGGCGTAGCGGGCGATCTCGGCGACGCCCACGCCCGGCCGGTCCAGCTCACGCTCCTCCTGCGGCGTCAGATTGACGCCGAGCACCGGACGTCCGGTGCGCATCTCGCGCACCACCGTGCGGATCAGCGGTCCGCCGTCCAGCCAGTAGAGGGGAAGCTCGTCCCCCTGCGGCCGCAGCGGGATCGCCCGCCACGTTCCGCAAGGCGCGCCGCTCCGGATGGCGTCCACCATCGCCGACAGGGTGGAGGCGGCGAACAGGTCGGGCAGGGAGAGGTCGGCTCCGAACCTGTCATGGATGCGCAGCTGGAGATGGACGGTCAGCAGCGAATAGCCGCCCAGGTCGAAGAAGTCGTCGTCGTCGCCGACCTCCGAGCAGCCGAGCAGGTCGCTCCACACGCCGGAGAGCCCGGACCTGATCTCGTCGCGCTCGTGCGTTCTGGGCGCCGGCGGCGGGGTGGCGGCGGCGGCGCGGGCGGGGCGGGGAAGGCCGTTGCGGTCGACCTTGCCGTTGGGGGTGAGCGGCAAAGTCGCGAGTGCCACCACCTGCTGGGGCAGCATGTAGGCGGGAAGCGCCTGGCGCAGGTGCTCGCCCAGCCTCGCGCCCGCGGGATCGGTTCCGCCCTGCATGACGACGTAGGCCGCCAGCGCGTTCTCGCCGATGGCGTCCGTCCAGCACCGCACCGCGCACGCCTGGACCGCGGGGTGGCGCGACAGCACGGCCTCCACCTCGCCCATCTCCACCCGGTGGCCGCGGATCTTCACCTGGTCGTCGATCCGCCCCGCGTAGACCAATTCGCCCTGCGGCCCCAGCCGCGCGAGGTCGCCGGTGCGGTAGATGCGTTCGCCGCCCGCCAGCGTCGGGAAGCGCTCGGCGGTGAGTTCCGGGCGCCCCCGGTAGCCGCGCGTCAGCCCCGCGCCCGCGATGCACAGCTCCCCGGTTTCGCCGGCCGCCACCGGGCGCAGCGCCTCGTTCAGCACGTGCACGTTCGTCCCGGCGATCGGGCCGCCGATGGCGACCTCGCCGTCCGGCTCCACCCGGTGCACGGTCGAGCAAACGGTGGTCTCGGTGGGGCCGTAGACGTTCCACAGCTCGCGGCAGCGGGGCAGGAGCGCGTCCGCGAGATCGCGCGTCAGCGCCTCGCCGCCGCTCCAGATGCGCAGCCGGTCGCTTCCGCGCCAGCCCGTGGCGATCAGGGTCCGCCAGGTGGCCGGGGTCGCGTCCATCACCGTCGCGCCGGAGGTGGCGATCAGGTCGGCCAGCCGCCGGGAGTCGGAGGCGGTGGCCTTGTCCGCCAGCACCACCCGGCCGCCGCACGCCAGGGGCAGGAAGAGTTCGACGACCGAAACGTCGAAGCTCACCCGGGCCACGGCCAGCAGCACGTCCTCGGGCGTGAAGCCCGGCGACCGGGCGAAGGCGGCGATCAGGCTCAGCACGCTCGCGTGCTCCACCTCCACGCCCTTGGGCCGGCCGGTCGAACCGGAGGTGTAGATGACGTAGGCGAGGCGGTCGGACCCGTCGCAGGGCGGGGCGGGCTCCGCCCGGGCTTCCCCGCCGCCGTCCAGCACCGCCTCGACGATCAGCGCGGGCAGGGCCTGAAAGGCGGGGTCGCCCCGGAAGGCGGCGCCCGTCACCAGCAGGGCGGGGCGGGCGTCCTCCACGATCAAGCGCAGCCGGGCGGCCGGAAGGTCGGGGTCGAGCGGCAGGTAGGCCGCCCCCGCCTTCATGACGCCGAGCAGGGTCGCGACCATCGCGAACGAGCGGTCGACGCAGACGCCGACCAGCACGTCGCGCGTGTCGACGAGCGCGGCGCGCACCGAAGCGGCCACCCGGTCGGACGCCGCGTCCAACTCGGCGTAGCTGTAGCCGCGCCCGGCGAAGGTGATCGCGACCGCGTGCGGCGTCCGCGCGCACTGGGCGACGATCAGGTCGGAGACGAGCGAGGCGGACATCAGGTCCCGTCCGAGCGGTGAAGCTTCATCTGACCGCCGCATGCCCCCGGACCGTCGTTCATGAGGGGCGGCCTCCGTCGCCGTTCGCCTTGAAGCGGTGGAGGTAGGGCAGGAGCGCGGACCGGCAAGCGTCGCCGGTCCGCCATCGAGGCCCGGCCGCGCTTCGGCGCGGCTCCTCCCGCTCGCCATGACGATGCCCGTGCGTTCGACGCCGTTCACCTACAAAAGCGAGGCTTGAGACTCAGCCTGGGCGCAAAACACCCGGGCCGACTCGGGCTCCGAGCGGTCATGGGCGGCGGCGTGGCCCGGGGTCGGCGCGACCGGTCCCGTCGCGCGTTCGCGCGGAACGCGTTAAGCCGCTCCGGGCGAGAGCCGCTCACGGTCCTCCACGTCGCCCCGCACGCGCGCCGCGCCGCGGGCGAGACCGGCGTCTGACGCATGGAGCCTGGATTGAGCCGTCGAGACCCCCTCCTGTCGCCCGTGCCCCTGGCCGAACTGCGCCCGACCCAGGTCACGGTCGGCCGAAGGGAGGTCGACGAGAAGCGGCGGGAGTGGCGCGAGCGCGGCCACCACGACGCGCCCAAGTTCCTGGGCCGCCACATGATCCCCGTCCTGAAAGGACCCAAGAACCGCTTCTACGTCATCGACCATCACCACCTCACGCGGGCGCTGCTGGCGGAGGGCGTCGAGACGGTGCTGGTGAACGTGGTGGCCGACCTGGACGCCCTGGCCAAACACGAGTTCTGGACCTTCTGCGACAACCGCGGTTGGTGCCACCCCTACGATCCGCAGGGCGAGCGGGTGGCCTACGCCGACATCCCCAAGTCGCTCGCCTCCATGCCGGACGACCCGTACCGCAGCCTGGCCGGGGCGCTTCGGCGGGCAGGGGGCTTCGCCAAGGACACGACGCCCTTCAGCGAGTTCCTGTGGGCCGACTTCCTGCGCCGCCGGCTGAAGGCCGCCCTGGTGGAGGAGGATTTCGCGGCGGCGCTCACCTACGCGCTGACGCTGGCCAGGAGCCCTGCGGCGGGGCATCTGCCGGGCTGGTGCGGTCCGGCGGACACGGAGACGACATGAAGCGGATCACCCGCACGGCCGCCCTCTTCGCGGGGCCGGTCCTGCTCTGGACGACGTCCGCCCCCGCGCAAGCTCCGCCTTCGGCTCCGGCGTCCGCCGCCTCCGGGCCGAGCCTGGAGGATCGCGTGGTGGCGCTGGTGCAGGCCGGCAAGTGCGGGCGCGCGAAGGCGGAGGCGACGCAGGGCGGCGACCCGTCGCTCGCCGACCAGGTGGGCGCCATGTGCGGAGCCAGGTCGTCGGGCGGCTCCGGCGGTTCCGGCGCCGCCGCCGCCGCCCGGGGCGGCGGCGGACGTGGGGGCGGGGGAGGCGGTCGCAGATCGCAGGGCGGAGCCGCGGGAGGCTGACGCCGGCGGCGACGCGCCCGCCACTTCCACCGGACGCGCCGCGGGCCGATGATGGCCGCCGAGTTGGCTTCGGAGACCTTCCATGCGCGTGTTCCTCACCGGTGCGACCGGCTTCATCGGCTCGCGCATCGTGCCCGAACTGATCGGCGCGGGGCACCGGGTGCTCGGGCTGACCCGCTCCGACGCCGGCGCGCGCCGGCTCGAGGCGGCGGGCGCCGAGGTTCATCGCGGCGCGCTGGAGGAGCCGGACACCCTGGCGCAGGGCGCGGCGCAGGCGGATGCGGTGATCCACACCGCCTTCGACCACGACTTCTCGCGCTTCGTCGAGAACTGCGCGAAGGACCGGCGCGCCATCGAACGGATGGGCGACGCGCTGGCCGGTTCGGATCGGCCGCTGATCATCACCTCCGGCACGGGCATGGGCGCCCCCGGGCCCGGCGAGCCGGCGGTCGAGACCGTGTTCGACCGCGAAAACCCCAATCCGCGCCGGATATCCGAGATCACCGGCGAGGAGGTCGCGGCGCGCGGCGTGTCCGTCGCCGTGGTCCGCCTGCCGCAGGTTCACGACACGAAGAGGCAGGGACTGATCTCGCCCGCGATCGAGATCGCCCGGCGCAAGGGCGTCTCGGCCTATGTCGGCGACGGCGCCAACCGCTGGCCGGCGGCGCACGTGGAGGACGTCGCGCGGCTCTACCGGCTGGCGCTGGACCACCACCGGGCGGGTGCGCGCTGGAACGCGGTGGCCGAGGAGGGCGTGCCGGTGCGGGAGATCGCCCAGGCGGTCGGGGACGGCCTCGGCGTGCCGGTCCGGTCCCTGTCCCCGGACGAAGCGGCCGAGCACTTCGGCTGGCTCGCGCCCTTCGCCGCCATGGACCTGCCGGCCTCCGGCGCGGCGACGCAGGAGCGGCTCGGCTGGGATCCGCGGGGACCGGGCCTCATGGAGGACCTGCGGAACATGGATTATGCGGCGGTCGAAGCCGGCTGACCCTTGCGACCTCGAGGGGAGCGGAGCTCAGTCCGTGGGCGTCGCATGCGCCCGGGAGGCGGCCCGCGACTTGAGGGTGCGGTCGGCTGCGAACACCACCAGCGCCCAGACCGATCCGAGGGCCCAGCCGGCCAGGACGTCCGAAGGCCAGTGGACGCCGAGGTAGATGCGGCTCACCCCGATGAGGAGCACCAGCACCCCGGCGAAGGCCATGAGGAAGACGCGCGCCGACCGCCGGGGCTGCGTTTCCGCCAGCATGGCCCCGATCGTCAGGTAGATCGCCGCCGAGATCATGGCGTGCCCGCTCGGGAAGCTCGCATTGGAGACCTCGGCGAGGTGGGGGACGAGCTCGGGGCGGGGCCGGTGAAGCAGGGACTTCAGCCCCGCATTGAGCACGGAGGCGCCCACGACCGAACCGGCGAGCCAGGCGGCCTCGGCGCGACGCTTGATGTAGACGAGGAACAGTCCGCTGGCGCCGCCGAGCAGCCACTGCAGGGTGAAGCCCCCCAGGGCGCTGAGGTCGATCGCCGACTGGAGCATCCACGCCGGGCCGATCGGCCGGTCGAGGTGACCTGGCTGACGCAGCGCGATCAGCAGGGCGTCGTCGAACCGGAACGCTCCGCCTTCGGCGATCTCGTCGACCATGACGCCGACCAGGCCCAGGGCGGCCACGGCGAGGAGGCCGAGCGCCGGCCAGAGCCACCGCGCCGAAGCCAGGCTGACGGGCGGGGGGCTTCGGACGTCCTCGTCCTGCGGCGCGGGGGTTTCGGGGCCGCGGATGAACGTCAATCCCATGGCGCCCGAAGGCGACGGAGCGTGGCCTGCGGGGCGAGCGGACCCGGCCCGCCCGCCCCATGGGCCATCGCCCGTTTATGTCCGCGATCCGGCGCCGAGCCAACAGCCGCGGTACCGGACGCGGAACGGACCGCGCCCGCACCCTGGCGCCCGCCGACCAGCTTGGAAGCCGCCGCCTGGCCGCCTGGTCAGAAGGCGTAGCTGATCGTGCCCTGAACGGTGCGCCGGGCGCCGTACCAGCACCAGCCATAGTTCACGTAACAACCCGTCAGGTATCGGTCGTCGCCCAGGTTCTTGGCGTTCAGCGAAACCTGCAGGCCTTGCAGCCGCGGGTTCGCGGCTCCGAGGTCGTAGCGCACGACGCCGTCGAACAGCGTGTAGGACGGCGAGTTGTCGGAGCCGTAGGCGTAGAGCGAGTCCACGTGCCGCACCGCGCCGCCCAGGGCGAAGCCCCGCCATGGCCCGGACCTGGGCGCCCACTCCAGGTTGGCGGAGACGCCGCCCCGGCCGACGGTCGGCAGGCCGTGCCCGACGTTGTTCGGGTCCTGGTCCTCCAGGATCCTCACGCTCTGCCGACTGAAGGCGAGCCGGGCGTCGAAGCCGAAGGGCAACTGGGCCTGCGCCTCCACCTCCACGCCGCGCGAGCGGACCTTGCCGGACTGGGTGGCCGTGTAGGTCACCGGATCGTAGCTGAGCACGTTGGTCTGTTCGATGTGGAAGTAGGCCGCCGTGACCGTCAGCGGAAAACCCGGCGCCTGGTACTTCAGCCCGCCCTCGACCTGCTCGCCCAGGGAGGGCCTGGCCAGCGTTCCGTCCGCGAGCTGGGCGGCCTGCGGCTGGAAGGAGGTTGAATAGGAGACGTAGGGCGCCACGCCCAGGGGCGTCTTGTACAGCGCGCCCGCGCGGTAGGTGAACTTGTCGTCGTGCTGCGTTGGCGCGATGTTGCTCGCCTGCCTGGCCCAGTCCTGGCGCCCGCTGAGCGTGATGTTCAGGCCGCCCCAGCTGATCTGGTCCTGGCCGTACACGCTCTGCTGACGCTGGCGCGTGGTGGTCTCGTAGGGGGAGCCGCCGGGCACCTCGCCGGGCGTGGTCGGCGTGGGCATGGAGCCGTAGACGGGATCGAACACGTCGATGGGCGTGGCCGTGCCGAAGGCGGCGTTCTCGTCGAAGTGCAGCACCTGCCGGTCCGTGCCGAACAGCAGTTCGTGCTTGAGCGGCCCCGTGGCCAGCTGGCCCGTGAGCTGGTTGTCGAACACCCAGTCCTTGTTGCTCTCGTGGGTGGAGTAGGAGGCGCGGCCATAGATGGACGGCGCCGGGTCCGCGGCGTCCAGCGCGGGGCCCTGCGTGTAGACGACGCCCAAGGCGCTGCGCACGTACTGGTAGCGGCCCGAAGCGCGAAACGCCCAGCCGCCCCCGAAGTCGTGGGTGAGGATGTAGGTCAGGCCGAGCTGCTCGCGCGAGAAGAAGTCGCCGGGCTCGCCGCCGTAGAAGTTGGGGGAGATGCGCCCCCGGGGGTTGCTGAACAGCGTCCCCAGCGCCGGGAACACGCCGTAGTCGCCGTTGCGGGGGTCGTGCGAATAGGCGGCGAGCAGCGTCAGGGTGGTGGGCGTCTTCGCTCCGAGGGTGGTGGCCGCCGAGACCGTCTGGCGACGGCGTTCGCCGTACTCCTGCTGGTCGTGCGCCCCGTTGGCGCTCGCGTAAACGCGCCACAGGACGTTGTCGGTGAGGCGTCCGCCGACGTCGCCGTCGACCCTGTAGAGGTCGAAGTTGCCGTAAGTCCCCGCGAGCGATCCGTAGAACGCCCGGTCGAGAGGCAGCTTGCTCTGCTCCGCCACCAGGCCGCCGGGCCCGGATCGGCCGTAGAGCGCCGAGGAGGGGCCCTTGATGACGTCCACCCGGTCCAGCCGCGAAACGTCGGCTTGGGCGGCGGCGTAGCCCGTGGCGTCGCTCTGGCTCACGTAGAACAGTCCGTCCAGGAAGACGGGCGCGCCGAAGCCGCGCAGCGAGAACAGGTCGTAGACCTCGGCGGACGCCCCGCGCTGGTCCGGCGTCACGCCCGCGACGTAGCGCAAGGCTTCGTCGAGGTTCTGAAGGCCGAGCTTCTGAATGAAGTCGCCCGACACCACGGAGATCGACTGCGGCGTCTCCAGGAGCGGCGTGTCGGTCTTGGTGCCGGCCGTGGACGTCACCACCGGGCGCTGCCCGGTCACGATGATGGCGTCGCCCTCGCTCACCACCGGCGCAGCGCCCGCGTCCCCCACCTCGGCGGCGGCGGCGGCGGCGCCCCATCCCGCGCAGGCGAGCACCGTCGCCGCCATCATCGTGCTTCGTACCGACATCGACCCGTTCCCCTAGCCACCTGACTGCTAACAGGAGTGCGACGCAGTCGCAAGAGTGGCGGGGCCGAACGTCCGGGATCGGCGGCTCGAGCGACACCGCCGCGCGGCGACCGCAGACGTGCGGACGCCGCGCCACCGACCCTGCGGCGCGATCGTCGCTTGCACGCACCTCTCCCGGCGGCTATCAACCGCGCTCCCAAGCGCGGGCCTGATCCGCGGTAGCTCAGTGGTAGAGCAGCCGGCTGTTAACCGGCTGGTCGTAGGTTCGAATCCTACCCGCGGAGCCAGCGCTTGTCGAAATCCCAGCAAACGTTGGGGTTTTTCGTTTCGGGGTCGCCGTATACCAGCGCTGGGTGTGGATGGCGGTCGAGCTTGCGCACGGCGGCTTGTGGCTCCGGCCCAATGGACGAGACCGATCCTCAAGGCGGTCACGGGGGTGGCTCCGCTCCTCCTGATGTCGCCGCTGCGCAGGCGCGCGATTGGCCGACCTGCAATCCGCGCAGCTGACCTGCGTGCTAGGGCGGAGCCGCAACAGGCGGTTCCCTATGATACGTTCTCCTCTCCTGCCCGGTATCGCCAGCCTCTCGCTTTTGGTCGTGGGCTGCGCGGACGTCGCCGGTCCCGCGTCTCCTCAAAGATCCGCGGTCGAAGCGCAGAAGCCGTCCTGCGCCCGCCTGTTCGTCAGTCCCGCGGGCGAGCCCTTCCGCAGACACGAGGGCGGGCCCTGTCCGCTCGACATCTGGTTCGCGAACGCCGACCGGGACCATGATGGAGTCCTCGACATGGCCGAATTCCAGGCGGACGCCGGCCGGTTCTTCGGGACCTTGGACGTGAACGGGGACGACATGCTCGGCCCGGAGGAGGTGGAACGCTACGAGAAGACGATCCTGCCCGAACTGCTTGGCCGCAGCAGGGAGGCGAGCCGTGGAGAGCCCGGGTTGGTGCTCGCCGCCTTCGAGCCTCAGGTCGGCGGCGGCGGAGGTGGAAGCCTCGGCGGGGGTGTTGGAGGAGGGGGCGGCCGCGGTGGCGGACGTGGACGCCGCGACCCGTCCAGCCGGAGCGATCGGCCGCAAGCGTCAGGCTCAAGTCCCGACGGCGCGGCGCGCTACGGCCTCCTGGATGAACCCGAGCCCGTGACCGGCTCGGACCTCGACTTCGACGGGCGTATCACCCGCGCTGAATTCTTCACCCGAGCCGCCCAACGCTTCCGTGAACTGGACGCGGACGGGTCGGGACGCCTGACGCTGGAGGCCCTTCGCAGTCGATCGGCGGGTCGGAGCGGGCCGGTTGCGCGCGGGCGGCCCGGACGGCCTGGGCGCGCGGCAGGACGGGGCGGACCGGCTTAAACGGTCCCGCTCACCCCGGTATGACCGGGATGAGGAGGTGGCTGTCGTATTCGCCGCCCGTGTGGATGATGTGCCGGCCGGCGTTTCGCGTCACCGGGTGGACCGTGATCGCCACGCCGGGCGCGTCCGACGGCGGGAACGGGTCCTTGCCCATGACCACCAGGCGCATCTGTTCGCCAGCGCGGAACAGGGTGCTGGACGGCCAGATCTCGATCTCCACGGGAACGATCTCTCCGGCTTTGAGCCGCTCCTCTCTCTGGTGCGGGTGGAAGGGCTGGTACGGCTTGCTCTTCGCCTCGTCCAGTTCGCGGTGGGAGACGCGCAACCAGCCGTGCGCGGCGTGGCCGAAGGTGAAGCGGGTGATATAGTAGAAGTTGACGAGCTCGCCGCCCGTGTCGAACTTCTGCACGGCGGCGAACAGGTCCATGTCGTCCGCGCCGTCCGCCTCGACCCAGAGCTTGAGTTTGAAGTAGCCGGTGAGCTCCGTATCCTTGGTGAAGGTGTGGGAGAAGACCGCTTCCGGCTCCGAGGACGTCGCGTCATAGGCGACGGCCGACGCCTGCGCCACCGGCTGCGCGCTGAGCGAACGGGCGGAGGCGTCCAGGTACAGGGGCGTGTACTCGGTGCGTGCGAGCGGCCATTCGGCCTCGACGCGCTCCTCGCCGACGTCGATCCCCTCGCGCACCTCCAGCCGGACCTTCGGCCAGTCGTCGACCTCGTTCGGTATGTCCTTCAGGAAGCGGTCGAAGAAGGCGAGTTGCCGCCGCGTGCTTTCCTCGGTGTACATGCGCGCCCACTTGTTGCGCCCGTGCACCTCCAGCCACTTGCGGTCGGTTCCCAGACGCATGAAAGCGGAGAGGGAGCCGCGCGTGTGCACCGCGTGGTCGCTCCAGCAGGAGATCACGTAGGTGGGCACGTCGATCGCTTCGACCGCAGGCACCTTGCTTTGCCAGTATGCGTCGAAGAAGGGGTGGACCTCCATCGCCGTCACCCAGTTCTCGGCGCGATTGAGCGAATTGCGCGTTTGGGAATTCCAGAACTTGATGAAGCCCGGGTTGGGCACCCCGCCGTGCGCCACGATCTCGCGGTACAGGTCGCTCATGCCGTCGTAGGGCATCAGCGCGGCCAAGTGGGGCGGTCGGGTCGCACCGGCGAACCATTGCACGATGCCGAAATAGGAGGCGCCGCCCATGCCCACCTTGCCGTTGGACCAGGGCTGCTCGGCGATCCACTCGATCGTGTCGTGGATGTCGATCCCCTCCTGCGGCGACCAGGTCGTCACGTCGCCCTCGGATTGGTTGATGCCTCGGGGATCGGGAACGACGATCGCGTAGCCCGCCGGGCACCAGGTGAGCGGATCCTGCGCCTCGATGGGCGCATAGTCCGAAACGCCCGCATTGTGCGTGAAGATGGAGCGCGCCGGCTCGGGCCAGCGGAAGTGCTTGCCGTAGCCGCTCCACAGCAACACGGTGGGCAGCGGCCCTTCCGAGCCGGCCGGTCGGTAGATGTCGGTGTAGATCGTCACGCCGTCGCGCAGCTTCACTGCGACGTCATAGTCGATGGTCAGGCCGTCCACGGTCACCTGGCGCGGGTTGAAGCCCGGATAACCCCGCCCCTTCGGGTCGAGTCCCGGCTCCATCACCTCCTGGTCGATGCCGTTCAACGTCTCGCCCACGAAGATCTCCTCTCAGGACTATGCGGATGCGCCGGCCGCCGGACGGCGGGCGCGGATGACGGGTCAGCCGTGCGCCGGCTCGGGTTTCGCCGGGCCCCGCCACCATTTCGGCGGCTCCGGCGAGTAGCCGAACAGCCGTTCGACCTCCAACGGGATCGACAGCGTCTTCATGTGGTGCGCCAAGGCGCCGACCACGTGGTTGCCGCCGATGAACGAGGCGGGCTCGGGCACGGTCCAGTCGAGCCCCGCGGCTTTGACGCGCTGAAACACGCCGCCGGTCTCCTCCGGATCGCGGTGGCCGACCCCGATCGTCTTGAAGCCCTGGCGGTCGAGCCCGTCGTCCAGCGGACGCGGCCGGCCCGCCGGCGTTTCGTATTGGACCACCTCCAGGAAGGTCGTGCCCCCGCGAAGCACCGCCGTGCGGCGGCGCGCGTCGGGGAGGCCCCAGAGCCTCTCCTGGTCGGCCGCATGCAGCTCCACGTCGACCGCCTCGAGCCCGACGACGTCGCGGAAGAAGGCGGTCGCCTCGTCGAGGTCCGTCACGGAGAGGGTGACGTAGACCACGGCGGGCTCCAGGTCGTGGTAGCGGTCCCGCTCCCCGGGCAGGGCGGCCCCTTCCTCCATGATCTCGACCGGGATGCCGAGCGTCGGATCGCGGAAGCAGACCCGGCGCAGGCCGTCGACCACCATGGGGGCGGTGAGGGTCTGGACACCCAGGGCGGCGAGCCGCCGGAGCGTTTCGTCGAAGTCGGGAACGCAGACGCCGAAGCGGCAGAAACCGATGTCATTGGGCCGCCATTCCGTAGGCAGGGGCCGCTGGCGAGGGCGGGTGTGCGTCCAGAACTCGAGCTGCATCAGCTCCTGGCGACCGACCATGTAGAGGATCGTCGCCCCGCCCCAACCGCCGAAGCCCATCACCTGCCCGTTGTGCTGGGTGTAGGTGAGCCGGTCCCCCGCGCCGGCGAAGCCGAACACCGTCGCGTAGAGGTGCTTGCAGAACGGCAGGTCGTCGCTGCCGAGGACGATCTGGACGATGTTGGGGCTTTTCACGCGGTCACGTCGCGCAGATCGCGTGAGCGGACTGGGTCAACCGTTCCGCCGACGCCATCATCGCTCCCGTGGCCGTATCAACACGACTGTAGACCACCGCGGTCGCATCCGCCACAGGCGTCCGGGCGCGCGAATCGAAGGCGCCCGGCCGTCGCCGACGGCCGGCATCGCTTCACCGAGGTGGCGCGCTAGGCCCGCGCGGTCGCTCGTCTCTGGAAGCGCTCGGCGAACGCCGTCCAGCCCCTCCGCTTGGCGTCCGCCGTCGGGATCGGACCGTAGCGGCGCTCAAGGTCGGCCCGCAGGGCCCGCACCGCCAGGAGGTGGCCCGGGAACAGCATGTCCACCGCGGCGCCGATCACCGGCACGCCGGCCGTCAGCGCGTCCGCCCCGACGCAGGCGGTCATGCGCACCAGGGTGGCGGGCGCCGCCTCGACCTTCCAGCCCTTGTAGACGAGCCAGGCGCCGATCCCGACCGTGTACAGGCCGCCGCCGATCGGCAGCAGCGCCAGCGCCGAGTCGAGCCCGAGGTTGAGGGGCCCGACCTTGACGATGCGGTCGGACAAACGCGCCAGCCGCTCGCAATCGTGCAGCGTCTTCACAAAATGGGCAGGCGCTTGGCTCATGACCGTCCTCCGGATCGCTCACACCGATATGGGGAGCGACGGTGGGCCTTGCACACGCCTTGTTCGACGAGCGAACCGGCCGCGCAGAGGCGGCCAGCCCGAGGCTAAGACAACCGGGCGCGCAGGAACCCACCCAGATCGTCGAACGCCTCCGTGCTCGTCGTAAGGTGCTGGTAGAGGATCGGGAAAACGTGGGTCATGTCCGCCCATGTCACGACGCGGACGTCGCCCCCAGCCTTCTCGACGAGTTCCATCACCCTTAGGGAGTCGTCGAGAAGCACTTCGTCCTCACCCACGTGGATCAGCAGGGGCGGCAGCTTGGACAAGTCCGCGAACACCGGCGAGGCGCGGGGGTCGCGCGTGGAACCGTCGCCCAAGTAGTTGCGGATCGCCGCCGACAGCATGCCGCGCGTCACCAGCGGATCGACGTCCGCCTTTGCACTCATGCTCGCACCCGAGAGCGACAGGTCGGTCCACGGCGACATCAGCGCAAGACAGCGCGGTTGTGGGCCGGACGAGAGGGCGGCGTCGTGCGCGACATGGCTGGCGACGGCGAGCGTCAGCCCTGCGCCCGCGGAATCTCCGACCATCGCGAAGCGGTCGATCCCGGCGGCGATCGCCCGATAGACCGACAAGGCGTCTTCGAAGGCGGCCGGGAACGGCCGCTCCGGGCCGAGGCCGTAATCGGGCACGAAAGCGCCGACGCCCGACCGCGCCACGATCTGGCTGACGAAAGGCCGGTACGCCCAGGCCGCTCCCACCACGTAGGCGCCGCCGTGCAGGTACAGGAGCACGCCGTCGCTCGCTTCGGCGGGACGGCACCACCAGCCGGGCACGCCCCCGACGATCCCAGGCTCGAACGACACGCCCTTCGCGGGATCCAGCTTGGAGAGGAGGTCGTCGTAGGCCGCGCGCCCTTCCGGGCCGCCCGTCAGCGGCGGAGCGAGCTTCAACATCGCCCGTATCGCGACCATCTTGGCGCGATCGGCCACACCGACATCCCGGTGATGGACAGGCATCAGTCTGATCTCCGTTCCCTGGGCGTCAAGCGTACTTGCCCGCCTTCGCGACGCAGCCGGTCGACATCGTGGCCGCTGACGCGCATCGGTGGGACGCGCCACCCTATCGCGTCATGTCCGCCACTCAACTTGGAACATCCAATGTCTGAGCCCGTCGAGCCGCTCCGTGTCGCCATCGTCGGCGGAGGGAGGATCGGCAGCGCCCTTGCCTTCCAGCTCAAGAAGAAGGGCGGGCATGAGGTGACCGTCGTCGCCCGGCCCGGGTCCCCCCGTCTGCAACGACTGGAAAGCGACGGCGCCATCGTCGATGTGAAAGGCGAGCGCGCGCAGGTGCGCGTCGCCGATCATCTTGCGGCGGATGCGGCTTACGATCTCGTGATCGTCACGCTCATGGCGCACCAGATCGAGCCCATCCTGCCCGACCTGCGGCGCAGCGCGGCGACCAACGTGCTCTTCATGTTCAACACTTTCGAGCCGGAGCGTTGGGCCGACGCCGTCGGCCCTGACCGCTGCGCGTTCGGCATGCCCTTCCTGCAATCGAACCTCGACCACGAGGGGAGGTTGAGATCGGTGATCGGCGCCGGTGGCCAAAAAACGCTCGTGAGCGCCCAGCGCTGGGCCGATGTCTTCAACGCGGCGGGAATTCCCGCACGGCTTGAGCCGCAGATGCAGCTCTGGCTTCGCTGTCACGCACCCATGTGCGTGGCGTTCGAGAGCGTCTCCGTGACGGGCGAGCGCCGTGGAAAAGGCGCGCCGTGGAGCGACGCGCTGCGCTTGTCGCGTGGCGTGCACGCAAGCTTCGCGCTGATCAAGAGCCTGGGATACCCCATCTATCCTTCCGCCAAACGGCGCATCGACACCAGTCCTGCGTGGGTGATGGCGGCCGTACTGTGGTCCCTGTCTCGCGTCCGCTCCTTCCGCAGCCTCCTGGCCAGCGGTGAAACGGAGTGTCGGGCGCTGATATCCGTGATGGCGACGGCGGCCACCGACACCATCCGCTCCAAGATACTGGCGATGAGCCCGCTTTAACTTCGGTACGAGCTTCGATCGTAGCGATTGCGCCCGCCGGCCGGGGCGGACGATCCCGTTCTTACGGGAGCGCCGACCGGACGCCGCGTCACCGCCCGTCGACGGAACCACGCAGGTCCGGGCTCGCGCCGACAATTTCGCCCGGTCAGACGGTCTTGGGAAGGTGCTTGGGCTGGCTGAAGCGGAAGCTGATCTCCGGGCGCGAGGCCGACTCGTCGCCGACGGCCATGACCGACACGCGCAGAACCGCGCCGCCCACCAGCGTGCAAACGGAGGCGACGGCCGCCAGGGCGTCGGCCGCCTCGTCCTCTTCCCGGGCGCGGGCCAGGAGCGAGGCGCCCAGCAGCGTCAGCGGCGCGATCACGCCCAGCCCGGTGGCGGCGATCTTCTCCACCCGACCCCAGGCGCCCTTGCCGGCTTCAGCGACCTCCTTCTTTTCGAACGCGCTCTCCTGCACCAGGCCGGCGGCCAGTTCGACGCTGAGCGCGGTGGCCTGCACCGCCTCCAGCGCCCGTCGGGTGGAGGGGTCGCGCTCGCCCAGGCGCAGGGCTGCGGCGGCCGCGGCGACCGCGGAGGAGCCGAAGCGCACCGCCAACGCCCGGGGCGCCGCCGCCCAGGTGGGGGTGGAGGTCGCCGACAGCAGGGAGGCGGTGTAGACGGACAGCCCCATGCCGCTGAGCGCCGCCGGCGCGTGCGCGAGCCGCGCGACCGGCCGCAAGCCCCGCCGCCACCCGGGAACGAGGTCGCTCAGAACCTGCGCGCCGAAGGCCGGTATGGCCGACCCGCTGAAGGCCATCAGGATCCAGGTGCCGATGGACATGGGCGAGGTGATCTTGGCCACCCGCAACATGTTGTAGAAACGCTTGGGGCTGTGCAGGTCCCACACCAGCAGCGCCGAGCCGAGGGTGGGAGCCAGCATCATCAGCCAGCGCGCGCGCCGCACCAGCCCCGCGCTGCGGCGGGGAGCGGCCAGGTCCGCCAACCCGCTCAGCAGGGCGGACGACCCCGACAGGCCCGCCAGGAAGATGTAGCCGCCCACCATGTAGTTGTTGAACGGCGCGGGCTTGAGCTGGGATCGGCCGTAATAGGTCGGCCCCCGCCAGCCGGGCCGCCGGCCGTCGCCGCCGCGCGGCGAGGGGCGGGGCGTGTTGGATTCGTGCTCCCGGGGGCCGCGTTCGCGCGGGTCGGGCCGGGCGGAGCCGCGGGGGCGTCGGGAGAAGTCTGTCATCGGCGTCTTCCGGAAGGCGGAGCGGCGGCGTTGGCGGCGGCGAACACCGCCAGGGCGGCGGCGGCGAAGGCGGCCATGGCGGTCAGCCCCGCCCCGAGCGCCGGCTTGACCCGCGCGGAGGCGCGGGTGGGCGCGACCGGCAGGTTGTAGACCTCGGGCCGGGCGGTCAGCAGGAAGAAGGCGTTGAGGTGCTCCAGCCCGCCCGTGGCCCCCGGCGTGTCCGGGGCGCCGTACAGGTAGGCGGTCTCCACCCCGCGCCCGTGCAGGTGCTCCACCCGCTCCTTGGCGATCTTCACGAGGTCGCCCACCTCGCCGAACTGGATCGAGTCGGTGGGGCAGGACTTGGAGCAGGCGGGCTCCAGCCCGCCCTTCAGCCGGTCGTAGCAGAGGGTGCACTTGTGCGCCTTGCCGTCGATCTTGGACACGTCGATCACGCCGAACGGGCAGGCGGGAATGCAGTAACCGCAGCCGTTGCAGATGTCCTGCTGCACGACCACCGTGTCGAATTCGGTCTTCCACAGGGAGCCGGTGGGGCAGGCCTCGAGGCACGGCGGGTTGTGGCAGTGCTTGCACACGTCGCTCATCATCAGCCAGCCGGACTGAAACGGCGTCTCCACATCCGTGCGTACGCCTTGGCCGCCGTCCGCGCCGTCCATCTCGATGAAGTTGACGTGGCGCCAAGTGTTGGCCGACAGGGCGCTCGTGTTGTCGTAGCTGTCGCCGGTCAGGCCCACGTCGTCGGCGGGCAGGTTGTTCCACTCCTTGCAGGCCACCTCGCACGCCTTGCAGCCGATGCAGACGGTGGTGTCGGTGAAGAAGCCGTACGACTTGCCGGGCTCGATCCTCACGCCGGCGGTCAGTTCCGCCTCGTAGGGGATCACGCCCTTGAGGGTGGAGTCCTTGTAGTCCTGCAGGCGTGGATGAAAGGCGTTCACGGCTCAGGCCTCGCACACGTCGACGGACTTGGCCTTGAGCCCGATGAGCTTGCCGGCCGACTGATACTTCACCTTGACGCGCGTCTGCGCCTTGGCGAGCGGGCGCAACTGGGCGGTCTCGGTGGAGGCGTTGGGGCCCAGGATGAACAGGTGCGACACCCCCGCCTCGTCCGTCAACTGGAACCGGCTCTCCTGGACGATGGTGACCACCCCAGTCATCTCGGCCATGTCGCCTCCGCTCGCCGCCATTCAACCGGCCGGAACGGCTCGGGTTGCAGGAGGGCGTGCGGCTTTGATACGCTCATCCGGCGCGAATGGAACGGGCGTCGCCGTCGGCGGTTGCGGTTTCGTTCGAAGGAGTGGCCCGCATGGGTAAGCTGCGCGTTGGGCTGATGAACCGGGCCACCGCGTTCCTGCGCGACTGGACGCTGCCGCGCCAGTTGGCCGGTGGGAACGTGCTGGGCGAGGCGGCCAAGAGCACGCTGTCCGAGACCTGGCGGCCCCGCCTGGAGGAGGCGGACGCGGTGGGCACCTCGGTCTGCCCCTACTGCGCGGTGGGCTGCAGCCAGCTGATCTACGTCAAGGACAAGAAACCGATCCACATCGAGGGCGACCCGCGCTCGCCGGTGAACCAGGGCACGCTCTGCCCCAAGGGGGCGGGCACGCTGGGCATGCTGCTCTCGCCCCAGCGGGTCAACGAGGTGCTGTGGCGCGCCCCCTACTCGAAGGAGTGGGTGAAGAAGCCGCTCGATTGGGCGATGGACCGGGTGGCGCAGCTCACCAAGCAGGTCCGCGACGAGACCTTCGTCCACAAACTTCCCGACGGCCGGTTGGTGAACCAGACGATCGGCTTGGCGACGCTGGGCGGCGCCACCATGGACAACGAAGAGAACTACCTCATCAAGAAGCTGTTCGGAGGTGGCCTCGGGCTCGTCTCCATTGAGAACCAAGCCCGTATTTGACACTCCTCATCGGTGCCCAGTTTGGGCGCCACTTACGGACGCGGCGCGGCGACCATGGCCCTTTGGGACATGGAGAACGCCGATTGCGTGATCGTGATGGGCTCCAACATGGCGGAGAACCATCCGATCGCCTTCCGCTTCGTGGTCGAGGCCCAGCGCCGCGGCGCCAAGGTGATCCACATCGACCCGCGCTTCACGCGCACCTCGGCCCTGTCGGACATCCACGCGCACATCCGCTCCGGAACGGACATCGCCTTTTTGGGCGGGCTGATCCGCTACGTGCTCGAGCACGACCTCTGGTTCAAGGAGTTCGCGCTCGAGTACACGAACATCGCCACCATCATCGACGAGGGTTACGAAGACCCTGAGACCCTGGACGGGCTGTTCTCCGGCTTCAACAAGGACTCCAAGTTCTACAGCGAGGAGACCTGGCAGCCCCAGGGCAAGAAGCAGCCCTCGTCCGTCGCCGAGCATCGCGTCCAGGGGCAGGAGCAGAAGGAGCCGGGCGAGTACGAGTCTATGACGGAGAGTCCTCCGCCCGAGGACCGCACGCTCCAGCATCCCAACTGCGTTTACCAGATCATGCGCCGGCACTACGCCCGCTACACCCCCGAAATGGTGGAGCGCGTCACGGGCGTGCCGGTCGCCACCTTCGAGCGGATCGCGCAGGTCTACGCGGAGAGTTCGGGCCGGGATCGGACCACCGCCGTCTGCTACGCCGTCGGTTGGACGCACCACACGGTGGGCGTGCAGATCATCCGCGCCGCGGCCCTGCTCCAGGGGCTGATGGGCAATATCGGGCGGCCGGGCGGCGGCGTGATGGCTTTGCGCGGCCACGTGAGCATCCAGGGGTCCACAGACATCCCCACGCTCTACAACATGCTGCCGGGCTACCTCCCGCAACCGAGCGCCCGCAGCAACCACGGCACGCTCAAGGACTATCTGGAGACGGAGACGCCGACCACGGGCTGGTGGGCGAACATGCCCAAGTACGTGGTGAGCCTGCTCAAGGCCTGGTACGGCGAAGCGGCCACGGAGTCGAACGGCTACGCCTACGAACACGTGCCCAAGCTTCTGGCCGATTGCAGCCAGGAGCCGATCACCCTGTCCATGGTCAACGGGGTGACGAAAGGCCAGTACATCTTCGGCCAGAACCCCCTGGTGGGGGCGGTCAACGTCAACCTGATCGAGCGCGGCATGGCCAAGCTCGAATGGCTGGTGGTGCGCGACTTCGCCATGACCGAGACGGCGGACTTCTGGCGCGAAGGCCGGCGCGTGCGCGCGGGCGAGACCTCGCCCGAGGAGATCGGCACGGAGGTGTTCTTCTTCCCCGCGGCCATGCCCGGCGAGAAGGAGGGTACGGTCACCAACACGAGCCGTCTCGTGCAGTGGCACGACCACGTGGCGGAGGCGCCGGGCGACAGCCGGTCGGACCTCTGGTTCGTGCACAAGCTCGGACTGAAGCTGAAGCAGCTCTACGCCGGATCCTCCGACGTGCGCGACAAGGCGATCCAGGACCTCACCTGGGATTATCCGGTCAAGGGCGAGCGCGCCGAGCCGGACGCGGAGGCGGTGCTCAAGGAGATCAACGGCTGGACCACCGCCGACCGCAAGCAGGTGGCGCGCTTCCAGGACCTCAAGGACGACGGCTCGACCGCCTCCGGCTGCTGGATCTACACGGGCATCTACCCGGAGGAGGGCAAGAACGTCTCGCGCTCGCGCGTGCCGGACGCCCCCGGCGAGAAGACCAGCCATCAGGGCTGGGCTTTCGCCTGGCCCAACAATCGCCGCACCATGTATAACCGGTGCTCGGCCGATCCGCAGGGCAAGCCCTGGTCCGAGCGCAAGAAGATGATCTGGTGGGACGAAGCGCAGGGCAAGTGGACGGGCTATGACGTGCCCGACTACATCCCCGACAAGCGGCCCGACTACCGGCCCGATTGGTCCAAGCGCCCGCACGGCATGGACGCCATCGGCGGTAATCTCCCCTTCATCATGGAGGCGGACGGCAAGTGCCAGCTGTTCTCCACCACCGGTCTCAAGGACGGGCCGCTGCCCACCCACTACGAGCCGGTCGAGAGTCCGGTGCTGAACGTGCTCTACCCGGGCCAGCAGGACAATCCGACCGCCAAGATCTGGGGCCGGCCGGGCAACGAGCTCCACCCGCCGGCGGACCCGCGCTTCCCCTACGTGTTCACCACGTATCGGTTGACCGAGTTGCACTGCGGCGGCGTGCCGACCCGCGTCATGCCCCATACGGCCGAACTCCAGCCGGAGGCTTTCGTGGAGGTCTCGCCCGAACTCGCGGCCGAGCTCGGCATCGAGAACACCGGGTGGACGGTGATCTCCAGCCTGCGCGGCGAGATCGAGGTCAAGGCGCTGGTGACCCCGCGCATGCGTCCCTTCGTCATCGACGGCCGCACGGTGCACCAGATCGGCATGCCCTGGGTGTTCGGGCCCAAGGGTTACGCCCGGGGCGAGCCCGCCAACGTGCTGCTGGCCATCACCGGCGACGCCAACACCTCCATCCACTCCACCAAGGCGCTGACGGTGAACCTGCGCGCGGGCCGTCTGCACGAGGGGGCCAGGGCTCCCCAGGCGGCGGTGGCGGCCGAATGAACCCGGTGGAGGACGAAGCCGCCCGCCTGCGCGAGGCTTGGGAAGGGATGGGGCGGGTGCTCGAACAGCGTCCCCACAAGGACGACCACCTCCTGACCGAGATGATCAAGACGCTCTGCGCGGCGCGGGACTCGATGATCGCGCGCCACCGCGAGTCGCCCCTTCCCGCGCAGGAGCGCGGGCGGCTGGAGCGGCTCAACGCGGTGATCGCCCAGGTGTTCAGCCTCCAGTTCCCCTTGGGGCCGATCCCGTGGGACGACTTCGGCGTCGCGCGGGGCTGGCTCGCCGACCTGCGTTCGCAGGAGGCCTGAGGCGCCCATGCCCGCCGTGTGGCGCATCGACATCCGGCTGGGCGCGGGCGAGGACGCCGCGCTGATCCGCTCGGCCGCCATCGAGGCGGAAAGCGAGGAGGAGGCGTTGCGCGAGTTCGCCAACCGCCTGGGCCGCGAGCCCGATCCCACCGTGCTGGACGGCCAGGAAGAAGTCAGCGCCGCGGGTGAGTTCGCCCCCGGCTCGGCCATGCCGCCGCTGGAGATGCGGGCGGAGACCAGCCGGGCGGACGCGACGGACGACACGCCCCCCGCCTGACCGCGCGGGGTTGGGAGCGCTCAGCCCCCGCGTTCGTACACGCCGATCAGTCGGCCGCGCGCCAGCACGTTGCCCTTGAGCGCGGCAAGCACGTCCTTCTTCTCGGCCTGGGGCTGGAGCGCCGCGGCGCGCGACAGGGCGTAGACCTGGAACACGTAGCGGTGCGGGCCGTGGCCGGTGGGCGGGTCCGGCGGCAGCCAGCCGAGCTTCCTGAACGAGTTGTAGCCCAGGCCCGCCACCTCGCCCACGCCCCCGGTGAAGGCTCCGGCGGCGAAGGCGTGGTCCTGGACGGGCAGGCCGAACGCCAGCAGGTGGACGAAGGGGGCGGGCGTCGGGCTGTCGGCGTCCTCCACCACCACAACGACCCCCGCGGCGCCCTGCGGCAGGTTCTTATAGGACAGGGGAGGCGAGCTCTTCACGCCGTCCTGCGTGTGGTCGGCGGGCAGGGCGTCGCCGTCGGTGAAGGCGGGACTCGTCACCTCGATGGTTTCGGGGCCCTGGGCGCCGTCGTCGGCCCAGACGGTCTTCTCCAGGCCCGGCCGCACGCCCTGCAGCGCTTGGCCGATCACGGCGGGGATCTTCTCCAGCATGGGCGCACTCTCCTGAGGTTCAGACGGCGTGGGCGCTGTCGCCCCCCGTCACGTCGATCGTGGCTCCCGACACCAGCCTCGCCTCGTCCGAGGCGAGCCACACATAGGCGTGGGCGATGTCGGCGGGGGGCAGCCAGGGCAGGCCCAGCGGCGTCTTCTTGATCATCGCGGCGGTGGCGGCCCGCTCCAGCTCCTGCGGATCGGAGGGCACGGGCTGGCCCGCCTCCTCCACCGCCTGGGCGTAGCGCGAAGCGTTGCGCGTCAAGGGGGTGTCGATCAGGCCGGGGATGACCGCGTTCACGGTGATCGCGTCCGAGCCCAGTTCCAGCGCCGCCGACTTCATCAACCCGATGATCCCGTACTTGGACGCGGAATACGCCGACCCGCCCTTGGTGCCGTGCCGCCCCTGGGTGGAGGAGGTCAGGATGATGCGCCCGCCCCCGCCCTTGGTGATGTGGGGCAGGGAAGCGCGCACCGTCTTGGCCGTACCCGTCAGGTTGACCGCGATCTGGTCGTCCCACTCCGCGTCGTCCATCCGCGCCAGCTCGCCGAAGCTCTGGATGCCCGCCACCGCCGCCAGGATGTCGAGCTTGCCGAAGGCGGCCACGACCCGGTCCACGCCGGCCCTGAGCGCGGGCAGGTCGCGGATGTCGGCGGTGAGCGCGAGCCAGCGGACCCCCTGCGCCTCCACCTCGCGGCCGGTCGTGTCCAGCTCCTCGGGGGTGGGCAGGTCGTAGCGCTGGACGGGGCTGACGCCGCCGGCCACGTCCAGCCCCGCCACGTCGGCGCCCTCGCGCGCGAACGCCAGCGCCACCTCGCGACCGATGCCGCGCGCCGCGCCCGTGACCAGTGCGGCCTTGCCCGCCAACCGTCCCGCCATGTCCGCTCCTGCACCTCGTTCCGTTCAATCGAACCGGGGAGCGCGGGTTCCGGCCGGTCAGTCCAGGCGCGGGCGCGTGACCACCATCATGTAGTTGACGTCCGCGTCCGACGAGAGCGACCAGCGGTCGCCCAGCGGGTGGTAGACCACTCCCACCGGCCCCTGCACGATCACCGGCTCGTTCGCCAGGAAGGCGCGCAGCTCCTCCGGCCGCAGGAACTTCCTCCAGTCGTGGATGCCGCGCGGCAGCCAGCGCAGGACGTACTCCGCGCCGATCTTGGCGAGGGCCAGCGCTTTGAGCGTGCGGTTCAGCGTGGCCACCACCATCACCCCGCCGGGGGCCAGCAGGCGGCTGGTGGCGCGCAGGTAGGCCCCGGGATCGGCCACGTGCTCGATCACCTCCATGTTGAGCACCACGTCGAACGGGCCGGCGCCCGCGGCCAGCAGCGCTTCGGCGGTGTCCGCGCGGTAGTCGATGTCCAACCCCCCCTCCTGCGCGTGGACGCGGGCGACGGCGATGTTGGTGTCGGAGGCGTCCACCCCCGTGACCCGAAAGCCCAACCGCGTCATGGGCTCGGACAGAAGGCCGCCGCCGCAGCCGATGTCCAGCAAGCGCAGGCCCTCGAACGGACGCGGGGCGTGCGGGTCGCGGCCGAAGCGCTGCAGGGCGGTGTCGCGCACGAAGCTCAGGCGGGTGGGGTTGAAGCGGTGCAGGGGCGCGAACTTGCCGCGCGGGTCCCACCACTCTTCGGCGATGCGCGAGAAGCGCTCCACCTCGGCGGGATCGACGCTCCCCCGCGCGCGCCCGGGCGCGGCGTGATCTTCCATCAAAGGCTCCCCGCCGCTATGCCGCACGCTCGCGCTTGCGTTCGGAGATGGCCGGGCCGGTGCGCGACGGCAAGGGCGGGGGCATGTCGGCGCGGCGGCTGGTGATGAAATTCGGCGGCACGTCCGTGGCCGACCTCGAGCGCATCCGGCGCGTGGCGCGCCTCACGGCCGCCGAGGCGCGGCCGGGCCGGGGCGTCGCGGTGGTGGTCTCGGCCATGAGCGGCCGCACCAACGAGCTCGTGGCCTGGACGGACGTGGCCGGCGCCGCCGCCGCCGGGCTCGACCCCTCCGACGACGAGTACGACGTGGTGGTCGCCTCCGGCGAGCAGGTGGTGGCGGGCCTGCTGGCCATGACGTTGCGCAACATGGGGCTGCGGGCGCGCTCCTGGCTGGGCTGGCAGATCCCCATCCTCTCGGACGGGGCGCACGGCCGCGCGCGCATCGACGACATCCCCGCCCAGGCGCTGGGCGAGCGGGTGGACTCAGGCGAGATCGCGGTGATCGCGGGCTTCCAGGGCGTGACGGCCGGCGGCCGCATCACCACCCTCGGCCGCGGCGGGTCCGACACCTCGGCGGTGGCGGTGGCCGCGGCGCTGGGCGCCGAGCGCTGCGACATCTACACGGACGTGGACGGGGTCTACACCACCGACCCGCGCATCGAGCGCCGGGCGCGGCGCCTTTCCAAGATCTCCTACGAGGAGATGCTGGAGATGGCCTCGCTCGGCGCCAAGGTGCTGCAAACGCGCTCGGTGGAGATGGCCATGGCGCACCGGGTGCCCGTGCGCGTGTTGTCCAGCTTCGTCGAGCCCGGCGAGGCGTCGGCGGATGCGGGCACCGTGGTCTGCGACGAGGAGGAGATCGTGGAGAAGCGGATCGTTTCGGGCGTGGCCTACAGCCGCGACGAGGCCAAGGTGACCATCTTCGGCCTGCCCGACCACCCGGGCGTCAGCCAGAAGATCTTCGCGGGGCTGGCGGACGCCGACGTCAACGTCGACATGATCGTGCAGTCGCGCGCGCGCAGCTCCGACAGCGCCAACATGGCCTTCACCGTGAGCAAGCGCGACGCCGCCCGGGCGCTGGAGATCGTGCGCGCCGAGCAGGCCGCCGTCGGCTTCGACGACGTGGAGATCGACGAGGACGTGGCCAAGGTTTCGGTGGTGGGGGTGGGCATGCGCTCCCACGCGGGGGTGGCCAAGACCATGTTCGGCGCCCTGGCCGAGCGCGGCGTCAACATTCAGGTGATCTCCACCTCCGAGATAAAGATCAGCGTGCTGATCGAGGCCGCCTACACCGAGTTGGCCGTGCGGGCCCTGCACGCCGCCTACGGCCTTGCGGAGGACTAGGGCCGTCCTCGCGCCCACGCGCATCGACGGGACCGCCGCCCCGTGATCGAGCGGATCGCCGCCCTGGCGCCCGGCGACGCGCACCGCTTCGACGCGGTGATCGACGTGAGGAGCCCGGCCGAGTTCGCCGAGGACCACGCGCCCGGCGCGGTGAACCTGCCCGTGCTGTGGGACGACGAGCGCGCGCGGGTGGGCGCGGCCTATGTCCAGCAGTCCAAGTTCCTCGCCCGCCGGATGGGCGCGGCGCTGATCGCGCGCAACGTCGCCGCCCACCTGGAAGGGCCGCTGGCGGACAAGGGGGGCGGCTGGCGGCCGCTGGTCTACTGCTGGCGCGGAGGCCAGCGCTCGGGCGCCATGGCGACCATCCTCTCCCAGGTGGGCTGGCGCACCGCGCTTCTGGAAGGCGGCTACCGCACCTACCGGCGGGGGGTGACGCAGGCGCTGTACGACGCGAAGCCCGTGGCGGGCGTGGTGCTGCTGGGCGGCGGCACGGGGACGGCCAAGACCGAGATCCTCGGCCGGCTCGCGGCGCGGGGGGTGCAGGTGCTGGACCTGGAGGAGCTGGCCGCCCATCGCGGTTCGCTGCTGGGCGCCCTGCCCGGGCGGCCGCAGCCCTCGCAGAAGCTGTGGGAAAGCCGGCTGGCCGCCGCCCTCGCCGTTCTCGACCCCGCCCGCCCCGTGGTGGTGGAGGCGGAGTCCAGCAAGGTGGGCGAACGCATGGTCCCGCCCGTCCTGTGGAGCGCCATGCTCGCCGCTCCGCGCATCGAGCTGACGGCGCCCGTGGAGGCCCGTGCGCGCTACCTGGCCGCGGCCTATGCGGACGCCGCGGGGGATCGGGAGGCGTTCGCCGCGCTGCTCGACCGGCTGCCGCGCCACCTGTCGCGCGCCACGGTCGACGGCTGGCGCGCGCTCCTGGCCGCCGGCGAGTTGGAGCGGTTGGCGCGCGAGCTGGTGGAGGCGCACTACGATCCCGCCTACGCCCGCTCCGCCCGCACCGACTCCCGCCCGCCCGCGCGCCGGGTGGAGCTGGCCGACCTTTCCCCCGCCGACCAGGACGGCGCCGCCGACGCGGTCGCCGCCCTGTTGCGGGAGGGCTTGGGCGCGTGACGGCCACCCTCGCCGACCGCTTGCGTCCCTGCGGTCCCGTGACGGACGCGGAGGCGGCCGGGCGCGCACTGGAAATCTTGGAGCCGGCCGCCGCCGCCGGCGGCTGGAGCGCGCTCCTGCACGCCGCGCAACCGGCCCTGGAGCCCGTGTTCGCCGCCGCGCCCTACCTGGCGGGGCTGGCGACGCGCGACCCCGACCGGCTGCGACGGGTGCTGGCCGCGCCCGCCGGGGAGACGCTGGACGCGCTGGTCGCGGAAGCGGAGAACGCGGACGCCGCCGTGCTGCGCCGGCTCAAGAGCGACCTGCACCTGCTGGCGGCCCTGGCCGACCTCGGCGGCCTCTGGACCCTGGACGAGGTGACCGGCGCGCTCAGCCGCTTCGCGGACGCCGCCGTGCGCGCCGCCCTGGCGCTGGCGGTGGAGGCGGAGCGCGCGCGGGGCCGGCTGTCGACCCCGGCCGGCGCGGAAGAAGGGGAGGGACCGCTCCCCGGCCTGTTCGTGCTGGCGCTGGGCAAGCACGGCGCGGGGGAGCTGAACTACTCGTCCGACATCGACCTGTCCGTGTTCCACGACCCCGCCGCCCTGCCCGTCGCCCCCGGCGTCGAGCCCGAGCGCCTCGCCCTGCGCGTCGTCCAGGCCATGGCGCGCCACCTGTCGGAGCGCACGGGGGACGGGTACGTGTTCCGCACGGACCTGCGCCTGCGGCCCGATCCCGCCTCCACGCCCGTGGCGGCGCCGGTTGAGGCGGCGCTCGCCTACTACGAGGGCGTCGGGCAGAACTGGGAGCGCGCGGCCTTGATCAAGGCGCGGCCGGTGGCGGGCGACGCGCCGCGCGCCGCCGCCTTCCTGGCGGCGCTGCGTCCCTTCATCTGGCGCCGGCACCTGGACTACGCCGCGGTGGCGGACGTGCAGGCCATCCTGCGCCAGATCCAGTCGCGCGCGCCCGTGGCCGCGCCGCTGGCGGCGGGGGCGGACGTCAAGCTCGGGATCGGCGGGATCCGCGAGATCGAGTTCTTCGTCCAAACTCAGCAGCTCATCCTGGGCGGCCGCCGGCCCGACCTGCGCGGCGTGCGCACCCGCGACGCCCTGGGGGCGCTGGAGCGGGCGGGCCAGGTCGCGCCCGAGGTGCGCGCGCAGCTGGACGCGGACCTCGTCCAGCTGCGCGCCTGGGAGCACCGCGCGCAGATGCTGGAGGACGCGCAGACCCACACGCTGCCGCGCGACGACGGAACGCGGGCGCGGGTGGCCGCCCTGTCCGGCCTGGGCCTGGCCGAGTTCGACGGGCGGGTGGGCGAGGTGCGCGCCCGGGTGCAGGCGCTCTGCGGCGCCCTGTTCGCGCAGGCGGAGCCCCTGGGCTTGGAGGCCGGCCCCCTCGTCTTCACCGGCGTGGAGGACGACCCCGAGACGCTGCGCACCCTGGCGGCGCTGGGCTTCGCCGAGCCCGCGCGCGTGTCGGCCCAGGTGCGCGCCTGGTCGGGCGGGCGCACGGCCGCCACCCGCACCGAGCGGGGGCGCGAGCTGTTCACGCGCCTGGTCCCGCGCCTGGTGGAGGCTTGCGCCGCGTCCGGCGCCCCGGACGCGACCTTCGCCCGCTTCGCCGACTTCTTCGGGTCGCTCGCGTCCGGCGTGCAGGTGCAGTCGCTGTTCCTCGGCCAGCCCGCGCTGTTCGCGCTGGTCGTGCGCGTGCTGGGATTGAGCCCGCGGCTGGCGGCGGTGCTCGCGCGCCAGCCGGCGGCGCTGGACGCCCTGCTCGACCCCGGCTTCTTCGCACCCCTGGAGGCGGCGGCCCCCGCGCGTCCCTTCGCGGCCGCCGCGGCGCGCGCCGGCGGCTTCGAGGCGGCCATGGACGCGGTGCGCCGGCTCCACCGGGAGGAGGCGTTCCGCATCGGCGTGCAGGTGCTGGACGTGCGCGCCGCCGCGCCGGACGCGGGCCGCGCCTTCGCGGCCCTGGCCGACGCGTGCCTGGGGGCCCTGGCCCCCGTCGCCTGGGCGGAGGTCGAGCGCGCGGGCGGCGCCTTTCCGGGCGAGGTCGCGGTGGTGGCGCTGGGCAAGTTCGGCGGCCGCGAGATGACCGCCGGCTCAGACCTGGACCTGATGACCGTGCACCGCGCCGCCCCCGACGCGGTCTCCGCCGGCCGCGGCTGGGGGGCGGAGACGGTCTATGCGCGCTTCACCCAACGCCTGGTCGCCGCGCTCGCGGCTCCGACGGCGGAGGGCGGCCTGTACGCGGTGGACCTGCAGCTGCGCCCTTCGGGCACGTCCGGACCCGTGGCGGTCTCCCTGGCGGCGCTCGAGAGCTATTACGAGCGGGAGGCGCAGACCTGGGAGTTGCTGGCGCTGACCCGCGCGCGGGTGGCCTGGGCCACCAGCGCCGCCTACGCCGCGGACGTGGCCGCCGCCCTGGAGCGCGCCCTGCGCCGCCCGCGCGACCCGCTCGCGGCCACGGCGGACGTGCGCGCCATGCGCGCGCTGATGGCGCGCGAGCGGCCGGGCCGGGGTCTCTGGGACCTCAAGCTCGGCCCGGGAGGACTGGTGGACGTGGAGTTCGCCGCCCAGACCCTGCAGCTCACGGGCGCGGCGCGGGGCGGCCCGCTGTGCGTCAACACCGGCGACGCGTTGGAAGCGCTGAACCGGGCGGACGCGGCCCCGGCGGGCCTGCTGGACGACCTGCACCGCGCTTGGGCGCTGCAGCAGGCGCTTTCCCAACTGCTGCGGTTGGCGCTGGAGGGCGGGGCCCCCGACCCGTCGGCCGAACCCGCCCCCTTGCGCGCCCTGCTGGCGCGGGCGGGCGGGGCCGTCGACTTTCCCGCCCTGGAGGCCGCCCTGGCCGACGCCCGGGCGCGCGCCCACGCCGCCTTCGAGGCGGTGTCGGCCTGAACCGCGGCTCGGGGCGCCTCAGGCCGCGGCGACCCCCGGCAGGCGCGCGCCGCGCGCCGCGACCCCGGCGGCCGCGGCCGTGCGCAGGGTGAAGTGCGCGGTGGTGCCCATGCCCGGCTCGCTTTCCAGTTCGAAGCGGCCGCCGTGCAGGTGCACCAGCGCCTGGGTGAGCGCCAGGCCCAGCCCCGTGCCGTGGGAGGTCTTGGCGTGCTGGCGCTCCACCTGCTCGAAGGGGCGCCCCAGCCGGCCGAGGTCGGCCTTGGCTATGCCGATCCCCGTGTCCGACACCGAGACGTGCACCTCGCCGTCGCCGTTCAGTCGCGCGCGCACGACGATGCGCCCCCCCGCCGGGGTGAACTTGAGCGCGTTGGACAGCAGGTTGAGCAGCACCTGCTTGAGCGCGCGGGCGTCGGCCTCCACGTCCGGCAGGTCCTGCGGCATGTCCACGTTCAGTTGCAGGCCCGCGCTCTCCGCGCGCGCACGCACCAGGCGCGCGGCGTCGGCGGCGGCCTCCGACAGGTCGGTGGGCTCGAGATAGAGGCTGAGCTTGCCCGCCTCGATCTTGGACATGTCCAGGATGTCGTTGATCAACGCCAGCAGGTGGTGGCCGCTGGCCAGGATGTCGCGCGCGTACTCGGTGTAGCGGCGGTCGCCCAGCTTGCCGAACATCTCCGCGGACATCATCTCGGAGAAGCCGATGATGGCGTTGAGCGGAGTGCGCAGCTCATGGCTCATGTTGGCCAGGAACTCGCTTTTGGCGCGGTTGGCCTCCTCGGCGCGCACCTTGGCCTCGTGGTACTTGGCGGCGAGGTCGGCGAGTTCGGTGCGGCTGACCTCCAGCCGGCCCACCGCTTCGCGCAGGGCGACCTCCTTCTCGCGGCGCGCTCGCTCCTGCAGCTTGAGCGGAGTGATGTCGGCGGCGGTCATCACCGAGCCGCCGTCGGAGGTGCGGCGCTCGGCGATCTGCACCCAGCGCCCGTCGGTGAGCTCGACCTCGCGGCGGCCGCGATGGCCGGGCCCCGTGCGCTCGCGGCGGATGGCGAGCTGCATGATCTTGAGCAGCTCGCGGCGCGAGGCCCCGGGCTTGAGCACCTGCGCCTCGATGGAGAACACGTCGCGGTAGGCGCCGTTGCACAGCACGAGACGGCCGTGGCGGTCCCACAGCACGAAGGCCTCCGACACGCTCTCGATGGCGTCCTGCAACCGGCTCTCGGCCGACTGGGCCCGGTGCTGGGCCGAGCGCTCGGGGGTGACGTCCAGCGCCACGCCGATCAGCCGGTCGTAGCCGCGCGCGTCCGCCGGTGCGGAGGCCTGGCCGCGGGCGTCGATCCAGGCGGCCCCGCCCCCCGCCTGGGGCACGCTGAAGCTCACGTCGAAGGCCCCGAAGGTTTGCGCTCCCCGCAGCGCCTGGCGCACGCGCTCGCGGTGCTCGGGGGCGATGCGCGCCAGCACCTCCTCGCCGTCGGCCACACCCGCGCCGCCCCAGCCCAGCATGACGCCCGTGAGCTCCGACATGAAGACCCGGTCCTCGCGCAGGCTCCACTCCCAGATGCCGCAGCGCGCCGCCTCCACCGCCACGCGGAAGCGCCGTTCGCTGTCCACGGTCTCGCGCCGCACCGCCTCCGCCCGGTCGTGCTGGTGCAGCAGAAGCAGCAGCACCCCCCCGCCCAGCGCCAGGGGCGCCAGCAGCATGAGCACGTCCGCCAGCCGCCGCACGGGCGCGTCCGGCGGGGCCAGCACCACGGCGAGACCGCCGGAAGGTAGAACCGCCATGACGGCCCGCCGCGGGCCGCGGGCCGTATGTTGCAGGCGCAGTTCACCACCGGAGCCTGCGGCGGCGCGGGCGGCGGCCAAGTCCACGCCCAGGGCGGAGCCCAGGTCGCCGACGCCCCCCGCCAGCAGGCGCCCCCGCGAGTCCGCCACCAGCACGGGACCGACGGGGGAGGGGGTCCCCAACGCCGACAGGTCGCGGGCGACCGCCAGCACGGCTCCCGCGCCGGCGGCGGCGGCCGCGAAGGTGCGCGTCCGGCCCGAACCGTCCGGCTCGGCGACGGGGGGCGCGCCCGGCCGGGCGGCGGCCCAGCCCGCGGCCCCGGCCGGGCCCTGGGCCGCGGTCACCGTTCCGCGTTCCAGCACGGCGGCGGAGGCGTCGGGGCCGGCGATGCGGCGGGCGAGCTCCACCGCGTCCAGCGGTTCGCCCGGCAGGCGCGCGCGCAGGGCGGCTCCCGCCTGGGCCGCCAGCTGCAAGCGCGACAGGTCCAGCTCCGCCCGGGCGGCCAGCAGGCGCACGGCCGGGCCGGCGGCGTCAGGCTCCGCGCGCGAAGGCCCCTCGCGGACGGCCAGCAGGGTGGCGTAGCCGATCAGCAGCGCCAGCGAGATCATCACGGCCAGGCGCGGCGAGGCGCCCGGGGCGGACGAGGTCTTCGACCTCTCCGACCCCGGCGAGGCCGGCTCTCCGCCGGCGCGCCTGCGCCTGCCCCCCGCCAACCGCCCCCTCCGATTCACGTTCACGTGAGCTTAACCGGGGCGGGGCGGGTCGGCCATCCGCCGTCGGTGAGTCAGGTCGCCGCGCCGTCCAGCGCCTTGGCCGCGAGTTCGTAGACGTTCTTGGACACGCCCGCCGTTCCCGCCACCCGCGCGAGCTCGGCCTTCATGCTGGCCGCCACGCCCGGGACGTAGCGCCGCCAACCGCTGAGCGGCTCCACCAGCCGCGCGGCGGTCATGGGGTTGTAGCCGTCGACCATGAGGATGCGGTCGGCCAGGAAGCGGTGGCCCGAGCCGTCCGGCGCGTGGAAGCGTGCGGGATTGGCGCTGGCGAAGGTCGACACCAGGGCGCGCAGCCGGTTGGGCACCTTGGGGTCGAAGGCGGGGTGGACCGTCAGCCCCAGCACGCGTCCCAGCGCCCCCTCCGAGGGATCGCGCGCCTGGATGGCGAACCACTTGTCGACCACCAGGGGCTCGCCGCTCCACTTGGCGTAGAACGCCTCCAGCGCGTCGTCGAAGCGCTGGCCGCCCGCCAGCATCAGCGCCGCCAGGCCGCCCATGGCGTCGGTCATGTCGACCGCCGCGCGGAAGTGGCCTTCGGCGCGGGCGGCGGCGTCCGTCGTGCCGTCCGCCACCATCAGCTCGATCACCGCGTTGCGCAGGGCGCGGCGGCCCGCCTGGGCGGCGTCCGGCGAGAACTCGCCGGTGGACTGGAGCGCGCCGTGCATCTCGCGCAGGCGCGGGCCCAGGTGCAGGGCCAGCCGCCCCCGCAGCGCATCGCGCGCGGCGTGGAGTGCGGCCGGATCGGCGGGCTGGCGCAGGAGGGCCAGCTCGTTCTCCGAAGGGAGCGGCAGCAGCAGCGCCTTGAAGGCGTGCGCGGCGCCCCCGTCGTCGAGGGCGCGGCCGAGGGCCTCGGCGTAGCGCTCCTCGTTGACCTCGTCGGCCAGGCCCGCGGCGCGGCGCAGCATCAGGTCCTGGGCCAGGGTCTGGCCCGCCTCCCAGCGGTTGAACAGGTCGCCGTCCGCCGCCAGCCGTACGAAGGCGTCCTTGGGCGGCTCGTCCGTGGAGAGCTTCACCGGCGCGGAGAAGCCCCGCAGCGCCGAGAGCACCGGCAGGCGCTCCACCCCCCGCAGCGTGAGCTGCGCCTGCGCCGCGTCCAGCACGAACACGTGCTCATCCACCGGCGCGGTCGCACCGTCCGCCTGGAACGGCTGGGGCCGGCCCTCCTCGTCCAGCAGGCCCAGTCGCACGGGGACCACCAGCGGGCCGCCGTCGATGCGGCCGGGGGCGGGCGGCACCGCCTGGGTGAAGGTGAGCCGCAGCTCCTTCAGGTCGGTGCGGTAGAGCGCCTCGATCCGCACCTCGGGCGTGCCGGACTGGGCGTACCAGCGCGCGAAGGGGCCGAGGTCCAGACCGCCCGCCTGTGTGAAGCAGCCCAGGAAATCCTCCATGGTGGCCGCCGTCCCGTCGAAACGCTCGAAGTAGAGGTCCATGGCGGCGCGGAATCCCGCCTCGCCCAGCAGAGTCTTGAGCATGCCGATCAGCTCGGCGCCCTTCTCGTAAATGGTCGCGGTGTAGAAGTTCTCGATCTTGAGGTAGCTCTGCGGCCGCACCGGATGGCTGAGCGGCCCCTGGTCCTCGGGGAACTGCCGGCCGCGCAGCTGGCGGACGTCCTTGATGCGCTGCACCGCCGCGCCGCGCATGTCGGCGGAGAAGCCCTGGTCGCGGTACACGGTCAGGCCTTCCTTGAGGCACAGCTGGAACCAGTCGCGGCAGGTGATGCGGTCGCCGGTCCAGTTGTGGAAGTACTCGTGGGCCACCACGCTCTCGATCCGCTCGTAGTCGGCGTCCGTCGCGGTTTCGGGATCGGCCAGGAGCAGCGAGCTGTTGAAGATGTTCAGCCCCTTGTTCTCCATGGCGCCGAAGTTGAAGTCGCGCACCGCCACGATCATGAACAGGTCGAGGTCGTACTCGCGGCCGTAGGCGGTCTCGTCCCAACGCATGGCGCGCTTCAGGCTGTCCATGGCGTAGAGTGCGCGCGGCGCCTGGCCCGGATCGACGTAGATGCGTAAGGCCACCTCGCGGCCGCTGGCGGTGGTGAAGCGGTCGTCCAGCTCGTCCAGCTCGCCCGCCACCAGGGCGAACAGGTAGCAGGGCTTGGGGAAGGGGTCGTTCCACACCGCGTAGCGGCGGCCGGGGCCCGCCTCGCCCGTCTCCACGAGGTTGCCGTTGGAGAGCAGGCGCGCCAGGCCCGCGTCCGCCTCCACGCGCACCGTGTAGCGCGCCAAGACGTCCGGCCGGTCGGGGAAGTAGGTGATCTTGCGGAAGCCCTCCGCCTCGCATTGGGTGCAGTAGCGGCCGCCGGACATGTACAGGCCCTCCAGCGCGGTGTTGCCGGCGGGGTCGATCTCCACCTGCGTCTCCAGCACGAAGGCGTCGGGCAGGTCGGCGAGAACGGTGAGCGACTCCTCGTCCACCCGCAGGTCGGCGGCGGCGAGCGGGCGCCCGTCCACCGCCGCCGAGACGAGCTTCAGCCGCACGCCGTCCAGCCGCAGGGGCTCGTCCGGTCGCACGCGGCGCATCGCCAGGCGCGCGGTCACCCGGGTGGCGGAGGGGTGCAGGTCGAAGCGGAGGTCGACCGTGTCGACCAGGAAGGCGGGCGGCCGATAGTCGGCCAGGCGGACGGGGACGGGCTGGTCGGTGCGCATGGGCGGAGTCTAGCGCCGGCGACCGCCGCCCGCCAGTTGGCGCGGCCTCCGTCGCGCGCGTCGCGTCCGGAATCAGGCGGCGTGGAGCCTCCCGGCGAGGCCGGGCGCGGCGAGGGGGGCGGCGGCCGGTTCGCCCGCCGTCTGGCGCAGCAGTCGGCGGGCCTCCAGAGCGAGCTCGCGCAGGGCGGGGGGCGCGTCGTCGCCCGCCTCCGAGGCCAGCGCCACCAAGCTCTCGGCCAGGCGGCCGAGATGGGGGGCGGCGGCGATCAGCCGGGCCTGGCGCTCGATCCGCGTCGGGTCGCGATCGTACTCGGACCCGGGGGTGCGCCAGCCGCCCCAGTCCTTGGGATCGGTCACCACCACCGGGAAGGTGCCGGGGTGGGGGTGGTGGGCGCAGTCCTCGGGGTTCTGCCACTTGTTGCGCGCGCGCAGGACGCGCCAGCCGCAGTCCGCCTCGGCGGCGGCGGCGGGAGCCTCCGGACGCAACTCCGCCGCCTGGAACTCGCGCCCCAGCCCCACCTCGTAGGTGATGCGCACGGGCTCGTCGAAGCCCTGGGTCCACACGGGGACCACCCGGTCCACCACCGCCCACACGCCCACGGACTCGACCCACACGCGCTGGAGCCGCTGAAACTGCGCCTTGGCCATGCCGTCCACATCCCGCCGTCCGGCCCGCAGCCTGCCCGCGCAAGCCTTGACGGCCGGTCAACGGGCGGCCGCGACCCGCTTCAGTGGGCGCGCACGGGCAGGGGCACCACCTCGGCGGGCGGTCCCGGGCGCCCGCAGCCGCACAACCGGTCGTAGAGCGCCGACAGGTCGGTGAATGTGGCGTGCCAGCCGTGGCGGGCGACGGCGCGGGCGCGGGCGGCGGCGCCCACCGCCTCCACGTCCCGGGCGAACAGCGCCTCCACCGCTTCCGCCAGGGGACCGGCCGCGGCGCGCGGTGCGAGTTCGCCCACCGCCGCGTCCACGATCTCGGCGATGCCGCCGGAGGCCACGCCCACCATGGGCAGGCCGCAGGCCATGGCCTCCAGCGCGATCAGCCCGAAGGGCTCGTGGTCGTTGGCGTGGACGAAGGCGTCGCAACTGGCCATCAGCCGCGCGACCTGGCGGGGATCGGTTTCGTAGTCGAGGCAGGTGGCGTTGGACTGGGGCCGCGCCCCCGCGCCCGCCGCCACCAGCAGCAGGTGGTAGTCCGGGCCCAGCCGGGCGACGGCGTCCAGCAGCACCTCCACGTTCTTCTCGCGCGCGGGCCGCCCGGCGAACACCAGGAGGCGCGTGCGCGCGGGCAGGCCCAGCTGGCGGCGCAGGCCGGCGGGGTCGGCGCGGTCGGGCCGGAACAGGTCGGTGTCCACCCCCAGCGGGGTGACGTGCACCCCGGGCACGCCCGCGTGGAGCAGGCGCTCGGCGATGTGGCGCGAGGGGGCGACCACCTGGTCGAAGCGGCGGAACAGCCGCGCCCAGCGCCGACGCACCGGCGGCTCGGCCCACTCGCCCAGGTGCAGCGCGGCCAGGGCGGCGGGGTCCGAATGGCAGAAGCCCACCACGGGCGCGCCCAGCCGTTCGCCCGCCTCCAAGGCGGCGCGGCCGGGGGCGTAGGGGTCGCCCGCCTCGATGACGGAGGGGGCCAGCGCCTCCAGCCGGTCGGCCCAGCGGCGGGTGGAGGCGGGCCAGCGGTAGCCGTCGCCGAAGGGCAGGCGCGCGGCGGCGATGTTGACCACGCCGCGCCCGGTGTCGCGCGTGGCCGAGCCCGGCACCACCAGGGTGTGGCGCAGGTCGGGGCGGTGCAGCTCCAGCCAGGCGCGCTTGGCGAGCAGGTAACGCTTCACCCCGCCGCTGCGCGGGGCGAACAGCATGGTGGTGTCGACGAGGTGGCGGCGGCGGTCGGGGTCGGCCAGGGTCCGCGCGGTCGATCCCCCGCGCCGCGCAGGCGCCTGGAGTTCGTCGCCGACCCGGAAATCCAGCACCACGCGCGCGACCTCCCGGACATCGTCCCTATGCGGCAGAACGCGCCGACTCCGCATTGCGTTCAAGCCCCCTCAGCCCATGTTCGCCGCCGCGGGCCCGGTCAAGCGGGGGCGGACGGGGGCGGGGCGTGCGGGCGGTGGTGGCGGGAGCGGGCGTGGGCGGGCTGGCGACGGCGCTGGCGCTCCACGCGCGCGGCGTTCGCCCGCTGGTGGTGGAACGCGCGCCGGTGCTGGGCGAGGCGGGCGCGGGCGTGCAGCTCGGCCCCAACGCCGTGCGCGTGCTGGACGCCCTGGGCGTGGGCGAGGCCCTGCGCAGGGCGGCCTTCGCGCCCGAGGCCCTGGAGGTCCGCTCCGCCGCCACCGGCCGCCTGCGCCTGCGCGCGCCCCTGGGGGTCGCGGCGCGGGAGCGGTGGGGCGCGCCTTACCTGCAGGTCCACCGCGCCGACCTGCAGGCGCTGCTGCTGGACGCGGTGCGCGCGCGCGGCGCCGCCGACCTGCGCCTGGGCGTGGAGGCGTTGGGCGTCGACGCGGACGGCCGCGTGCGCCTGTCGGACGGGGCGACGCCCTCCGCCGACCTCGTGGTCGCGGCCGACGGGGTGCGCTCGCGCCTGCGGGCCGCGGCGGCGGGCGAGGACGCGCCGCGCTTCACCGGCCAAGTGGCCTGGCGCGCGGTGGTGGAGGCGTCGGCGCTGGCGCCGGGGGGCGCGCCGCCGGTGGCCGCCGTGTGGACCGCGCGCGCCGCCCACTTCGTCCACTACCCCGTGCGCGCCGGCGCGGCGGTGAACCTCGTGGCGGTCGTCGAGGCGAGGGGGTGGGAGGCGGAGTCCTGGCGCGAGCCGGGCGACCCGGCCCTGCTGCTGCGCGCCTTCGGGGGATGGCCGCAGCCGGTGGCCGCGCTCGTGCGGGCGGCGGCCGACGGTCCCGTCTGGCGCTGGGCGCTGTTCGACCGGTCGCCCGCCACGGCCATGGCGCGGGGGCGTCTGGCGCTGCTGGGCGACGCGGCCCACCCCATGCTCCCCTTCCTGGCCCAGGGCGCGGCCATGGCGATCGAGGACGCCTGGGCGCTGGCCGAGGCCGTGGCCGATGTCGGGCGCGAGGGCGTGGAGCCCGCCCTCGCCGCCTACGCCGCGCGCCGTCTGCCGCGGGTGCGCCGGGTGCAGGCGGCCTCCAGCCGCAACGCGCGGCTGTTCCACCTGCCCGAGGCGGCGGCGGCGGCGGCCTTCGGCGCGGCCGCCCTGCAGGACCGTCTGAGGCCGGGAGGGGCCCTCGCGCGGCTCGACTGGCTCTACGGCGGGGGTCCGGTCTCGGCCGCCGGCGTCAGAACGGGCTGAAGCTGTTGAGGAGGGCTTGGCCGGCGGGGGTCTTCTGCACGTTGGTGACCTGCCCCTTGCCGCCGTAGCTGACCCGCGCCTCGGCGATCTGCGTGTGCTTGATGGTGTTGGAGGAGGTGATGTCCTCCGGCCGCACGACGCCGGCGATGGTCAGCTCGCGCAGCTCCTGGTTGATGCGCACCTCCTGGCGGCCCTGGATGACCAGGTTGCCGTTGGGCAGGATGGAGCTGACCACCGCCGCGATGGTCAACTGCACCGCTTCGGACCGGTTCACCGAGCCCTGGCCGTTGGACGACAGGTCGCTGGTGGTCCCGACCGCGTTCTTGGGGTCGAAGCCCGAGGGCAGGAACTTGCCGACCGATCCCTCCAGCCCGAACAGGTTGGACAGGCCGAGGTTGGTCTTGGCCGAGCGCTGCGTCGCCGTGTTGTTCTGCAGCTTGGCGCTGTCGGTGATGTCGATGTTCACCGTCAGGATGTCGCCCACCTTGGACGCGCGCTGGTCGTGGAAGAAGGCGCGCGAACCGTTGCGCCACAGGGAGTTGGACGAGGCGGGGCGCGGGCCCTCGTCGCGGCTCTCCAGCATGGGCGGGCGCGGCGGGGCCTGGGGGACGGGGTAGACGATGGGCGTCATGGTCGGCGTGGCCACCGCGTCGTGGATGGAGGCGCAGGCCCCCAGCATCGACGGGGCGGCGAGAACGGCGGCCAGGAGGAGGGGGCGGAGGGGAGCGCGCATGGCGGGGATCCGGTGCGGGGGTCGGGTCAGCGCGCGGCGAAGCGCAGGGCGGGGTCGAAGGCGGCGCGGCGCAGGCGCTCGGCGGCGGGGCCGACCACCGCCTGGCCGGGGCCGGACGCCACCGCCTCCAGAAGCTTCTTGGACTGCACGTTCTGCAGGGTGACGTTTTCGCCCACCGCCGCCTCGCCCTGGGCCTTGGCCTGGAGCGTCAGCGCGATCCCGTCGTCCTCGAAGGCGACGGAGACGAGGTCGTCGCGGCGGATCACCCGGGGGCTGGCCAGGTCGCGGGCGGCCACGGCCGCGCCCTCGCGCAGGGGGCGGCGCGCGGCCTTGCCGATGGCCGCGTCCGCATCGGACGGCGCGTCGGAGGGGGCCACCGCCTCGTCGCTCCAGACGAGGTCGGAGGGTTGCACCACCTCGCCCACGTTCAGCGAACGCGCGTAGGCCAGCACGCCGCCGCGGCTGCGCCCGGCGCGGGCGCGGGCGGCGGCGGCGGGGCGCGGACCCTCCACGGAGGCGACCACGATGCGCCGGCGGCCCTGGGCGTTGGCCCAGTCGAGCCCGGCGCGGCGGGCGGCGGTCTGCACCCGGCCGGCCTCCAGCACGGTCTCCGCCCCGGTGGGCGCGGCCTCGCCGACCACCGCGGAACCGGCCGATCCCGCGCCGTCGAACAGGTCGCCCAGGGTGACGGAGGCCCCGTGGCTCTCCGGGTGGTCGCGCAGGTCCACGGGCGTGGCGGCCAGGGCGGGCAGGGCGAGGACGGAGGCGGCGAGCGCGAGCAGCAGGGCGCGGGTCATGGTCACGACTTCAGCTGGGAGGTGGTGGAAAGCATCTGGTCGGCGGCGGTGACCACCTTGGAGTTCATCTCGTAGGCGCGCTGGGCCACGATCAGGCTGGTGATCTCGCTCACCGGGTCGACGTTGGACGCCTCCGTGTAGCCCTGCAGCAGCGAGCCGTAGCCCGTGGTGGTCGGGTTTCCCGTCACCGGCGCGCCCGAAGAGCCTGATTGCAGGAAGTAGTTGTCGCCGATCGCCTCCAGTCCCGCCTCGTTGAAGAAGGTGGACAATTGCAGCTGGCCGACCTGTTGCGGCGCGGTCTGGCCGGGGATGCTCACCTGCACCTGGCCGGACTTGGAGATGGTCACGTCCGTGGCGTTCTGCGGAACGCTGATCTGAGGCTGCACGAGATAGCCGTCGACCGTGCAGAGCTGGCCTTGGTCGTTGACGCTGAAGTTGCCCGCGCGGGTGTAGCCCGTGTCGCCGGACGGCAGCGTCACCTGGAAGTAGCCGCGGCCGTTGATCGCCAGGTCGAACTTGTTGCCCGTCTGCGTCAGCGCCCCCTGGAGCGTGATGCGGTACACCGAACCCGTCTTCACGCCGGAGCCCACCTGGATGCCCGTGGGCACCACCGTGCCCGCGTCCGAGCTCTGCGCGCCCATGCGCGAGACGTTCTCGTAGAGCAGGTCCTGGAACTCGGCGCGCTGCTTCTTGAAGCCCACCGTGTTCATGTTGGCGATGTTGTTGGAGATGGTCTCCACGTTGAGCTGCTGGGCGGCCATGCCGGTGGCCGCGATGCGAAGCGCCCTCATCTGCTGCGATCCTTAAGGTCAGGCGGCCTTGCCGAGGCGCTGGACGGCGCTTCTCGACAGGTCGGAGGTGGAGTTCATGATCGACATGACGCGCTCGTAGGCGCGGGTGGTGTCGATCAGGCTGGTGATCTCGAGCACGGGCTTGACGTTGGCGCGCTCCACCGCGCCCTGGCGGACCTGGGCGTCGGCGGCGGGGATCGGCGTCTCGTCCGTGGCGAACAGGTTGTCGCCGTCCTTGCGCAGGCCCTTCAGGTCGGCGAAGCGCGCCACGGTGAGCTTGCCCGCCTGGGTGACCTGGCCGTGCTCGTCGGTCTGGGAGATCGTTCCGTCCTTGCCCACCGACGGCGGGGACTTGGCCGGGTCGAAGCTGATCTCCGAGCCCTCGGCGGTCAGCACGGGGTTCCCGTCCTTGGTGACCAGCCGGTTCTGGGTGTCCACGCCGAAGCGGCCGTCGCGGGTGAAGCGCGGGCCGGCGGGCGTCTGCACCTGGAAGAAGGCGTCGCCCTGGATGGCGAAGTCGTAGGGGCCGCCCGTCTGCTCGACGCCGCCCTGGCCGAAGTCGCGCGCCACCCCGTCGTCCAGCGCGTACTTCACCGGGCCGAAGCGCGGCGCCTTCTGCGGAACCAGAGGATCGGTCTGCAGCATCAGGTTCTCGACCTTGAAGCCGGCGGTGTCGAGGTTGGCGATGTTGTTGGCGGCGATGTCCAGCTGGCGCTGGAGCGTCATCTGCTTCGACAGTCCGACGTAGAGGGCGTTGTCCATGGGGCGTCCCGTTCACGATGAACGGTGCAACGGCCGTGCCGTCGTGCGATCCCTTGCGGGTCAACGGGTTTGGGGGACCACCGGGCAGGTCGAAACCCGGCGAAGCGCGCCGGCAGGGCATGTTTTGCCGACCTGCACGCTCCGTTAACGGTTCGGGCCGCAGTGAGGCGTCTCCCGCCGTCCGTTTCCGCGTGCCCCATGTCGAAGGCCAAGACGCCCCCCGCGCCCGACGCCGCCCCCGCCGAAGGGGAGGAGGGCGCGCCCGCCAAGAAGAAGCCGCCCTTGATGATCCTGATCGCCGGCGGCGTGGGCGCGCTGGTGGTGCTGGGCGGCGGCGGCCTGGGCGCCATGGCCATGCTGGGCGGCGGTCACAAGGCCGAGGCCGCCGACCACGCCAAGCCCAAGCACAAGGCCGCCAAGAAGAAGGAGGGCGGCGAGAAGGGCAAGGGTGAGAAGAGCCCGATCAGCGAGGGGCCGGACGGGGTGATCTTCTACACCATGCCGGACATCATCGCCAACATACAGACCACCGACGGCAAGCAGAGCTACCTCAAGCTCAAGCTCGCCTTCGAGGTGCCCGACCAGGAGACCGCCGACGCCATCGAGCCCAACGCGCCGCGCCTGAACGACATGTTCCAGGGCTTCCTGCGCGAACTGCGCCCGGAAGACCTGAACGGCAGCGCCGGCAGCTATCAACTGCGCATGGAGATCCAGCGCCGGGTCAACCTGGTCATCGCTCCCGCGAAGGTGAACGCGGTGCTGATCCAGGAAATGTTGGTCAGTTGAGCCCCGCGCCGTGAGCGACCCGTCCGTGGACGACGGCCCCGAATGGTCGGCGACGGCCGACGCCGGCCCCGAGCCGGAAGCGGTCGAGCGCATCCTCAACCAGGACGAGATCGACAGCCTGCTGGGCTTCGACATGTCCCACGACGACGCCGCCGACCGCAGCGGCGTGCGCGCGATCATCAACTCCGCGCTCGTCTCCTACGAGCGCCTGCCCATGCTGGAGATCGTCTTCGACCGGCTGGTGCGGTTGATGACCACCTCCTTGCGCAACTTCACCAGCGACAACGTCGAGGTGAGCCTCGACAACATCAGTTCCATCCGCTTCGGCGACTACCTGAACTCGATCCCCCTGCCGGCCATCCTCAGCGTGTTCCGCGCCGAGCAGCTCGACAACTACGGCCTGCTGACCGTCGACTCCAACCTGATCTACTCGATCGTGGACGTGCTGCTCGGCGGGCGGCGCGGCACCGCGGCCATGCGCATCGAGGGGCGGCCCTACACCACCATCGAGCGCGCCCTGGTGCAGCGCATGGTGGAGGTGGTGCTGGCCGACGCGCGCGCCGCCTTCGAGCCGCTGACCCCCGTCGACTTCGTGCTGGACCGCCTGGAGACCAACCCGCGCTTCGCCGCCATCGCGCGCCCGGCCAACGCCGCCATCCTGATCAAGCTGCGGATCGACATGGAGGACCGCGGCGGGCGCCTGGAGCTCTTGCTGCCCTACGCGACGCTGGAGCCCATCCGCAAGATGCTGCTCCAGCAGTTCATGGGCGAGAAGTTCGGTCGCGACAACATCTGGGAAAGCCACCTCGCCACCGAGCTCTGGTCCACGCAGATGGAGGTTCGCGCGGTGGTGGACGAGCTGCAGGTCGACCTGCGCCGCGTGCTCGACCTGCAGGTGGGCGAGACCTTGATGCTCAACGCAGGCCCCGAGAGCCTGATCGAGATCCGGGCGGGCTCCATCCCGCTCACCCGCGGCCGCATGGGCCGGCGCGGCCCCAACATCGCCGTGCGGGTGGAGGAGCCGCTGACTTCCGCCGCCAAGCGCGCCCTGACGGCCCGGCCGTGAACCCCGTCTCCGTCGGCCTCGACCTCCTGCTCGTCACCCTGCTGATCACCGCCCTGGCCGTGGGCGTGCGGCTGAACGGGCGGCTCCAGGCGCTGCGCGACGGCCACGCGGCCTTCGCCAAGTCGGTGTCCGAACTCGACGGTGCGGCCGCCCGGGCGGAGGCGGGGCTCTGCGCCCTGCGCGCGGCGACCGTGGAGGCCCACGACCAGCTCCTGACGCGCATAGAAACCGCGCGCAGCCTGTCCACCCGCCTGGAACGCGCCACGGCGGACGCGGAGACGGCCGTTCTGCGTGCGGAGCGGGCGGCGGCGGCGGCGCCTTCGCCGCGGTCCGCCCCGCGCTCCACGCCGCCGCAGACCGCGCCCGCGCCCGACCCGTCGCGCGAGCCGCCCGTCGGGTCCGCCCGTGGTCTCGGGCCGCTCCGCACGGCGGGGCCGACCCTTCCGCGCGTTCCCGAGCCTGCGCCCGAGCGGGCCGCCGCCGCGCCTTCCCTTCCGCCCGTCGACGGCGAGGGCCCGCTGGCCCGCTTCGTCGCCCGCCGCACCGGAGCGCGCCCATGAGCACCGTTCCCCGCCTCCTGCCCCTGGTCGCCGTCGCCGTGGGCGGCGTGCTGGCGGTCAAGGCGCTGTCGGACGCCCGGTTCCTGCCGGCGCTGCTGTCCCCCCGGGCGGACGCGGCGGAGGCCCCGCCGCCCCACGCCGCCCCGCCCCGCCCCGGCCCGGCCCGGGCGGCGCGGCCCGCGCCGCCGCCCCCGCCGCCGGCCGTGTGCGTGCGCTCGCCCGCCGAACTCGCCAAGGAGGCGGGCCTGTCCCCCGCCGAGCTGGCCACCCTGCAGAATCTGGGCGCGCGGCGCGGCCAGCTGGACGCGCGCGAGCAGGCGCTGGACACGCAGATGCAGCTCATCAACGCCGCGTCCGTGAAGCTGGACGCCAAGCTGCACAACCTGGAGGACCTCAAGGGCCAGCTCCAGGGACTGCTCGACCAGTCGCACGGGCAGGACGCGGGCGAGGTCGACAAGCTCGTGGTGGTCTACGAGAAGATGAAGCCGCGCGACGCCGGGGCGCTCATGGCCGCGCTGGACGACCGGGTGCGCGTGCCGGTGGCCGCCAAGATCGCCGAAACCAAGCCCGCCATCCTCGCCGCCATCATGTCGCAGATGGGCACGGCGGAGGGCAAGAAGTTGACGGAGCTGCTCGCCCACCGCTTCACCCCCGCCCAGACCCTGCAACAGGCGCTCAACGCGCCGTCCGCCCCCGCGCCGGGCGAGGCCGGGGAGGGGGCCGCCGCTCCGGGCGCGGGCAAGCGGGCGCCCCGTCGGCCGGCCCGGTCCGCGCGCAAGCCGGCGGCGGCCGTCGCCTCCGCAGATCCGCCCGCCGCCGGCTCCGCCGTCGCGCCGCCCGCCTCACCGTCCAAGCCCGCCGCTCCCGCCGCCAAGCCCGCCTGAGCCGTCCGCCGGATTAACTGGACCACAAGCCCGGCCGGGGCAGGGTGGCGGCGTGCCACCGCGCCCCTTCCGCTCCGCTTCCGGCCTGCTGGCCGTCGCCGCCTTGGCGGGGCAGGCGCTCGCCCCCGTGTCGACGGCGCTGGCCGAGAGCACGCACGCGGCCGCCTCCCCGGGCGTGGAGGTCAAGGTCGGCAAGGCGGGAGCTTTCTCCCGGCTGGAGATCCACGGCGCCAGGCCGCGCTTGTCCATGGACGGATCCGTGGTGGTGGCGCGCTTCGCGGGCGCCGCCCCCGACATCGCCCGGCTGCACGTGGCCCCGCCGCCCTTCCTCAAGTCCGCCGAGAAGCGCACCACCGCCGCCGGGACCGAGCTGCGCTTCACCCCCGCCGACGGCGACGAGGCGCGCTTCGGCTATGCGGACGGCGCCGCCTGGATCAACGTCTCCCCGCCGCCGCCCAAGCCGGCCGAGGCGCCCGCCGCTCCGCCGCCGCGCCCGAACCCGGTCCCCGCCTCCGGCGCCGTGCGCATGGGTTCGGAGCTGCGCGGCTCCACCCTCCTGCTGCGCTTTCCCTGGCGCGCGCCCTTGGGGGCCGCGGTGTTCCGGCGGGGCGAGGCGGTGTGGATCGTGTTCGACGCCGCCGCCCGGCTCGACCTGTCCGCCGCTCCGCGCGGTCTCAGGCAGGCGCGCGGTTTCCAGCCGGTCTCCGGACCGGGCTTCACCGCGTTGCGCGTGCTCGCGCCCGCCGACGTGCGCGTGGGCGCGGACGGCGACGCGGCCGCCTGGACGGTGAGCTTCGGCCCGGACGCCCCCGCCCCCGCGGGGGTCGACATCCGCCGGGACGCGGCCGGTCCCTCCGGGCTGGAGGCGCGCATGGCGGGCTCCACCGGCGTGGTCTGGCTCACGGACCCGGCCGTGGGCGACAAGCTGGCGGTGGTGACCGCGCTCGCCCCCGCCAAGGGCTTGGCGGCCGGACGCAGCTTCGTGGAAGCGGCCTTCCTGCCCACCGCCGCAGGGCTGGCGGTGCGGCCGATCGCCGACGACCTGGCCGTTCAGGCGGACGGCGACCTCGTCCACGTGGGCCGCCCCCGCGGGCTGGCCCTGTCGCCGGAGATCGCCGCTCCCGTGCTGGCCGCCGCCGCCGAGGGAAGCGACGACCTGCCCGCTCCCGCCGCCCTGCCCGCCTTGATCGACCCCGCCTGGGCGCGGACGGGGGAGGGCGGCTTCCTGGCGCGCTACGACCGGCTGCTGGACGGCGCCGCGCGCGAGACCCAGGCGGGGCCGGGCGCGGGCGTGCGGGCGCGCCTGGGCCTGGCGCGCTTCCTCGTGGGGTCCGACCTCGCCTTCGAGGCGATCGGGGTCCTCAACACGCTCCTGAAGGCCTCGCCCGCGCTGGGCGACGACGCCGAGTTCCGCGGCCTGCGGGGCGCGGCGCGCGCCATGGTCGGTCGCTGGAAGGACGCGGAGGCCGATTTCTCCACCCCCGCCACCGCGGAAGACCCCGCCAGCGCGCTTTGGCGCGGCTACGCCGCCGCCCAGCAGGGCGATGCGGCCGGCGCGCGCGGGCAGTTCGCCCGCGGCCGCCCCGCCCTGGCGCAGTTTCCCGCCAGGTGGCGCGCGCGCCTGGCCCGGGCGGACGCCGAGACGGCGGTGGCGGTGGGCGACCTGGGGGCGGCCAAGGGCGCCCTGGCGCTGGCCACCGGCCCCCTGGACCCGGACGAGACGGACGGCCTGCGCCTGGCCCAGGCCCGGCTGGTGGAGGCGTCCGGCCAGGCCGCCCCCGCCCTGGCGCTCTACGAGGCGGTGGCGCGCTCGCCCTACGGCGCGGTGGCGGCCCCGGCGGAACTGGCCGCCCTGCGGCTGCGGTTGGCGAAGGGCGCGATCCCCGTTCCCGAGGCGCTGGCCGCGCTCGACTCCCTGCGGTTCCGCTGGCGCGGCGACGCCACGGAGATGGAGACCATCCGCGAGCTCGGCCGCATGGACATCGCCCAGGGCCGCTACCGCGAAGCGCTGGAAGCGCTGCGCTCGGCGGGCGGGCGGCTGCCGGACCTGCCGGCCTCCATCGCCCTGCACACGGACCTGGCCGACGCCTTCAAGGCGCTGTTCCTGGAGGGCCGCGCCGACGGCATGGAGCCCATCCAGGCGCTGGCCCTGTTCTACGACTTCAAGGAGCTCACCCCCGTGGGGGCCGACGGCGACCTGATGGTGCGCCGCCTGGTCAAGCGGCTGGCGGACGTGGACCTTCTGGACCAGGCCGCCGACCTCCTGCGCTACCAGGTCGACAACCGGCTGAACGGGGCGGCGAAGGCGCAGGTGGCGACGGACCTGGCCGCCATAGAACTCATGGCCGGCAAGCCGGACGGGGCGATCAACGCCATCGAGGGGTCGCGCTCCACCCTGCTGCCCATGGCCCTCAACATCCAACGGCGATTGCTGGAGGCGCGCGCCCTGGTCATGCTCGGCCGCTACGACCACGCCCTGGAGCTGGTGGGGACGGAGACCTCGCCCGACGCCCTGGAGGTCAAGGCGCTGGCCGCCTGGAAGGGTCGGGACTGGCCCGCGGCCGGCCGCTGGATGGAGGCGCGACTGGGCGAGCGCTGGAAGTCGCCCGCCCCCCTCGACCCCGCCGACACCGCGCTCCTGATCCGCACGGGCGCCGCCTACACCCTGGCGGGGGACGACCAGGCGCTGGCGCGCGTGCGCGGCCGCTACGCCAAGCTGGCCGTCGACGGTCCGCAGCGCGAGGCGCTGGGCGTGGCCCTGGCCGGCCTGGGGGGCTCGGGCGGCGGAACGGAGCCCGCCACCGCCGGCGGCGCGTTCGGCCGGGCGGTGGGCGACGCGGACGTGTTGGCCGGCTGGGTGCGGCGCATGAAGACGCGCCTGGGCGAGGTCGGGGGCGGCGCGCCCGCGCCGGTCCGCACCGCCTCCGCCGCCGCGCCCGGGCCCAGGGGCGCCTAGGCTTCGGGCGCGGGAGAGGCGGCGAGCGCCGCCCAGCCCGCGGCCGCCCAGCCCGCCATCAAGAGCAGACCGCCCACGGGCGTCACCGCCCCCCAGGCGCGCACCCCCGTGACCGCCAGCACGTCCAGGGAGCCGCCGAACAGGAGGCCGCCCACGGCGAACAGCCCCGCCGCCCAGGTCGCGGCTGCGGTCGCGCGCCCGGGTCGGCCCCGTCCGAACGCCGCCGCCGCCAGCGCCGCCGCCGCGTGGACCGACTGGTACTGGGCGCCCGTGCGGAGCAGCTCGCGCACCGCGGGATCGCCGGCGGCGTGCGCGCCGAAGGCCCCCGCCGCCACCGCCGCCAGCCCGTCCAAGGCGGCCAGCGTCGTCCAGAAGCGCAGGGCGGGGATCATCGCCCGATGCTCGCCCGCCGCCTCGCCCGCGTCAATCGGCCGACCGATCGCCCGCGCGCCCGGGTCAGCCCCACAGGGCGGCGGGGGGCGGCTCCAGCATCGAACCCCGCACCGTGAGCCCCGGCTCGCGGTCGTGCAGGAGCAGCAGCGGCCCGTCCAGGTCCACGTAGGCGGCTCCTTGGGCGATCAGCAGGGCGGGGGCCATGGCCAGGGAGGTCGCCACCATGCAGCCGGCCATGACCTCCAGCCCCCGCGCGCGCGCCTCCGCCGCCAGGGCCAGCGCCTCCGTCAGCCCGCCGGTCTTGTCGAGCTTGACGTTGACGCAGGCGTAGCGACGCGCGCAGTCGGCCAGCTCGGCCCGGGTGTGCAGGCTTTCGTCCGCGCACAACGGCACGGGGGAGGTCCAGCCCTCCAGCGCCGCGTCCGCCCCCGCGGGCAGGGGCTGCTCCACCAGGGACACGCCCAGCCGCGCGAACTCGGGCCCGAGGCGCACGAGGTCGTCGAAGGCCAGCGCCTCGTTGGCGTCCACGATCAGCCGCGTCCGGGGCGCGGCCCCGCGCACGGCGGCCACCCGGTCCAGGTCGTGCGCGCCGCCGATCTTGAGCTTCAGCATGGGGCGGCGCGCCTGGGCGCGGGCGGCGGCGGCCATCTCTTCGGGCGGGGCGAGGCTCAGGGTGTAGGCGGTCTTGACGGGGTCGAGGCGCCCGCGTCCCGCCAGCGTCCAGGCGCGGACGCCCGCAGCCTTGGCCTGCAGGTCCCACAGGGCGCAATCCAGCGCGTTGCGCGCCGCGCCCGGGGGCAGCAGCGACTGCAGCCGGGCGCGGCCGGCCTCCGCCTCCCGCTCGGCCTCCAGCTCCGGGCGGACGGCGGCGATCGCCGCCAGCACGCCCTCCACCGTTTCGCCATACCGGGCGTAGGGAACGGCCTCGCCCCGGCCGACCCGGCCCTGCGGGTCGCGCACCTCGGCCACCACCACCCGCGCCTCCGTCTTGGCCCCGCGGGAGATGACGAAGGCGTCGCGCAGCGGCCAGCGCTCCTCGCGCGCGTCCAGGCGCAGCCGGTCCGTCATCCGGGCCGCCTCAGCGCGCGTCCGCGGCGGCGGCGAGCAGCAGGTGGGTGCGCCCCGCCGGCTGGGAGAACAGGGCCCGCAGGGCCGCCTCGGCGTCCGGCCGACGCGCGGCCTCGCCCGCCCGCGCGCCGGCGCGCCGCAGGTAGTGGTCGATCTGCGCGCCCAGCACCCGGTCGGCGGCGGCGCGGCGCGACAACCGGCGCACGGCGGCCGGAGCCATGCGGCGCACCAGCTCGGCCGCCCCCGCCGCGCCGCCGCGCTTCCAGGCCTCCGCCAGCTCGTCCGCCCGGCCGGCCGGGAGCAGGGCGTCCGCGTCCACGCCCATGGCGGCGACCTCCGCCGCGAGGCGCTCGCCCAGCCCCTCCTCGTCCACCGGCTCGTCGTCCACCGTCGACAGCAGGTCGCGCCAGGACCAGCCGTCCTTCTCAGGCTCGGCCGCGCGGCCGGCGGCGGGGGAGGGCGCGGGGGCGGACGGGGGGTCGAACAACCGCCGCATCGCTTCGTCCTCCTCCGTGGGGGCGAGCTTGAGCCGCGGCCGCAACAGCGGTTCGGACGCCGCCGCGCCGGTGGCGGCGGGTGCGAAGGCGGCGACCTCCGCGGCGCGGGGTTCGGGCGGGGACGGAGCCTGGACGGGCGGACCGGCGGCGGCCGATGCGGGCGCGGCCTGGCGCGCCTCCGCCCAGGCGGCGGCGGCCAGCCGGGTGGCCGTCACCGGGCGGGCGGAGGGTGCGGGCTCGAGTCTGGGCGGCTCCGGCCGGGGCGGTTCGAGCGAGACGGCGGGCGAGGCCGGGGCGGGCGTGGGGAGGACGGGAGCCGCAGGGGGCGCGCGACGGGCGGCCTCGGCGGTTTCCGCCATGGCCGACATCAGCCGCACGGCCTCGCCCAGGGTCGCGTAGTTGCGGCGCACCCGGTCCTGAAAGGCGGCGTCCACCGCCTGGGTCTCCTCCGCGGCGCGGCGGGCGGCGGCCGTGAGCGCCTCCATGCCCGCCTCCACCGCCCGGCGCAGGGCGTCGGCGCGTTGGCGCGCCTCCTCGGGCAGGGCGGCCATGCGTTCATCCACCTCCGCGACCAGCGCCCCCAGCCCGGCCATGGCGCTCCGGGCGTCCTCCAGCCCCGACTCCAGCCGTTCGCGGGCGTGCGCGCCCGCCGCCTCCATCGCGCCCGCCACCTCCTCCACCGCGCGGCGCGCGGCGGTCGTGCGCGCGTCGAAGGCTTGGTCCGCCTGGCGGCCGGCGTCGAAGCTCGCCTGGGCGAGGTCGTCCATGCGCCCGCGCACCAGGTCGCCCAGCTCCGCCGCCTGGCCGCGCAGGGCCTCCAGCCGGCCGGCGACGGCGCCGCGGGCGGCGTCCGCCGCTTGCGCGAAGCCGTCCAGGGCGCCGCGGGTCTGCTCCTCCAGGGCGGCGCGCTCGGCGGCCGCGTGCTCGACATAGGTGGCCAGCGCCGCGCGGGCGTGGCCGTCGACGGCCTGGTGCTCCACGCGCGCGGTCTCGGCCAAGTCGCGCACGTGGGTTTCCGTTTCGGAGATCAGCCGCCGCAGGGTTTCGACGGTCTCGGCCGCGGCGGCGTCCGCCGCTTCGGCCCCGGCGCGCGCGGCCTGGGTGTCGGCGAGGGTGCGGGCGCGCAGGGTCTCGGCGCGGACCTCCGCGTCGTCCTGGTCGGCGCGCAGCGCCTCGGCGAGCCCCGCCAGCCGGTCGCGCTCGCCGGCGAGTTCCGCGCCCAGCCGGTCCAGGGTCCCGGCGACCCGTCCCCCCGCGGCGTCCACCTGCTCCATCCCGCGGGACAGGCCGGCGCCCGCGGCGGCCGCGGCGCGGTCGGCGGCCTCCGCGGCGGCGGCGAGGTCGACGGCGCGCGCGGCCAGCGCCGCTCCGGCCTCGCGCACCTGGGCGCCGGCGGTTTCCGACACCTCCGCCATCCGGCGCACCTGGCGCTCGGCCGCGTCCGCCAGGTCCGCCGATTGCAACTCCAACCGTCCGGACAGCGCCGCCAGCCCCGCGCGCTCGGCTTCCATGCGCTCGCCCACCGTGCGCGCCGCCTGGTCGGCCGCGTCCGCCGCGTCCTGCACGCGCCGGCCTTCGCGGGCCACCGCCTCGCCCAGGGCGGACAAGCGCGACAGGGCGTCGTCGGCGGCGGCGGCGGCGCGGTCGATCTCCGCGCGGACGGCCTCGACCACCCCGCCCGCCTGCACCGCCGCCAGGGCCGCGGGGGCGACCAGGTCGTCGGACAGGGCGCGGGCGGCGCGGGCCTCCGCCGCGAGCCGCGCCCCCTGGCGTAGGGCGTGGGCGAACAGGCCGATGAACAGCACGGGCAGGACCGCCACCATGCCGGTGGCCGCCGCCACCGCGGGGGTGGCCGTGGGCGCGCGGCCGCCGGCGGACAGGTAGACCAGCGCGCCGAAGCCGCCCGCCCAGGCCAGGGCGGCCAGGGCGGCCAGGGGATAGGCCGCCCGCGCCAGGCCGTCCCCGGCGGCCGCGGGAGCCGTCCGGCGGGGAACGGAAGCGCGGCGGCGCGGCGCGGCGGCGGCTTGCGGATGCGTGGAAACGGGGGCGGCGCGCGCGGCCTCCGCCTCGAAGTCGAAGTCCTCGGCGTCGAAACGGTCGTCTTCGCCGTCCGCCGCCCCGTCCGCCGTCTCAGGCGCGGGGTCGAGGGGCGGTCGGGATTGCGCCGCGGAGGTCCGTTCGGGCGCGCGGAACGGCAGGGGGCGCGGCGCCGGCTCCAGGGGAACCGCCGCGGCGCGGGCGTCGCGGGTGGCCTCGCGCCAAGCGGCGTCCGCGCGCAAGGAGGGGTCCTGGCCCAGGGTGAGCGGCGAACGGCTCCTGTCTCGCTTCATGTGCGGTCCCGTCGCGCCGCGCCGCCCCGTTCCCGGCCGCGCTTCCCCTGACAGTTGCAGAGCGGCCGGGGGGCGACAAGCGGCCATGGCGCCGCTCCTGCGGGGGCGGGCCCGACCGTCGGCGGAGAGCCGGCGGGTCCCCGCCCCCGTAGGCCAGCTTTTGGGGTGGCGTCAGGGCTTGAGGATCACCTTGCCCAGCGGGTGGTCGCCTTCCAGGTGCTTGTGCGCTTCCTGCACCTCCGTCAGCGGGAAGGTCTTGTCCAGGTGGACGCGAACCTTCCCCTCGGCCACCAGCCCCACCATCCGCGCCAGGTCCTCGCCCCGCGGCTTGGCGGAGTATTCGACCCCCCGGCGCCCCTCGCCCGCGGCCTGCGCCTGGCTCTCGGTTTCGCCGTCGGGCACGGTGGTGACCAGGAGGCCGCCGGCCTTCAGCAGCGGCCAGGAGCGCCGCCGCGTGTCGCCGCCCACCAGGTCGAACACGAGGTCGAAGCCCTCGCCCGCGTCCTCAATTTGGTCCTTCTTGTAGTCCAGCACCTTGTCGACGCCCAGGCCGCGGACGAAGTCGACGTGCTCGGTCCCGCAGGTGGCGACCACCTGCGCGCCCTCCACCTTGGCGAACTGCACCGCCAGGTGGCCCACGCCGCCGGACGCCCCGTGCACCAGCACGCGCTCGCCCGCCTTCAGCCCGCCGTGCTCGAACAAGCCCTGCCAAGCGGTGTCGCCCGCCAGGGGCAGGGCGCCCGCCGTGTCCAGGTCGACGCCCTCGGGGACCTTCGCCCACTCGCCGGGACGCACAACCATCTCCTCGGCGTACCCGCCGTGGTCGAAGTTCAGGTGGACGAGCACGCGGTCGCCGACCTCCACGCCCTCGGTCCCCTCGCCCAGGCGCACCACCACCCCCGACCCGTCGCGGCCGAGCGCCACGGGCAGGTCCTTGGCGGTGATCAGGGGGTAGTGGCCCTCGCGGATCTTGTAGTCGACGGGATTGACGCTGGCCGCAGCCGTTCTGATCAGGAACTCTCCCGGGCCGGGAAGAAGCTGGGTCAGCTCCTCCAGCTTCAGCACCTCGGGGCCGCCGAACTCGTGGATGCGGACGATCTTCATGGCGCGGCGTTCCGGGCGGGGAGGGATGCAAGCGCGAACCGGCGCCCGCCCGCCCCGGTTCCGCGGGCGCGCCGGTTCAGGCGGCGGCGCGGCGCGCGACGGCGGCCAGCAGCTCGGCGTGCGCCTCCAGCGGGGCGGGGCGGCCGATCAGGTAGCCCTGGACCTCCGCGCACTCCTCGCCGCGCAGGAAGTCGAGCTGGGCGGCGGTCTCCACCCCCTCGGCCACCACGGGGATGCCCAGGCCGCGGCCTATGCCCAGCACCGAGCGAACCAGCACCGCCGAGCGCTCCAGCTTGCCCACCCCGTCCACGAAACTCTTGTCGATCTTGATCTTGTCGAACGGGAAGGAGTGCAGGGTCGAGAGCGAGGAATAGCCGGTGCCGAAGTCGTCCATGGCCACGCCGAGGCCCAGGCCCTTGAGACGGCGCAGCTTGTCGAGCGCGCCCTGGAAATCGGCGGTCAGCGCGGTTTCGGTGATCTCCAGGTCCAGCCGGGCGGGCGGCAGGCCCGTCTCGATCAGCACCTCGTGGACGCGGGTGACCAGGCTGCTCTTCCCGAGCTGCAACGGCGACAGGTTCACCGCCACGCTCAGCGTCCTGGGCCAGGCGGCGGCGTCGGCGCAGGCCCGGCGCAGCACCCAGTCGCCCAGCTCGGCGATCAAGCCGGTCTCCTCCGCCAGGGGGATGAAGGCGTCGGGCCCGAGCAGGCCGCGCTCGGGATGGCGCCAGCGCACCAGCGCCTCGAAGCCGCAGATCTCCCCGGTGCGCACGTCCGCCTGGGGCTGGTAGAACACCACGAGCTGGTCCTCGGCCACGGCGATGCGCAGGTCGCGCGCGGTCTCGCGGCGGCGGCTGACCGCCTGCTGGTAGTCGTGGCGGAAGAACCTGAACGGCTCGCCCCGATGCTCGCGCGCCTCCTTGAGCGCCAGGTCGGCGTGGCTGAGCAGTTCGGACACGCCGCCCGCGTCGTGGGGGTGGCCGGTCACGCCCATGCTGACGGCGGGGGCGAGCCTGAGCCCGTCCGCCTCGAACGGGCGCTGGAGCTGGGCGGACAGGCGGGTGAGGAAGTCGGTGGCCGTCGCCAGCTCGATGGACGCGTCGTGGAAGGCGAAGGCGAACTCGTTGCCTCCCACCCGCGCGGCGAAGCCGCCGCCGGCGGTCACGTGGCGGTTCAGCCGCTCGGCCACCTTGACCAGCAGGCGGTCGCCCGCGGCGTGGCCGTAGGTTTCGTTGACCTCCTTGCTGTTGTCCACGTTGATGCAGGCCACCATCACCGAGCCGCCGCGAACGGCCGCGCGCTCCACCCGGTCGGCCAGCTCGCGGTGCAGGGCGGCCCGGTTGGGCAGGCCCGTCAGCCCGTCGTGGTCGGCCAGGTGGCGGATCAGGCGTTCGGCCTCCCGGCGCTCGCGCAGGTCGCGCACGGCCACCACCGCGACCCCTTCGCCGCCGCGGCCGCTTTCCGCCAGGGCGCGGGCGAACACCTCCACAGGAAAGCCCTCCTCGTCCGCGGGCTTGACGACGGCCTCGCAGGTGCGGTCGAGCGGCAGGTCGTCGTCGGGCATGTGCAGGCCGGCGGCGGAGAGGCCCGCGCCGCGCAGCGCCTCGACGTCCGTTCCGGTCATTCGGCCGAAGGCGGTGTTGCAGTCGACGATGCGCCCGTCGCCGTCCAGCACCACGATGCCCTCGCGCGCGGCGTCCGCCAGGCGGCGCGAACGCTGGAGCGCGTCGCGGGACGAGGCGTCGTCGATGTAGGCGGCGCCTACGCCCACCAGGGTCAGCACCACCGTCAACATCACCACCAAGAGCCCCAGCACGCCCGCGTCGATCAGGCCGGCGGGCAGCCGCACCCCCGCATCGGGCGTCAGCGTCATGGCGGCGACGCCCACCATGTGCACGGCGCCCACCGCCAGGGTCAGGCGCACCGCTCCCGCCGCTTGGCGGCGCCAGTCGCGCTGGGCGCCGCCCGCCATGAGCGCGGCGGTGCCCAGCACCACGCCGGCCACCACCGAGCACCAGACGGTGATCGGCTCGAAGTCGATCCTCGCCTCCAACTGCCAGGCCGACAGGGCGACATAGTGGGTGGCCGCCACCGCCAGGGCGAGCAGCAGCCCGCCCGCCACCACGCGCAGGGGCTCGCGCCCGCTCCAGCCCACGCCGAACGCCAGGGCCGCGCCCGCCACCGAGACGAGCAGCGCCTCCAGCACGCGCAGGGTGTCGTAGCCGGAGGCGACGTGCGACCGCAGGGCCAGGATGCCGATCAGGTGCGTCGCCCAGATGCCGCCGCCGGCCTCCAGCCCGCACAGGAAGATCCAGGAGATGCGGACGAGGCCGCGGGTGTCGCACACGCGCTGGCGCAGGCGGAAGGCGGCCAGGCTCGCGCCCAGGCTCAACAAGGCGGCGAGCAGGAGCAGGGCGGGATCTTGGGGCGGGCCGCCAAACAGGTAGATGTCGTTCACCCACGCGCTCCGATGGAACACCGGAACGTTTGGACGACGGACTTTAATATCAAATGACCTCGACGGCGGAGTCCCGCCGGCGGTCAGTCGCCCGGGGCCGGATCCAGTCCCGCCGACATGCGGGCGGCGGCCACCGTGTTGCGCAGCAGGCAGGCGATGGTCATGGGGCCGACGCCGCCGGGCACGGGGGTGATCGCCCCCGCGACCGTCAGCGCCTCGTCGAAGGCCACGTCGCCCACGAGGCGCGTCTTGCCGGCGGCGGCCGCCTCGGGGTCGCGCGCCGGCGCGCGGTTGATGCCCACGTCGATCACCGTCGCCCCCGGCCTGATCCACGACCCGCGCACCATCTGCGGCCGGCCGACCGCGGCCACCACCACGTCCGCGCTCCGGCAAACGGCGGGAAGGTCGCGGGTGCGCGAGTGGGCGACCGTGACGGTGGCGTCCGCCCCCAGCAGGAGCTGCGCCATGGGCTTGCCCACGATGTTGGATCGCCCGACCACCACCGCGTGCGCGCCCGACAGGTCGCCCACGCTCTCCCTCAGCAGCATGAGGCACCCCAGGGGCGTGCACGGCACCAGCGCGGGACGGCCGGTGGCGAGGCGGCCGGCGTTGACCACGTGGAAGCCGTCCACGTCCTTGTCCGGGTGGACGGCGGCGAGCACGGCCGCGGTGTCGACGTGGGCGGGCAGGGGAAGCTGGACGAGCACGCCGTGGATGGCGCCGTCCGCGTTGAGTTCGGCCACCAGCCTCAGCAGGTCGGCCTGCGGCGTGTCGGCGGGAAGGCGGTGCGTCACCGAACGCATGCCCGCCGCCCGGGTCTGCTGCTCCTTGTTGCGCACGTAGACCGCGCTGGCCGGGTCCTCGCCCACCAGCACCACCGCCAAACCGGGGGCGAGGCCGTGCCCGGCCTGGAGCGCGGCCACCTGCTCCGTCACGTCCGCGTGCAGGCGGGCGGCGTGGGCCTTGCCGTCGATCAGGCGCGCGGTCATGCGGGGCTCCTTCGGTGCAGGGCGCCCATAGCCCGCGCCCGCCGCCGCGCCTACCCTGGGCGCATGAGCGACGCTCCCGAGCCGCCCCGCGCCGTCCCGCTCCCCGCCGAGGACAGCTTGATGCTGGAGGGGGTGGACGGGCCGGCCCTCGTCCGCCGGGCGGTGGACTGGTGCGCGATCAACTCGGGCAGCCGCAACCTTCCGGGCCTGCACGCCATGCGCGCGGCGCTGGAGCCGGCGCTGGCGGGCTTCGACGGCGAACCGGAGGTGCTGGACCTTCCTCCCGTCGACGAGACGACGGACGACGGCGGCGCGCGCCCGGTCGCCACGGGCGCGGCCCTGCGCCTGCGCGTGCGGCCGCGCGCCCCCGTGCAGGTGGCGCTGACCGGCCACTACGACACGGTGTTTCCCGCGCAGAGCGGCTTCCAGGCGGTGACGACGCGGGCGGACGGCGCGCTCAACGGACCGGGGATCGCCGACATGAAGGGCGGCTTGTCCGTCATGCTGGGCGCGCTCGCCGCCTTCGAGACGCACCCGGCGCGCGAGCGGCTGGGCTGGACCGCGCTGATCTCGCCGGACGAGGAGACGGGCAGCCTCGCCAGCCGGGGCCTGCTGGCCGAGCTCGGGGCCCGCGCGCACCTGCACATGACCTACGAGCCCGCCATGGACCGGGCGGGGACGCTGGCGGGCGCGCGCAAGGGGTCCGGCAACTTCCACCTGGTGGTGCGGGGGCGCGCCGCCCATGCGGGCCGCGACTTCGCTTCCGGCCGCGGCGCGGTGGCCGCCGCCGCGCGCATCGCCGCCGCCCTGCACGAGTTGAACGGCGCGCGCGACGGGGTGACGCTCAACATCGCGCGCATAGACGGCGGCGCGCCGCTGAACCAGGTGCCGGACGCGGCGGTGGTGCGCTTCAACGTGCGCCTGCCGGGCCCGGCGGACGCCGCCTGGGTCGACGCGGAGATCGCCCGCGTCGTCGCCGCTCATGCGGGGGAGGGGATCACGACGCGGCTGAGCGGCGGCGTCACGCGCCCTCCCAAGCCCTTCACCCCCGTGCAGGCGGCCGTGTTCGCCGAGCTGGCGGCCACCGGCGCCCTCCTGGGCCTTCCCGTCGCCTGGCGGGACTCGGGCGGGGTGTGCGAGGGCAACAACCTGTTCGCCGCCGGCTGCCCGGGGGTGGACACGCTGGGGGTGCGCGGCGGGGCGATCCACACCCCGCAGGAGCACGCCTGGCCCGAAAGCTTCGGCGAGCGCGCCGCCCTCTCGGCCCTGCACCTCGTGCGGCTCGCGCGGGGCGAGGCGCGCACGCCCCCGCGGGGCTAGGGGCTCCGGGGGTGACGACCGCGTCCGCTCCGGGCTAGGTGGAGCCATGCTGATGGTGCGCCCCGCAGGCCCGGACGACCTTCCCGCCCTCCGGGAGCTCGCGGTGCTGTCCGGCCGCGGCTTCACCAGCCTGCCGGAGGACGAGGCGACCCTGGCCGAACGGCTGGAGCTGTCGGCGCGCAGCTTCGCGGGCGCGGTCGCCCCCGTGGAGGCTTGGCACACCCTCATGCTGGAGGAGACCGACACCGGCCGGGTGGAGGGCGTGGCGGGCGTCAAGGCGGCGGTGGGGCTCAAGCGGCCCTTCTTCTCCTTCCGGGTGACCACCCTCGCCCAGCACTCGGCGGCCACGGGGGTGCGCTTCGACCACCAGGTGCTGGTGCTGGTGAACGAGTGCTCGGGCTGGACGGAGGTGGGTTCGCTCTACCTGCGCCCCGAGCGGCGGCGCGGCGGGGCCGGCGCCCTGCTGTCGCGGGCGCGCTACCACCTGATCGCGGCGGACCCCACGCGCTTCGCCGACACGGTGCTGGCCGAACTGCGCGGCTGGTTCGACCCGGACGGGTCCTGCCCCTTCTGGGAGCAGGTGGGCTGCCGCTTCTTCCGTACGAGCTTCGACAAGGCGGACCTGATGAGCGCCTCCACCGACGGCCAGTTCATCCTGGACCTCGCGCCGCGCCACCCGATCTACGTGGAGCTGCTGCCCGCCCACGTGCGCGAGGTGATCGGCCGCGTCCACGCCGAGGGCGAGCCCGCCCGGGCGCTGCTGGAGCGCGAAGGCTTCCGCCGCCAGAACCTGGTCGACATCTTCGACGCGGGCCCGACCATGGCCTGCCCGCGCGACGACATCCGCTCCATCCGCGACAGCCGTCTGCTGCGCGTGGAGGCGGGCGTCCCCGCCGCCGACGCGCGTCCGGCGCTGGTCTCTCGCGAGGAGTTGGAGGGCTTCCGCGCCGTGCGTGCGCCCGCGGAGGTGGACGGCGAGGCCGTGCGCCTGTCTCCCGAGGTGCTGGACGTGCTGCGCGTGGCTCCCGGCGACAGGGTGAGGGTCAAGGCGTGAGCGGCCCGGGCGGACAGTTCATCGACGGCGCCTGGCGCGAGGGTTCGGGCGCGCGCTTCGCCTCCACCGACCCGGCCACGGGCGCGAGCGTGTGGGAGGGGGCGGCCGCCGGCCCGTCGGACGTGGCGGACGCGGTGGCCGCCGCGCGCGCCGCCTTCCGCGACTGGGCCGACCGGCCCCGCGGCGAGCGGGTCGAGGCGGTCCGCCGCTACGCCGCCGCGCTCAAGAACCGCGCCGACGACATGGCGCGCGACTTCGCCCGCGAGACGGGCAAGCCGCTGTGGGAGACGCGGGCCGAGCTCGGTTCCATGATCGGCAAGGTCGAGGTCTCGATCGCCGCCTATGACGAGCGCACGGGCGAGCGCGAGGCGGCCGCCGCCTTCGGCCGCGCCGTGCTTCGTCATCGCCCCCACGGCGTGGTGGCGGTGCTGGGGCCGTTCAACTTCCCCGGCCACCTGCCCAACGGCCACATCGTGCCGGCGCTGCTGGCCGGCGACACGGCCGTGTTCAAGCCCAGCGAGGAGACGCCGCTCGCCGGCGAGCTGATGGCGCGCGCTTGGGAGGAGGCGGACCTGCCGGCGGGGGTGTTCAACCTCGTCCAGGGCGGCAAGGAGACGGGGGCGGCGCTCCTGTCCGAGCGGATCGACGGTCTCTTGTTCACCGGCTCGGCCGGGGCGGGCCAAGCTTTCCGCCGCCTGTTCCTCGACCGGCCGGAGGTGATGCTGGCGTTGGAGCTCGGCGGCAACAACCCGCTGGTCGTGTGGGACGCGGCGGACGCGCAGGCCGTCGCGTCCCTGGTGGTGCAGTCGGCCTTCGTCACCACCGGCCAGCGCTGCTCGTGCGCCCGGCGGCTGATCGTGCCCGAGGGCGCGGCCGGCGACGCGGTCGTGGACGCGGTGCTGGCCCTGGCCGACCGGCTGGTCGCGGGACCCTGGGACGGGGCGGACGAGCCTTTCATGGGCCCGCTGATCTCCGCCCGCGCCGCCGCCGCCGCCCGCTCGGCCTTCGAGGCGCGCGTGGAGATGGGGGCCGAGGTGCTGCGGCCGTTCACGGGGGTGGCGCGCCTGTCCGACGCCTTCGTCGCCCCCGCCGTGCTGGACGTCACCGGGGTGGACGCGCCGGACGAGGAGATCTTCGCGCCCGTGCTGCAGGTGGTGCGCGCGCCCGACTTCGAGGCGGCGATCGATCGGGCCAACGCCACCCGCTACGGCCTGTCCGCCGGCCTGATCAGCGACGAGCGCGCCCGGTGGGACCGCTTCCTGAACCGAAGCCGCGCAGGGGTGGTCAACTGGAATCGGCCCACCACGGGGGCGGCGGCCACCCTGCCGTTCGGCGGCCTGGGCCTGTCCGGCGACGGGCGGCCCAGCGCCTACTACGCCGCCGACTACTGCGCCTACCCGGTGGCGAGCTTCGAGGCGGACGCGGTGGTCGACACCCGCCACGAGATCAGGGGCCTGCGCGCGTGAGCGCCGCTCCGGCCGCGGTGGAGGCCAACGCCGACGGCCTGGTCGGGCCGACGCACAACTTCGCGGGGCTCTCCCCCGGCAACTCCGCCTCCGCCGCCAACCAGGGGGCGGTGTCGAACCCCCGGGCCGCGGCGCTGGAGGGGCTGGAGAAGATGGCGCGGCTGGCGTCGCTGGGCCTGCCGCAGTTCGTGCTGCCGCCCCACCAGCGGCCGGACGTCGGCTTCCTGCGCGCCGTGGGCTTCGGCGGAACGGAGGCGAAGGTGCTGGCGGACGCCGCCCGCGCCGCGCCCGAGCTCCTGGCCGCCTCCGCCTCGGCTTCGGCCATGTGGGCGGCCAACGCGGCCACCGTCACGCCCTCGCCGGACGCGGCGGACGGGCGCGTGCACCTGACGCCCGCCAACCTGCTCACCAACCTGCACCGGAGTCTGGAGGCGGAGGGGACCGCGCGCGCCCTGCGCCGCCTGCTGCCCGACCCGGACCGCTTCGCGGTGCACGACGCCCTGCCGGCGCGGCCGCAGTTCGGCGACGAGGGGGCGGCCAACCATGTGCGCCTTTGCGCGCAGGAGGGCGATCCGGGCGTCAACCTGTTCGTCTACGGCCGGGGCGCGTGGGAGCTCTGGACCGGCCGCAACCCCGCGCGCCAGACCCGCGAAGCGTTCGAAGCGGTGGTGCGCCGCCACGGCTGCGCCCGCGCCGTGTTCGCGCGCCAGTCGCGCGCCGCCGTGGAGGCGGGGGTGTTCCACAACGACGTGGTCTGCGTGGGCGCGGGAACCACGCTGCTGCACCACGAGGCGGCGTTCGAGACGGCGTCGGCCGTGCACGAGCGACTGCGCACCGCCGCCGCCGGCCTGTTCGAACCCGAGTTCGCCGTGGTGTCGGAGGCCGAGCTGCCCTTGGCCGAGGCGGTGTCCAGCTACCTGTTCAACTCCATGCTGGTGCGCGCGCCGGGCGACAGCCGCCTCACCCTGGTCGCCCCCGCCGAGGTGGAGGCCGCGCCCCGCGCCCGCGCCGTCGCCGAGCGGCTGGCGGGAGCCAACGGGCCGATCGGCGCCCTGGTCTACGTCGACGTGCGTCAGAGCATGAGGAACGGCGGCGGCCCCGCCTGCCTGCGCCTGCGCTTGTCGCTCACGCCGCAGGAGCTCGCCGCCGCCAACGGCGCCCAGCGCTTCGACGCGCGCCTGCACGCGCGGCTGGCCGACTGGGTGCGCCGCCACCACCGCGACCGCCTGCATCCCGCCGACCTGGCCGATCCCGCCCTGGCCGAAGAGGGTCGCCTCGCCCTGGACGAACTGACGAGCTTGCTGGACCTCGGCGCGGGCTTCTACGGCTTCCAGCGCGTCTAGCCGCCCCCGCCCTGGACGAGGAGCAGGCCGTCGCCGGCGATGATGACGGCGGTGCACAGGGCGGCGGCGGCGGTCAACCAGCGCGGGCTCCGCAGTTCGCCCATGCGCCGGCGGTCGGCGGTGAACATCAGCAGCGGCACCAGCGCGAAGGGCAGCTGCAGGCTCAGCACCACCTGCGACAGCACCAGCAGCCGCCCGGTCGCGGCCTCGCCCCACACCAGCACCACGGCGATGGCGGGGATCACCGCGATCCCCCGCGTCACCATCCGCCGCAGCCAGGGCGCCAGTCGGAAGGAGATGAACCCCTCCATGACCACCTGCCCGGCCAGGGTGGCGGTGATGGTGGCGTTCTGGCCGGACGCCAGCAGCGCCACCGCGAACAGCACGGCGGCCACGGGCGCGCCCAGCAGGGGCGCGAGCAGGCGGTGCGCGTCCTGAATCTCCGCCACCTCCGGGTGGCCGCGGGTGTGGAACACCGCCGCCGCCAGCACCAGGATGGCGGCGTTCACCAAGAAGGCCAGCACCAGCGCCACGGTGGAGTCGAGCACCGAATAGCGCAGGGCGTCGCGCCGCCCCTCGGGCGTCAGATCGAAGCGCCGCGTCTGCACCAGCGCCGAGTGCAGGTAAAGGTTGTGGGGCATCACGGTCGCGCCGACGATGCCGATGGCGATATAGAGCGCCTTGGGGTCGCTCACCACGCGCGGGCTCGGCAGGAGGCCGTAGCCCACCGCCGCCCAGTCGGGGTGGGAGAGCGCGATCTCCACCGCGAACGACCCGGCGATCACCAGCAGGAGGGCGATGACCAGCACCTCCAGCTTGCGCTGGCCCGCGCGCTGCAACGCCAGGAGCACCAGCACGTCGAAGGCGGTCAGCGCCACCCCCAGCACCAGCGGCAGGTGGAACAGGAGCTGGAGCGCTATGGCCGCGCCGATGACCTCCGCCAAGTCGCAGGCGATGATGGCCACCTCGCACAGGAGCCACAGCGCCACGTTGACCCAGGGCGGGAAGGCGGCGCGGCAGGCCTGGGCGAGGTCCAGCCCCGTGGCGATGCCGAGGCGCGCGGCCAGCGCCTGCAGCAGCATGGCCGCCAAGCTGGACATCAGCACCACCGACAGCAGCAGGTAGCCGAAGCCGGCCCCGCCCGCGAGGTCGGTGGCCCAGTTGCCCGGGTCCATGTAGCCGACCGCCACCAGGTAGCCCGGCCCGGCGAAGGCCAGCATCCGCCGCCAGATCCCCGCGCGGGACGAGGGCACCGCCAGGGAGCGGTGCGTTTCGGGCAGGCTGACGCTCTGCGACAGGCGCGACCACGGGGGCGCGCCCGAGGCGGCGGAGGCGACGGCGGCTGAATCCGGCGGGGGAGGCGACATCCGATCCTGCTCTAGCGGGCCCTGCACCCGTGCGCACCCCTTACCTGATCGTCACGCGGGCGGGCGGCTCCCCGCTTCCTGAACCGCGGAGCCTCCGGTACGTTCGGCCCCGGACAAGACGAGGACTTCCCGTGCAGACCTTCCGTTCCCGGCGCGCCCTGCTCGCCGCCTGCGCCGCGCCC
>CAXSDV010000008.1:68588-80219 GCA_964235945.1 uncultured Caulobacteraceae bacterium
GGCGGACCTCACGACCAAGCTCGCCGACCTGGAACGCACCACCGGCCGCCAGCTGGTGGTGGCCACCGTGCCCTCGCTTCAGGACCGTGACGTCCAGGAGTACGGGGTGGGCCTGCTGCGGGCCTGGGGGATCGGCTCCAAAGCCAAGAACGACGGCGCGATCCTCCTGGTCGCCCCCACCGAGCGCAAGGTCGGGATCGAGGTCGGCTACGGGCTGGAGGGCGACGTCACCGACGCGTTCTCGGCCCTGCTCATCCAGCACAAGATCCTGCCCAAGTTCCGCGCGGGCGACATCTCCGGCGGCGTGTCGGACGGGGCGGACGCCCTGATCGCCCAACTCCAGCTTCCGCCGGACGAGGCGCGCGCCCGGCTGGCGAACGCCCAGGCCCAGCAGGCGGCGGAAGCGGCGCAGTCGCGCCCCGCCCGGCGCGGCGGCTCGGGGGCGGCGGTGGTGTTCGGCCTTCTGCTGATCTTCTGGGTGATGAGCGCCTTGTCGCGCCGCGGCGGCCGGGGCGGCCGCGGGAGAGGCGGGGGCGGGCTGGGCTGGCTCCTGCCCATGGTGCTGCTCAACGGGCTGGGCGGCGGCGGTCGACGCGACGACGACGACTGGGGCGGGGGCGGCTTCGGCGGGGGCGGCTTCGGCGGTGGCGGCGGCTTCAGCGGGGGCGGCGGTTCGGGCGGGGGCGGCGGCGCCTCGGGGAGCTGGTGAGATGATCGACGCGGACGGCCGCCGACGCATCGCCGAAGCCGTGGCGCGGGCGGAAGCCGCGACCTCCGGCGAGATCGTGTGCGTGCTGGCGCAGGAGTGCTCGCGCTACCGCGAGGTGCCGCTGGCCTGGGCGGCGGCGGCGGCCCTGCTGGTCCCTCCGGCGCTGGCCCCCTTCGGCCTGTGGCCCACCGCCTGGCCCGGTGCGGGCGGCGGCGGGTGGACCCCCGCCGGCGCGGCCGCCGACACGGCGGGAACCGTCCGCACGGCGCTGGAGGTGTACGCGCTGCTGCAGGCCCTGCTGTTCGCCGCGGTGTGGGCGCTGGTCTCGGTTCCGGCCGTGCGGCGCGTGCTGACCCCCGGCTGGCTCAAGCGCCACCGGGTGGGCAAGACCGCCGCCGAGCAGTTCCTGGCCACGGGCATGTCCACCGACCCGCGCCGCACCGGGGTGATGATCCTGGGCTCCTTGCACGACCGTCGGGTGGAGATCCTGGCGGAGGCCGGCATCCACACCGCCGTGGGCGAGGCGGTGTGGGCGCGCGCGGTGGCGGACGTGCGGGCCGGCATCGGAAACGGAGACCTCGCCGGCGGCTTCGTGGCGGCGGTCGCAACCTGCGGCGCGGCCCTGGCCGAGCACTTTCCTCCGCACGCGGGGGTCAAGCCCAACGCCGTGCCCGACGACCTGATCGAAATCTGAACCTTCGGAGACCTGTCGTGAAACACGCCGCCCTGCTCGCCTTCGCCACCGGACTGTTCGTAGCCCTGTGGGCCGCTTCCGCGGTGCGCGCCGACCCCGAGTGAGCCGACGGCGGGCCGCCTTCCCGCCGCGCCCGGGACGAAGCCGACGGCGCGTGCGTCCTTGGCGCCGGACGCGGGGCTGCGGGCTTCCGGGCAGGTTCACCCCTTCTTTCGCAGGGGGCGCTCGAAGCGGACGCCCGCCCTCGCGAACCCGGTGGCGAGGGCGAAGGCGGCCAGGTCCTCCGCTTCGGCGGCCGCCGGCAGGTGCAACCGATCGCAGCCCGCCTGGCGCGCCGCCTGCGCCGCCGCCTTGAGCAGCAGCCGGCCGACGCCGCGCCGCCGGTCTTCGGGCGCCACCACCAGCACGTCCGCCACCGCCAGGGGCGCGTCCGCCTCCAGCCCGTGGCGCCAGTGGAGGGCGACCAGCCCGGCGGGCGGCCCCCAGTCGGCGGCGACCAGGACGAGGCCCGCTTCCCCGCGCATGCGCTCCAGCCGGCGGGCGAGGGCGGCGGGATCGGACGGCCGACCCGCGGCGGCCAGCAGCTCGGCCAAGCCGGGCGCGTCCGTCGCCGTCGCGGCGCGTATCTCCAGCCCGTAGCGGCCGCCCAACCGCGCCTCCCGTCCGTTCCAAGGATGCGGCAGGTGGGTGCGGCCGCGGCCGGGCGCCAGCGCGGGGTTCAGTCGCCGGCGGGGGCCGGAGCCTCCATCATCCCGCGCAGGGGGGAGGCGAGGCCCCAGGCCAGGGAGGCGATCAACCCCGTGGCCGCCACCAGCATGCCGCCCCGCGGACCCAGCATCATGCCGAGGGCCCCGCCCGCCAAGCCCCCGGACATGGCGGCCGCGCCGCCCGCCACCTGGAACACCGCCCCTGTTCCGCCCAGTTCGCGCCGTCGGAACAGCGTCTGTCGCAGGCTGCTGACGGACACGCCGGACACGGTGCTCGCGCCGTCGCCGACGAACTGGGCGGCGGCCAGGAGGGCGAAGGCCGCGAGCGGCGGGGCGTGGGTCAGCGGAATGGCCAAGCTCGCCAGTCCCGCCACCAGCACGGCCAAGAGGGTGGCGGGGCCCAATCCCACCCGGCGCGCCAGCAGGGGCCGCACCGCCGCCCCGGCGAGCGCGCCCAAGCCTCCCAGGGCGAAGGTCAGCCCGAACAGGGCGGGGGTGAGGTGCAGTTCGCGCAAGGCGATGAAGGGGTAGAGCGCGGCGAACATGGCGACGAACAGCTGGGAGCTCGCCTCCATGCGCAGGACGGGCCCCATCAGGGCGTGGCCGAGCACCTTGCGGCCGTACGCCACGATCCCGTCGCCGCCCGGCCCGGGCCGGCCGCTCCGGTTCGGGGCGGAATCGGCGCCGCCGCCCCGGCGCACGCGGGCGAGCAGGAGGGCCGACCCCAGGTAGCTGAAGCTCGTCACCCCCACCGCCGTCGGCGCCCCCAGCGCCTGGATCAGCAACCCCGCCGCGGCCGGTCCGCCGACGTCGGCGAGCGAGGCGGTGACGCTGAGCTTGGTGTTTCCCTCCACCAACCGTTCGTCGCCCACCAGGGTCGGAAAGTAGGCCTGGTTGGCGATGTCGAAAACCACGCTGCCCGCGCCCACCAGCACCGCGACCAGGTAGAGTTGCGGCAAGCCCAGCAGGTGCAGGAGCGCGGCCGCCGGCACCGTGGCCAGCACCGCCGCGCGCAGCAGGTCGGCCCCGATCATCACCGAACGCCGCGGCAGCCGGTCCACCGCACCGCCCGCGACCAGGCCCACCATCACCCGGGGGGCGGTGGCCAGCGCCCCCAGCAGCCCCACCTGGCCGGGATTGGCGTGGAGGGCCAGCACCGCCGCCAGGGGCAGGCCGTCCCGGGCGAAGCGCGCGCCCAGCTCCGACACGGCCTGGGCGGCCCAGAGCCGCAGGAAGGCGCGGTCGCGCCAAAGGCCGCCGGAAGGAAGGCGCATGGGATCCACGACCGCGGAAGGTGGGCGGAGAAGATCGCCCGCCCTCGCGCGGTTCCACGAGGGCGGGCGGGTTCGTTCAGGCTACGTTCCGCAGTAATCACGGCCGATCGCGCAGGGTGGGTCCGCCGCTTGCGCCCGCCTCTTCGGCCGGTACGACGTGCGGGAGAGACGAGGTGCGGTCATCCCAAATGACGCCGGCTCGCCGTTTCGGACGGGAGAACAGCGGCGTACGGCGGCGGTTGCGGTGATCGCGCCCCTCAGCTTGCAGAGTTCGATCACGATAGATGTTGTTGAATAGTGCGAACTCGCCTAAGGCGGCGCGTTCGTCGCGCAGGGCGACGTGGATCAACAGAAGACGTTTATGGCCGACAACCAATCCGACGTGCTCGTGCTCGCCGCCGAGATCACCGCCGCCTACCTGGGCAACGCCGCCCATGTGAAGGCCGAGGACATCCCGCAGATCATCCGTTCGATCCGCACGGCCCTGCAGGAGACCGACGCCCCGGCCGCCGAACCCGAGGCCTCGCCCGCGGGTCCGGCTCCCAAGATGCACGGCGCCACCGTCAAGAAGTCGATCACGCCGGACGCGCTGATCTCCTTCATCGACAACAAGCCCTACAAGACGCTCAAGCGCCACCTGGCCCGCCACGGCCACGACATGAAGAGCTACCGCGAGGCGTTCGGCCTGCCGTCCGACTACCCGTCGGTCGCTCCCAACTACAGCGCGGCCCGCTCGGAGATGGCGCGCAAGATCGGCCTGGGCGCCCGCGGCCGCGGGGCCTCCGCCACCGCCGCCGAACCGGAGACGGCCGCCGTCGCCGATGAGTCCGAAGCGCCCAAGCGCGGTCGCAAGAAGGCCGCCGCCTGAGTCGCACGGCGGCGGACCCCGTCCCGGGACGGGTCCGCCGCCGCAACCCGCGACCGGCTTGGCCGTTCACCGGGTCCGCATCCCACGGGTCGCAGTCGCCGGCTTCGCCCGGCGCCCACGGCCCGTCCGGAGCGCGAGCGGACCCCGATCATGACCGACCTCGCCACACGCCTGTCCACGATCCTGCGGCCCGATCCCAGCCGCACGGTGCTGCGCCCGTTCTCTCCGGACGATCCGACCGGGTTCCAGGTCAAGGGGCGTTCGCGCGTCCAGCGCGTGGTCGAGCGCGTGCTGGGGCTGGATGCGCAAAGTCTCGCCGCCGAACTTTCCGAGTGCCTCAACACCCTCGGATCGAGGCACCGAGACGTGGAAGACTATCTGCGTACTCGCTACAAGGACCTGGACGGGCTGATCACCGACCGCGCGGAGGTGAGCGCCGACCAGGCCCTGCTCATCGGCTCCTACTTCACGGAGGAGTTCTCCTTCGAGTCCGCCGCCCTGTTCAACCCGAGCGTGGTGCGCCATCCGGACCAGGCCGGGGCGGGGGAGGGCGGCACGCGCATCCTCCTGTCCCTGCGCGGCATCGGCGAGGGCCACATCTCGTCGGCGACCTTCCGCACGGGTACGTGGCGTGCGGACGGCGACGTGGAGATCGACCAGGTCAGTCCCCTGGCCATAGGTCCGGTCGTAGATCGGCGCGAGATGCCGGACGGGGAAGTCAAGGTCGATCTCGACTTCTCCGGCGACGTGATCTCCGAGATCGTGCTGTTCCCCTTCATGCCGAGCCAGGGCCGAGGCATCGAGGACGTGCGCCTCGTCGAGTTCACCGAGGTCGACGGCTCCACGTCGTACCGTGGCACGGCCACGGCCTTCAGCGGCATGGACGTGCGCCAAATCCTGCTGCGCACCGGCGACTTCCGTCACTTCAACGCGGTCGGCGTGAAGGGCGACCTTTATAGTTCCAAGGGCTTGGCGCTGTTCCCGCGCCAGGTGAACGGCAAGTACCTCGCCCTGTCGCGCCAGGACAACGAGAACATCTGGCTCACCCGGTCCGACGATCTCCAGAACTGGGAGCAGGGCTCGAAGATCATCACCCCCCGGCACGCCTGGGAGTTCATCCAGATGGGCAACTGCGGCTCGCCCATCGAGATCGACGAGGGCTGGCTGGTGCTGACCCACGGCGTGGGCATCGTTCGCACCTACTGCATAGGCGCCTGCCTGCTCGACAAGGACGATCCGACGAAGGTGCTGGCGCGCACGCCCGAACCCATACTGGAGCCCAGCGAGAAGGACCGGGACGGCTACGTGCCCAACGTGGTCTACAGCTGCGGCGCCCTTGTGCGCGGCCGTGACCTGTTGCTGCCCTACGGCGTGGCCGACAACTTCACCGCCTTCGCCACCCTCAAGGTCGACGCGCTTCTGGCGGCCATGTCCTAGCCACGGGCGGGCGCCTACAAGGCGCGGGCCGCATCCTTTACCGGCCAGCCCCGTTGACCCCGCAGTTTTCGGAAGGATCACGATGACCGACCAGCCGGCGGCCGACCCGGGCGTACGCGAGGACGGCTCGCCAGAGCGCCTCGCCATCGACACCATCCGCACCCTGACGCTGGACGCGGTGGCCAAGTCCAAGTCCGGTCACGCGGGCACGCCCATCTCCATGGCGCCGGTGGCCCACACCCTGTGGACTGACGTGCTGAGGTACGATCCGCAGACGCCCGACTGGCCCAACCGCGACCGCTTCGTGCTCTCGGTCGGCCACGCCTCCATGCTGCTGTACGCGGTGCTGCACTTGGCGAGCGTGCAGGAGGTCGGGGCCGACGGCGACAAGACCGGCGAGCCGGCGGTCAGCCTGGAAGACATCCGTCAGTTTCGCCAGCTCGGCTCCAAGACGCCGGGCCATCCCGAGTACCGGATGACCACCGGGGTGGAGACCACCACGGGGCCGCTCGGCCAGGGCTGCGGCAACTCGGTGGGCATGGCCATCGCCGAGCGGGCGCTGGCGGCGCGCTTCAACCGCGACGGCTTCGACCTGTTCGACCACGACATCTACGTCCTGTGCGGCGACGGCGACATGATGGAGGGGGTGGCCAGCGAGGCCGCCTCCCTGGCCGGCCATCTCCGGCTGTCGAACCTGTGCTGGATCTACGACTCCAACCACGTGACCATCGAGGGCGGCACCGACCTCGCCTTCGACGAGGACGTGGGCAAGCGCTTCGAAGCCTACGGTTGGCACGTGATCCACGTGGACGACGCCAACGACACGGGCGCGGTCAAGGCGGCGCTGGAGGCGTTCAAGACCGTCGACGACCGCCCGACCTTCATCGTGGTCCACTCGGTGATCGGCTACGGATCGCCCATGGCCGGCACCGCCAAGGCGCACGGCGAGGCGCTGGGCGAGCCGGACCTCGTGCGCGAGACCAAGGCCGCCTACGGCTGGCCGCAGGACTCGCAGTTCCTCGTGCCCGACGGCGTGCGCGAGGGCTTCACGAAGGCGGTGACCGACCGGGGCGGCCCCGCCCGCGAAGCGTGGGAGGCGCTGTTCGCGCGCTACGGCCAAACCCACCCGCAGGAGCACGAGGAGTTCCAGCGCCTGCGCCAGGGCAAGCTGCCCGACGGCTGGGACGCGGACATTCCGAGCTTCCCCGCCGACGCCAAGGGCGTGGCCACCCGCGAGTCGAGCGGCAAGGTGCTCAACGCCATCGCCCCGCACGTGCCCGGCCTGATCGGCGGCGCGGCGGACCTCGCGCCCTCCACCAAGACGCTGATCACCGCCGACGGCGCGGGCTCGTTCGAGGCGGGCGACTATTCGGGGCGCAACCTGCACTTCGGCATCCGCGAGCACGCCATGGGCTCGGCCGCCAACGGCATGGCGCTGTCCTACCTGCGCGCCTACACCGCCACCTTCCTCGTGTTCTCCGACTACATGCGCCCCCCGATCCGGCTGGCGGCGATCATGGAGACGCCGGTGGTGTTCGTGTTCACCCACGACTCCATCGGCGTGGGCGAGGACGGGCCGACCCACCAGCCCATCGAGCAGCTGGCCATGCTGCGCGCCACGCCGGGGCTCGACACGATCCGGCCCGGCGACGCCAACGAGGTGGCCGCCGCCTGGCGCGTGGCGCTGTCGCACACCCACGAGCCCACCGCGATGATCCTCTCGCGCCAGGCGGTGCCGACGCTGGACCGCACGAAGTACGCCTCCGCCGACGGGGTGGCGCGCGGCGGTTACGTGCTCGGCGATTGCGAGGGTCGGCCGGAGATCATCCTGATCGGCACGGGCAGCGAACTGCCGCTGGTGGCCGCCGCCCACGAGAAGCTCACGGCGGACGGCGTCCGCTCGCGCGTGGTCTCCATGCCGAGCTGGTACCTGTTCGAGAAGCAGGACGACGCCTACCGCGAGGAGGTGTTCCCCGACGCCGTGCGCGCCCGCCTGGCGGTCGAGCAGGCGGGGCCGCTCGGCTGGGACCGCTATGTCGGTCACGACGGCGGCACCATCACCATGTCGACCTTCGGCGCTTCGGCCCCCCTGGCCAAGCTGCAGGAGAAGTACGGCTTCACCGTCGACAACATCTGCGCCGTCGCGCGCGAGCTGATCCGGAAGAACGCATGACCAGCCGACTGAAAGATCTCGAAGCCGCCGGTCAGGCCGTGTGGCTCGACTTCGTCGACCGCAAGTTCCTGGCGGACGGCGGATTGAAGAAGCTGGTGGAGGAGGACGGGTTGACGGGCGTCACCTCCAACCCGTCGATCTTCGAGAAGGCCATGGGTCACGGCGAGGCCTACGACGCGGGCTTCAAGGATTTCCTGGGCCGCGCCGACGCGAGCGTGCAGGACACCTACGAGAGCCAGGCCATCGCCGACATCAAGGCCGCCGCCGGCGACCTGCGCCCGGTCTACGACCGGCTGGAGGGCCGCGACGGCTATGTCAGCCTGGAGGTCTCGCCCTACCTCGCCAACGCGACCGAGCCGACGGTCGAGGAGGCGCGGCGCCTGTGGGGCGGCGTGGACGTGCCCAACCTCATGGTCAAGGTGCCCGGCACCGACTCCGGCACGCCCGCCATCCGCCAGCTGATCGAGGACGGGCTGAACATCAACGTCACCCTGCTGTTCTCGCTGGACAGCTACAAGGCGGTGGCCGAGGCCTACCTCGCGGGGCTGGAGGCGCGCCTGGCCAAGGGCGAGCCGATCGATCGGATCGCCAGCGTGGCGAGCTTCTTCGTCAGCCGCATCGACTCCAAGATCGACAAGGCGATCGACGAGCGCGTGAAGGCGGGCGACGCCGAGGCCGACGCGCTGAAGGCCGTGCGCGGCAAGGTCGCGATCGCCAACGCCAAGCTGGCCTACGCGCACTATGAAGAGCTGGTCGCGTCCGACCGCTGGCGCGCGCTGGCCGCCAAGGGGGCCATGCCCCAGCGCCTGCTCTGGGCCTCGACCGGTGTGAAGGACAAGGCCTACCCGGACACGCTCTACGTCGACGAGCTGATCGGGCCGGACACGGTCAACACCATGCCGCCCGCGACGATGGACGCCTTCCGCGAGCGCGGGACGGTGCGCGCCACCCTGACCGAAGACGTGGAGGCCGCGCGCCGCGTGCTGGCCGATGCCGAGCGGCTTGGGTTGAAGCTCGGCGACGTGACCTCCGGCCTGGTCGTCGACGGCGTCCAGCAGTTCGCCGACGCGGCCGACGCGCTCCTGGGCGCGGTGGCCGACAAGCGCGCCGCCTTCCTGGGCGAGCGGTTGAACGCGTTGGACGCGACCCTGCCCGAGGCGCTCGCCAAGGCGGTGGAGGCCCGGCTGGAGCAGGCGCGTGCGCAAGGCTGGTCGCGCCGCTTGGCCCAGGGCGACGCCACCCTGTGGACCGGCCATGACGAGGCCAAGTGGCTGGGCTGGATTCCCGCCGCGGAAGGCACGCAAGTCGACCTGGACGTGCTGAACTCGATCCGTAGTGAGGCCAAGAACCGGTCGGCGGTGGTGCTGCTCGGCATGGGCGGATCGAGTCTCGGTCCGGAAGTGTTGGCGCGCATCTTCGGCGACACGACCGACGGCCCGACCCTGCACGTGCTGGACAGCACCGATCCCGGGCAGATCGCCTCGGTCACCCGAGAGATCGATCCGAAGACGACGCTGTTCATCGTCTCCTCCAAGTCCGGCTCGACGCTGGAGCCGGAACTCCTGCGGGCCTACTTCTGGAAGCTGTCGGGCGAGGACGGATCGCGCTTCATCGCGGTGACCGATCCCGGCTCAAAGCTGCAGGACACCGCCGAGCGCGACGGCTTCTCCCACGTCGTGCCGGGCGACCCGGCCATCGGCGGGCGCTATTCGGTTTTGTCGGCCTTCGGCATGGTTCCCGCCGCGGCCATGGGCATGGATGTTCACGCCTTCTATCAGGCGACCGCGCCCATGGTGTTCTCCTGCGGCGGCGACGCGCCTCCCGCCAAAAACCCCGGCGTGCACCTGGGCGCCATCATGGGCGAGGCGGCGCTCGCCGGGCGCGACAAGCTCACCATCCTGCCGTCCCCGGGCCTCGTGCCGTTCGGGGCCTGGCTCGAACAGCTCGTGGCCGAGTCGACGGGCAAGCAGGGACGCGGCATCGTCCCCGTGGACCTGGAGCCCGCGGGCGAGCCGGGCGTCTACGGCGACGACCGCCTGTTCGTGCACCTGCACCTGGAAGGCGACCGCGACGAGGCGCTGGAGGCCAAGCTGAAAGCGCTGACCGACGCGGGCCAGCCGCTGGTGAGCGTCCACGTCGCCAAGCGCGAACTCGTCGGGCAGGAGTTCTACCGCTGGGAGGTGGCCACCGCCGTCGCCGGCGCGGTGATCGGCATCGACCCCTTCGACCAGCCGGATGTGGAGGACGCCAAGGTCGCCACGCGCAAGCTGGTGGACGCTTACGAGCAGTCGGGGTCGCTGGAGCCGGAGACGCCGGCGGCCGAGACGGCGGACTTCCAGGTGTTCACCGCCAAGGGCGCACCTTCGCAGGGAGACGCGGCGGCGCTGTTCAAGGCGCACTTCGCGGGGCTGGAGGCGGGCGACTACGCCGGGTTCCTGGCCTACGTCGAACGCGACGAGGCCGACGAGGCGGCGGTGGCGCGCATGCGGGTCGCGGTGCGCGACGCCAGGCGCGTCGCCACCGTGGCCGGTTTCGGACCGCGCTTCCTCCACTCCACGGGCCAGGCCTACAAGGGCGGCCCCCCCACCGGCGCTTTCCTGACCTTCACGCGCGAACCCGACCCGGACGTGGCGGTGCCCGGCCGCAAGGCCAGCTTCGGCACGGTGCAGATCGCCCAGGCGCGGGGGGACACCGACGTCCTGGCCGAACGCGGCCGGCGCACCCTTCGCGTCCACCTCAAGGCCGGGGGCGGCGGCGTGCCCGCGCTCGTGGAAGCCGTCCTCTCCGCCGTGCAAAGCTAGGGAAAGCGCACCATGCGTCTCGCCATGATCGGCCTCGGCCGGATGGGCTCCAACATCGCGCGCCGCCTGATGCGCGCGAGCCACGAGGTCGTGGCCTACGACCACGACGCGGAAGCGGTGAAGACGCTCGGCGGCGAGGGGGCGGACACCGCCGGTTCGCTCAAGGAGGTGATCGACAAACTCCAGTCGCCGCGAATCATCTGGGTGATGTTGCCCGCCGGCCCGCCCACGGAGGACACCATCGCCCAGCTCATAGAGCTGGCCGGCCCCGGCGACATCGTGATCGACGGCGGCAACTCCTTCTACAAGGACGACGTCCGCCGGGCCCACACCTGCTCGGACAAGAACATCCACTACGTGGACGTGGGAACCTCCGGCGGCGTGTGGGGGCTGGAGCGCGGCTATTGCATGATGATCGGCGGCGACAAGGAGACGGTCGACAAGCTCGATCCGATCTTCAACGCCCTGGCCCCCGGTTACGGCGAAATCCAGCGCACCAAGGGCCGCGACGGCGACGACGACCGGGCCGAGCGCGGCTACATCCACGCGGGTCCCCCCGGGGCGGGGCACTTCGTCAAGATGGTGCACAACGGCATCGAGTACGGCCTGATGCAGGCCTACGCCGAAGGCTTCGACATCCTCAAGGGCAAGAGTTCGCCGAAGCTGGCGGAGGATCAGCGCTTCGACATCAACCTGACGGACGTGGCCGAGGTCTGGCGGCGGGGCAGCGTGATCTCGTCCTGGCTGCTGGACCTGACCGCCTCGGCCCTGGCGGGCGATACGGAACTCGAGAAGTTCAAGGGCAAGGTGGCCGACTCGGGCGAGGGCCAGTGGACCATCGACGCGGCCATGGAGGAGGCGGTGCCGGCCAACGTGCTGACCGCCGCCCTGTTCGCGCGCTACCGCAGCCGGGTGGACACGACCTTCGGCGACAAGATGCTCTCGGCCATGCGCTTCGGCTTCGGCGG
>CAXSDV010000009.1:0-9443 GCA_964235945.1 uncultured Caulobacteraceae bacterium
GCGGTTCAGCGTGATGGCGGTGGCGTCGGCGCGGGCGGGGCGGGCGCCGGGGCCGTAGCCGGCGGTGGAGGCGCGGGCGCGGGCGACCTCGCGGGCCACAGCCTCCATCAGGCCCTCCGTCACCGTCTTGGCGGCGTGCACCGCCCGGCCGTGACGCGCCAGCGCCGCTTCGAAGGCGCGGGTGGCCTCGATGAGGCGCTCGCGCAGCGCGGCGGGAGCGCCGGCGATCAGGCCGGGGTCGCGCTTCAGCCGCACCGACTCGTGCCGGTAGAGGTTGGCGAGTTCGGCGGTGGCGGCCAGGCCCGCGGCGGCGTCCTGCGGGCGGTGCGCCTCGTAGGCGGCGGTTTCGTCGAGAAGGCGCGCGGTCAGCCGCTCGGTGAGCGCCAGGAGCTGGGCGGCGCGGTCCTGCGCGTCGCAAGCGGACAGTCCCATCAGCGCGCGCCCTGCATCTTGAGGAGTTGGCGTTCCACGGCCTGGGACACGCCCACGCCGCCGTGCTTGACCACGCCTTTGGCCATGGCGTCGTTCAGGAAGGAGCGGAACGCCTGCTCGCCCTCGCCGCCGCCGAACGCGGGGTCGCTGGAGCCGACGCCCTGGAACATGGAGCCCAGCATGGCGGACAGGAAGGATTGCTCGAAGTCCTGCGCGGTGCGGTGGATCTTGGCGGCGGCGCCGTAGCCCGTGGCGGCCGGGGCCTGCCCCGCGGAGGCCGGCGCGCCGAGCGGTGAGGAGGTGGCGGCGTCCATCACAGCACCTCGATGTCGGCCTGCAGGGCGCCCGCCGCCTTGATGGTCTGCAGGATGTTGATCATGTCGCGCGGGCTGACGCCCAGGGCGTTCAGGCCCTTGACCAGGGTGGCGAGCGACGCACCCGAGTTCAGCAGCATCAGCCGCTTGCCCTTGTCCTCGTTCACCTTCACCGCGGAGGCGGGGACCACGGCCGTTTGCCCGTTGCTGAAGGGGGCGGGCTGGCTCACCTGCGGGTTCTCGCTGACGGAGATGGTGAGGTTGCCCTGGGCGATCGCCACGGTGGAGATGCGCACGTCCTGCCCCATGACGATCACGCCGTTGACCTCGTCCACCACCACCTTGGCGGGCGCGTCCGGGTCGACGGGCAGCTGTTCCAGCCCGGTGACGAAGCCCACCATGTCCACTCCCGCCGGCGGCTTGACGGTGACGATGGTCGGGTTGTCGGCCACAGCCGCCCCGGGGAAGGCGTGGTTCACCGCCTCGGCGATGCGGCGCGCGGTGGTGAAGTCGGGGTTGTGCAGGGTCAGGCGCATGGACCCCAGGGAGGCGAGCTGGAAGGCGGTCTCGCGCTCCACCTCCGCGCCGTTGGCGATCTTGCCGGCGGTGGGCACGCCCCGGGTCACGGACGAGCCGGACGCGCCGGAGGCGGAGATCGCCCCCGTTTGCACCGTGCCCTGCGCCACCGCATAGGCCTCGCCGTCCGCGCCCAGGAGCGGGGTGACCAGCAGGGTGCCGCCGAGCAGGCTCTTGGCGTCGCCCAGCGCCGACACGCTGACGTCGATCTGCGAGCCGGAAGCGGCGAAGGCGGGCAGGTTGGAGGTGACCATCACCGCCGCCACGTTCTTGGTGTCGATGTTGGCGTCGCGGGTGTTCACCCCCAGACGCTCCAGCATGGATTCGAGGCTCTGCTTGGTGAACGGCGCGTTGCGCAGGCTGTCGCCCGTGCCGTTCAGCCCCACCACCAGGCCGTAGCCCACGAGCTTGTTCTCGCGCACCCCCTCGAAGCTGACGATGTCCTTGATCCGCGAGGCGGCCGCCGCGGGCTGGACGGCGAGGAGCAGCAGGGCGCCGGCCGCCAGCATCAGGCGGACGGGGCGCAAGGATCGGGGAAGCGGCATGGCGGCGGGCTCGGTGGACACGGGCCTGCTTCTGCGAGCGGCGTGCCACCCGCCCGCCGCCGCCGGACGCTTGGCCGGCTTGGGATCGCGTAGCCGCCCCGGTTCGCCCGCTGCGGGGCGGGGCAGGTCTTGCCGGGCGCGTTAACGGCGCCTCAACGCCGTCCCGGCAAACATCGCCGACAAGGTCAAGGAACGGGGTCGATGCGCATATCCGGCTCGGTCGGAACAGGGTCGGCCGGAGCGGCCCGGCCTGCGGGCGGGTCCTCCGCCGCGGGCTTCGCCGCGCCGACGGCCCCCGCGGCTCCCGCGGCCGCCGGGGCGCGGGCGGCCTCCGCCGGTCCGGTGGCGGGGCTGGAGGCGCTCCTGGCGCTGCAGGAGACGGGCGGACCGCTGGAGCGCCGCCGCCGGGCGGTGGCGCGCGCCGGCCGGCTGTTGGACGACCTGGACGGGGTCAAGCTCGCCTTGCTGGGCCAGGGGTCGGAGCGGGCGGCGCTGGAGGGCCTGGGTCGATCGGTGCGCGAAACCCGCGACCAGGTGGACGATCCGGCCCTGTGCGGCCTGCTGGACGAGATCGAGACCCGTGCGGCGGTGGAACTGGCCAAGCGCGAGCGCCGCCCGGCCCTCTGACAATCGGTCGCGAGATTCAGCGTCGCGCGCCGTTGAACACCTTTTCGCCGATGTTATAAGCAAGCCGCCTCGATCGGGGGTCCTTTATGAGAGCGTGAGAGCGTCCATGTCGGCGACCGCGTCAGTGCTCACCGCCGGGCACGTCTCCCCGCCCGTCGTCTATCGTCCGACGGACGACGAGCCGTTCATGAACGAGCGGCAGCTCAAGTATTTCCGTGCGAAGCTGCTGAACTGGCGCGACGACATCCTTCGTGAGTCGCGCGAAACGCTGGGTCATCTGCAGTCGGAGACCGAGAACCACCCGGACGTCGCCGACCGCGCCTCGTCCGAGACCGACCGCGCGGTGGAGCTTCGCACCCGCGACCGCCAGCGCAAGTTGATCAGCAAGATCGACTCCGCCCTGCGCCGCATCGAGGACGGCTCCTACGGTTACTGCGAGGACACGGGCGAGCCCATCGGCCTGGCCCGGCTGGGCGCGCGCCCCATCGCAACCCTCAGCCTCGAAGCGCAGGAGCGCCACGAGCGGCGCGAGCGCATCCACCGCGACGAGTAGCCGGCCGCGCCGTCCACCGCCCGTCCCCACGCTGTGGAACGATCGCCGTCCGTTCCGGGCCGGCGCTCGAGTGTGGTGTATGAAATGTGAAGCGACACGGAACCGCCCGAATTCAAGCTTGTTGATAACTACGATCGTGCAGAAGCGCGCTCGCCCCGCCCCGGCCCCGACGAAAGTTCGCCAGGCTGCGGCGTCCGGTCCCCTCGGGGAGGCGCACCATGTTCCACGCCGTCTTCAGTTCGTTCTTCACGCCCGCCCGCGGTCCCTTGACCGCCGCCCTGCCCGGCGACACCTACATCCCCGAACCGGGCCCGCGCGAGCGCCACGCCCAGGCCTTGGCCTACGCCGCGCGCCGCCGCCGGGCCGCCCTGGCCGCCCGCATGGCGGACAGCGGCTCCGACACGCTCTACTGGAAAGCCGGCGTGCCGGCGGCCCTGGCGCGCGCCGCCTCCATCCGCCGCGAGCCCTGCTTCTCGCGCCTGCCCTGAACGGGCCGGCGGCGGTTCGCCGCCGTCAGGCCCTGGCGGCCACCTCCGCGTCCGCGCGGGCGTAGCCGTGGAACCCCGGCCCGCTCGGGGCCTCGCGGATCATCCGGCGCACGGCGGGCAGCACCTCGGCGACCGTCTCCACCGCGCTCCAGGTGTCGGCGATCCAGGGCGGGGTGACGCGCGCGGCGATCGAATGGTCGACGAAGGCGAACAGGGGACGCCAGAAGCCGTCCATGTCCAGGAACACCAGCGGTTTGCGGTGCAGGTCGAGGCGGCGCCAGCTCATCAGCTCCACCACCTCCTCCAGCGTCCCTATCCCGCCCGGAAAGACGGCGAAGGCGTCCGACTCCTCGAACATCAGGCGCTTGCGCTCGTGCATCGTCTCCACGATGCGCGTCTCCACCTCGTCGTAGACCACTTCGCCGCGCCGCAGGAATTCGGGCATGACGCCCAGCACCCGGCCGCCCGCGCCGTGGCAGGCCTTCGCGGCCGCGCCCATCAGGCCGATTCCGCCCCCGCCGTAGACCAAGCGCACCCCTTCCGACGCCAGGGTCCGCCCGAACTCGGCCGCCGCCTCCAGGAAGGCGGGAGGCGCGGCGTTCGACGACCCGCAGAACAGGCAAACGGACAGCCCGCGGGCTGAACCCGTCGGCGTTTGCGGCTCGCTCATGGTGGAGGTCGTCCTAAACTTGGCGTTCGGGCCTGCCGCCCGCCGGTCCGGTCCCATATAGACCGGCGATGCGACGGCTTGGAAGGCGGCGGGTGCGGAGACTGGCGACGGCTGCGACGTTGGGAGCGGCGGTTTTGTCGGCCGGGTGCGCGCGCCCGACGGTCGCGCCCGCGACCTCCGCCTCCGCCGCGTCGCGTGCGTCCACGCCGGATTTCCGCGCGCCGCCCGTGCTGCGCGGGGCCGAGCGCGACCCGGTGGGCTGCGTGCGGCTGGACGGCCTCGCCGCCCCCGGCGCCCACGTGCTGCTCCAATCGCCGGGCGGCGACCGTTTGGAGTCGGAGGCCGGGGCGGACGGGGTGTGGAGCTTCGTCCTGCCGCCCGCCGACCTGCCCCGCGCTTATGCGCTGAGCGCCACGGCGGCCGACGGCCGCGTCCTGCGGGCGGAGGGGGCGCTGGCCGTGACGCCCGCGCCGACGGTCGCCGCCCTGCTGATGCGCGGCGGCGCCGCCTCCCAGCCCGCCGTGTCCGCGCCGGGCGGAGCGAAACTGAGCCTGCTGGTGGTCGACTGGGACGCGGCGGGCGGGGCGGCGGTGTCCGGTTTCGCGCCGCCGGGCGCGCCCGTGCGCTTGTGGATCGACGGCGCCGACTCGGGGGCCGGCCAGGCGGACGTTTCCGGCCGGTACGGCCTGCTGGCCGTGGGTGCGCCCTTGTCCGCCGGCCGGCACCGGCTGGAGGTGCGCACGCCCCGGGCCGCGGTGGAGCGCGACGTCTCGCTGGACCGGCCCGCTCCGCCGGAGTCGGGGCCCGTGCGCAGCTCCCGCGTCGCGCAGGGATGGCGGATCGACTGGGTCCCGCCCGGCGGCGGCGTGCAGACGGCCCTGGCGCTCGATCCCGCGCCGCCCCCGTCCGCGGCCACGGCGGCGCGCTCGTGAGCCCCGGTCCGTCGACGGACGCGCCGTCCGAGTCTCCCCGCGCCGGCTTCTTCGCCGTCATGGCCGACCTCGCCCGGCTGGTGGCGCGCTCCCAGGCGCCCCGCCTGCGGACGCGGCTGGCGCTGGCGCTGACGCTCACGGTGGCGGGCAAGTTCGCCGGCGTGCTGGCCCCGCTCTGGCTCGGGCGCGCGGTTAACTCCTTGGGCGGTCGCCACGGGGTGGAGGTGAAGGTGGGCCTCGCCTTTGCGGGACTGGCGGTCGGCTGGGGGGTGATCCGCTTCCTGGGCGCGGCCGCTCCCCAGGCGCGCGACATCCTGTTCGGCCCGGTGGTGCAGGCGGCTCAGCGCCGCGCCGCCGCCGAGACCTTCGGCCACGCCCTGCGGCTGTCCGTCGAGTTCCACCAGACCAAGCGCACGGGCGGCCTGGCGCGCACGGTGGACCGCGGCTCGCGCGCGGTGGGCTTCCTGTTGCGCGTGCTGGTGTTCAACCTCGCCCCCACCGCGTTGGAGCTGGTGTTCGCCGCGGGCGTGCTGGGGCGCGCCTACGACTGGCGCTTCGCGGCGGCGGCGGTGGCCACCGTGGCGGTGTACGGCGTCCTCACCTTCGCGCTCTCCAACTGGCGCATCGGCCACCGCCGGCTGGTCAACGCCGCCGAGTCCGAGGCCAGCGGCCGGGTGGTGGACGCGTTGCTCAACTACGAGACGGTCAAGGCCTTCGGGGCGGAGGCGCGCGCCGCCGCCGAATACGACCGCGCGCTGGCCGCCTACGGCGAGGCGGACGAGCGGTCCAACACGAGCCTCGCCGTGCTCAACATGGTCCAGGGCCTGATCCAGAGCGCGGGGTTGGCGGTGATGGCCGTGCTGGCGGGGATGGAGGTGGCGGCGGGCCGCATGGGCGTGGGCGGGGTCACCGCCGCCGTGCTGATCCTCGTCCAGCTCTACCAGCCGCTGAACATACTGGGCTTCGCCTACCGCGAGATCCGCCAGTCGATGATCGACATGGAGGCCATGACCGCGCTCACGTCCCAGCCGCTGGAGATCGCGGACGCGGCGGACGCCCGGCCGCTCCCGCCCCCGGGCGCCGGGCGCGGCGGCGACCTGCGCTTCGAGGGCGTCGCCTTCCGCCACGGCCAGCGCGTGGAGGGGCTGCGCGAGGTCAGCTTCGAGGCGCGGCCGGGGACCACGGTGGCGCTCGTCGGCCCCTCCGGCGCGGGCAAGACCACCGTGGTGCGCCTCGCCCTGCGCTTGATCGACCCCCAGGCGGGCCGGGTGACGCTGGACGGGGTGGACCTGCGCCGGCTCAAGCTGGAGGACCTGCGCCGCGCGGTGGCGCTGGTGCCCCAGGAGGTGGCGCTGTTCAACGACACCCTGGCGGCCAACGTCGCCTACGCCCGCCCGGACGCTTCGGAGGACGAGGTGTGGGCGGCGGCGGAGGCGGCCGAGCTCGGGCCCTTCCTGCGCGCCCTGCCCGACGGCCTCCTGACCAAGGTGGGCGAGCGGGGGCTCAAGCTCTCGGGCGGCGAGCGCCAGCGCGTGGGACTCGCGCGCGCCCTCCTGGCCGACCCGCGCGTGCTGATCCTGGACGAGGCGACGAGCGCCCTGGACAGCCGCACGGAGGCCGCCATCCAGGCCACCCTGCGACGCGCCAAGGCGGGGCGCACCGTGCTGGTGGTGGCCCACCGCCTGTCCACCGTGGCGGACGCCGACGAGATCCTGGTGGTGCGCGCCGGCCGCATCGTGGAGCGCGGCGACCACGCCGCCCTGCTGGCGCGCGGGGGCGAGTACGCCGCCCTGTGGCGCAAGCAGACCCGCGACGCATGACGGACCGCACGACGGCGGTGGTGGTCGGCGCGGGCGGCGGGATCGGCGCGGCGCTGGTGCGCGGCCTCCTCGCCCGGGGCGACGTGGAGGTGCGCGCCTGGGCGCGGCGGCCCGGCCCCGCCGCCGACGGGATCACGCCCGAGTTCGCCGACGTGGAGGACGAGGCGAGCCTGGCCGCCGCCGCCGCCCGGCTGCAGGGCGCCCCGCCGCTGTCCCACGTGTTCGTGGCCACGGGCCTGCTTCACGCGCCGGGCCTCGCGCCCGAGCGCGGCTTGGCCGAGCTCGACGGGGCCGCCCTGCTCAGGCTCTACGCGGTCAACGCGGTCGGCCCGGCCCTCGTGGCCAAGCACCTCCTGCCGCTGTTCCCCCGGCGGGGGAGGGCGGTGTTCGCCGCGCTTTCCGCCCGGGTGGGAAGCCTGGGCGACAACCGGCTGGGCGGCTGGCACGGCTACCGCGCCTCCAAGGCCGCGCTCAACATGTTGATCCGCAACCTGGCGGTGGAGCTGGCGCGCACCCGGCCGGACGCGCTGGCGGTGGGCCTGCACCCCGGCACGGTGGACACGCCGCTTTCCGCGCCGTTCCAGGCGCGCGTGCCCGCCGGCCGGCTCCACACTCCTGCGGACGCCGCCGCCCGCCTGCTGCGGGTCGTGGACGCGCTGACCCCCGCCGACAGCGGGGCGGTGTTCGACGGCGACGGCCTGCGCCTGCCCGACTGATCCCCCAACCGGAGCCTCTCCATGCGCTACCTGCACACCATGATCCGCGTCGCCGACCTGGACGCCGCCCTCGACTTCTGGGTCGGCAAGCTCGGCCTGGTCGAGACGCGCCGGACGGAGAACCCGGCGGGCCGTTACACCCTGGTCTTCCTGGCCGCCCCCGAGGACGAAGGCCGCGCCCGCGCCGAGCGCGCGCCCGAGGTCGAGCTGACCTGGAACTGGGACGCCGAGACTTATGCGGGCGGCCGCAACTTCGGCCACCTGGCCTACGTGGTGGACGACATCTACGCCCTGTGCGCGCGGCTGCAGGCGGCGGGAGTGACCATCAACCGCCCGCCGCGCGACGGCCGCATGGCTTTCGTGAAGAGCCCGGACGGGATCTCCATCGAGCTCCTCCAGAAGGGCGAGGCCCTGGCCCCCGCCGAACCGTGGGCGTCGGCGGCCAACGTCGGGAACTGGTGAGGGCCGCCGCGAACTCCCGCCGCCCCCGCGGGTTCTCGCTGCGAACGGGAAGCACGCACATGGCTCTGGAACTCGACGGCGCGGTGGTGGTGGTCACGGGCGCGTCCAGCGGGGTGGGGCGCGCCGCCGCCCTGGCCTTCGCCGACGCCGGAGCCCGGCTCGTGCTGGCCTCCCGGGGCGGGGAGGCGCTGGACGCCGCCGCCGCCGAGGCGCGCGAGCGCGGCGCGGAGGCGGTCGCCACGCCCTGCGACGTGGCCGACCCCGCGGCGGTGGAGGCGCTGGCGCAGGCGGCGGTCGACCGCCACGGCCGCATCGACGTGTGGATCAACGCCGCGGGCGTGGGCGCGGTGGGCGGCTTCACGGACACGCCCCTGGCCGTCCACGCCCAGACCCTGCGCGTGAACCTGTTGGGCCCGCTGCACGGCGCCTACGCGGCCGTGCGGCGCTTCAAGCGCCAGGGCTCGGGCGTGCTGATCAACGTCAACTCGGCCGGCGGCTTCGCGGCGGCCCCCTACGCGGCGGCCTACAGCGCCAGCAAGTTCGGCCTGCGCGGCCTGTCCTTGGCGCTGCGGGCGGAGCTGGCGGGCCTGCCGGGCGTGCACGTCTGCGACCTGTACCCGAGCTTCATGGACACGCCGGGGGTGTCCCACGCGGGCAACTACACCGGGGCGAAGCTGCGGCCCGCCCCGCCCGCCTACGATCCGGCGCGGGCGGCGGCGGCCATGGTGCGGCTGGCCGTCCACCCCCGGGACGAGACGATGATCGGCGCCCCCGCCTGGGCGGCGCGGATCGGGGGAACCCTCGCCGCGCGCCCCCTCGCCTGGGCCATCGGTCGCCTGCTGGAGGTTTACGTCCGCGTGGCCGAGCCCGCGGAGGCGACGGAGGCCGCGGTGCTGCGCCCCTCCGCCGGGCCGGGGGCGGTGCGCGGCGGCCTGCGTTCGGCCCCGTTGCGCGCCGCCGCCGCGGTGGCGGGCGTGGCCGCGGCGGGGCTCCTGCTCGCCGCCTGGACCCGTGGCCGTCGCGACGACTGACGCCGATTGCAGCGCAAGGCGCGGAGTTTCCGGCGGGGTCGGGCGTGGCAGGGTGTGGTCTTCGCCTCGGAGCCGCGCCACCATGACCGCCATGTCCTCGCCCACAGCCGCGGTCCCGGTCGAGACCGATCCCCGGTGGGCCGCGGTGCTCGCCCGCGACCCGGCGCAGGACGGAGCCTTCGTCTACGCGGTGAGCACCACGGGCGTGTACTGCCGGCCGTCCTGCCCGTCGCGGGCGGCGCGGGCGGACCATGTCAGCTTCCACGCCGGACCGGCG
>CAXSDV010000009.1:9543-47674 GCA_964235945.1 uncultured Caulobacteraceae bacterium
TGCGGGCCGAGCGCGTGCGCGCCGAACTGCGGGGCGGGACGGAGGTGACCCGCGCCCTCCACGCCGCCGGGTACGGCTCCAGCGGCCGCTTCTACGCCCAGGCGGACGACCGGCTCGGCATGACGCCGCGCCGCTACCGCGACGGCGGCCGGGGCGAGCGCATCGCCTGGGCGGTGGGGAAGGGGCCCCTCGGGTGCGTGCTGGCGGCCCGCAGCGCGCGGGGCGTGTGCGCCATACTGCTGGGCGACGACGCCGAGGCGCTGAGGCTCGACCTCGCGGCGCGCTTTCCCCACGCCGAACTGGAGGCCGGCGACGACGCCTTCGCGGCGGTGCTCGCCCAGGTGTTGGCGCTGGTGGAGCGCCCCGCGGCGGCGTGCGACCTGCCGCTCGACATTCGCGGCACGGCTTTCCAGGAACGCGTCTGGCGCGCCCTGCAGGCCATCCCCGCGGGCGAGACCGCGAGCTACACCGAGGTGGCGGCGGCGCTGGGCGAGCCCCGGTCGGCGCGGGCCGTGGCCGCGGCGTGCGCGAGCAACCCCCTGGCCGTGGCGGTGCCCTGCCACCGGGTGGTGCGCTCCGACGGCGGCCTGTCCGGCTACCGCTGGGGCGTGGAGCGCAAGCGCGAACTGCTGAAGCGCGAACGCGGCGGCTGAGGCGCCCTCTCCGTCAGATCGTCAGCCAGGCCTGCAAGGACTCGAAGGTGCGCCCGGCGGCGGCCACCACCGCGTCGGCGGTCGCGCGGTCGGCCGCCTCGGCCAGGAGCCGCGCGCGCAGGGCGCGCCACATGGGCCCCACCGCCTCGCCATAGGCGGCGTAGTAGGCCCCGCCCGTCGTGGGGCCGATCTCCAGCGTGCGCGCCAGGTGGCGGGCGATCACCTGGCCGCCCAGGGTCGAGCCTTCCAGCACGTACAGCCCGCCCAGCGCCTGCGTGCGCGTGGCGGGCGCGGCGTCGGGACCCGGCCGCGGCAGGCGGGCCACGTCCTCGGGCGCGAGCCCCAGGTGGACGAGGTCGCGCGCCAGCAGGTGCGCCTTGCGCCGGGGCTCCACCAGCGCCGGGTCGCTCAGCAGGGCGGACGCGGCCGGCTCCCACACGGCGTGGAACCCATGGAACCGCTCCAGTAGCGTGCGGTAGCCCGCGCGGGTGGCGAGCCGCCCTTCCCAGTCGAACACGCGCTCGATCGCCTCGTGGGCGGTCCGCGTCTCCTCGCGCAGCCTGTCGAGCACCGTGGGGTCCGCCGGGAGGCGCGGCCGCGCGGTGCGCGCCGGGTTCACGCGCGGACCGTGAAGCAGGCTCCGCGCCGCCGGTCGCTCTCCACCACCATCTCCGCGCCGATCTGCTGGAGCATGGCGCGGATCACCCGCATGCCGAGCCCTCCGCCCGACGCCGGCTTGGGGCGCTCCGAAGACCAGTCGGCGGGTAGGCCGCGGCCTTCGTCGCAGATGCGCAGCTCCACCCCGCCCGCCTGCGCCGCCTTGACGCTCACCTCCACCCGGCCCGCCTCGCCCGGGCCGTAGGCGTACTTCAGGGCGTTGGTGACGAGTTCGGTGGCGATCAGCGAGAGCGCCACCGCCGTGCGGCTGGACACCATCAGCCCCTGCTCGATCTGCACGTCCAGCGCCTGGTCGGCTCCCGTCATGCCGGCGGACAGGTCGCCGCAGAGCTGGCTCACCGTGCGGCCCAGGTCGACGCTCTCCACGTCCTCCGACTGTTGCAGGCTGTCGTGCACCCGCGCGACGCTCATCACCCGGGCGTAGGTGTCCTCGAAGGCGGCCTTGGCGACGGGGTCCGACACGCCTCGCGCCTGCATGAGCATGACTCCGGCCACGATCTGCAGCGAGTTCTTGACCCGGTGGTCGATCTCGCGCGCCAGCACGTCCTTCTGCTCGAGGGCGCGCGTCAACGCCTCCTCCCGGGCGGTGAGCTCGGCGATCCGCCGGCCCTGGCGCAGGGCCACGCCCTCCACGGCGGCGGCGAGGGCGCCGGCGGCCCCGAGTTGCCAGGGCTCCCACGTCTCGGCCTGGCCCCGCCGCTCCTCCACCCAGCGCTCGAAGGAGCGGCGGGGGAGCACGGCGCGGGTCGACGTGTCGGCCAGCACGGTCTTGGTGGGGTCGCCCCCCCAGGCCACGGTGGAGGCGACCTCCGGCCGGAACCAGATGAGGAGGTGGTCGCGACCTTCCACGCCCACGAAGGCGGCCAGGACGCCGCTGGCCCGCGCGCGCAGCGCTTCGCCCCGGGCGTGGTGGGCGGAAAGCTCGGCCGTGGCGAACACGCGCTCGCCCGCGGGCAGGTCGCGGCGCAGCCAGGCGGCGAGCAGCGCCACGTCCGCCTCGTCCGGCGTTTCGCCCACCCGCGCGACCAGGTCGCCCTCCACCACCGCCGCACCGCCGGCCGCGAACAGGTCGAGCAAGGTGGCGCCCGCCGTCCCGCTCCGGTCCGCCAGGGCCGCCACGAAGTCGTCGGAGGCGGCCATGCGCTCCAGGAGCGCGTTCTGCACGGCCATGGTGGTCTGCTGCTCGCGCCACAGCCGCACGCTCTCCAGCTCGTGCACGCGCAGGGCGAAGGCGTCGGTGACGAGGGCCGCCAGGGCGCGCGTGTCGGGCGGGACGTAGTGGGGATGGCGATGGTGGCCGATCACCAGTCCCCAGAGCCGCCCTTCCACCAGGATCGAGGCGGACATGGAGCCGTTGACGCCCAGGTTGCGCTGGTACTCCAGGTGGATGGGCGAGAGGGCGCGGGCGTGGGCGTAGGTCAGGTCCACGGGCCGACCCGCGTCCTCGGGGTCGGCCAGCAGGGCGGCGGGGGCGGCGTCGCGGTCCGCCACGAAGCGGGCGGGGCTGCGCGTGTACAGCGCGCGCGCCTGGGCCGGTATGTCCGAAGCGGGAAAGCGCAGGCCCATGAGCGAGTGGGACCAGTCGGGAGCGAGCGACTCGGCCACCGCCTCGCCGTTCCAGTCGGCGTCGAAGCGGTAGACCAGCACGCGCTCGAAGCCGGTCATGGCCCGGATGTCCCGGGCGGCGGCGTCGGCGGCCTGCTCCATGGCGGGGGCGGCGCGCAGGTCCGCCACGGCGTCCTGCGCCTGCTGCGGCGTGGCGCAGCCCTCCGCCCGCTCGGCCAGCGGCTCCAGCTCCAACAGGAGGCGGCCGTCGTGCACGTGGGCGCTGGCTGAGACGCGTGCGGTCGACGAGGCGGGGGCCACCGTGTCGCGCAGGGGCCGGCCGGGGTCGGCGAGGCGGCCCTGCGCCTGCGCCCCGCGCAGCCGCTCCACGAAGGTCGCAGGCAGGAGCGCGTCCAGCGTCCGGCCGACCACCAGCGCCGCCCGCGCACCCTCCAACACGTCGCCGACGTTGGCGCTGGCCAGGCGCACGCGCAGGCTGGCCGGATCGCAGGCCAGCAGCACCGCGTAGGACTGCACCGCCCCCGGGACGTGGATGGGCTCGCGCTCGCACACGCCCGGGTCCACGGGCTCGGCGCGGATGCGGCGGTCGACCGCGTCCGCGGCGCGCTCGACGCCCGAGTCTTCCGGTTGGTCGCCGCTCATGCGCGCCACCGCGCCTCCACCGCCGGCGCGAGCTGCAGGCTCGCCGGCCCGGGCAGGTCGGGCGGAGGGCGGCGCACCGCGTCCATCAGGAAGCGCAGCGCCGAATACAGGCCGTGGTTGGTGTAGGGCTTGGCGATCACGCCCAGGGCGCCCACGAAGTCGTCGGGGATGCGCTTGGGGTTGGCGGTCATGAACACCACGGTGCAGCCGAGTTCGCGGGCTATGTAGCGGCCGACATCCACCCCCGTGGGGCCGTCGGCCAGGTGGATGTCCACCAGCGCCAGGTCCGGCCGGGTGGCGTCCGCGAGGCTCCGCGCCTCGTCAGACGCCATGGCGCTGCCGACCACCAGGTGGCCCTCGTCCTCCAGGAAGCTCTCGAGCTGGAGGGCGAGCAGGGCCTCGTCCTCCACCACCAGCACGCGCAGGGGCCTCGCGTCGCCCATTTCAGGCCTCCTCCCCTACGGTGGGCCGGAAGGGCGACAGCGGCAGCACCACCGTCGCGCGGGCGCCCGGTCCGGCGTCCGCCCAACTGACCTGCGCCCGCGTCTGGCGGGCGAGGGCGCGCACCAGGGTGAGGCCGAAGGCGGCGGGGCCGGCGGGGGCGGCGTCCATGCCCACCCCGTCGTCGGCCACCTCGATCCGCAGCCGCTCCTCATCTTCGCGCACAGCCACGCTCAGCCGGCCCGCGCGGTCCTGCGGGAAGCCGTGGCGCAGGGCGTTGGCCACGAGCTCGCTGACCATGAGCGCCACGGGGGCCGCCTGGTCCGCCGCGACCTCCACCGGCCGCAGGTCGAGGCGCACCTCCACGTTCGTGCGCCCGGAGGCGCCCACGAGGTCGGCCACCAGGTCGCGTGCGAACTCCGCCACGTCGAACCGCCCCACGTCGTGCGCCTGGTAAAGGCGGCGGTGCACGGTGGACAGCGCCTCCAGCCGGGCCAGCACCGACCGCAGCGCGTCGCGCACCGCCGGCTCGCCCGTGCGGTTGGCCTGCACGGAAACGAGCGACGTCACCATCTGGAGATTGTTCTTCACCCGGTGGTCGACCTCGTGGAGCAGCACGGTCTTGGCGTCCAGCGCCGCGCGCAGCTCGACGGCCGTGCGCTCCAGGTCATGGGTGCGCGCCTCCAGGTCCTGGGTGCGGCCGCGCACCTCGTGCTCGATACGGGCCTTCTCCTCGCGCAGCCGCCGGTCCGCCTCGCGCCGGCGCGTCACGTCGAGTTGGGAGGCGAAGAAGTAGAGGAGTTCGCCGTCCTCGTTGAACACGGGGCTCATGTAGAGCGCATTCCAGAACGTGGTGCCGTCCTTGCGGTAGTTGAGGACCTCCACGTCCACGTCCGTGCGCACGTCCACCGCCGCGCGCAGGCGCGCCACCTCATCCCGGTCGGTGTCCGGGCCTTGCAGGAAGCGGCAGTTGCGGCCGTAGATCTCGTCGCGCCGATAGCCGGTCAAGCGCACGAACGCCTCGTTGCAGAACACGATGGGGTTGTCGGCTTGGCGGGGATCGGTGACCACCATCGGCATGCGCGTGGCGCGCACGGCCGCCGCGAAGGGATCGCCCTTGCCCAGCTCGTTCTTGAGCCGCCCGGTCATGCGCCAAGCGTCGGCGGGCTCCATCCGTGCACGTTCTCCGGCGGTCGCGCGAAGAGTTCGGCCCCGCGGATGGGGCGAAGCATAGCGGCCCCCGTCCGTCTTTTCCATGGCGGTTCCCTCGCGTCCAGCCGCGTCCAGGTTGCCGTGGCGGGCGTTCGGCCCTAATCCCCGCGCCCATGCTGGCCCACCTCAAGGCGAACAACCGGCGCTGGGCGCAGGCCAAGGTCGCCGCCGACGCGGACTTCTTCCAGCGGCTCGAAGGCCGGCAAACGCCCGAGTACCTCTGGATAGGCTGCTCGGACAGCCGCGTGCCCGCCAACGAAGTCGTCGGCTTGGACGTGGGCGAGCTGTTCGTGCACCGCAACGTGGCCAACCTCGCCCCCCCGCAGGACGCGAGCTACCGGTCGGTGCTGCAGTTCGCGGTGGAGGTGCTGAAGGTCAAGCACGTGCTGGTGGTGGGCCACTACGGCTGCGGCGGCGTGGCGGCGGCGGCGTCCGGCGGCGCGTCCGGCGTGGTCGACCGGTGGCTTCAACCCATCCGCGAGGTCGAGCAGGAGCACCGCGCCGAACTGGACGCCCTGCCGGACGCCCGCGCGCGCCTGGACCGGTTGTGCGAGCTGAACGTCGCGCGCCAGGTGCGCAGCGTGGCGTCCGACCCGGTGGTGCGCGAGGCCTGGGCGCGCGGCCAGCCCGTGTGCGTGCACGGCTGGGTGTATTCGCTCCACGACGGGCTGGCCACGGACCTGGGCGTCACCCTCTGCGGTCCGAACGCGGAGGAGCCGCCCGCTCCCGCGCCTCCGGCGGCGTGAGCGCCGCGGTCCTCGGGCCCGACTTCTTCGCGCGGGACGTGGCGGAGGTCGCCCGCGACCTGATCGGCGCCCGCCTGCTGTTGGACGGTGCGGGCGGTTCCATCGTGGAGACCGAGGCCTATGACCGCGAGGACCCGGCCTCCCACAGCTTTCGCGGGCCCACCGCGCGCAACGCCGCCATGTTCGGGCCGGCGGGCCGCGCCTACGTGTACCGCATCTACGGCGCGCACTGGTGCCTGAACCTGGTGGCGGGCGGCGCGAGCGGGGCCGCCGTCTTGATCCGCGCCCTGGAGCCGCAGGAGGGCGTGGACCTGATGCGGGTGCGGCGCGGGTGCGACGACCCGCGGCGGCTCTGCGCGGGACCGGGGCGTCTTTGCCAGGCGCTGGGAGTGAACCGCGCGCACGACGGCCTGGCCCTGGACGCGCCGCCCTTCGCCCTCCTGCCCGCGAGCGCCCCCTGCGAGGTGGTGGTCGGCCCCCGCATCGGCCTCAGCAAGGGCGTGGAGACGCCCTGGCGCTTCGGCCTGCGCGGTTCGCGTTTCCTGAGCCGCCCGTTCCGCGCCTGACCGCGCCGCGCCTTGAGGAGGCGTCAACCCTCGCGTGCCAGTGTGCGCCCCGCGGCGAAGCCCGTCGCGCACCAGGACGGACCCCATGGCCGAGGCGACGCTGACCCCGGTCGCGGTCTCCATCCCGCGCGCCGCCAGGGCGGGGGGCTGGGTCGCGCCGGCCGCAGCGTTGCTCACGGTCGCGGTGCTGCTGGCGCCGCTCCTGGCCGTGCTGCGCGCGGGCGCGCCGCTCGTGCTGGAGGACGACGGGTACTACTACGCGGTGATCGCCCGCAACCTGGCGCGCACCGGCCGCAGCACCTTCGACGGAACGGGCCTCACCAACGGCTACCATCCGCTCTGGCTGTTGCTGGTGACGCTCAAGACGCGCCTGCTGGGCGAAGGCGTCGGCCCGATCCTGGCGGCGGAGGCGGCTTGCGTGGGCGTGGGCGCGGCCGTGCTGCTGCGGGGCGCCGGAGTGCGCGCCTGGGCGCCCGCCGCCGTCTTCACCGTGCTGTGGGCGCATTACGTCGGGGCCATGTCCATGGCGGGCATGGAGGTGTCGCTGCTGGCGGGATGCGCCGCGCTGTTCATCGCCCGCCTGGACCCGCGGGCGGGCTCCGCCGGACCGTGGGACGGGCTGGGCCTGGGGCTGGCGGCCGCCGCCTGCATCGGCGCGCGCATCGACGCGGCCGTGTTCGTCCTGCCCGCGCTGGCGCTGTGCGGACGCACCCGGCGCGCCCGGGGCCTGGCCCTGATGGTGCTCGTCGCGGGCGGGGCCGTGTACGCGGGCGTGAACCTGCTCCTGTTCGGGGCGGCCCTCCCGATCTCCAGCGCGGTCAAATCGCTGGGCGGCTTGCAGATCAACGAGCGCTACCTGCACCAGTTGGTCTCGGACGCGGCCACGGTGGGCCGCGGCGGCCACGGGCGGCTCGTGCTGGCGCTGGTCGGCTTCGCGCTGGCGCCCCTGGCCGCGTTGCGCCACCCGCGAGGCTCCACCGCGCGGGCGCTGGGCCTGGCCTGCGGGATCGGCGGCGCCGCCTTCTTCGCCAAGCTCGCCTTCGACTCCTCCTGGCAGGTCTGGCCCTGGTACGGCTTTCCGCTGATCTTCCTGCTCGCGGCGGCCCTCTTCGCCCTGGGGCCCGCGGCCGAGCGCCTGTGCGCGCCGGGCGGGGAGGGGAGCCGCCCCGGCCGCCGGGCCATGGCCGCCTTCGCCGTCCTGGCCGTGGCGACCCTGGCCGCCAGGGCCGGCCGCCAGGCGCTGTCGCCCCCGCCGAGCCCCGGCTTCTACGCGGTGAACACGGCCGCAGCCTCGCGCTTCGCCACCCTGACCGGCGGCGCGCCCGTGGGCATGGGCGACCGGGCGGGCTCCTTCGCCTGGAGCTATCCCGGGCCGGTGGTCCAGCTGGAGGGGCTGGTCAACGACGCGGCCTGGCTGCGGCTCCTGAAGACCCGGGGCGACGCGAAAGCGGAGCTGTGCCGCCGGGGCGTGCGCTTCATGGCCGCCTACCAGCCGCCGCTCGGCCGTTACGACCGGCTGGTCGTGCCCGTCATGCGCCCGGCGCTGACCCAGTACCGCGCCCCCGGCGTGGAGGTCCGCGCCGCCGACGAGCTGGCGGCGGTGGGCGACCCCGCGCTCTACGCCAGCGTGGAGGACGGCGACGACACCCTGCACCTTTGGCGGCTGCGCTGTTCCGGCGCGCTCCCGCGTGGCCCGGGCGCCACCGCCGGGAACCGTCCACGCTGACCTGCGGCCGAGCTCCGAACCGTTCTTGACCCCGTGCGGGGGGGTGGTCAAAACGAGTCGATGGCGCGGGGCGGCTTGAGTTTCTGGGGGAAGCTGAAGCGCGACGCTCGCTTCATCCGGGGGCTGTCGCGCACGAACAGGCGCGTGCGCTCGGTGTCGCCCACCTCGCCCAACCTCGTGTGCGACGACCTGGAGGCGGTGGTCGACCGCCATCCCCAGCGGCCCGCCCTCGCCTTCGAAGGGCGCACGCTGACCTACGCGCAGATGGATGCGCTGGCCAATCGCTACGCGCACTGGGCCAAGGCGCGCAACATCAAGCGCGGGGACGTGGTGGCGTTGTTCACCCCCAACCGGCTGGAATACGTACCCATCTGGTACGGCCTGTCCAAGGTGGGCGTCGTCGCCGCGCTGATCGACGACGCGGTGGTCGGGGCGGACCTCGTCCATTGCCTGGACGCGTGCGGCGCCGCCCACCTGATCTGCGACGCCTGGACCGCGCCCGCCTTCGAGGCGGTGCGCGCCGCGCTCGCGCGCTCCCTGACCGAGTGGATCGTGGGCGGCGGCGTGGAGACGGGCGCCGTGCGCGGCGACCGCGACCTGGACCGCACGCTCAAGGGCGTCTCGGCCCTGCGGCCCGACCGCGAGACCGCGCGCGCGGGGCTCACCGCCAAGGACCTGGCGCTGTACGTCTACACCGGGGGCGCCACCGGCCCGCCCAAAGCCGCGCGCGTCACCCACATGCGCGCCCAGGTCCAGATGCGCGGCTTCGCCGCCGCCACGGAGGCGGGGCCGAACGACCGCACCTACAACCCGCTGCCGCTGCACAGCTTCACCGGCGGCCTGTGCGGGATCGGCCCCGCCCTGCTCAACGGCGGCCTGCTGCTGGTCAAGCGCGGCTTCTCCGCCGACCGGTTCTGGGAGGAGGCGGCCGCGGACGAGGCGACGCTGTTCGTCTACGCCGGCGAACTCTGCCGCCGCCTCCTGGCCCAGCCCGAACGCGCGGGAGAGCGCGACCACAAGCTGAAGCTCGCCTTCGGCGCCGGGCTGAGCGGCGAGGCGTGGCCCACGCTGGTCGCGCGCTTCGCCGTTCCGCGCGTCCTGGAATCCTACGGCGCGACGGAGGGGAACGTCTCGCTGATCAACTTCGACGGGCGCGTGGGCGCGGTGGGCCGCACGCCCCGCTACCTGCGCCGCCGCTCCAAGGTCCGCCTCGCCGCCTACGACTTGGAGACGGGCGAGCTGCTGCGCGACGGCCGCGGGCTGGTCGTACCCGTGCGGCCCGGCCAGGTCGGCGAGGCGCTGGGGGCCGTCGACCCGAACGATCCGCGCGCGGCCTGCGCCGGCTACGGCGACCGCGCCGCCTCCGAGGCCAGGCTGGTCCGCGACGTGGCCGCGAAGGGCGACGTCTGGTTCCGCACGGGCGACCTCATGCGCGAGGACGAGGAGGGCTACATCCAGTTCGTCGACCGAACGGACGACGCCTTCCGTTGCGGGGGCGAGGACGTGTTCACCCGCGAGGTGGCCGAGCGGCTGACGGCGGTCCCGGCCGTGCTGGAGGCGGCGGTCTACGGCGTGGAGACGCCCACCGCCAAGAGTCGGGCCGCAATGGCCGCCCTGGTGGTCGGACCGGGCTTCGACCTGGAGGGCTTGGCGGCGCGCATCGACGCGGACCTGCCGCCCCACGCCCGTCCCCGCCTCCTGCGCCTGACCCCCCGCCTGCCCACCACCGCCACCTTCAGGATCAGGAAGAGCGACCTCCTGGCCGACGGGTACGATCCCGAGCGCATGGACGGCCCGGCCTATGTCCGCGAGCCCGGCGGGCCCTTCCGCCCGCTGGACGCCGCCGAGCGCGACCGCATCACCTCCGGTCAGGTCCCGCTCTAGCTTTGCACGACGCGGAGCGGCGGAGCGGCAAACCCCATGCCGGAGCACTTTACTTTACAAAGTTGTCTGTCTAGGTTCTACCGTATCGAACGGGGAGCCTGTCCATGACCGACCACATCGCCGCCATCCGCGACGACCTCGCCTTCATGCGCGGCCTGGCCGAGGTCGAGGAGCCGCGCGCGTCACGCAAGGCGGGCGTGATCCTGTCCGCCGCCGGGGTGATCTTCGGCGGGGCCAGCCTCGTCGCTTGGCGGGCGGCCTCGGGCGCCCTGCCCGCCGGGGTCCTCGCCTGGGCCTGGCTGGTCGCCACCGGCCTGTTCGTGGGCGTGCTGGTCACGACGCTGATCGTGTTCGGACGGTCGCGGGGCGTGCGCGACCGGGCCACGGGCATGGCCTGGTCAGGGGTCGGGGGGGCGCTGTTCGCCATCTTCCTCGGCCTCTACGCGGCGGCGACGGCGACGGGCGGTTCCGCCGTGTTCGCCGCGGTCCCCACCGTCGTGCTGGCGCTCTACGGCGCGGGCTGGACGGTGGCGTCCACCATGTCGGGCCGGCGGTGGCAGGCGGCGGTGGCGCTGGGCTGCTACTCGGCCGCCGCCGCCATCGGCTTCCTGGCCGCGAGCGCGGCGGTGTTCCTGGCCTACGCCGCCGCCCTGCTGCTGCTGGTCGCCGCGCCCGGCCTCGTGCTGCTCGCGCGCCGGGACTGAGTTCGGTGGACGGGTTCGACATCGACCAGATCGACGAGGTGATCCACGGCCGGCTGCGGCTGGGCGTCATGGCCCACCTCGCCAACGTGGATGGCGCGGAGTTCGGCGAACTCAAGCGCCGGCTGCAGTGCACGGACGGCAACCTGTCGGCGCACCTGCGCAAGCTGGAGGAGGCGGGCTACGTTCTGGTGGAGAAGAGCTTCGTGGGCCGAAAGCCCTTGACGCGCGCGCGGATCACCGGCGAGGGCCGCACCGCCTTCCTGGCCTACCTCGACGCCCTCGGCCGCCTGGTGGACGGCGCGCGCGAGTTCGGCGGCGCCTGAGCGTCGCGGGTCCCGCCGCGTTCCCTCGAACGCGATCGGCTCCTAGATTGCAGCAACGGCCGGCCGCTCGTCGTGCCCGGGAGAGCCCGTCATGCGCGACCTTCTGCAGTTCTACATCGACGGCGCCTGGGTCGACCCCGCCGAGCCCCGCGCCCAGGACGTGGTCGACCCCGCGACCGAGCAGGTGTCGGGGCGCGTCTGCCTGGGCTCGGCCGTCGACGTGGACCGCGCCGCCCAGGCCGCGCGGCGCGCCTTCGCCGGCTGGTCGCGAACCTCGCGCGCGGAGCGGCTGGAGCTGCTGGGCCGGCTCCTGACCGAGTACCAGGCGCGCTACGCTGAGGTGGCGGCCGCCATCACGCTGGAGATGGGCGCCCCCGCCTGGCTCGCCCGGCGCGCCCAGGCCGCCATGGGGGTGGCGCACCTGACCACCGCCATCTCCGTGCTGGAGGGCTACGTGTTCGAGGAGCGCCAGGGCAGCTTCGACCTGGTCCGCGAGCCGGTGGGCGTGTGCGGCCTCATCACGCCCTGGAACTGGCCGATCAACCAGGTGGCGGCCAAGGTCGCCCCGGCGCTCGCCACCGGCTGCACCGTGGTGCTCAAGCCCAGCGAGATGGCCCCGTACTCCGCCGCCCTGTTCGCCGAGGCGGTGCACGCGGCGGGCTTCCCGCCCGGAGTGTTCAACCTGGTCAACGGCGACGGCCCGACGGTGGGCGCCGCCATCGCCTCGCACCCGGAGGTGGACATGGTGTCGTTCACCGGCTCGACCCGCGCGGGGGTGGAGGTGGCCCGGGCGGCGGCTCCCACCGTCAAGCGCGTGCACCAGGAGTTGGGCGGCAAGAGCCCCAACATCGTCCTGCCCGACGCCGACCTCGCCAAGGCGGTGGCCGCGGGCGTGCGCTCGGTGATGATGAACTCGGGCCAGTCGTGCAACGCCCCCACGCGCCTGCTCGCGCCCCGCGCGCGGATGGACGAGGTGAAAGCGCTGGCGGCGGCGGCCGTCGCCAAGGCGACGGTGGGGCCTCCGGACGGCGACGTTCAGCTCGGCCCCGTGGTCAGCCGCGTGCAGTGGGACAGGATCCAGATGCTGATCGCCAAGGGCGTGGAGGAGGGGGCCGTGCTGGTCGCCGGCGGGCCGGGCCGCCCCGAGGGCCTGGAGGCCGGCTGGTACGTGCGTCCCACCGTGTTCGCCGACGTGACGCCCGACATGACCGTGGCGCGCGAGGAGATCTTCGGGCCCGTGCTCGTGATTCTGGCCTATGACGACGTGGACCAGGCGATCGAGATCGCCAACGACACGCCCTACGGCCTCGCCGCCTACGTCCAGGGCTCCGATCTCGGCCAGGTGCGCGAAGTGGCGTCGCGCCTGCGCGCCGGCCAGGTGCTGGTCAACAACGCCGGGCCGGACATGACCGCCCCCTTCGGCGGCTACAAGCAGTCGGGCAACGGCCGCGAGTGGGGCGCCCACGCCTTCGCCGAGTTCCTGGAGATCAAGGCGCTGGTCGGCCTGCCCGCCGTGCAGGCGCAAGCTCCCGAGCGCGAAATGCAGCCGGCGGGCTGAGCGGGGCGGGGCGGGCGCCGTCGACGGCGCCCGCCCCCGCCCTCATCCGCCGTCCTGCGGACCGAGGCGCCGCCGCCGCGCCTGGAAGGTGAGCATGGCGCCGCCCAGGGCCGTGGCGCACAGGCTCGCCCCCACGATGCCCAGGCGCGCCCCCGCCTGCGCCGCCGCGCCCGCGTGGGGGAAGGCCAGACCCGCCAGGTAGAGGCTCATGGTGAAGCCCACCCCGCAGAGCAGGGACACGGCGAACAGCTCGCTCCACCCCGCGCCGGAGGGCCTGTGGGCGAGCCCCAGCCGCTCGGCGGCGGCGCAGGCGCCCATCACCCCCAGCGGCTTGCCGACGACCAGCCCCGCCGCGATGCCGAGCGGCACCGGGCCCAGCACCTGGGCCGCGGTGAGACCGCGCAGGGAGAAGCCGGCCGCGGCGAAGGCGAACAGGGGCAGGATCAGGTAGGCGGCGTAGGGGTGCAGCGTGTCGCTCGCCCGCTCCAGGAAGCCGCGCTCGCCCATGCGGCGCGGTTCCAGCGGGATGGTCATGGCCGCCGCCACCCCCGCGACCGACGGGCTGACGCCCGAGTCCAGCGTCGCCGCCCAGAGCACGGCCGCCGTCGCGACGTAGAGCGGCAGGGGGGCGGTCCGCCAGCGCCCGAGCAGGGCCAGCACGCCCAGGGCCGCCCCCGCCGTCGCCAGGGCGCCCAGGTCCACGTGGTGGGTGAACAGCACGCCGATCAGCACCACGGCCCCCAGGTCGTCGGCCACGGCCAAGGCCAGCAGGAAGGTGCGCAGGGCGGGCGGCGCGCTTCGCCCGAACACCGACAGGGCGGCCAGGGCGAAGGCGATGTCGGTCGCCACGGGCGTCGGCCAGCCCCCGGGCGCGCCGCCGGGCAGAAGGCGGTTGACCAGCACGTAGATGAGGGCGGGCGCGATCATCCCGCCCAGCGCCGCCGCCACCGGCAAAGCCAGGCGGCGCGGCGAGGAGAGCTCGCCCCGCACCGTCTCGAACTTGATCTCGAGGCCGACGACGAAGAAGAACACCGTCATCAGCCCCTCCTTGATCCAGTCGAGGGAGGAGAGGGTGTGGCTCCAGGCGCCCACCTGCACGGTCCAGGGATGCCCGAGCCAGGCCTCGTAGTCGGACGCCGCCGCACTGTTGGCCGCCGTGATCCCGAGCAGGGCGGCGACGGCCAGGATCGCGCCCGCCCCCGTTTCCGTGCGCAGGAAGTCGAGCGTCATGCGGCGAAGCGTTCGGCGGGTCATGCGCCGGGGCTAACATCCATCCAGAGCGGGCTGAAGCGTTGATCCCGCGCCGTGCGGCCTTGTCCGGGGCCGCCGGGCGGCGCACCTCCCCGCCATGCCTTTCGACCCCGCCTATAAACCCGACCCGCGCTTCGTGGGCCTGGGGCCCGACTTCTCCGACGCGGTGGCCCCCGCCGCCTTCCCCCGGACGATCCTGCGGCGCTTCGACCGCCGAACCGCCGCCACCGTGGGGCTGGGCGCGCTGGACGAGGCGGAGGCGCTGGCCGCCTTCGGCCGTTTCGAGCCGCTGCCCGGCCAGCCGGCGCCCGCGGCCATGCGCTACCACGGGCACCAGTTCCGCTCCTACAACCCCGACCTCGGGGACGGCCGAGGCTTCCTGTACGCCCAGCTGCGCGCCTCGGACGGGCGCCTGCTCGACCTGGGGACCAAGGGCACGGGGACGACGCCCTGGTCGCGCGGCGGCGACGGCCGGCTGACGCTGAAGGGCGGCGTGCGCGAGGTGCTGGCCGCCGCGCTGCTGGAGGCGCTGGGCGTGCCGACCTCCAAGGCGCTGGCCCTGGTCGAGACGGGGGAGTCGCTGATGCGCGGCGACGAGCCCTCGCCCACGCGCTCGGCGGTGCTCACCCGCCTGTCCTGGAGCCACGTGCGGTTCGGCACCTTCCAGCGCCACGCCTACTTCGGGCGGCGCGACCTTCTGGTGCGGCTCGTGGACCACGTGGTCGAGCTCTACTATCCGCACCTCCTGCCGCAGGAGGGCGAGGCGCGCGTGGCGGCGCTGCTGGCGGCGGTGGTCGAGCGGTGCGCCCGGCTCGCGGCGGCGTGGATGGCGGCCGGCTTCGTGCACGGGGTGCTCAACACCGACAACATGAACATCACCGGCGAGAGCTTCGACTACGGCCCCTGGCGCTTCCTGCCCCACGACGACCCGAACTTCACCGCCGCCTACTTCGATCGCCAGGGGCTCTACAGCTTCGGACGCCAGCCCGACGCGGTGTTCTGGAACCTGCAGCAGCTCGCCGCCTGCCTGGTGCTGCTGGTGGCGGACCAGGGTCCGATCCTGGACGCGCTCAACGGCTTCGCCGACGCCTACCGCCGGGCGCTGGCGGACGCGCTGACGGCGCGCCTGGGCGTGGAGCCCCGGGACGACGAGGCGGACCTCGACCTGGCGGCGGCGACGCTGGCGCTCCTGGCCGAGGGCGCCCCCGCGCTGCGCTGGGAGCCGCTGTTCTTCGACTGGTTCGGCGGAACCGCGTCCGAAGCGCGCGCGATGGCGGGCCCGCGCGCCGTCCTCTACCAGGGCGCGGCGGGTCTCGCCTTCCGCCGCGCCCTGGAGGGTTTCGCGCCGCGCGGCGCAGCGGTCCCGACGTCCCCCGTGTTCGACGCCGCCGAGCCGGAGGAGCTGCTATACGACGAGGTCGAGGCGTTGTGGGCCGCGATAGCCGAGCGGGACGACTGGGGCCCGCTCGACGCCAAGCTCGGGCGCATCGAGGCGGCGCGCCTGGCTTATGGGCTGTCAGGAACCCCCTTCGAAAGCTGACGTTTTCCTTCGCGAACCCCACCACATCGCGCGGGCGAGAGCCTGCGACCGGAGACCGCCATGGCCAAGGACGTCGACGAAGCTCAGCCGCAGTACCACACCGACTGGCGCACCATCCAAGAGTTCGGCACGCTGAAGGACCTGCCGTTGGCGCTGGAGGCCAACGCGCGCAGCCGCAGCGTGGGCGCGCTGAACCAGATACTCGCCGACACCATGACCCTGCGCGACCTGTACAAGAAGGCGCACTGGCAGGTCTCGGGCGCGACCTTCTACGCGCTGCACCTTCTCCTGGACAAGCATTACGAGGAGCAGGCGGAGGCGGTGGACAAGATCGCCGAGCGCATCATGTCCCTGGGCGGCATCTCCTACGCCACGCCCTGGGACGTGGCGGAGGCCACCCACCTGCAGCGCCCGCCCAAGGGCCGCGAGGACGTGCCGTCCAACATCTCGCGCCTGCTCGAGGCGCACAGGAAGTGCCTCGCCTACATGCGCCCGGCGGCGGCGGACGCGGCCGAGTACGGCGACGACGGCACCAACGACCTGATCGTGTCCGACCTGATCCGCACCCACGAGCCCCAGGTCTGGTTCCTGGCCGAGCACTTGGCCGCCACGCCGCTCCTGCCCGAGCAGAGCCTGGAGGCGGGCAACCAGCCCCCCGTGCGCTGAGGCGCGCTGAAGGCTCGCCCGGCTATGACCGCCGGGCGAGCCTCGCGGCGTAGGCGTAGACCGCCAGGGGCACGCCGAAGAAGGCGAGCAGCGCCAGCCAGGCGGACGGGGTGGCGAAGCCCTCGCCCACCACCGCCAGCGGCTCCCCCTTGCCGGTGGCGGTGATCAGCAGGGCGATGAACACTTGAAAGATGCTCTCGCCGACGATCAGTCCCGAAGCCGCCAGCACGCCGAAGCGTTTGATCCTTTCACCCACTTCGCCGCCCAGCCGGTCGGCGCGGCGGTCGAACAGCCAGCCGAGCAGTGCGCCGGCGATCACCGGCGTGGTGATGGCGGACGGCAAGTAGATGGCCAGCGCCACCGCCAGCGGCGGCAGGGACAGGCGGGCGGTGGTCCGCCGCAGGGTCTCGTCCGCCGCCACCAGCACCGCGCCCACCGCCACGCCGATTCCCAGCAGCGTCCAGTCCAGGCTGCCCTCCACCACGCCGCGCGCCAGGGTGGACATCAGGTTGGCCTGGGGGGCGGGCAGGGGGGTGCTGGCGATGGCGTGGTTGTTCGCGCCCACGAAGCCGAAGGCGTGGTTCATCAGGTCCAGGATGGGCGGGATCACCGCCGCCCCCGCCAGCACCCCGACCAGTAGCGCCACCTGCTGGCGCCAGGGCGTGGCGTCCACCAATTGCCCGGTCTTGAGGTCCTGCAGGTTGTCGTTGGCGATGGTGGCCACGCACAGCAGGATGGAGGTCACGAACAGGATGAAGGCGGTCAGGGCGTGGGCGGCGTCGGGCGACAGCGATCGCCCCGCCAACCCGCTCAGCACGGTGGCCGCGCCCAGCACCGACAGGATGGCGAGGCCCGAGACCGGGCTGTTGGACGAGCCGATCAACCCGGCCATGTAGCCGCACACCGCCGCCACCAGGAAACCGGCCAGGGCGATGTAGAGCACCCCCGCGGCCACCAGCGGGAGCATGGCGGGGCCGAGCGCGGTGCCGTGCAGGAACACCGCCAGCAGCACGGCCATGGGCGGCAGGGTCGCCAGGGTGATCAGCCCCACCACGGGCAAGGGCAGGTCGCGCTCCTGCCGCGCCACTTCGGACCCGTCGCCGCGCGACATGGCGCGCGAGGCCCGCAGCGCCGAGGCGAGCCCGCGGCCGACCGGCACGGCCAGCTTGCCGAGCGTCCAGACGGAGGCGGCCCCGATGGCGCCCGCCCCGATCAGCCGCACCTTCTTGCTCCAGATCGCCGACGCGACCTGCGAGGCGGAGCCCACGACCTCCGGGTGGAGGTGGACGAGCCAGGGCGTGGCCACACCCCAGGTCAGCACCAGCCCTACCACGAAGGCGAGCCCCACCGCCGGCCCCACCAGGTGGCCCACGCCGAACAGGGCCAGCGACATGGAGCCTCCCAGCCCCGTGGCGGTGGTGCGCGTCGGCCGCACGTAGGCCCCGACCTCGGCGGCGAACAGCTTGGTCGCCACCACCAGCGCGGTGGCGGCCGAGGCGAGGCTGGACACCAGGAGCGTCATCGCGCCCGCGCCGCCCTCCGACGATCCGCCCTGCTCGGGCGAGGCGGCCATGCGCAGCACCTCGGCGGCCGCGACGCCCTCGGGGTAGGGCAGGGGCGAGTCGGTCACGAGCGCCCGGCGCAGGGGGATGGTGTAGGTCACGCCCAGCACGCCCCCGAGCGCGCACACGCCGAAGGTCGCCCAGAACGGGAAGCCCGACCACCAGCCGACCATGACCAGCCCCGGCAGCACGAAGATCACCGACGACAGGGTGCCGGCGGCCGAGGCCACCGTTTGCACGATGTTGTTCTCCCAGATGGTCGAGCCCTTGAAGAGCTTGAGCACCGCCATGGAGATCACCGCGGCGGGGATGGAAGAGGCGAAGGTCAGCCCCACCCGCAGGCCCAGGTAGACGTTGGCCGCGGTGAAAACGGTGGTGATCAGCGCGCCCAGGACGAGGCCGCGCAGGGTGAGCTCGACGCGGGCGTCGCGCGGTGTGGGCATGGACGGGTCCCCGGCGCCCGGGGGCGCGATCCTCCAGGGCTAACGGTCAAGCCCGCTGCGGTAAAGCCGTCGGCCCTGCGGCGCCTTACCGGGCCGGGCCGGTGCCGGGCGCGTGCGGACGAGAGGGGCCCCGCCCCGGCGCGCGGCCGGAGCGGGGCCGGGCGTCACTTCTTCTCGGCGTAGATCGCGTCCAGCGAGGCCGCGCCCTTGGCCACCTTCTCCAGGTGCGGGTAGCGCAGCCCGCCGTGGTAGTCGATCTTCACCGTGCGGAAGCGGTCCTGGGACTTGACCAGGAGCTCGATGGGCGCGGCGCCCGTCTTGGCCGCGGTGACCGCCGCCTTGAGCACGTCGCCGTCGTAGGCCGTGCCGTTCACCGCCACGACCTGCACGCCCGTGGCCAGCCCCGCCTTGAAGGCCGGGCCGTCCCACAGCACGTCGCCCAGCGTGGCTTCCTTGCCGACGGTCAGGCCCAGCGAGTAGGTGAGGTCCACGTACTTGCGCTGGCTTTCCGCCTGCTTCCAGATCTCCGAGGGCGTGTCGGTGTAGACCAGGGCGTAGCCGCCGCGCTTGATCCCGTCGAGCGGAGCGCCCGGGCCGTGGCCGTAGAGGCGGGTGTTCAGGAAGGTCGCCCAGTCGTAGGGCGTGACGCCGTTGAGCGTGTTCACCACGTCGTCGAAGGTGTAGGTCTTGACGATGTAGCTGCCGTTGTTCACGCCGAAGAAGGCGCGGGCGAAGTCGTCCAGGCTCTTCTTGCCGCCGGTGCGTTCACGGATCAGCGTGTCGGCGTCGAGCCAGATGAGCTGACCCTCGGAGTAGTAGTCCTCCGACCGCTGCCAGGAGCGCCAGGGTTCGGGCCGGCGGTTGGCGATGATCGGATCGTTGACCGTGTCCTGCATCTGGCGCCAGGCGCGGCCGACCCGGACATCATAGGTGGCGGCGGTGGAGGCCATCTCGTCCAAGAACTCCTGGCGGTTCCACAGGCCCGCGCGGGCGGCCAGGATGTAGCCCCAGTACTGGGTCTGGCCCTCGTACACCCACATCAAGCTGTCGCGCATGGGCACGTTGAAGTTGGGCGTGTACAGGTCGGCGGCGCGCCGGAACTTGCCGTTCCACGAGTGGGTGTACTCGTGCGCCAACAGGTCGCGCCCGCCCGGCGTCTTGTCCCACTCGGTGAAATAGTTGGCCCCGCGACCGTCCTCGCTGGACCGGTGGTGCTCCAGGCCGATGCCGCCCATCTTCTCCGACAGGGAGAGCAGGAAGTCGTAATGGTCGTAATGATGCGACCCGTACAACTTATAGGCTTGTTGGATGAGATTGCGGTGTATGCGCAGTTGTTCGGGCGAGACCACGAGCTGTTCAGGCTTGTCGGCCACCATGTCGAGGTGGACGGGCGCGATCCCGCCGGGGTCGAGGTCCAGCCGCTGGAAGTAGCGGCCCGCCATGATCGGCGAGTCGACCAGAGTGTTCAGCGGCACGGGCTTGAAGCTGGTCACGCCGGCCACCGCCGGGCCGGTCGGCTCCAGCGCGGTGCCCACGCCCCAGCCCTCGGCGAAGCGCACGCTGGGCTCGACGGTGATGTCGCGCGAATAGTAGCCCGCCGGGTAGAGCACCACGGTGTTCCACTCGAGGTTGACCATGTCGGGCGTCACCTCGACCCGGCCCTGGTTGGGGGCGGTGGGCGACAGGTGCTGGAACTCGAGCTCGATCGCGGTGACGCCCGCGGGCACGTCGATGTGGAAAGCGGTCATCTCGACGGGATCGCGCCGCCACTCGAGGCGCTGGCCGCCGGCGTGGACGATCAGGCCCGCGAACAGGTCGATGGGGCCGGACGGCGAGTGATTGCCGGGCAGCCACTTGGGAAACAGCAGCGTCATCGGTCCCGGCTTGGCGACGGGCACCGTCTCGCGCACGCGGAAGATGCGGTGGTCGGTGTCGGTGGCGTCCACCATCAGGCGGATCGCGCCCGGATAGGCCTGGTCGCGCGGAGCCTCGATGGGCGGGGTGGGCGGCGCGGGTTCGGGCTGGACGACGGCGCCCGGCGCGCCCTGCAGGGCGGCCAGGAGGGCGAGGGCGGCGATGGGCAAGACGGGGGAACTCCGACGAACGCGGCGGGAACGGCGCCGCTCGCGAGTCGGAGCGTAAGCCCCGCCCGCTATTCGTCAAAGGTTATGTGACGTCCTAACGATGCGGGCCGACGGGCTCCGGGTCCGACCCTCCGCCCAGGGCGCGGTAGAGCGTCACCAGGTTGGCCGCGCGGATCAGGCGCGCGCTGATCAGCGTCTGCTGGGCGCCGGCCAGGTTGAGCTGGGCGGTCAGTGTGTTGAGGAAGGTGTCCGCCCCGCTGGCGTAGCGGGCCTGGGCGAGCTTCAACGAGCCTTGCGTCGCCCCCACCAGCCGCTCCTGGGAGGCGATCAGCGCGTCCACCGTGCCGCGCTGGGCCAGGGCGTCGGCCACGTCGCGGAAGGCGGTCTGGATCGCCTGCTCGTAGGCGGCCGTGGCGGCGTCGCGCTGGGCCCGGGTGAAGGAAAGGTTGGCGCGGTTCCTGCCATAGTCGAAGATCGGCAGGCTGAGGTTCGGGCTGAAGCTGTAGGTGCCGGTGCCCGCCCCGAACAGCTGATTGAGCGAGAGGCTGGTCGTACCGCCCGAGCCGGTGAGCGACAGGGTGGGGAAGAAGGCCGCGCGCGCGGCGCCGATGTCGGCGTTGTCCGCGCGCAGGATGTGTTCGGCCTGGAGCACGTCCGGCCGGTCGAGCAGCACGGCGGAGCTCAGCCCGGCGGGCGCTTCGGGCTGGGTCAGGAGCGCGTCGCCCAGCCCGCCCGGCAACAGGTCGGCGGGCACGGGGGCGCCGACCACCAGGGTCAGCGCGTTGAGGTCTTGCGCGCCCTCGGTGAGATAGGTCTGCACGTTGGAGCGCGCGGTCTCCAACGCCGTCTGCGCCTGCTGCACGTCCAGCAGGGAGGCGATCCCGCCGTTGAAGCGGTCCTGGTTGACCTTGAGCTGGGCTTCCTCCGCCTTGACCGTGTCGCGCTCGGTCTTCAGGCGCTGGGTGTCGGCCGCCAGGGTCAGGTAGTCGGTGGCCACCTCGGCGACGATGCTGATCTGGGTGGCGCGGCGGCCCTCGCGGGTGGCGAGGTATTGCTCATAGGCCGCCTTGGTCAGGCTGCGCACGCGGCCGAACAGGTCCAGCTCGTAGTCGGTGAAGCCGAGGTCGGCGTCGTAGATGCGGTAGGAGCCGGCGATCCCGGTCGTGCCGATCCCGCCGCCCAGGCCGCCCCCTCCGGTGACCACCCCGCCGGTCCCGCCCGTGCCGGTTCCCGTGCCGCCGACGCTCGTCCCGCCGGCGCCCGTGCCGCCGGCGCCCGTAGACGCTCCGCCGGTGGAGGTGCCCGCTCCCGTGCCCGTCGCCGCCGAGCCTGAGATCCCGTAGCTGGACGAGCGGCCCGTGGTGAAGCCCGCGCCGGCGTTGACCGTCGGCAGAAGGTCGGCGCGCTGCACCCGGTACTGGGCGCGCGCCTCCACGATCTGCAGGGCGGCGGTGCGCAGGTCGCGGTTTTCGCGCAGGGCCAGGGCCAGCACCTGCTTCAGCTTGGGGTCGACGAAGAAGTCTCCCCAGGCGATGCGGGCGGTGGCCGCCCCGTCGCCGGCGGCCGGAGCGTAGGCCTCGCCCGTGGGGAAGGCGGGCGTCACCGGCGGGGCGGGACGCTGGTACTTGGGCTCCAGCGTCAGGCAGCCGGCGAGCGCGGTGGCGGCGAGGAGGACGGGAAGGACACGGAGGGCGCGCACGGGTCAGGTCTCCGCCGTGTTGGCGTCGTTGATCTCGTCGGCGGGGGTGTGCTTGACCACCTTCGGCTTGAACGTCCGCTCGACGAGCACGAAGAACAGCGGCACGAAGAAGATGGCGAGCACGGTGGCGGAGATCATGCCGCCGATCACGCCGGTGCCGATGTCGTTCTGGCTGCCCGAACCCGCCCCGGTCGACACGGCCAGGGGCGAGACCCCGGCGATGAAGGCCAGGGAGGTCATCAGGATCGGCCGCAGGCGCAGGCGCGCCGCCTCCAGCGCCGCGTCGAACGCCTTCTTGCCCGCCCGGCGCGCGCCCTCGGCGAACTCCACGATCAGGATGGCGTTCTTGGCCGTCAGCCCCACGGTGGTGAGCAGGCCCACCTGGAAATAGACGTCGTTGGACAGGCCCCGCAGCGTCGCGGCGATCACCGCGCCCACCACCCCCAGCGGCACCACCAGCAGGATGGACACGGGCACCGCCCAGCTCTCGTAGAGCGCCGCCAGGCACAGGAACACCACGAGGATCGACAAGCCGAACAGCATGGGCGCCTGCGCCCCGGCGTTGCGCTCCTCATAGGACAGGCCGGTCCACTCGTAGCCCACCCCCGGCGGCAGCTGGTGGGCGAGGCGCTCCATGGTGTCCAGCGCCGAGCCGGTGCTGAAGCCCGGCGCGGGCTGGCCCAGGATTTCGAACGAGGGTTGGCCGTTGTAACGCTCGAGCTTGGCCGGGCCCTTGATCCAGCTCGTGTTGGCGAAGGCGGAGAACGGGGCGAGGGCGCCGTTCGAACCGCGCACGTACCAGTGGTCGAGATCCGACGGCTTGGAGCGGTACTGGTCGTCTCCCTGCATGTAGACGCGCTTGACGCGTCCGCGGTCGACGAACTGGTCGACGTAGGAGGAGCCCCAGCCGGTCGCGAGGGTGTCGTTGATGTCGGCGATGGACAGGCCCAGCGCGGTGGCGCGCGGCTTGTCGATGTCCACCTTGAACTGGGGCGTGTCCGGCAGGCCGTTGGGCCGCACCGCCACCAGGCCCGGCTCCTTGGCGGCCATGCCCAGCAGCATGCCCTCGGCGGCGGCCAGCCGTTCGTGGCCGATGTTCGCCTCGTCCTTCAGCTCGAAGTCGAAGCCCGTGGCGTTGCCCAGTTCCTGCACGGAGGGCGGGATGACCGTGAACACCTGGGCGTCGCGGATCTTGCTGAAGGCGGCCATGGCGCGTCCGGCGATGGCGGGCGCGTGATTTTTGGCCCCCTTGCGTTTGCTCCAGTCCTTCAGGTGGATGAAGGCGAGGCCCGCGTTCTGGCCCTGGCCGTTGAAGGAGAAGCCGGCCACGGTGAACATCCCGTCCACGTCGTCCTTCTCGTCCACCAGGAAGTGGTGCTCGACCTGCTTGAGCACCGCCAGGGTGCGGTCGAAGGTGGCTCCGGGCGGAAGAGTGACGAGGGTGAAAGCCGAGCCCTGGTCCTCGTCGGGCAGGAAGCCGGAAGGCAGGCGCAGGAACAGGAAGGCCAGCACGCCCAGCACCGCCGCGTAGACGATGACGGAGGGCGCCCACCCCCGGATCATGCGCTTGAGCCCGCCCTCGTAGGCGCGCACGCCCCGGTCGAAGGTGCGGTTGAACCAGCCGAAGAAACCGCGCCGCGCCTGGTGCTCGTTGGCCTTCAGCAGGGTCGCGCACAGGGCCGGCGTCAGGAACAGCGCCACCAGCACCGAGAGCACCAGAGCCGAGACGATGGTCACGGAGAACTGTCGGTAGATCACCCCGGTGGAGCCGCCGAAGAAGGCCATGGGCAGGAACACCGCCACCAGCACCAGCACGATGCCGACCAGGGCGCCGGTGATCTCGTCCATCGACTTGATCGCCGCCCGCTTGGGATCGAGGCCCTCGGTGGTCATCAGACGCTCGACGTTCTCGACCACCACGATGGCGTCGTCGACCAACAGGCCGATGGCCAGCACCATGGCGAACATGGTGAGGGTGTTGATGGAGTAGCCGGCCACCGCCAGCACGCCGAAGGTGCCCATCAGCACCACCGGCACGGCGATGGTGGGAATCAGCGTCGCCCGCCAGTTCTGGAGGAAGACGAACATCACCACGAAGACCAGCGCGATGGCCTCCAGCAGCGTCTTGATCACGTCCTCGATGGAGAGCTTGACGAAGGGCGTGGTGTCGAGCGGGAAGGTGTACTTCACGTCCGGCGGGAAGGCCTGGGACAGCTCCGCCACGCGCGCCTTCACCGCGTCCGCCGTCTTCAGCGCGTTGGCCCCCGGGGCGAGCTTGATGGCGAAGCCGGCGGCGGGGTGCCCGTTGTAGCGCACGTCGTAGACGTAGCTGTCCTGGCCGAGCTCCACGTGGCCGATGTCCGAGATGTGCACCAGCGAACCGTCGGGGTTCGTGCGCAGGATGATGTCGCTGAACTGCTGGGGGGTCTGCAGGCGGGTCTGCGACGTGATGATGGCGTTGAGCTGCTGGCCCGGAGGGGCGGGGGCGCCGCCGATCTGGCCGGCCGCCACCTGGGCGTTCTGCGCGAGGATGGCCTGCCGCACGTCGCCCACGCTCAAGGCGTAGTTATTCAGCTTGTACGGATCGAGCCAGATGCGGATGGCGTACTGGCTGCCGAACACCAGGGTGTCGCCCACCCCCGTCACGCGGCTGAGCGGGTCCTGCAGGGAGGACGAGATGTAGTCGCCGAGGTCGCCGGTGTTGTGCGCCCCGTTGGTCGAGTACAGGCCCATGACCAGCAGGAAGTTCTTGGCGGCCTTCGCCACCACCAGACCCTGCTGCTGCACCACGACGGGCAGGAGCGGGGTGGCGAGCTGCAGCTTGTTCTGGACCTGCACCTGGGCGATGTCGGGATTGGTGCCCTGGGCGAAGGTCAGGGTGACCGTCACGGTGCCGGAGCTGTCGCTGGTCGACGACAGGTACTCCAGGTGGTCCAGCCCCTTCATCTGCTGTTCGATGATCTGGGTGACCGTGTTCTCGAGCGTCTGGGCCGAGGCGCCGGGGTAGATGGCGGTCACGGACACGGCCGGGGGCGCGATGGGCGGGTACTGGGCGATCGGCAGGCCCAGGATGGCCAAGCCGCCCGCCAGCATGATGATGATGGCGATGACCCAGGCGAAGATCGGCCGCTCGATGAAGAATCTGGACATGTGACCCGTTTCCGGTCTTCGCCGTCAGCGCGCGGAGGACGAGGGGGTGCCGTGGGAGGCGCCCACGCTAGAATCCGGCGCCGCTCCCCCGCCCGGGCCCGCCGGGCCCTGGGGCGCCGATCCCGCGGGAACGGCGTGCACCTTCATGCCGGGCGCGCGCAGGTTGATCAGCCCTTCGGTGATGAGCTTGTCGCCGGGCTTGAGCCCCTGCACGACCAGCCATTTGTCGCCGATGGCGCGGTCGGTGACCACCACCGTCGGCTGGGCGGTGCCGTCCGCCGCGACGAGGGTGGCGGTGGCCTGGCCCTTCTCGTTGTGGGTGATGGCCTGCTGGGGCGCGAGTATGCCCTCGCGGTCCACCGCCTGCGTCAGCACCTCGCGCACGTACATGCCCGGCAGCAGCGTGCCTTCGGGGTTGGGGAACACGGCGCGCAGGGTGGTGGATCCGGTGGTCGGGTCGACGGAGGCTTCGGAGAACTTGAGCTGGCCCGCGTGGGGATAGCGCGACCCGTCCGACAGCAGCACTTCGGCGCGCGCGCTCTGGGCGCCGGCGCCGTTCAACTGGCCTCCCGCCAGCTGGCGCTTGAGCTTGAGAAGCTCGTCCGACGACTGGGTGACGTCCACGTACACCGGGTCCAGCTTCTGGATGGTGGCCAGGGCGGTGGTCTGGCCGGAGGTGGCCAGGGCGCCGATGGTGACGAGCGAGCGGCCGATGCGGCCGGAGACGGGCGCGGTGATGGTCGTATAGCCCAGGTTGATCCGCGCCGCCTCCAGCGCCGCGCGCTGTTGCTGCACGTTGGCGGCGGCCTGCTGGTAGCCGGCCTGGGCGTTGTCGTTGTCCTGCTTGCTGACGGCGTTGATCTTGACGAGGTCCGCGTAGCGCTGGGCCTGCAGGCGCGTGGTGGTGAGGTTGGCCTGGGCGTTGGCCACGGTCGCCCGGGCTTGGTCGTAGGCCGCCTGGTAGGGCTTGGGGTCGATGCGGTAGAGCGGTTGGCCGGCCCGCACGTTCGTGCCTTCGGTGAACAAGCGCTCGGTGATGATGCCGTTGACCTGCGGGCGCACGTCGGCGGTGACGTAGGCGTTGGTGCGGCCCGGCAGTTCGCTGGTCAGCGCCACCGGCTCCACGTGCACGACCACGTAGCCCACCTCGGGCGGCGGCGGGGGCGGGGGCGCCGGCTTGCGGCCGCAGCCGGCGAGGGCGGCCGCGAGGGCGGCCGCGGCGAGCGGGGCGGCGCGGGTGGACGTCATCGGGTCCTCAGGGGCGGCGGAGAGGCCGGGCCGGCGCGCCGCGGCGACCGGGTGGGAATGAACGTTCACTCCCGGCGGTGGGCGTGGTATGGCCTGGGCCGCGCCGCGTCAAGCCGCCACAATCCGAAACCGCCGCGCTTGCAGGAGTCCCATGGTCGAAGCCGCCCTGCCGTCGCAGCTCGGGCCTCGCGCGCGCTCCATACTGGAGGCGGCGCGCGCCTGCTTCGGCCGCTACGGGTTCCAGGGGGCCAGCATGGCGCGGATCGCCGAAGCGGCGGGCATCAGCGTCGGCCACATCTATCGCTACTTCTCCGGCAAGGAGGCGGTGGTGGCCGCCATCGCCGAACAGGACCTCCTGGAGAAGGCCGACGACCTCAGCGCCCTGCGCGGCGCCCCCCACGAGATCGCCGCCAAGCTGCTGGACGGGCTGGAGGAGCGCATCTCCGCCCAGAACGTCGCGCTGCGGCTGGAGGTGCTGGCCGAGGCTGCGCGCAACCCGCGGGTCGCCGCCCTGACCCGCGCCATCGACGTCCGGGTCCGCGAGCACCTGCGGGACGCGCTGATCGACGCCTGCGGCGCGGGGCGGGCGGCCGACCCCGACTGCATCCACGTCCTGGACGAGCGCGTCCAGCTCATCGCCGTGCTGTTGGAGGGCTTGATGCTGCGTCGCTTCCAGCAGGAAGGGCCGCTGTCCCCCGTGCTGCTCGACCGGGTGCGCGCGATCCTGGCCCAGGCGCTTTCGCCCCCGCAGGCCCCGGACGAAGCGGGAAGGACGCCCGAGCCGCCCCGGGTCTAGAAACGGACGGCCGCCGGCGGCGCCGTGACCGCGGCCTGCGTGGCGGGCGCGGGGCTCACGCCACCTTCACCCTCGCCGCGCTTTCCGGCAGGTCGGAGCCGAAGGCGCGCTGGTAGAACTCCGCCACCGTGGGCCGCTCCAGTTCGTCGCACTTGTTGAGGAAGGTCAGGCGGAAGGCCGTGGCCACGTCGCCGTCGAAGATGTCGGCGTTCTGCGCCCAGGTGATCACCGTGCGAGGGCTCATCACCGTGGAGATGTCGCCGTTCATGAAGGCGTTGCGCGTCATGTCGGCCACGCGGACCATGGCGGCCAAGGTGCGGCGGCCGTCGACCGTGTCGTAGCCGGGCGCCTTGGACAGCACGATCTGCGCCTCCACGTCGTGGGGCAGGTAATTCAGCGTGGTGACGATGGACCAGCGGTCCATCTGCCCCTGATTGATCTGCTGGGTGCCGTGGTAGAGTCCGGTCGTGTCGCCCAGGCCGATCGTGTTGGTGGTGGCGAACAGGCGGAAGCCCTTGTTGGGCCGGATCACCCGGTTCTGGTCGAGCAGGGTGAGCCGGCCCTGCGCCTCCAGCACGCGCTGGATCACGAACATCACGTCCGGCCGGCCCGCGTCGTACTCGTCGAACACGAGCGCGATGGGGCGTTGAATGGCCCAGGGCAGCATGCCTTCGCGGAACTCGGTGACTTGGCGGCCGTCCTTGAGGACGATGGCGTCCTTGCCCACGAGGTCGATCCGGCTGACGTGGGCGTCCAGGTTCAGGCGCACCAGCGGCCAGTTCAGGCGCGCGGCCACCTGCTCGATGTGGGTCGACTTGCCCGTGCCGTGATAGCCCTGGACCATCACCCGCCGGTCGTGGGCGAAGCCCGCGCAGATGGCCAGGGTGGTGGCCGGGTCGAAGCGGTAGCCGTCGTCGCGCTCGGGCACGTGGGAGTCGGCGGTGCTGAAGGCGGGCACCCGCATGTCGCTGTCCACCCCGAAGGCGTCGCGTACGCTGACGGAGGTGTCGGGCGCGGCGGACAGGAGCGCGTCCTGCGGCGGGGCTGCGAGGTCGAGGGCCATGGGCCCTAGTTAGGCGAGGCGGCGCGCCCGGGAAAGCGCGTTTCGCCCTTCGTTCGAAGCGATCCGTCCCTCCCGCCGCCTCAGGCGAGCTTGGCCGCGCGCAGGGTCTTGTAGGCGCGGATCACGCGCTGGAGCTTGTCCTCGCTGGAACGGTCGCCGCCGTTGGAGTCCGGGTGGAAGCGCTTGACCAGGTCCAGGTAGCGCGCGCGGATGGCCGCCCCGTCGCTGTGGGCCTCCAGGTCCAGTTCGGCCAGGGCGCGGCTCTCCAGCTTGCCGAGGGCGCGACCCGCGGGGGCGGTGGGCCGGCCCCGCGCCTGGGCGGCGCCTCCCGCCCCCAGCACGTCGAAGGCGTCCGCGTAGGCGCCGGCCCCCTTGCCGGGCGCCCCGCCGCCGAACTTCTGGGCGAAGGCGGCGGCCTCGCGGCTCATCCGGCTGGCCTTGAACTGCCAGGTGGGCCGGTGGCCCGTCTCGGCGTCCTGGCGGAACTTGGCCTGTTCGGCCTCCGTCATGCCTTCGAAGAAGTTCCACTGCTTGTTGTACTCGGCCGCGTGGGGCGGGCAGAACCAGTAGAAGTCGTTGGGCCGCTCGCGCGACTTGGGCGCGCGCGCTTCGGCCTTGCGCCGGCAGCCGGGGGAGTCGCAGGCCCGCTCGCCCGGCTTGAGCCAGGAGGCGGCCTCCGCCTCGCCCGCCTTGGGCGGCCGCACGCGGATATCCACGAACTTCGGCTTATAGTCGAACGCGCCGCTCATGCCGGGAGTATGAGAGCGAAGTTTCCATCTTCAAGGATTGACAGCCATGGCCGACTCCTCGCCGCACGCGCCCGGCTCCACGGCGGCGGACATCCGGGCCAAGCTTTCGGCGGCCTTCGCGCCCGAACGGCTGGAGGTGGTGGACGACAGCGACCTCCACGCCGGCCACTCCGGCGCGCGCCCGGGTGGCGAAACGCACTTCACCGTGACCCTGGTGTCCGCCGCCTTCGCGGGCCGCGGGCGGGTGGAGCGCCAGCGCGCCGTCTACGCCGTCCTGGCCGAGGAGCTCGCGCCCGACCGCGTCCACGCCCTGGCCCTGCACACCCTCGCGCCCGGCGAGGGCTGACGGGTCACGCTTTGCTCAGCTTTGTCGTTCAACGTGCCCCGATCCGCTCTTCGCGGAACGGGGACGGCGATGAGCAGCCAGACGGTGCGAAGCCTGATCCAGCTGCAGAACAGCGCCTCCACCGCCCGTGTGCTCAACCTGCACAAGGCCTGGTGCGGACTGGACGGGGCCGAGCGCACGGGCGAGCCCATGTTCCGCCACCCGCTGCTCGACCGTGCGCTCGTCATCAAGCACCGCCTGCGCCGGGACGAGGCGGACCTGTTCCGCGACATGCGCCATGCGGGCACCAAGATCATCCTGCCCATCGACCACCGCGACCTGCGCCTCGGCGGCCAGAGCCTGTTCGTGGGGCAGATCAATTTCGCCCGCACCCTCGACCAGGCCTTCGGCTCCGGCTTCGAGGACACGCCCGACTATGAGACGCTGCTCCTGCTGGACCGGCTGCCCTCCCTCGACCCGTTCCTGCTGCGCGAACATCTGCGCCGCAACGGCCGCACCCCCGACCGGCGCTATTTCGAGATGTCGGACGCCGACATGACGCGCATGTTCGCCTTCGTGCGCGCGGAGGTGGCCCAGTTGGTCGCGCTCTCCTTCGGGGCGGCCCTGCCCACGGAGGCGCAGGTGGACCGCCTCGTCCACAAGATCCTGCGCGACGCCAGCGATCCGGACATGGAGCCCCTGCGCCGCACCCTCAAGCTCGCGCGCGAGGAGTACGAGGAGGGCATGTTCTGCTGGAAGGGCTTCCTCTACTACAAGTGGAGCCTGGGCGAGGTGGCGAGCCACGTGGGCGCGGTGATCGAGCAGATCGCGTCCATCCGCCCCCAGGGCCAGGTGGACGCGGTGACCGCGCTGGCGCTGGCGCGCAGCCGGGGCGAGCTGAAGCGCGGCGTCCAGCAGGCCTGCACCGTCGCGCGCGACACCCTGCGCGTCTACGACGAGGCCTACGTCAAGCTGGTGCGCGAGAGCCGCCCCGCCGCCTTCCGCGAGTTCCTGCTGGACGCGCCCAGCATGTTCGCCGCCCTGGGCGAGCGCCTGGGCGCGGTCAGCCACGTGGTCAGCTTCTGGCGCTACCGCTTCCCCGCGGGCGTACGCACCCGGGTGACGGTGGAGGAGTTGCAGGACGTGTTCATGGACTTCGAGGCGAGCCTCGACTTCCAGCACGCGGAGTTCAGGCCCTCCGTGGCGGCCTGAACCTCCCCCGCGTCAGACCGGGACGGTCTCGCCGAGCGGCGGGCTGACGCGCAGGGAGGTCACCTGGTTGCGCTGGCGGCGCAGCACCTGGAAGCGGTGGCCGTGGAAGATGAAGGTCTGGCCGGGATCGGGGATGGTCTGCGCCTCGTGGATGACGAGGCCGGCCACCGTGACCCACTCCACGTCCGGCAGGTTCCAGTCCAGAGCGCGGTTGAGGTCGCGCACCGACACGGACCCGTCCACGACCACGCCGCCGTCCGGCTGGCGGCGCACGCCCTCGATGGCCGCGTCGTGCTCGTCCTCGATCTCGCCGACGATCTCCTCGAGGATGTCCTCCAGGGTGACCAGTCCCTGCAGCGCGCCGTACTCGTCCACGATCAGCGCGAAGTGGTTGCGGGTGCGCAAGAAGGCGTCGAGCTGGTCCTTGAGGTTGGTGGTGTCGGGGATGAACCAGGGCTCGCGCGCGGCGGCGGCCACGTCCAGCCCGTCCAGCCGGCCCTCCGCCGCGGTCAGCGCCCGCGCCAGGTCCTTGCCGTGGAGCACGCCCACGATGTTCTCCGTCTCGCCCCGGTAGAGGGGCAGGCGCGTGTAGGGCGCGGCCAGCGCCTCGGCCACCAGCTCGCGCGAGGGCTGGTCGGCGTCCAGCATGGCGATGGCCTTGCGGTGCACCATGACCTGGGTGACGTCCATGTCGGCCAGGTCGAGCACGCCGCCCAGCATGCGCCGGTCGCGGCTCTCCACCAGGCCTTCGGAGTGGTGGTACTCCACCGCGCCGCGGATCTCCGCCTGGGCCAGCGCCGCGTCCGCCTCTGGGGCCACCGCCACGCCGAACAAGCGCAAGAGGCGCGTGGTGAACCACTGGATGGCCGCGATCACCGGGCCGAACAGGCGCACCACCACCGTGGTGGGCAGGGCCAGGGTGCGCGACACGTCGTCCGGCCGGCTGATGGCCACCGTCTTGGGCAGGACCTCGGCGAAGACCAGCACCAGCGCGGTGGTCACCACCGTGGCCAGCGCCACGCCCCAGGCCCCCGGCACGAAGCGCGCCAGCGACTCGGTGATCAGCGCCGAGGCCAGGATGTTGATGAGGTTGTTGCCCAGCAGCACGGAGCCGATCATCGTCTCCTGGCGCTCGATCAGCCGGTTGACCCGGCCGGCGGCCAGGTCGCCCTCGCGCTCCAACTGGTGCATGCGCGCGCGGCTGGCCCCGGTCAGCGCCGTTTCGGCCGCCGAGAACAGGGCGGACACGGCCAGCAGGACCACGATGATCGCGGCGATGGCGCCGAAGGTGGCGATCATCCTGAAGGTGCGCTCCGCCGGTGTGTCCGGCCCGTCCGCGCGAGGGCGCGGACGCCTGTGACACTAGCGGGCCCGGGCGGCCCTCGCCATGGTCGCCGGGGCCGACCGGGGTTCATCCGCGGTCGCCGTCACCGGACCGTCTCCGCCTCAGTGGTTGTTGGGGCCGCGCAGGTCCTTCAGCGCGGTGCCGACTTCCTGCTTGTACTGGGCGTCGCGCATCTGCCACTCGACCCGGGTCATGCAGCGGCGGTTGGAGCCCAGCCGCGTGCCCGTGTCCTCCGACGTGCGGCAGACCACGTCGTTGTCGTGGGGGTTCTTCCCGGCGGGCACGATCTGGGCGGTCGGATCCTTGAGGTCGGCCGTGTTCGCGCCGGCGACCCCCGGGGAGGGGGGAGCCGCCACGGCGGCGGCCAGGGCGAGGGTGAGGGCGAGGATCATGTCGGGTGCGCCGAAGCTGGGGTGTGGCGCCACCTTCACCCGTCCGCCCCCGGCTGGCAATCGCGTCACACCGCCCCGTCCGCCAGCAGGAACTCGCGCAGCGGGCCGGGGTCGACGTCCCTGACCGTGAACGCCTCGCCGATGCGATGCACGAGCACCAGGGCGAGCCGGCCGCCCTGCGCCTTCTTGTCTTGAGCCATGTGCGCCAGCAGGGCGTCGACGGGGTAGGGACCGCCCGCCAAGTCCGCCGGGCGCACGGGCAGCCCCGCCGCGGTGAAGGCGCGCTCCGCCCGCGTCGCCTCCTCCGTCGCGCAGAACCCCCGGGACGCCGAGTAGCGCAGGGCCTGGCAGCAGCCCACCGCCACCGCCTCGCCGTGGATCACCGTCGAGGGATCGCCCGTGCGGTGCAGCGCTTCGGTCTCCAGCGCGTGGCCGAAGGTGTGGCCGAGGTTGAGCAGCGCCCGCCGGCCCGCCTCCCGCTCGTCCGCGGCCACCACCTGCGCCTTGATCTCCACCGAGCGGGCCACCGCCCGCGTCAGCGCCAGGGGCTCGCGCGCCAGCACCGCCGCGCCCTCGCGCTCCAGCGTCCCGAAATAGTCGGCGTCGGCCAGCAGGCCGTGCTTGATCATCTCGGCGAAGCCCGCGCGCATCTCGCGGTCGGGAAGGGTGGAGAGCGTGTCCGTGTCGGCCAGCACCAGGCGCGGCTGGTGGAAGGCCCCCACCAGGTTCTTGCCGCGCGGCGTGTCGATCCCGGTCTTGCCGCCCACCGAACTGTCCACCTGCGCCAGGAGCGTGGTGGGGAGCTGCACGAAGTCGATCCCCCGCTTGTAGACGGCCGCCGCGAAACCCGCGAGGTCGCCCACCACCCCGCCGCCCAGCGCCACCACGAGTTCGCCGCGGTCGAGCTCCAGCGCCAGCAGGGCGTCCAGCACGCGCTCCAGCTCGGCGAAGCTCTTGGAGGTCTCGCCGGGCGGGACCTCCACCGTGTGCGCCGCGATCCCCGCCGCCGCGAGGGACGCGTTCAGCGTCGGGCCGTGCAGGGCCGCCACCGTGCGGTCGGCCACCACCGCCACCCGCGGTCGCGTGAGGAGGGGGGCGAGGTGCGCGCCCGCCCCTTGCAGCAATCCCGGGCCGATCCGCACGGGGTAGGCGCGCGGGCCCAGCTCCACGCGCACGGTCGTCGCGTTCAACGCCGCGCTTCCGCCGACAGGTGGGCGGACAGGGCCGCCAGCACCGCCTCCACCGCCGCCTGGTGGGGGGCTTCGCCCGTCTCCACGGTGAGGTGGGCCTGGGCGTAGGCGCCGTGACGCGCCTGGGCCATGGCCTCCAGCACCTCCAGCGGGTCGCGCCCGCGCAGCAGCGGGCGGGTGTCGCGCCGGGCCACGCGCCGGGCCAGCACCGTGGGATCGGCCTTGAGCCAGACCACCGTGGCGCCCCGGCGCAGGATGTCGCGCGTTTCGGCCTGCACGAAGGCCCCGCCGCCCGTGGCCAACACGTGGGGCGGCTCCTCCAGCAGGCGCGCGATCACCCGGCGCTCGCCCTCGCGGAAGGCGGGTTCGCCCAGCTCGGCGAAGATGTCGGACACGCTGCGGCCCGCCGCCCGCTCCACCTCCTCGTCCGCGTCGCGGAAGTGAAGGCCCAGCGCGGAGGCGAGCCGCCGGCCCACCGTGCTCTTGCCCACGCCCATCAGCCCCACGAGCGCCAGCGGACGGGTGAGGCGAGGGACGGCGGCGAAGGTGCGGAAGGCGGGTCTCATGGCGGACCGCCACGCCTAGCACGCGCTCACCTCCTCTTCACCTTCGCCGTGCTTGGGAGGAGGCATGGACGCCGCGCGCGTGGACGCATTCCTCGAGATGATGGCCGCCGAGCGGGCGGCCGCGCGCAACACGCTGCTGGCCTACGCCCGCGACCTGGAGGACGCCCGCGCCTGGCTCCTCCCCCGCGGCGGCCTGGGCGCCGCCGAGCCGGAGGCGGTGGAGGCCTACTTCGCCGAGCTCGGACGGCGCGGTCTTTCCGCCGCCACCGCCGCGCGCCGCCGCGCCGCCCTGCGCCAGTTCTACCGCTTCGCCGTGGAGGAGGGCTGGCGCGCCGACGACCCCTCGCGCCGGGTGGACGCGCCCCGGCGCGGGCGGCCCCTGCCCAAGGTGCTGGACCGGGGGGAGGTGGAGCGGTTGCTGGAGGGGGCGGCGCGGCTCTTCGCCCCGGGCGCGCCCGAGGGCCTGCGCCTCGTGTGCGCGGTGGAGCTGCTGTACGCCGCGGGCCTGCGCGTGTCGGAGCTGGCCGCCCTGCCCGCCGCCGCCTTCGCCCGCGATCCCGACCACCTCATCGTGCGCGGCAAGGGCGGCAAGGAGCGGCTGGCTCCTCTGAACGCGGCGGCGAAACGGGCGACGGCCGCCTACCTGACCGTGCGCGCCGCCTTCCTGCCCAAGGCGGCGGCCCGCGGCGCGGCGCGGGCCGACCCCTGGCTGTTCCCTTCGCGTGCGGGGACCGGTCGGCTTTCCCCGCGGCGGCTTCAGCAGCTCCTGGACGGCGCGGCGGCGGCGGGCGGGCTCGACCCCGCGCGGGTCAGCCCCCACGTGCTGCGCCACGCCTTCGCCACCCACCTGCTGGAGGGCGGGGCGGACCTGCGCGTGGTCCAGACCCTCTTGGGGCACGCGGACATCGCCACCACCCAGATCTACACCCACGTCACCCAGGACCGGTTGCGCGAAACCGTGCTGCGCGCCCACCCGCTCGCGGCCGACCCCGTCGGCGCCGCAGACGCGTGAGAAAACGCTTGCGTCATGTTGCGGTGCGGCATACACCCCGCCTCGCGACTTCGGTCGTATGCCCTTCCTGGGCGTTTCCTCCCTAAACTTTCAAGCCGCGCTTCACCGCGCGGCTTTTTTTTGCCCGCATGCTCGCAGGCCGCCGGGCACGCCGCCGTTGCCCATCGCCGGGTTTGCGGCGAGGCTCCGGGCGTGAGTCGTCGGCGGGAGGGTCGAGCATGTGGGCCGCGTTTCCGCTCCTGGCCGCGCCCGTGGCGTTGTACGACCTTTACGCCCTGCTGATCCTGCCGGGCGGCCTGCGCGGCGAGGCGGGCGCGGCGCTGTCGCGGCCGCTGGCCAGCGTGACCATGACCAGCGGCGCGGCCTGGACGGTGACGGGCGGCGATCTGTTCGTCGCCGCGGGTCTCGCCGTCCTGTTCAGCGAACTCCTCAAGTCCACCCACCGGCGCGACGTGGCCATCGTCAACCACTCGTTGTCGATCGTGCTGTTCATCGCGTGCCTGGTGGAGTTCCTGGTGCTGCGCGCGTGCGCCACGTCCGCCTTCTTCCTGCTCACGTCCATGGTGTTCCTGGACGTGCTGGCCGGCTTCATCGTCACGGTGGCCGCCACCCGCCGCGAGATCGGCGCGGGCGGGCGCTGAGCGCGCGGCGACCTCAGGCGAACACGCACAACAGGGCCGCCACCAGGGCGAGGTCGACGGCGCGGGACAGGCGGCGCAGGGCCGTGCGAGGGGTGCGGGCGGGCATGGCGGCTCCGGGTGGAAGCCGGCGGCGGTGCAAGCGGCGCGCCGCCCGGCTCAGGCCGTGGTGCGGCGGATCGCGCCGGGCGCGGCGCGGCGGTCGCCGGGGCCCGACCATTCGGCGGTGAGATAGGCCGAGCGCGCCGCGGTCAGCACTGGGGCGCCGCCCCTCAACCCGCGTCGCACGCCCTCCTGGCCGAGCGACTGGGCGGCGTAGGGGGCGTTCGCCGTCCCGCGGCGCGGACGCGACCCGGCCTGCGCATCGGGACGCTCGGCGCCGGACGCGCCGCCGTTCACGGCCAGGAGGCGGGAGAACGTCTCGGAACGGGTCATGACGGGGCCTCGCGCGGCGGCTTCGTCAACCTCCGGGCAAGGTTGATGCCGCGTTCAGCTTGAAGGCGGCGCGGTCAGCGGCGGGCGGCGAGCTCGGCGAGCTGGCGCTGCATCTCCTCCATGCGTCGGGCGAGTTCGCCCACCGCGTCCGGCGCGGCGGCGGCGGGCGGAACCTGCGGCTCGGGAGGCGTCGCCGGCTCCGGCGGGCGGTAGGCGTAAGGGGTGAACATCTGCATGGCGCGGTCGAACAGCGCCAGGTTGGTGCGCACCTGCTCCTCGAACAGCGCCGCCCCCGGCGGCCCGCCGGACGCTCCGGCGGCGACCGCGTCCACCCACTTCTCGCGCAAACGGTCGCCGCCGCGCACGAAGGCGTCCATGCTGGCCTCCAGGTAGCTCGGGGCCACCGCCTGCATGTGTCCACCGTAGAGCTGGATGAGTTGGCGAAGGAACTGCACGGGAAGAATGTTTCGCCCGCGCGTCTCCTCCTCGAAGATGATCTGGGTGAGCACCTGGCGGGTGATGTCGTCGTTGGTGCGTGCGTCGAACACCGTGAACTCGACCCCGCGCCGGACCATGTCGGCCAGGTGGTCCAGGGTGACGTAGGTGGAGGTGGAGGTGTCGTAGAGCCGCCGGTTGGCGTACTTCTTGATCACCACCGACTTGCCGGAGCCCTTGGGCTCCGGCCGGGCCTGGGAGGAGGCGCCGGCCTGGGGGGAGGGGGCGTCCGCTTCGCCGTCGGGCATGGCCGATCCTCGTCTGGGTTCTTCGCGCCCCGGGAGTATCGCGCAAGCTTTCCGGGCGCGCCAGGGCGTGGCGCGGCGCGGCCGACGGGCTTAACTAGGCTTCCAGCATCCGCGCCATCCCGAGGGAATCCGCCGTGTCCCAAGCCGACATCGTCATCGCCAGCGCCAAGCGCACCCCCGTGGGGGCCTTCGCCGGCGCGCTCTCCACCCTCGCCGGGCACGAGCTGGGCGCCGTCGCCATACGCGCGGCGTTGGACGCGGCGGGGGTCGACGGGGCGGAGGTCGACGAGGTGATTCTGGGTCAGGTGCTGCAGGCGGGGGCCGGCCAGGGCCCGGCGCGCCAGGCCTCAATGGCGGCGGGCGTGCCCCAGGAGACCCCGGCCTGGAGCCTCAACCAGCTCTGCGGGTCCGGCCTGCGGGCGGTGGCGCTGGGCTACCAGCAGATCGCCGGCGGCGACGCGCAGGTGGTGGTGGCCGGCGGCCAGGAGAGCATGAGCCGCGCTCCCCACGCCGCCCACCTGCGCACGGGTCAGAAGATGGGCGATCTCGCCATGGTCGACACCATGATCAAGGACGGGTTGTGGGACGCGTTCCACGGCTACCACATGGGCAAGACCGCCGAGAACATCGCCGAGCGCTGGCAGATCACCCGTGACGCGCAGGATCGCTTCGCGGTCGCCAGCCAGAACAAGGCGGAGGCCGCCCGCGGCTCCGGCCGTTTCAAAGACGAGATCGTCCCCGTGACGATCAAGGGGCGCAAGGGCGACACGACCGTGGCGGACGACGAGTACATCCGCGCGGGAGCCACCCTGGACTCGGTGTCCGCCCTCAAGCCCGCCTTTGAGAAGACGGGAACCGTCACCGCCGGCAACGCCAGCGGCCTCAACGACGGCGCCGCCGCGCTGGTGCTGATGACCGCGGAGGAGGCGGCCCGGCGCGGAATCACGCCCCTGGCGCGCATCGCCTCCTGGGCCAACGCCGGGGTCGATCCGGCGGTGATGGGCACCGGTCCCATTCCCGCCAGCCGCAAGGCGCTGGAGAAGGCGGGCTGGCGCCTGGACGAGCTGGACCTGGTCGAGTCCAACGAGGCCTTCGCCGCCCAGTCGCTTTGCGTGCTGCAGGAGCTGGGCCTGGACCCGGACAAGGTCAACGTGAACGGCGGGGCCATCGCCATCGGCCACCCGATCGGCGCTTCGGGCGCGCGCATCCTCACCACCCTGCTCCACGAGATGGGCCGGCGCGACGCCAGGAAGGGCTTGGCCACCCTGTGCGTCGGCGGCGGCATGGGGGTGGCGGTCTGCGTGGAGCGCCCCTGAGCGGCCC
>CAXSDV010000009.1:47774-79303 GCA_964235945.1 uncultured Caulobacteraceae bacterium
TGCGTCGGCGGCGGCATGGGGGTGGCGGTCTGCGTGGAGCGCCCCTGAGCGGCCCGTCCGCCGTCGGCCGGGACGCCGGCCGCGCCGCCCTGGTGGAACGCTCGCGGGGCCCCGCGTCTTGCGGGTGGAGCGCACCGCACGGTAGCGCTGGCCAACGAGCAAAACAGGGAGCGGACGCATGGCGGGACGAGTGGCGTTGGTGACGGGCGGAACGCGCGGCATAGGCCGGGCCGTCGTCGAGCGGCTCAAGGCCGACGGCTTCCGCGTGGCGGCCGGATATTCGGGCAACGAGGCCGCCGCCCAGGCGTGCGCGAACGAGCTCGGGGTGACCATCGTCAAAGGCAATGTGGGCGAGTTCGACGACGCCGCCCGCGCGGTCAGGGAGGTGGAGGCCGAGCTTGGCCCGATCGAAGTGCTGGTCAACAACGCCGGCATCACCCGCGACGCCATGCTGCACAAGATGACGCCCCAGCAGTGGAACGAGGTGATTTTCGTCAATCTCGCCTCCATCTTCAACATGAGCCGAAACGTGATCGAAGGCATGCGCGAGCGCGGCTACGGGCGGATCATCAACATCAGCTCCATCAACGGCCAGAAAGGGCAGTCGGGGCAGACGAACTACTCGGCCGCCAAGGCGGGCGTGATCGGCTTCACCAAGGCGCTGGCCCAGGAGGTCGCCTCCAAGGGAATCACCGTCAACGCGGTCGCGCCCGGCTACATCGACACGGACATGATGAGCTCCATTCCTCCGCCGGTCATGCAGAAGATCGTGGGCGCCATTCCCGTGGGCCGCCTCGGCCATGCGGACGAGATCGCCGCCTGCGTGGCGTTCCTGGCGCGGGAGGATGCGGCGTTCATCACGGGCGCGACCGTTTCGGCCAACGGCGGTCAGCACTTCGCCTGATCGGCGGCTCCGGCGTCGCGGTCGGGGGTGGTGCGGGTGCGCAACACCCGCCCGTGCGCTCGCCGCAGCCGGCGCGCCGCCCGAAAAGCGCCCGACTCCCCGAGCATCTGGAGGGTGATGTTCGAACGAGTGGGACGAGTGTGCGCCTGCGCCGGCCTGGCCTGGGGGCTGGCGGCGGGCGCGGCCTCCGCGTTCGGCGGCGCTCGCGGCGGCGGTCCCCCCGGCTGGGGCGCGGGCCCGGGGTCGGGCCCGGGTGGGTTCGGGGGCGCCGGTTCGCGCTTCGGCCCCCCGCCGGGCTTCGCGCCGCGGCCGGGCGACCCGTCCTCCCTGCGCGACGCCCTGTTCGGCGGGCGGGCGGGCGTCGACCGCCACTTCGGTTCGGCGCCTCCCGTGGCGCGGTACACGGCCGATACGGGCCAGGAGTTCGTGCTGGACCGCGAGGCCCACGGAGCGCTGCTGCGCTTCGAGAACAGCGCGGAGGTGTGGGCCCTCACCGTCTCCCCCGGCCCCAGGGGAGACTGGATCTTCAGGAACGACGCGGGCCAGCCCGTGCTGCGCGCCTCGCGCCTGGGCGGCGTCACCCTGTTCACTCCGGAGCGACCCATGGGTCTGGCGGCCAGCCTGGTGGGGCAGGCGGGGCCCCTGCGCCCGGCGGTGGTGGTGGGGCCCAACGCGCTCCTGGCGGCGCTGACGGAGGCCAGCCGCCGGTCCAGCCGCTTCGCCCAGCACCTGGTGGTGTTCGATGCGCCCAACGTCACGCCCGAAGGCGACGGCGAGTTCGCCGACGCCGCCTTCATCACCTCCGAGGCCTTCGCCCGGCTGGGGGCGGCGGGGGCGAGCGGGCGCGCGGTGCTGCAGCGGTTCATGCAGGTTGTGTTCGTCCCCGGCCACGCGGCCGACGTTCAGGCGACGGGCGCGCGGGTGGAGATCGTGGTCTGCCCCGAGCGCGGCGTGGCGGGCCGCCCCTCCTCCGCGCGCATCGTGGAGGTGATGCGGCGCTGAAGCGCCCCGTCGCCAGGCTCGTCGTCAGCCCTTGAACGCGTCCTTGGCGGCGCGCACGGCGGCGAAGGCCGCCTCCGGGGCGAGGTCCGGGTGCAGGTGGGGCGCGTCCACGAAGGGGTTGGCCTCGCGTTCGGCGCCGACGGTGGTCGGGACGGAGGGTTCGCCCCGGGCGCGCTTGGCCAGCAGGGCGCGGGCGGCGGCCTGCGGACCCGGGCGGGGGTCGATATCCAGGGTGAAGCGCGCGTTGGTTTCGCCGTACTCGTGGGCGCTCCAAACCTGCGTCCCGTCCGGCAGCGCCATCAGGCGCTCGAGCCCCGCCCAGGCCTGGGCGGGCGTGCCCTCGAACAAGCGGCCGCAGCCGAGCGGGAACAGGGCGTCGCCCACGAACGCCACCCCCGCCGCCGGCGCGTGGTAGCTGACATGGCCCAGGGTGTGGCCCCCGGTCTCCAGCACGTGGAAGCGCGTCTCCCCGAGGTCCACCGTGTCGCCGGGGGCGACCACCCGGTCGAGCGGGGCCACGCGGCGCACCTCCTCGGGGCCGATGATCTCAGCCCCGGCCGCCTTGAGCGCGGCGTTGCCGTCCGTGTGGTCGCGGTGCCAGTGGGTGTTGAGCACGGTGGACACGCTCCAGCCCGCGCTGCGCGCGTCCGCCAGCACCGCGTCCGCGTCCGGCGCGTCGACGGCGGCCACGAGGCCGCTGGCCCGGTCGCGCACCAGGAGGCCGTAATTGCTCTCCAGGCAGCGGAAGAAGCGGACGTCGACGGGCATTGGCGGACCTCGGGCGGCGGGGCGGGACGGGCGCGGCCTTGGCGTGGCCGCACGGCTCCGGCATAGGTCGCGACGCCCCCGGAGCTCCTCGTCCCATGAAGCTGATCGTCGCCGTCATCAAGCCGAGCCGGTTGGACGAGGTGCTGGACGCCTGCACGGAGGCGGGCGCCTCGGGCCTCACCGTCACGGAGGTGCGCGGCTACGGCCGCCAGCGCGGCAAGACGGAGGTGTACCGCGGGGCCGAGTACGAGGTGCGGCTCCTGCCCAAGGTCAAGATCGAGGCGGCGGTGCCCGACGACATCGTCGAGCGCATGGTGGAGGCGGTGGCCGCCGCCGCCAACACCGGCCGCATCGGCGACGGCAAGGTGTTCGTGCTCGACCTCGAACAGGCCGTGCGCATCCGCACCGGCGAACGCGACGCGGCCGCCATCGCGGGCTAGCTCCGGCCTCGCCCGCGCCGCAAGAGGAGCAACGCCGTCTCCGCGCGCCAGGTCTCGATCGCGCGGCGGGGGTTCATGGGGCGGGCGGGGCGGCCTTGCGCGAGGGCGGCGGCCGCCTCGACCACCAGGCCCAGCTCGTCGGCGAGGTCCAGGAAGTCGTGCAGGGTGCACAGGTGGATGTTGGGGGTGGACCACCAGGGCTCGGGCAGGGCGCGGGTGGCGGGCATGCGGCCGGTGGTCAGCAGGGAGGCGCGCACGCGCCAGTGGCCGAAGTTGGGGAAGGACACCACCGCGCGCTCGGCCAGGCGGGTCAGGTCGCTCAGCACCTTGCGCGGCTCGCGCACCGCCTGCAGCGTGCCCGAGAGGATGGCGTAGTCGAAGGCGTCCGCCGGAAACTCGGCCAGGTCGCGGTCCGCGTCGCCCTGCATCACCGACAGGCCGCGCGCCAGGCAGGCGCCCACCCCCTCCGCCCCGATCTCCAGGCCGCGCGCGTCCGCGCCCTTGGCGTCGCGCAGGAGCTGGAGGAGCTCGCCCTCGCCGCAGCCCACGTCCAGCACCCGGGCGCCCGGGCGCACCAGGCGCAGGATCTCGCGGAAGTCCTCGCGCACGGCCGTTCAGCGCACGGCGGCGAGGAAGCCGGCCACCGCGTCCAGCATGACGGGCTCGTCCAGCAGAAAGGCGTCGTGGCCGCGGTCGCTCTCGATCTCCAGGAAGCTCGCGTGCGCCCCCGCCGCGTTGAGCGCGCGCACCACCGCGCGGCTCTCGGCGGTGGGGTAGAGCCAGTCGGAGGTGAAGCTCATCACGCAGAAGCGCACGTCGCGCGCTCGCTCAAAGGCGCGCGACAGCACGCCGCCGTGGGCCTTGGCAAGGTCGAAATAGTCCATGGCCCGCGTGATGTAGAGGTAGGCGTTGGCGTCGAAGCGGTCGACGAAGGCCGCCCCTTGGTGGCGCAGGTAGCTCTCCACCTGGAAGTCGGCGTCGAAGCCCCAGGAGAGCCCGGAGGCCTCGCCGTTCTGCAGTTCGCGGCCGAATTTCCTCTGCAGGGCGGGCTCGGACAGGTAGGTGATGTGCGCGGCCATGCGCGCCACCGCCAGCCCCTTCTCCGGGCGCACGCCCAGCGCCAGGTAGTCGCCGCCGCGCCAGTCGGGGTCGGCCATCACCGCCTGGCGGCCCACCTCGTGGAAGGCGATGTTCTGGGCGGTGTGGCGCGCGGCGGTGGCGATCGCCACGCACGAGCGCAGCCGCTCGGGGTGGGCGTGGGCCCACTCCAGCGCCTGCATCCCGCCCATGGAGCCGCCCACCACCGCGTGCAGCCGCTCGATCCCCAGCGCGTCCAGCAGCGCGACCTGGGCGCGCACCATGTCGGCCACGGTGATCACCGGGAAGCTCAGCCCGTAGGTGCGGCGGGTCGTCGGGTCGAGGGAGGCGGGCCCGGTCGAGCCCATGCAGCCGCCGATCACGTTGGCGCACACCACGAAGAGGCGGCCCGGATCGACGGGACGGCCCGGGCCCACCATCAGCGTCCACCAGCCGGGCTTGCCCGTCTGCGGGTGGGGGCTGGCCAGGTGCTGGTCCCCGGTCAGCGCGTGGCACACGAGCACGGCGTTGGAGCGGTCGGCGTTCAGCCGGCCGTAGGTCTTGTAGGCGACCTCGCACCCCGCCAGCGACCGGCCCGAGTCGAGCGGGAGGGGCTCGGCCAGGCGCAGGACACCGCCGTCCGTCTCCACCGCCTGGAACACGCCGTCGTCCATGGGCGCGACAGGAAGCGCGCGGGGGCGCCCGCGTCAACGTCGGGATGACGCGGGGCGGCGCAGCGCCTAGGGTCTGCGCCCATGCCCGACGGCGACCTTCCCGCCCGCCACGACGCGTCCGCGACCCCCGAAGCGAAAGCCCCGCCCACCGGCGTCGGGCGCGGCTTCGTGTGGGACTGCTGGTACGTGGCCGCGCTCTCGCCGGAGGTGCGGGCGGGCCGGCTCGCGCGTTACGAACTGCTGGGCGAACCGGTGCTGGTGGGGCGCGACCGCACGGGCGCCGCCTTCGCCCTGCGCGACATCTGCCCCCACCGCGCCGCGCCGCTCTCGGCCGGGCGGCTGGTGGACGACCCCTCCGGCGCGCCGGCGGTGGCCTGCCCCTACCACGGCTGGACCTTCCGCACGGCGGACGGGGCGTGCTCGTCCATCCCCTCTCTGGTGCAGGGCCAGGACTACGACTGCGGGCGCATCCGCGTGCGTCGCCACCCGGTGCGCGAGAGCCAGGGCCTCGTATGGGTTTGGATGGCGGGCGACGCGCGCCGCCCGTCCGAGCCCGACCACGAGCCGCCCGTGTTCGACGGCGCGGTGGGCGGCGCGCCCAAGCTCGTGGAGCGCATGGAGTTCAGGAGCCACGTGGACCACGCGGTGGTGGGGCTGATGGACCCGGCGCACGGCCCCTACGTCCACCAGCAGTGGTGGTGGCGCTCGGCCAAGAAGCAGTTGGAGAAGGCCAAGGCGTTCGAGCCGCGTCCCTACGGCTTCGCCATGGCCGCCCACGCGCCTTCCAAGAACTCCAGGGCCTACGCGCTCCTGGGCGGGGCCCCCGTCACCGAGATCACCTTCCGCCTGCCGGGCCTGCGTTGGGAGCACGTGCGCGTGGGCGACCGGCAGGTGCTGGCGCTGACGATCCTCACCCCGCTGGACGAGGCGCGCACCCGCATCACCCAGGTGTTCTGGTCCGACCACTGGGTGTTCGGCGTGCTCAAGCCGGTGATCGCCGCCGCGGCGCGCCGCTTCCTGCGCCAGGACGGCGACATGGTCGACCTGCAGAACCAGGGGCTGCGCTACGACCCGTCCTTGATCTGGATCGACGACGCCGACCGCCAGGCCAAGTGGTATCAGGCGCTCAAGCGCGAATGGGCGCGCAGCCGGGCGGAGAACCGCGCGTTCAAGAACCCCGTCGAACCCACGATCCTCAGGTGGCGCAGCTGATCCGTCCGTTCCTCCTCGCGGCCTGCGGGCTCGCCTTCGCCGCCGCGTCGGGGGCCGCCGCCTCGGGGGCCGGGGCGGCGCGCGCGGCCTGCCTGCCCTACGAGCCCGCGGAGGCGATGGTGGCCGGGCGGCTCGTGCGCGGCGGCGATCTGCCGGCGGGCGAGGCTCCGCGCTACCGGCTGCGGCTGGAGCAGCCGGTGTGCACCCTGGCGGGCTCCGGCCTGCCGGGGGAGGAGGGGGTGCGGGTGGTCGAGCTGGTCTTCCCCCGGGGCGCCCCGCCGCTGCGGCCGCTGTTCGACCGCCGCCTCGCCGCCTCCGGCTCGCTGTTCCGCGTGGCGGACGGGCGCGTGCGCCTGACGGTGACGGGGCTCGCCCGGGCGCGCTGACCCGCCCGCCCCAGGCTGGCGCCCCGCCGCCCGCGCGCCCATATCGCTCCGATGCAGGTCGTCATCTACATCCTGATCGCCGTGTCGCTGCTGGTGGTGCTGGGCACTCTGGGCCTGGGCGTCGTCAGCGTCGCCCGCGGCGGAGCGTTCAACGAGAAGTGGGGCAACCGCTTCATGCGCTGGCGCGTGACCGCCCAGGCCGTATCCATCGCGATCATCCTGTTCGGCTTCTGGTACACGGGCGCGCACCACGGTTGAGGAGGTCGTCGCCATGGTCCGCCTGAACCGCATCTACACGCGCACGGGCGACGCGGGCGAGACCGGCCTGTCCACCGGCGAGCGCGTGTCCAAGGCCGACGCGCGCGTGCGCGCCTTCGGCGACGTGGACGAGTGCAACGCGGTCCTGGGGCTCGCGCGCCTGCATGCGACGGACGACCCGGCGGTCGACGCCATGCTCGAGCGCATCCAGAACGAGCTGTTCGACCTCGGGGCCGACCTCGCCACCCCCGACGACCCCGAGCGCCCGGTGGCGTGGGAGCCGCTGCGCGTCGTCGACACCCAGGTGGAGCGGCTGGAGCGGGAGCTGGACGCGATGAACGACGCGCTGGAGCCGCTCAAGTCCTTCGTCCTGCCCGCCGGCACGGCGCTGGCGGCGCACCTGCACCTCGCGCGCACCGTGTGCCGCCGCGCCGAGCGCAACACGGTGGCCCTGGCCGAAACCGGCGCGCAGGTGGGAGGACCGGCCCTGCGCTACCTCAACCGCCTGTCGGACCTGCTGTTCGTGGCCTCGCGCCACGCCAACGCGCGCGCCGGCGGCGACGTGCTCTGGCGACCGGGCGCGACCCGCTGATCCCGCCGTCCGCCGGACGGGTCGGCCTTCAGTCCAGCGCGGACACGCCGGGCAGGCCGCGCAGCCGGCCGCGGTCGTCCATGCCGTAGCCCACCAGGAACCGCCCCGGGGCCTCCCAGGCCACGTGGTCGGGTTCTACGGCCCGCGGGGCGGGCCACGGCTTGCGCGCGAACACCGCGGTCAGCACCTCGCGGGCGCCCGCTTCCCCGCAGATGCGGCGGGCGGCCTGGAGCGAAAGCCCGGAGTCGACCACCTCGTCCAGCACCAGCACCCGCCGCCCCGCCACCGGGCGCTGCAGGCCCGCCTGCACGCGCACGCTCCCGCCGGTCGCCTGCGCATCGCCGTAGGAGGACAACCACAGGCAGTCGAACAGCAGGTGGCGCCCTCTCCGGGCCAGGGCGCGCGTCAGGTCCGCGGCGAACCACAGGCCGCCGGTGAGCAGGCACACCGCCACCGTTTCGTCGTCGACCCGGGGGGCGAGCAGATCGGCCAGCGCGTCGACCCGGCGCGCCACATCCGCCTCGTCCAGCAGCGGCTCAGTCATGGGCGGCGGGGGGCAGGGCGTAGGGCGAGTCGGCCGGCAGCGGCCGGGCTTCGCGTACGACGGCGGCCGGCGCGGGAGCGCCCCCGCCCTCGCCATGGATCGTGCGTGCGGACGGCGGGGGCGGCGGCGCGTCGAAGGCGAACTCCACCCCGACCTCCGTGGCCGAGATCGGCGGGTCGACGAAGGTGGCGCGGAAGCCCCGCGCTTCGCCCGGCTGGACGTCGCCGGCCTGCGGCCGCACGAGTTGGACGGCGGCGCGGGCGCCCGCCTTGTCGTACAGCGTCACCCGCAGCGGCGAAGCGGGGCGGGGGCGCGCCTCCACGTTGCGCTCCAGCCCGGTGACGGTCATCACCATCCGGCCGTCCGCCAGTCCCGGCTGGCCCTGCACCGCGTCCAGAGCCAGGCCCGTGGGGTTCACCGGCAGGCGCAGCAGGGCGTAGACGCCCGCCGCGCGCGGCCACACCCGCACCACCTCCACGCGGAACAGCACCCCCGCCAGCACCACCACCACCACCGCGGCGCTCACGGCCGCCCAGGCCACGCCCGCGGCCACCGCTTCGCGCGTGCGGCGCCGTTCCTCCACCCTCGCGCGGAAGGCCTTCGACACCGGGGCGGCTCCCGCGGCGGATGCGGGGGCCGCGGCCAGGGTCGCTCCCGCCGCGGCGAGCTGCAGCGGGGGCTCGGCCGCCGCCGTCTCCGGCAGGGCGCGCCAGCTCGACCCGCAGGCGGCGCAGCGCACGGTCCGCCCGGAGGCGGGCAGGGCGTCCTGCTCGACGAAATAGCGCGTGGCGCACTCGGGGCAGGTCAGTATCATGCGGCGGACGGGGGGCCGGCGGCCCGGTCGAGGCGGCGATGTCCAGGCAAGTCGGTCCATCCCCAGCGCCGGGAAGGCCGCCCTCGGGCGCCGCTCCGGCCGTGCGTTTCGAAGGCGTCGGCATGCGCTACGGGCGGGCGCCCGAGGTGCTGCGCGACGTCGGATTAACCTTGAACGCAGGCTCCTTCCATTTCCTTACCGGCCCGTCCGGCGCGGGCAAGAGTTCGCTGCTGAAGATGATCTACCTCGCCCACCGCCCGTCGCGCGGGCTGATCGGCCTGTTCGGCCAGGACGTCTCCTCCACCCCGCACGCCGAGCTGCCGCTGTTGCGGCGCAGGATCGGCGTGGTGTTCCAGGAGTTCCGCCTGCTGGACCACCTGTCGGCCTTCGAGAACGCCGCCCTGCCCCTGCGCGTGGCGGGCGCGCGTCCCGCCGACTACCACCGCGACGTGGTCGAGCTGCTGCAGTGGGTGGGGCTGGGCGAGCGGCTCCACGCCATGCCCGCCACCCTGTCCGGCGGCGAGAAGCAGAGGCTGGCGGTGGCGCGCGCGGTGGTCGGCAAGCCGGACCTGATCGTGGCGGACGAGCCCACCGGCAACGTCGACCCGGAGATGGGCCTGCGCATCCTCAAGCTGTTCGTGGAGCTCAACCGGCTGGGCTCCACCGTGCTGGTCGCCAGCCACGACCAGGAGCTGGTGCGGCGATCGGGCGCGCCCGCCCTGCGCTTGTCCGAGGGGCGGCTGCTCGCGCCGGAGGCCGCCGCGTGAGCGAGGCGCCCTCGCCCCACCGACCGGCCCCGCTGCTGCCCCGGGGCGACCGGGGCGACCGGGCGCTGGTGTTCGTGGTGGCGGTGCTCTGCGCCGTGGCCTGCCTGTGCGCGGAGGCGAGCCTGGCGGTGGCGCGCGCCTCCCGCGGGTGGACGGGCGAGCTGGCGGCGGCGGCCACCGTGCAGGTGCGCGCCAAACCGGGGGAGACGCCCGCGGAGGCGGCGGGACGCGCGGCCGAGGCGCTGGCGGGCGTGCCGGGCGTGTCCGAAGCGCGCGCCCTCGACCGAAGCGCGGCCGAGCGCCTGCTGGAGCCCTGGTTCGGCCGGGGCGGCGTGCCGGAGGACCTGCCCATCCCCCAGCTCGTCGCCGTGGACCTGGACCCGCACCGCCCTCCCGCCGCCGCCGCGCTGGAGAGCGCCCTTCTGCGGGCGGGCGTGGACGCGGACGTGGACGACGGCCGACGCTGGATGGGCGACGTGCGCCGCGCGGCGTCCGGCCTCCTGCTGGGCGCGGTGGCGGCGGCCGCCGTGGTGGCGGCGGCGGCCGCGGCGGTCGTGGCCTACGCCACCCGGGCGGGGCTGGCGGCGCGGCGCGAGGTGGTGGAGGTGTTGCACCTCGTCGGCGCCCGGGACGGCTACGTGGCGGCCATCTTTCAGCGGCGCTTCGGCTGGCTGGGCGCGCGCGCCGGGGCGCTGGGGGCGGCGGCGGCGGCGGCGGTGGCGGCCCTCGCCAGGCTCGGCGGCGGGAGCGACGGCTTCACCCCGCTGCTGCCCGGGGCGTGGAGCGACCTCCTGGTCGTGCTACCCTGCCCGCTGGTGGTGGGCGCCGTGGCCGCCATCGCGGCGCGCCGGACGGCCCTGGCCATACTGCGGCCGGCGCTCTAAGCGGCGCGGGACGGTTGGGGAGGGCGCGGTCGGCGCATGAAGGGCTTGGCCGCCTTGCTGGTGCTGGCGCTGATCTGGGCGTCCGGGCTCTACGCCTTCGGCCGCCGGGTCGAGCGGATGACCCCCGCGCCCGAGCCGCCGGACGCGGACGCCATCGTCGCCCTGACCGGGGCCTCGTCCCTGCGCCTGGCCGCCGCCGCCCAGCTCCTGGAGGAGGGCAAGGCGCGCCGCCTGCTGATCTCCGGCGTCAACCGCAGCGCCAGCCGCGCCCAGGTGCGCGAGGTGGCGCAGGACGTGGGCCGCGAATGGGACTGCTGCGTGGACCTGGGCTTCCAGGCGGCCACCACCCGCGGCAACGCCCAGGAGACCGCCGGCTGGATGGCGCGCCACCGCTTCCGCTCGCTGATCGTGGTCACCGCCGACTACCACATGCCCCGCTCCATGCTGGAGCTGCACGCCTCCATGCCGCACGTCGAGCTGCATCCCTACCCGGTCGCCACCGCCACGCTGGAGGCGCGGCGCTGGTGGCGCGGCTCCACGGACGCGCGGCGCCTGGCGGTGGAATATTCCAAGTACCTGGTCGTGCTGGCGCGTTCGGCGGTGCTGAACCTGGGTCGTCCCGTGCGGGCTTCCGGCTCTCCCGCGGCCGAGGCGCGGGCCGCATGAGCGGGGCGGCGCCCGTTCCGCCGCCCGCCGGCGCCCGCGCGGTGTTGGGTTCGCTGGCCTATGTGGCGTTCAGCTACGGCCTGCTGGCGGTCATGGCGCTGGTCTGCCTGCCCTTGCTGGCCGGGCCGCGGCGCTGGGCGTTCGCCGCCGTGCGCGTGTGGGCGCGGGCGAGCCTGCTGGCGCTGCGCGTGCTCTGCGCAGTGCGGGTGGAGGTGCGCGGCCGCGAACATCTTCCCGCGGGCGCGGCCCTGGTCGCGGCCAAGCACCAGTCCATGCTCGACACGGTGGCCCCGCTGCTGGTGCTGGACGACCCGGCCTACGTGCTCAAGCGCGAGCTCATGCGCCTGCCGTTCTGGGGCTGGTACGCCGCCAAGACCGACATGCTGCCCATCGACCGGGAGGGCGGCTCGGCCACCCTGCGCGCCCTGGTCCACGGCGCGCGCGAGCGCATGGCGGACGGCCGGCAGGTGCTGATCTTTCCCGAAGGCACGCGACGCCCGCCGGGGGCGGAGCCCGACTACAAGCCCGGGGTGGCGGGGCTGTACCGCGAGCTGGCGGCGCCCTGCACGCCCTTGGCCACCAACTCCGGCCTGTTCTGGCCCGCCCACGGCTGGCTGCGCCGCCCGGGCGTGGCCGTGTTCGAGTTCCTGCCGCCCATCCCCGCCGGCCTCAAGCGCGCGAGCTTCATGGCGGTGCTGGAGGAGCGTATCGAGATCGCCAGCGCCCGCCTCATCGCCGAGGCCGCGCCCGCCCGCCCCGACCGGAACCGCGCCCCATGACCCGCCCCGTCCCCCGCGCCCTGCTCCTGACCGGCCTGCTGCTGCTCGCCGCCTGCGGCCCGCCCAAGGACCCGGCGCAGAACGCCCTGGGCGGCGTCGGGTCCGGACGCGCGAGCGGCTCGGCCGGAGGCGGGGCCGAAACGTCGGGGAACACCAGCGGCGACGGGCCCCAGGGCGAGCGCAGCCCGTCCGGCCCCGCTTCCAACATGAGCGGCGGTTCGGCCCGCAATCCGAGCTCCGGCGGCTGAAGCGGCGAGCGTGGTGGCTTCCGCCTCGAAACCGCGCCCCGCGGGCGAGGGCGCCCGCCCCGACGGGCGGCGCTTCCCCTGGCTGCTGCTGCCGGCGGCGGCGCTGGGCGTGTTCCTGGCGGTTTGCGCCGCGGGCTGGGTCTACGCCGGCGCGCGGCTAGGCGGCGAGATCGACGGGCGGGCGGCCGCGCTGCGGCGTGCGGGCTGGACGGTGGACGTGCAAGGGCGGCGCTTCGAGGGCTTCCCGTTCCGGCTCAAGTTCACGGCCGCCCGGGTGCGGCTGGTCGCGCCCTCCGGCTGGGGGGTGGACGCGGCCGGGGTGGAGGCGGAGGCGCTGATCTTCGACCCCGCCCACTGGGTGTTCGCCGCTCCGCGCGGGATGGTGCTCGAACGCGGCGCGGCCGGGCCGCTGCGGGTCTCCGGTCGATCCCTGTCCGCCAGCGTCGCCGGGATCGCCGGCCGCCCCTGGCGCGTGGCGCTCGTGGGCGAGGGGCTGGACCTCGTGGCCGATCCGGGCGCCAAGCCCCCGACCTTCGCCGCCGCCGCGCGCATGGAGGCCTACCTCAAGCCGGTGGGCGGGAACGGCGACGGCGAGGTGCTGGTGCAGGTGACGGACGCGCGGCCTTCCCCCCACGGCCTCGTCCGGCGCTTGTCCGCGGGCGCGCCGGTGACGGCGGTGGTGGAGGGCCGGCTGACGCACTTGGCCGCCTATTCGGGAGCGGACGCCGCGTCGCGCGCCCGCGCCTGGGCCGCGGCCGGGGGCGCCTTCCAGATCCACCGGTTGGAGGCGCGGGGCGGGGGAACGCGCGTGTCGGCCTCGGGCGGCGCGCTGGTCGTCGGGTCGGATGGCAGGCTCGCGGGCGTGGTGCCGCTCCACATCGTGCAAACGCCGGCCACGGTGGCGGGCGCGACGGACCCCGTCGGCGAAGCGCGGGACGCGGCCGCACGCGAGAACGAGCAGGCCGACCCGCGCCTGGTGTTCGGCGGCGGCGAGGTGCGGCTGGGCGGCGTGCGCGTCGGTCTTTCGCCCAAGGTGGGCTAGGCGCCGGGCGGGACGAACATGGACGAAATCGCGCCGAATGATCGGGAATGTCGGGACGTCCATGTCCCGGATCCGGGACGGACGGAGATCGCCGCCGAGCCCTGGGGCGCGCCCTCGGCGGCGGAGCGCGCCCTGGTCGCCGCGCTGGAGGCGGCGGCGGCGTCCCTCCACGCCCCCGCCGCCTTCTCGCCCGCGGAGGAGGCGTTGGTCCTACGCCGCGTGCTGGCCCTGCCGCGCGAGCGCCTGCCCGGCGACGTGCTCACCCGGCTCGTGCGCGAACTGGAGGGGCTGCGGCTCGCCCGCACGGCGGGGCTGCACGTGGCGGTCTGGGGCGGCGGCGCGCCCGGCGCCGCGCGGCTCCTCGCCCGGGCGCGCTTCGGCGCGGCCCCGCCGCTCGCGGCCGCGCCTTCCGCCGAAGCGGCGCTGCTGACGGCGCGCCGGCCGGGCGGGGTGGCGGTGCTGGCGGCGGAGGGGCCCTGGCCTTGGTGGGGGCGCCTGCTCGCCGAGCCCGACCTGCGCGTGTTCGCCCGCCTGCCCGAGGCGGGGCCGCCCGGCGCGGGCGCGGTGCTGGCGGTGGCGCGGGTGCAGGTCGGCCCCACCGGACAGGACGAAACCTGGTGGGCCACGGACGCGCCCGGTCCCGCGGCGGGGGTGGAGGCGGGGCTGGGCGCCGCGGGCCTCGCCGGCGAGGTCGTGGCGGAGGCGGGCGGCTTGAAGCTGGTGGCGCTGGCGGGCTATCTGCAGCCGGACGACGCGCGGCTGGTCCGCGCGCCCGGCCGCCTTTCGGGGGTGGTGGGCGCCGCACCCCTGCCGCTCGACGCCTGAGGGCCGCGCCCGCGTTCAGTTCCGGCGTCGCCCGCCCGTCCCCGCACCGATCGGCCCCGCCATGTCCAGTTCCGCCGCCCCCGCGATCTCCGCCGAGCGCCTGCGCCCGACCCCCAAGCCCGGCATCCTCGACATCGCGCCCTATGTGGGCGGCAAGTCCAAGGCCGAAGGGTTCGAGCATCCGCTCAAACTGTCCTCCAACGAGAACGTGCTGGGGGCGAGCCCCGCGGCGGTGGCCGCCTATCTCGGCGCCGCCGACAAGCTGGCGCTCTACCCGGACGGGCGCGCGGACGCCCTGCGCGAGGCGCTGGCCGCCAAGTACGCGCTGGAGCCCGAGCGCCTGGTGTTCGGCGGCGGCTCGGACGAGGTGTTCACCCTCCTGGGCCAGGTCTACCTGCAGCCGGGCGACAACGCGGTGCAGACCGAGTTCGGCTTCCTGGCCTACCGCATCGCGGTGCGCGCGGCCCAGGCGCAGGTGCGCTTCGCCCGCCAGCCGGACCGGCGCATCGACGTGGACGAGATCCTGGCGCAGGTGGACGCCCGCACCCGCATCGTGTTCCTCGACAACCCCGGCAACCCCACGGGCGCCTGGCTCAAGGGCGACGAAGTGCGCCGCCTGCACGCGGCCCTGCCCGGGAACGTGATCCTGGTGCTGGACGGGGCCTACGCCGAATTCGTCGACGACCCGGAGTATACGGACGGGATCGAGCTGGCGCGCGAAGCGTCCAACGTCGTGGTCAGCCGCACCTTCTCCAAGATCCACGGGCTGGCGGCGCTGCGGGTCGGCTGGGCCTACGCGCCCGAGGCGGTGGCGGGGGCGATGGACCGCATCCGCGCGCCCTTCAACCTCAACCTGCCGGGCCAGGCGGCGGCTGTGGCCTCCTTGGGCGACGACGACTTCGCCGCGCGCTCCGTCGACCTCGTGCGGCGCAACCGCGACGTGCTGGCGCGCGGGGTGGAGCGGCTGGGGCTGGAGGCGGCGCCCAGCCAGGGCAACTTCGTGCTGGTGCGCTTCCCCGATCCCGCCCGCACGGCGGACGCGGCCGAGCTCTTCCTCGCCGGTCGGGGCGTGCTGGTGCGCGGGCTCAAGGGCTACGGCCTGCCCGACAGCCTGCGCATCACCGTGGGCCGCGACGCGGAGATGGAGCGGGTGCTGGCGGAGCTGGAGGCGTTCGTCTCCGGGTGAGCGGCGGCCCGTCCATCCTCCCCCGCTCGCGGGAAGGAGAGACGCCCCCTCCAAGCCTTGCGTCGGGGCGCCGTGCTCGGGCGCGTCACGACGGCTGCTGGCTCAGCGCGGCGGCGGCCCGCCCGTGCGCGCGTCGACGAAGGCGGTCACGTCCCTGAACACGGGGGCGAGGAAACGCAGCGGCGCGGCGACCACCCCGATCATCAGCGGGTGGCTCAGGCCCTTGTAGTAGCGCTCCTCGACCGCGCCTCCCGCGGCGCGCACCTTGGCGGCCATGTGCTCGGTGTTGAGCGGGCGCACCACCGTGTCGCCCACGTCGTGCGCCAGGAACAGCGGCGGTTCGCGGCCGTCGACATGGTTGATCGGCTGGGTGTCCGGCCGCCCGGCGGGAGGGCCGAAGATGGTCTTCAGCTTGTCCGAGTCGAGGGGCAGGAAGTCGTAGGGGCCGGCGAGGCCCACGGCGGCGCGCACGTCGCGCTTCGGGTCCAGCCCGACCTCGTGCAGCCAGCGCCCGTCCACCGCCAGCATGACCGCGTCGTAGGCGCCGGCCGAGTGACCCATCAGCACGAGCTTGGACGGGTCCGCGCCCAGTTCGGCGGCGTGGTCGCGTGCCCAGCGCACCGCCCGGGCGTTGTCGCGCAGGAAGTCCGGCCAGACGACCCCGGGGTAGAGCCGGTAGTCGGGGACCACCGCGACGTAGCCGTGGCGCGCCAGGGCGTCGCCCACGAAGCCGTACATGGCCTTGGCGCCCGAGTCCCAGCCGCCGCCGTAGATGAACACCACCAGGGGCGCGCGGCCGTCGGCGCGGCGCGGGCGGTAGACGTCCAGGGTGTGGCGCGGTCCGGGGGCGTAGGCGAGGTCTCGCCGCACCTCGACCCCGCCCTTGGGCTCCAGCGCGTTCAGCACGCCCGTGGACGAGCAGCCCGCCGCGGCCAGGGCGAGCGCGCCCGACACCGCGAGGCGCAGGAGGGAGGGGGCTTTCAGGCGCATGGGGCGCGAACGCGCGAGACGGGCTTCCGTGACGCTTTCAGCGCGTCGGCACGGGGGTTTCGCCGCGATAGTCGTAGAAGCCGCGGCCGCTCTTCTTGCCGGTCCAGCCGGCCTCCACGTACTTCACCAGGAGCGGGCAGGGGCGGTACTTGGAGTCCGCCAGCCCCTCGTGCAGCACGTTCATGATGGCCAGCACCGTGTCCAGGCCGATGAAGTCGCCCAGCTCCAGCGGGCCCATGGGGTGGTTGGCCCCGAGCTTCATGGCGGTGTCGATGTTCTCCACCGTGCCCACCCCCTCGTAGAGGGTGTAGATCGCCTCGTTGATCATGGGCGCCAGCACGCGGTTGACGATGAAGGCGGGGAAGTCTTCGGCGTTGGCGGTGGTCTTGCCCAGGGTGCGGGCGAAGGCGGCCGCAGCCTCGTAGGTCGGCGCGTCCGTGGCGATGCCGCGGATGATCTCCACGAGCTTCATCACCGGCACCGGGTTCATGAAGTGCAGGCCGATGAACTTCTCCGGCCGGTCCGTCACCGAAGCCAAGCGGGTGATGGAGATGGAGGAGGTGTTCGACGCCAGCAGGGTGTCGGGCCCGAGGTGGGGCACCAGGCTGCGGAACACCGCCTTCTTGACCTCCTCGTGCTCGGTCGCGGCCTCGATCACGAGGTCGGCGCCGGCGACCGCCTCCACGGCGGGGGCGGGGCGGATCAGCGCCAGCGCGAGCTGCGACTCCGCGTGGGTGACCGCGCCCTTGGCGACCTGGCGCAGGAGGTTGCGCCGCACGGTCTCCACGCCCGCCCCGATCCGCGCCGGGTCGCTGTCGTGGAAGCGGACCTCATAGCCGGACAGGGCGCACACGTGCGCTATGCCCGAGCCCATCTGGCCGGCGCCCACGACGCCCACGATCCTGATCTCAGCCATTCGGTCCTTAGTGCGCGCGGGGTGATCCGTGCGCGAAGCATCATTTAATGAGAATAAAACCTTGCTGCGCCGCACACAAGCGAAGCGCCTTCATCGTTCAAGCCGCCTCGGCCGCGGCGGTGAGGCGCGCATAGGCGCCGCCCTGCGCCAGGAGGTCGCCGTGGCGGCCCTCCTCCACCACGCGCCCGCCCTGGAAGACGAGGATGCGGTCGGCCCCGCGGATTGTCGACAGGCGGTGGGCGATGACGATCGTGGTGCGACCGGCCATCAGCGCGTCCACCCCCTCGGCCACCAGCCGCTCGGTCTCCACGTCCAGCGAGCTCGTGGCCTCGTCGAGCACCAGGATGGGCGCGTCCGTCAGGAACGCGCGGGCGATGGCCACGCGCTGGCGCTCGCCGCCCGACAGCTTGACGCCGCGCTCGCCCACCAGGGTGTCGTAGCCGTTCGGCAGGCGGGCGATGAAGTCGTGGGCGCGGGCGCGGCGGGCGGCCAGGGCGATCTCCTCGGGCGTCGCGTCCGGCCGGCCGTAGGCGATGTTCTCGGCGATGGAGCGGTGGAACAGCGCCGGGTCCTGCGGCACCACCGCGATGGCGCGGCGCAGGGAGGCCTGGCTCACCTCCGCTATGTCCTGGCCGTCGATCAGGATGCGGCCGCCCTGCAAGTCGTAGAGGCGTTGCAGCAACTTGACGAAGGTCGACTTGCCCCCGCCGGTGGGGCCCACCAGCGCCACGCGCTCGCCGGGGGCGACCACAAGATCGAAGTCGCGGTACAGCGGCTCGGCCGCCGCGTTGGGATAACCGAAGGTCGCCCGGTCGAACACGAGCTCGCCCGAGGGCTCGCGCGCGCCGAGCAGGAGGTCGGGGGCGCCCGGCCGGTCGGCCACCTGGGGCGGCGTGCGCTCGAACAGCGCGGCGTCCAGCACGTCGTCCAGCCCGCGCTGGAGCTGGCGGGTGGTTTCACCGAAGTTGCGCAGGTAGCCGCTCATCAGCATGAAGGCCGAGATGGCGAACGCCACGTCGCCCGGCGTGGCTTGGCCCTTGGCCCAGCGCATGACCAGCAGGCCCGTCAGCCCCGCCTGCAGGGTGAGCAGCAGCGCGTTCTGCAGCACGCCCATCACGTTGAAGCGGTTCCAGGTCTCGATGGTGGCGTCGCGCCAGGTCTCGACCAGCTTCCCGAAGCGGGCGGACTCCCGGTGCTCGGCGCCGAAGCTCTTCACCGCGGCGTTGCCGCCGATGGCGTCGGCCAGGGCCGCGCCCATCTCGCTGTCCAGCGCGTTGGAGCGCAGGTTGGCGGGGCGCACGTAGCGGGCGGTGAGCGTCAGGTTGAGGGCGATGAACACGACCACCAGGGCGCCGGTGAACGCCCCGGCCACCGGCCAGCGCAGGCCGACCGAGACCGCCATGCCCGTCAGCACGATCACCGTCGGGCCCAGCATGAGGAAGATCGCGTCCGTGACGCCGTCATAGCCCTGCATGGCGCGCGACACCTTGCGCACCACCGCCCCGCCGAAGGCGTCGGCGTGCCAGTCGGCGCTGAAGCGCTGCACGCGATCGAAGGCGCCGGTGACCACCGCCTCCATGTTGCGCGCGGAGAAGCTGTTCATCAGGCGGAAGGCCACCGTGCGCAGGCCGAAGTAGAGGAGGTACAGGCCCGACAGGAACGCCCACGCGCTCCAGGCCGCGTGGGGCAGGCGGGCGGGCCGGCTCACCGCGTCCACCAGCCGGCCCGCCGCCCAGGGCACCGACAGGTCGCAGGCGGTGGCGGCCAGCATCAGGGTGGTGGTGGCGGCGAACACCCGCGGGCGCTGCGCCCACTGGCGCGCGACGAAGCCCAGCACCGCCGTGTTGGACAGCGGCTTGCGGGCGGGCTTGGCCGGGTCGGCGGGCGCGGCGAGGGCGGGGGACGTCATGCTTCCGCTTAGATAGGGCGCCTGACGGTGCGCCGTCAGGCGGCGGCTTCGATCAGCCGGGGCCGAGCCCGCCGGCGGCGTAGATCGCGTCGACCGCGACCATCTGCGCCACCGCGTCCGCCCCGCCGGTCAGCGGGTCGGCCCCGGCGGTCGCGGCGGCGACGAAGCGGTCGAGCTGGGCGGCGTAGCTCGTCGGGCCGTCGACGGGGAGATCCTCCACGCGGCCGTCGGCATGGGTCAGGGTCAGGCGCCCGCCCGCCTGGGGCGACACGAAATTGTCGAAGTCCAGCCGGGCGCGATCGCCCTCCAGGGTGAGGCGGCGGTAGGTCCCGCCGTTCTCGGGGACCATGCTGCAGGCGACCTGCGCCTCCACCTCGCCGAAGCGCAGGCGCGCCCGCATGGCGGCGTCCACCCCGTGGCGCACGTCGAGCTCGGCGGAGAGCACCTGCGGCTCCGCCTTCAGCAGGGTGCGCAGGGCGTGCAGCGGATAGCAGCCCAGGTCCATCAGCGAGCCGCCGCCCAGGGGCCGGATCCAGCGAAGCTCCCCGGGCGCGTAGGGGATGTTCGCGTCGAACACGCCGCGGGCGCGCAGGATGCGGCCGAGGACCCCCTGCGCCACCAGCGCCTCCGCGCGGAAAAAGGCGGCGTGGAAGCGGCTGTGCATCGCCTCCATCAGCGGGCGGCCCGCGGCGGCGGCGGCCTCGACCATGGTGCGGGCGTGGGCGGCGTTCAGGGCGAACGGCTTCTCGCAGAGCTGGGCCAGACCACGCTCGGCCGCGCGCACCGACCACTCCAGGTGCTCGGCCGGGGGCAGGGCGTCGTAGACCGCGTCCAGGTCGTCGCGCTCCAGGAGGGCGGCGTAGCCCTCCACCGCGTGGGGGATGGCGCGCTCGGCGGCGTAGGCCCGCGCCTTGACGCCGTCGCGGGCGGCCACGGCGACGATCTCCACGTCGTCCCGGTCACGCGCGGGGGTCAGCAGCGCTTTGGGCGCGATCTTCGAAGCTCCCAGGAGGCCGATGCGCAGCATGGTCGGGAGGCTCCGGAAGCTAGCCGCAGCCGCAGGACGGGCCGCACGGAGTCGAAGGCGCGCCCTCGCCCGCGAGTTCCTCCGCCTTCAGCCCCTCCACCCCGCCCGCGGCGAGGGGGGCGGCGGCCGTGGCGGGGCGGATTCGGCGCGGGAGAAGCCGCGCCAGGGCGGCGCGCGGACCGGCGGGAGAGAAGGTCCACACCAGCCACCCCGCCGCGACCAGCACCACCAGGTCCACCACCAGCCGCTGGATCATGCGTGCAGCGCCCAGCTCGCCAAGTGGAACACGACGAAGGAGGCGGCGTAGGCCAGGGCGCTCATGTAGCCGACCATCACCAGCGGCCACGCCCAGGAGTTGGTCTCGCGCCGCACCACGCTGAGGGTGGAGGCGCACTGGGGAGCGAACACGAACCAGGCCAGCAGCGACAGGGCCGTGGGCGTGGACCAGCTGTGGGCCAGCGTTTGGCCGAGCGCGCCCGTCGCCTCGCCGCCCGCGGCCACCGCGTAGATCGTGCCCAGCGTCGCCACCACCACCTCGCGCGCGGCGAAGGCGGGGATCAGGGCCAGGGCGATGGCCCAGCCGAAGCCCACGGGCGCGAACAGCGGCTCCAGCGCGTGGCCGATCAGCCCGGCGTAGCTGTAGTCGATGGCGGGCCCCGTGGCGCCCGCGGGCGGGCCCGGCGTGTTCGACAGCCACCAGATCAGCACCATGATCGCCAGGATGGTGGTGCCCGCCCGGGTCAGGAAGGCGCGCAAGCGGATGAGCACGCCGTGGAGCACGTTCTTGGCGTCCGGCAGCTTGTAGCTGGGCAGCTCCATCAGGAAGGGCTCGGACACGCCGCGCCAGAAGAAACGCCGCGTCACCGCCGCCACCAGCAGCGCGCTGCCGATCCCCGCGCCGTACAGGCCGAACATGACCAGCCCGCGCAGGTCCACCACGCCCGCATAGACCCGGTGGGGCACGAAGGCGGAGATGATCAGCGTGTAGACCGGGATGCGCGCCGAGCAGGTCATCAGGGGCGCGATCAGGATGGTGGTCAGCCGGTCGCGCCGGTTGTCGATCACCCGCGCCGACATGATGCCGGGGATGGCGCAGGCGAAGGAGGACAGCAGCGGGATGAAGGCGCGCCCGTGCAGCCCCGCCCCGCCCATCATCTTGTCCATCAGGAAGGCGGCGCGGCCCATGTAGCCGCTGTCCTCCAGGAGGATGATGAAGAAGAACAGGATGGCGATCTGCGGCAGGAACACGAGCACGCTGCCCACCCCCGCGATCACCCCGTCCGACAGCAGGTCGCGCAGGGGCCCCTCCGGCAGGTGCGCCTTCACCTCCCCGCCCAGCAGCTCGAAGCCGTGGCTGATGAGGTCCATCACCGGCTGCGCCCAGGCGAACACCGCCTGGAACATCAGGAACAGCACGGCCAGCAGGATCACCAGGCCGAACACCGGGTGCAGCAGCACCGCGTCCAGCCGGCCCGTCCAGGTGTCGGGCAGCTTGGGCGGGACGACGCAGGCCTTGAGGATGCGCTCGGCCTCGCGGTGGGCGGCGCGCAGTTCCGCGGCGTCCGGCGCGCGCCAGACGGGGGCGGCGCGGTCGCCGGACGCGGCCGCCTCCACCTGGGTCAGGAGGGCGTCCAGCCCGCGGCGGCGGGTGGCCACGGTGGTGGTCACCGGCAAGCCGAGCTCGGCGGACAGGCGGGGAATGTCGATGACGAAGCCGTGGCGCTCGGCGATGTCGATCATGTTGAGCGCCAGCACCATGGGCCGGCCCACCTGGCGCAGCTCCAGGATCAGCCGCAGCACGAGGCGCAGGTTGGTGGCGTCCGCCACGCAGACCAACAGGTCCGGCAGGGCCTCGCCCGGCAGGCGCCCCAGCACCACGTCGCGCGTCACCTCCTCGTCGGGGCTGCGGGCGCGCAAGGAGTAGGTGCCCGGAAGGTCCACCACCTGCAGGCGGCGCCCGCCGGGGGTCGTGGCCGCCCCCTCCTTGCGCTCCACGGTGACGCCCGGGAAGTTGGCCACCTTCTGGCGCGCGCCGGTGAGGGCGTTGAACAGCGCCGTCTTGCCGCAGTTGGGAGCGCCGACCAACGCCACCCGCAAGGTCGCCTTCGCGCCGCCGGGAAGGGCGGGGGCGGGGGCGACGACGGTGCTCACGGCGTCTAGACGTCCAGTCGCAGGAGGATGTCGGCGGCCTCGCGCCGGCGCAGGGCCACCCGGGTGTCGTCCACCCGCACCGCCAGGGGGTCGCGGCCGAACAGGCCCTCGTGCAGCACGTCCACGCGCGCGCCCTCCACGAAGCCGATCTCCAGCAAGCGCCGCTCCAACTCGGCGTCGGCCACGCCGTGGCCGTCCACCGCGCTGTGCAGGCCGGGGGCGTGGACGCCCACGCCCACCCCGATCACCACGCCCCGGTCGCCGCGGCGCGCTTGGCCGAGGGCGATCACGCGCGCCCGCCCGGGACCGCCCGGCAGGGGCGTCACTGAGGCTGAGGTGGAGGCGTCGGGCATGGAGGACGATATCAGGCCGCCTCGCCTCGATTGCAAGCGGTTCTCACTTGCTGGCGGCTTTTTGCGGCGGCGCACCGCGGGTGCTAGACCTCGGCCTCCACGGGCGAGTCTTTCGGACGCCGCCCGCGACCGCTTCTCCAGGGTCGTGCGAGCCCGCGCGCCCTCTTCCGCCGGATCCCAGAGCCTGCCTTGAGCGACGACGCCCCCCTGCCGCCCTTGTCCGCTTCCGGCGGCGGGATCGCGCCCATCGCCATCGAGGCGGAGCTGAAGCGCTCCTACCTCGACTACGCCATGAGCGTGATCGTCAGCCGGGCGCTGCCGGACGCGCGCGACGGGCTCAAGCCCGTGCACCGGCGCATCCTCTACACCATGCACGAGCTCGGGATGACGCCCGACAAGGGCTATTCCAAGTGCGCCCGCGTGGTGGGCGACGTGCTGGGCAAGCTGCACCCCCACGGCGACGCCTCGGTCTACGACGCGCTGGTGCGCATGGCGCAGCCCTTCTCCATGGGCCTGCCGCTGGTGGACGGGCAGGGCAACTTCGGCTCGGTCGACAACGACCCGCCCGCCTCCATGCGCTACACCGAGTGCCGCCTGACCAAGGCGGCGGTCGCGCTCCTGGCCGACATCGAGCGCGACACGGTCGACTTCAAGCCGAACTACGACGAGCGCGAGATGGAGCCCACCGTGCTCCCCGCGCGCATCCCCAACCTGTTGGTCAACGGCTCGGGCGGCATCGCCGTCGGCATGGCCACCAACATCCCGCCCCACAACCTGGGCGAGGTGGTCGACGCGTGCCTCCAGCTGATCGACGATCCCGAGACCAGCCTCGAACAGCTCCTGGAGATCGTGCCGGGGCCCGACTTCCCCACCGGGGGCGAGGTGATCGGCCGCTCGGGCGCGCGCCAGGCGCTGATGACCGGCCGCGGCTCGGTGATCATGCGCGGCAAGACCGAGGTGGAGACCCTGCGGGCGGGCCGCGACGCCATCATCGTCACCGAGATCCCCTACCAGGTGAACAAGGCGGCCATGGTCGAGCGCATCGCCGACCTCGTGCGCGAGAAGCGCATCGAGGGCGTCAGCGACCTGCGCGACGAGAGCGACCGCGCCGGCATGCGGGTGGTGATCGAGCTCAAGCGCGACGCCAGCGCCGACGTGGTGCTGAACCAGTTGCACCGCTACACGCCGTTGCAGACCTCCTTCGGCGTCAACGCGCTCGCGCTGGACCGCGGCCGGCCCGAGCAGATGAACCTGCGCCGGATGCTGGACGCCTTCTTGGCGTTCCGCGAGGAGGTCGTGGTCCGCCGCACCAAGTTCGAGCTGAACAAGGCGCGCAACCGCTCCCACGTGCTGGTCGGCCTGGCCATCGCCGTGGCCAACATCGACGAGTTCATCCGCATCATCCGCTCCTCGGCGAACCCGGCGGAGGCGCGCGAGCGGCTGGTGGCGCGCGACTGGCCGGCGGGCGACATGCTTCCGCTGATCGCGCTGATCCAGGACCCGCGCACCCAGGTGCGCGAAGGCGGCATGGTGCGCCTGTCCGACGAGCAGGCGCGCGCCATACTGGCGCTGACCCTGTCGCGCCTGACCGGCCTGGGCCGCGAGGAGATCACGGAGGAGGCGGGCGAGCTCGCCGGCGCCATCCGCGGCTACCTCGAAATCCTCGGCTCGCGCGAGCGGGTGATGGGCATCGTGCGCGAGGAGCTCGCGGAGGTGCGCGCCCAGTTCGCCCGGCCGCGCCGCACCGTCATCGTCGAGGGCGACGCCGACGTCGAGGACGAGGACCTGATCCCGCGGGAGGACATGGTCGTCACCGTCACCCACGGCGGCTACGTCAAGCGCACGCCCTTGTCGGCCTACCGCACCCAGCACCGCGGCGGGCGCGGGCGCTCCGGCATGGCGATGAAGGAGGAGGACGCCATCGTGCGCGTGTTCTCCGCCTCCACCCACGCGCCCGTGCTGTTCTTCTCGTCCGAGGGTCGTGTCTACAAGCTGAAGGTTTGGAAGCTGCCCAACGCCCAGGCCAACGCCCGCGGCAAGGCCTTCGTGAACCTCTTGCCGCTGCAGGGCGGCGAGCGGATCACCACCATCCTGCCCCTGCCGGAGGACGAGGCCCAGTGGGCGGGGCTGGACGTGATGTTCGCCACCTCCACCGGCGGGGTGCGGCGCAACAAGCTCAGCGACTTCGTCAACGTCAACCGCGCGGGCAAGAACGCCATGCGGCTGGACGAGGGCCAGCACATCGTCGGCGTGGCCCTGTGCAACGAGGGCGAGGACGTGCTGCTCACCACCGCCGGGCGCCGTTCCATCCGCTTCGCGGTGGGCGAGGTGCGCGTGTTCGCCGGGCGCGAGTCCAACGGCGTGCGCGGCGTGCGCCTGGGCGAGGGCGACGCGGTGATCTCCATGACCATACTGCGCCACGTGGAGGTGAGCGGTCCCGAGCGCGCCGCCTACCTGCGCTACGCCGCCGCCCAGCGCGCCGCGGAAGGCGAGGAGGCGGACGCCGAAGGGCTGGAGGCCGAGGCCGCCGAGATCGAGGCGGAGGAGGAGGTGGACGCGGCGGAGGAGGGCGAGGTCTCCCTGGCGCGCCTGCAGGAGCTCGAGGGGCTGGACCAGCTGTTGCTCACGGTCAACGAGCGGGGCCTGGGCAAGCGCACCTCCGCCTACGATTACCGCAGGACGGGCCGGGGCGGGCAGGGGCTCAACGTCTGGTCCAGCCGCTCGACCGACCGATTGGCCGCGAGCTTCCCGGTGGGGGCCGACGACGAGGTGCTGCTGGTCACCAACCAGGGCCAGCTCATCCGCACGCCGGTGGCCAAGGTGTCGATCCGTTCGCGGGCGGCGGGCGGCGTGCTCGTGCTGCGCGCGTCCGAGGGCGAGCACGTGGTCTCCGTCGAGCACCTGGAGGGCGAGGCGGCCGTGCCGGCGGCGATCGAACCGGAGACGGCGGCGGACGGCGAGGCGTGAGCCCGCGTCGGCAACGGCCGGTCAACCTCCCGCGTGTAGGTCGGTGCGGCGGCGGCGGGCCGCGCGGCGGGCGGGGCTGACCATCATGGGGCTTGTGGGCCTCTACCCGGGCACCTTCGATCCCATCACCAACGGGCACCTGGACATCATCGGGCGCGCGGTGAAGCTGGTGGACCGCCTGGTGATCGGCGTGGCGGTCAACCGCGGCAAGGGCCCGATGTTCAGCCTGCAGGAGCGCCTGGACCTCGTGGCGGAGGAGACGCGCCCGCTCCAGGGCCGGGCCGAGATCGTGGTGCGGCCGTTCGAGAACCTGCTCATGCACTTCGCCCAGGAGGTCGGGGCCGGCGTGATCGTGCGCGGCCTGCGCGCGGTGGCCGACTTCGAGTACGAGTTCCAGATGACCGCCATGAATCAGCAGCTCAACCGCGACATCGAGACGGTGTTCCTGATGGCCGACCCGCGTCACCAGGCGGTGGCCTCCAAGCTGGTCAAGGAGATCGCCCGGCTGGGAGGCGACGTCTCCTCCTTCGTCACGCCGCGCATCGCCCGGGCGCTGGCCGACAAGGCCCCCGCGTGAGCGCCGCGGCCCTGCTGCTCGCCGCCGCCCTGGCGGCCGCCCCGCCCGCTCCCGCGCCGGCCGCCGGCGCGAACGGCTGGATCGCGGCGCCCGCCGACGAGACGCTGGTGATCGACACCAACAAGGGGCGCGTCGTGGTGGTGCTCGCCCCCTTCGCCGCCCCCGAGCACGTGCGCCGGATGCAGGCGCTGGCGCGTCGCCATTTCTTCGACGGGCAGACCTTCTTCCGCGTCATCGGCCCCTTCATGGACCAGACCGGCGACCCGCAGAACAAGGGCGACGAGGGCGGCTCGGACCTGCCGAACCTCAAGGCCGAGTTCACCTTCAAGCGCGGCGCCGACACCGCCTTCACCCCCGTGGCCCGGCCCCAGGGCGAGGTGGAGGGCTTCATCGGCGTGCTGCCCGTGCACAGCCAGCCCGACGCGCTGATGGCGCTCAATCCCCGGCGGGAGGTGACCGCCTGGGGCGCCTACTGCCCGGGCGTGGCCGGCATGGCGCGCGACGAGGGGCCGGACACGGCCAACAGCCAGTTCTTCCTGATGCGCGAGGCTTATCCCTCGCTCGACAAGCGCTACACCGTCTGGGGCCGCGTCGTTCAGGGCCTGGAGGTGGTGCGCGCCATCAAGACCGGCGAGCCCGTGCCGGAGCCCCAGGACCGCATGACGCGCGTGCGCCTGGCGTCCGACCTGCCGGCGGGCGAGCACGTCGCCGTGGAGCGCCAGGACACGGGCTCCCCGGCCTTTGCGCGCCAGGTCGCGGCGGAGCGCGCCCGCCGGGGGGCGGACTTCTCCGTGTGCGACGTCCTGCCCGCCGTGCGCGTGCGATGAGCGTCGAGTCCACCCAAATCCGCCAGCGCGCGCTGGTGCTGGACGGCGAGCGGCGGTTCCGCCGCTCGATCACCGCGGCCATCGCGGCGGGGGCGGTGCTGCTGGTCGCCCTCCTGGGCGCCTCCCTCGTGCTGTTCCAGGTCAACCGCGACTACAGCCGGTGGGTGGACCACACCTACGCGGCCGAGACCAAGATCGGCGGCTTGGCCACAAACGCCGAGAAGCTGGAGACGGTGCGCCGCGGCTACCTGCTGCGGCCCGACGAGACGTTCTGGACCACCTATCTCGAGACGCGCGACCGGATCGGCCCCGACCTGGACGACCTCGCCCGCTTCACCTCCGACAACCCCGTCCAGCGCGCCAACGTGGCGGCGCTGCGCCCGCTGCTCGCGGCCAAGCTGGAGCAGATGCGCGCGACCATCGAGGTGGCCCACGCCGGCGGGCTGCAGGCTGCGCGCGAAACGTACTTCGTCCAGAGCACGCTGCGCGTCACCCAGCGCATCCGCAAGCAGTTGGCCGACATGGACGCGGAGGAGCGGCGCCTCCTGCAGACGCGCGCCGGCGACGAGCGGGGAGCGTCGCTGGCGCTGCTGACCTGCACGCTGGCGGCGGCGGTGCTGTTGATCGTGCTGGCCGTGGGCGTCGGCCTTCTGGTGCGTCGCTACGCCGACGACCTCAAGCGCTCGGAGCTGCAGCTGCGAGCGCTCAACGAGGGGCTGGAGGACGCCGTGCGCGAGCGCACCGCCGACCTGACCCGCGCCAACGACGAGATCCAGCGCTTCGCCTACATCGTCAGCCACGACCTGCGCTCGCCCTTGGTCAACATCATGGGCTTCACCAGCGAGATGGAGACCTCCCTGCCGGCCCTGCACCGGCTGCTGGCCACCGTCGGCGAGCGCGCTCCCGAGCTTCTCACCAAGGAGGCGCGCCTGGTGGTGGAGGAGGAGATCCCCGAAGCGGTGGGGTTCATCCGCACCTCCACCCGCAAGATGGACCGGCTGATCAACGCCATCCTCAAGCTCTCGCGCGAGGGGCGCCGCACCCTCTCGTCCGAGCCGCTGGACCTCACCCTCCTGGCCGGCGGCGTGGCCGACAGCCTGCGCCAGCTGGCCGGCGGGCGCGGGGCCGAGGTCGTCGTCGAGCCCGGCCTGCCGGCGTTGAACAGCGACCGGGTGGCCGTCGAGCAGGTGCTGTCCAACCTGGTGGAGAACGCGGTCAAGTACCTCAGCCCCGACCGGCCGGGCCGGGTGGTCGTGCGCGGCCGCGAGGCGGACGGGCGCGTGCTGGTGGAGGTCGAGGACAACGGCCGCGGCATAGCCCTCAAGGACCACGAGCGCATCTTCGAGTTGTTCCGCCGCTCGGGCGTGCAGGACCAGCCGGGCGAGGGCATCGGCCTCGCGCACGTGCGCGCCTTGGTCTACAGGTTGGGCGGCACTATAGACGTCCGCTCCGAACTCGGGCGGGGAGCGGTGTTCCGCGTCTCGCTGCCCCGCACATCGCCGCGCGACGAAGGACAGGCCGCATGACCGACCACCAGCCCGTCTCGATCGTCATGGTGGAGGACGACGAGGGCCACGCGCGGCTGATCGAGCGCAACATCCGCCGGGCCGGCATCCACAACGGCATCAAGCACTTCACCGACGGCGGATCGGCGCTGGAATACATCTTCAAGGACAAGTCCGGCCCCGCCCTGAACGGACCGGCCCTGGTCCTGCTCGACCTCAACCTGCCCGACATGAGCGGAACCGAGATACTGGCGCGCATCAAGGCGGAGCCCAAGCTCAAGCGCACGCCGGTGGTGGTGCTCACCACCACCGACGACAAGGTCGAAATCCAGCGCTGCTACGACCTGGGCTGCAACGTCTACATCACCAAGCCGGTCAACTACGAGTCGTTCGCCGACGCGATCCGCCAATTGGGCCTGTTCTTGTCCGTGATCCAGGTGCCGGAGGTCGGCGAGTGACCTCCGCCGACGCGGTCGCGCCCCCGCGGCTGCTGTACATCGACGACGACGAGGGGCTGGGCCGGCTCGTGTCCAAGAGCCTGGGCCGGCGCGGCTATGCGGTGGCCTACGCCTCCGACGGCCCGGCGGGGGTGGCCGCGGCGGCCGGCGACGCCTTCGACCTCGTGGCCATCGACCACTACATGCCCGGCCAGGACGGCTTGACCACCCTCGACCAGTTGCGCGCCCTGCCCAACTGCCCGCCGGTGGTCTACGTGACCGGGTCGGACGAGAGCCGCATCGCGGTGGCCGCCCTCAAGGCGGGCGCGGCCGACTACGTGGTCAAGACCGGCTCGGACGACTTCATGGACCTGTTGGCCCGGGCCCTGTCCCAGGCGCTCGAACAGGTGCGCCTGCGCGAAGCGCGCGACCTGGCCGAAGAGGCGCTGCGCGAGGCCAACACCCAGCTCCACGCGGTGGTGGCGCGGCAGGCGGCGCTGTTGGGCGAGGTCAACCACCGGGTGGCCAACAGCCTGCAGCTCGTCTCCTCGCTCGTGCACATGCAGGCGGGCGCGGTGTCCGACGAGCCTGCGCGCGCCGCCCTGCGCGACACCCAGGCGCGCATCGCCGCCATCATGCAGGTGCACCGGCGGCTCTACACCTCCGACGACGTCCAGCACGTGGAGATGCAGGAGTACCTGCGCGGGCTGGCGGCGGAACTCGCCCAGTCCCTGCCCAAGATGGGCGGCGACCGGCCGATCCTGGTCTCCTCGGAGGTTGTGGACCTCAAGACCGACAAGGCCGTGTCGCTGGGCGTGGTGGTCACCGAGCTCGTGACCAACGCCTACAAGTACGCCTACCCCGAGGGGCGCGGCGGCGAGATCCGCGTGGCGCTGGGCCAGACGGACGGCGACCGGCTGCGGCTGGTGGTGGAGGACGACGGCGCGGGCCTGCCCGCGGGGGGCGAGGTGCGCGGCACCGGCCTCGGCCGCAAGGTGATCTCGGCCATGGCGCGCAGCCTGGGCTCGCAGGTGGCCTTCGACCCGGCGCACCGCGGCGTGCGCGCCGTGCTCGAATTCCAGGCCTGAAACCGCCCGCCCCGCTCGCCGCAGGCCGGGCCGCCGCAGATCAGGCCGCGGCGCGCGCCCGGTCCACGCTGGGTCGGGCGAACAGGAAGTAGACCGCCAGCCCCAGCAGGTTCCAGGCGAAGAACCAGATCATGGTCACCCGCGGCAGGCTGGAGAACAGGTACAGGCACCCGCCGATGGCGAAGGGGCCGATCAGCCAGGCGGCGGGCGCGCGGAACACCCGCGGCCGGTTCGGCTCGCGCCGGCGCAGCACCAGCAGGCACGTCGCCACCGCCGCGAACGCGCACAGGGTGCCGGCGTTGGCGAGCTCGGCGATGGCCTGCAGCGGCAGCAGCCCCGCCAGCACCGCCACCAGCACCCCGGTGGCGAGCGTCATCACCACCGGCGTGCCCGTCTTCGCGCTGACCTCGGCCATGGCCCGCGGCAGCAGGCCGTCGCGCGCCATCACGTAGAAAATGCGGCTCTGGCCGTACATGAAGGCCAGGATCACCGTCGGCAGGGCCACCACCGCCGCCCCCGCCACCGTGGTGGCCGCCAGCGGGTGGCGCAGGCTGCGCAGGATGAACACCAGCGGCGCCCCGTTGTGCGAGAACTCCGCCACCGGCGAGGCCCCGATCGCGCAGGCCGCCACCGCCATGTAGATCACTGTGCAGGCGATCATGGAGCCGACGATGCCGATCGTCAGGTCGCGCCCCGGGTTCTTGCACTCCTCCGCCGCGGTGGAGACCGCGTCGAAGCCGTAGAAGGCGAAGAAGATCAGCGCCGAGGCGCCCATCACCCCGTACTTCACGCCCCCGCGCTCGTGGGCCAGGAAGCCTTCGGGCATGAACGGGTGGAAGTGGGCGGCGTTGAAGGCGGGCGCGGTCAGCGCCACGAACACGGCCAGGGCGGCGATCTTGAGCGCCACGAGCACCACCGTCACCCGCGCGCTCTCCTTGGTGCCCGCCGCCAGCAGGGCGGCCACCAGCAGGGAGATCACCACCGCCGGCAGGTTGACGATCCCGCCCTCGAACGGGCCGGCCATCAGCGCGGTCGGGGCGGGCAGGCCGGCCGCGCGCAGGAACTCGGCCAGGTGGGCCGACCAGCCCACCGCCACCGTGGAGCCCACCACCGTGTATTCGAGGATCAGGCTCCAGCCGACCACCCAGGCGATCAGCTCGCCCAGCACCGCGTAGCTGTAGGTGTAGGCGCTGCCCGCCGCGGGGATGGTGGTGGCCATCTCGGCGTAGGCCAGCGCCGCGCACGCGCACACCGCCCCCGCGATCAGGAAGCTCAGGATCACCCCGGGCCCGGCCAGCCCCGCGGCCACCCCCGTCAGCGTGTAGATGCCGGTGCCGACGATGGCTCCTACCCCCAGCGCCAACAGTTGCGGCCAGGACAGCGTCGCGCGCAGCCGGTGGGCGCCGTCCGCCGCGGGGGCGACGTCTACGCTTCTGCGCCGCAACAGGTCCGCCATCGCTCCCTCAGCTCCCGATTCCGTCGAACCCTAGCCGGTGCGCCCCCGCCGGTGAACCACGCGGGGGCGCGTCCAGTCAGCACGGGGGAGGACGACGACGCCCGGCGCGGCGCTCGTCGCTTGCCCGCCCCGGACCGGGCGCCTATAGCTCCGCCCGCTCCCCGCGGAGCGTCCCGAGCCTGTAGCTCAGCTGGTAGAGCACGTGACTTTTAATCATGGGGTCGTGGGTTCGAACCCCACCGGGCTCACCACCTCCGC
>CAXSDV010000010.1:0-42842 GCA_964235945.1 uncultured Caulobacteraceae bacterium
GCCGGGCGGATGCCCTGGTAGAACAGGTCGGTCTCCAGGAAGATCTGGCCGTCGGTGATGGAGATCACGTTGGTGGGGATGTAGGCCGACACGTCGTTGGCCTGCGTTTCGATGATCGGCAGCGCCGTCAGCGAGCCCGAGCCGTAGTCCTCGTTGAGCTTGGCCGCGCGCTCCAGCAGGCGGGAGTGCAGGTAGAACACGTCGCCCGGATAGGCTTCGCGGCCCGGCGGGCGGCGCAGCAGCAGCGACATCTGGCGGTAGGCCACCGCCTGCTTGGACAGGTCGTCGTAGATGATCAGCGCGGCCAAGCCGTTGTCGCGGAACCACTCGCCCATGGCGCAGCCGGCGAAGGGGGCCAGGAACTGCAGAGGCGCGGGCTCGGAGGCGGTGGCCGAGACCACGATGGTGTAGTCCAGCGCGCCCTGCTCCTCCAGCGTGCGCACGATCTGCGCGACGGTGGAGCGCTTCTGGCCGATGGCCACGTAGATGCAGAATAGCTTGGCTTTCTCGTCCGTGCCGGCGTTGACCGCCTTCTGGTTGAGGATGGCGTCGATGGCCACGGCGCTCTTGCCGGTCTGGCGGTCGCCGATGATCAGCTCGCGCTGGCCGCGGCCGATGGGGATCAGCGTGTCGATGGACTTGAGCCCGGTCTGCACGGGCTCGTGCACGCTCTTGCGCGGGATGATGCCCGGGGCCTTCACGTCCACCCGGCGGCGCTCGGTCGACTCGATCGGGCCCTTGCCGTCGATCGGCTCGCCCAGCGGGTTGACCACCCGGCCCAGGAGGCCGCGCCCCACCGGCACGTCCACGATCTCGGACAGGCGACGGCACTCGTCACCCTCCTTGATGCGGCTGTCGGAGCCGAAGATCACCACGCCGACATTGTCGCGCTCGAGGTTCAGGGCCATGCCCTTCACCCCGGCCTTGGGGAACTCCACCATCTCGCCGGCCTGGACGTCGTCCAGCCCGTAGATGCGGGCGATGCCGTCGCCCACGCTGAGCACGCTGCCGACGTCCGAGACCTGCGTCTCCTCGCCGAAGCCTTCGATCTGCGACTTGAGGATGGCCGAGATCTCGGCGGCGCGGATGTCCATGGGGCGGTCTCTGGTCTGGAGGTCTTAGGCGCGGACGAGGGCGGTCTTGAGTTGGTCGAGGCGGGTCTTGAGCGAAGCGTCGTAGAGGCGCGAGCCGACGCGCACCTTGAGCCCGCCCAGGAGGGCGGGGTCCACGCGCACGGTCATCTCGGGGTCGCGGCCCAGCGCCTGGCGCAGCGCCGCGGCCAGGCCCTCGCGTTGAGCCTCGCTGAGCGCGGCCGCGGTGGTCACCTCGGCGGCGACCGCGCCGCGCCGCTTGGCGGCCATGGCGAAGAAGGCCTTGGCGACGGCGGGCAGGGCGGCGGCGCGGCCGTTGGCGGCCAGCACGCCCAGGAAACGGCCGGTCAGCGGGTCGACGCCCGCGGCGGCGGCCACGGCGGACAGGCCGCGGCCCTTGGACTCGGTGTCGATCAGCGGTGAAGCCAGCAGGCGCGCGAAGTCGGCGCTCTCGCCGCGCGCGGCCTCCAGCCCCTTGAGGTCGGCCTCCACGGCGGGCAGGCGCCCGGCGGCGTCCGCAAGCTCGAACAGGGCCCGCGCATAGCGGCCGCCCACGTCGGTGTTGTTCGAGTCGTCCGCCACTTGGGTCCGTTGTCTTCGCCGCCGAACCGTCCGGCGCCGCATCCCGAGCCCTTCGGAGCGGGTCGGCGGAAGCGGGCGGCTGGGCGGGATGCGCCTTGGAGCGCGCCGCGGACGAGCCGTAGAGGCTGCGGTCGGGACGCGCGGGCGATCTATCACGCGTCCCCGGCGCCCGCAACCGAAGCGCCTGCCGTCGCCAGGGCGGGCCGGGCGCGCTAGAGGCGGAGCATGACCGCCGTCGCCGTGCTCCTGACCGACCCCGCGGCCTGGCTGGCCCTGCTCACCCTCATCGTGATGGAGGTGGTGCTGGGGATCGACAACCTCGTCTTCATCTCGCTGCTCACCAACAAGCTGCCGGAGGAGGGACGCGCGCGCACCCGCACCCTGGGCATAGCGCTGGCCCTGGTGCTGCGGCTCGGGCTGCTGTCCACCCTGGCCTTCATCGTGGGGCTGACGCGGCCCGTCTTCAGCCTGGGCGGCCATCCCGTGTCCTGGCGCGACATGATCCTGCTGGCGGGGGGGCTGTTCCTCGTGTGGAAGTCCACCACCGAGATCCACGAGGCGGTGGCCCCGGACCGCCCCGGCCACGACGTCGAGACGCACGCGGTGGGATCGCGCGCATCCACCAGCTTCGCCTCGGCCATCGCCCAGATCCTGGTGCTGGACATGGTGTTCTCCATCGACAGCATCCTCACGGCCGTGGGCATGACCGAGCACCTGCCCATCATGATGGCCGCGGTGGTGGTGGCGGTGCTGCTCATGCTGCTGGCCTCCGGAGTGCTGGCCGCCTTCATCAAGAAGAATCCCAGCGTGGTGATGCTGGCGCTGGGCTTCCTGCTGGTGATCGGCATGACGCTGATCGCGGACGGCGCGGGCTTCCACATCCCCAAGGGCTACATCTACGCCGCCATGGCCTTCTCCATCCTGGTGGAGGCGCTCAACATGGCCGCCCGCGCCAAGCGGCGTCGCGTCGCCCCGGCCGATCAAGTTGAACATTCGGGGGAAAGGGAGTAACGCGGCGCGCCGCGCCTCCCCGCGCGGATTATAGCTTGGGGCCGGGCGGTCGTGCGGAAGCGCCGCCGCGCCTCGAAGGAGCATCATGAGCGCTTCCGGCACGGGCTCGGCCCACGCCGCCCCGACCTCCGCCGCCCCCGACTGCGGAACGTCGGACGCGTCCGGCCGCCCCGTGGGCGACGTAACGGCCGCCAACGAGGAGGCGGTGCTGCACGGCAAGTCCGCCAACCACGCGCATCCCGGTTTCTGGGGCTTGGCCCTGGGCTCGGTGGGCGTGGTGTTCGGCGACATCGGCACCTCCCCGCTCTACGCCTTCAACGCCGCCATCGGCCAAGCCGCCAAGGACGCGGTGACGCGCGACTCGATCCTGGGCGTGGTGTCGCTCGCGCTGTGGGCGCTGATCGTGGTGGTGACGATCAAGTACGTGCTGTTCGTCATGCGCGCGGACAACAAGGGCGAGGGCGGCGTGCTCTCGCTCATGGCGCTGGCCCAGCGCGCCATCGGCCATCGCACCCGGCTGATCTTCGTGATGGGCCTGGTCGGGGCCGCGCTGTTCTACGGCGACGCCATCATCACTCCCGCCATCTCGGTGCTGGGGGCGTTCCAGGGCATGCAGGACGTACCCATGCTGCAAGGGAAGGTGAGCGAGCGCGAAATCACCGCCCTCTCCTTCCTGCTCTTGATCGTGCTGTTCTCCGTGCAGTCGCGCGGCACCGCCAAGGTGGCGCGGCTGTTCGGGCCGGTGATGGTGGTCTGGTTCCTGGTGATCGGGGCGCTGGGCGTGCTGCACCTGAAGGACGACCCGGGCGTGTTCCTGGCGCTCTCGCCCACCTACGCGGTGGAGTTCATGCTGCGCCACGGGATCGTGGGCTTCCTGGTGCTGGGCTCGGTGTTCCTGACGGTGACCGGGGCGGAGGCGCTCTACGCCGACATGGGCCATTTCGGGCGCTGGCCGATCCAGGCCTCCTGGCTGTTCTTCGTCCTGCCGTGCCTGGCCATCAGCTATCTGGGCCAGGGCGCCTTCGTGCTGAAGTCCCTGGCCGCCGCCCAGGCCCACGGCCAGCCCTTCAAGAACCTCGACTGGTTCTTCGTGATGATCCCGCCCGACCTGCGCCTGCCGGTGGTGCTGCTGGCGGTGTTCGCCTCGGTGATCGCCAGCCAGGCGGTCATCACCGGCGCCTACTCGCTGAGCCAGCAGGGGATCCTGCTGGGCCTCCTCCCGCGCATGGACGTCAAGCGCACCTCCGAAACCCAGAGCGGCCAGATCTACCTGCCCCAGGTCAACACCATGCTGACGGTGGGGGTGCTGACCCTGGTGCTGATCTTCCAGACCGCCGACAACCTCACCAACGCCTACGGTTTGGCGGTGACGGGCACCATGGGGGTGACCACAATCCTCGCCTACATCGTGGCCCGGCGCATGTGGAAGTGGCCCCTGCCCGGCGTGCTGGCGCTGGTGATCCCGCTCCTGACGCTCGACCTCGTGTTCCTGGCGGCCAACGGGCTGAAGATCGCCTCGGGCGGCTGGCTGCCCCTGGTGATCGGGGCCTCGCTGTTCATCCTCATGTCCACCTGGGTGCGCGGTTCGCAGATCCTGACGGACAAGACCCGGCGCGACTCAACCCCGCTGGCCGACCTCGTGGGCATGCTGCGCGCCAGGAGCCCCCACCGGGTGCCCGGCACCGCCATCTTCCTGACCAGCGACCCGGACACCGCCCCCGTCGCCCTCATGCACAACCTCAAGCACAACAAGGTGCTGCACGAGCGGAACGTGGTGCTGACCGTCCGCACCGCGGAGACGCCGCGCGTCAAGGAGGTCGACCGGGTCGTCATCTCGCCCATCAACGAGGACTTCAAGAAGGTCGTCATCACCTACGGGTTCATGGAAAGCCCCAACATCCCCAAGGCGCTGGGGCTGTGCCGCAAGCAGGGGCTGAAGTTCGACATCATGTCGACCTCGTTCTTCCTGGGCCGCCGCTCGGTGGTGCCCTCGGCGCAGAGCGGCATGCCGCTGTGGCAGGACCGCGTCTATATCTACCTGCTCAAGAACAGCGCCAACCCGACCGAGTTCTTCCGCATCCCGCCCGGCCGCGTGGTGGAGCTGGGGGCGCAGGTCACCGTCTGAGCCTCACGCTCCGGCGGCGGGCTCCGACTCGGGCTCCGTCGCCAAATACTCCAGGAGGTCGCCCGGCTGGCAGTCGAGCTCGCGGCACAGCGCCTCCAGCGTGGAGAAGCGCAGGGCGCGCGCCCGGCCGGACTTGAGCAGGAGGAGGTCGGCGGGGGTCACCCCCACCCGGTCGGCCAGCTCGTCCGGCGACATGCGCCGCCGGACGAGCCAGCGGTCCAGCCGCACGCACACGGGCATCAGACGGTCAGCTCCGCCTCCGCCCGCAGGCGCGCGCCTTCGCGGAACACCTCGGCCAGCACCGCCGTCACCAGGACCACGAACAGCCCCGACAGGTTGAGGTCCGGCCGCCCGTCCACCCGGGGCGAAACCGCCGCCCCCACCCAGCGCAACAGGTGGAAGCAGGCGTACACGCCCAGGAGCGCCGCCGCCGCCGTGCGCAGCCGGCCGACATTGTCCGGGTGGAAGGGGTCGCCCGCGGCCATGGCGCCGAACACCCGGCGCAGGCGGTCGGCGGTGACGATCAGCCCGGCCAGGTAGAGCCCTCCGGCCGCCACCAGCAGGGCCAGCAACGGCCCGCGCCGCAGCAGCGCGTCCGCCTCCGCCAGCGGCCCCAGCGCCGCCGCGCCCGAGGGCCTCGGCCCCAGGAAGGGCTGCCACAGAAGCGCCAGCGCCGCGCTCGCCGCCAGGGCCGCCGCCGCCGCCCACAGCAGGGCGTGCGCCACGTCCAGCGCGACCTTGAGGAAGCTGGAGATCGACCCCGGCCCGAACGCCCTCACGCTCCCGCTCCTCTCGCGGCGGCGCGCCTCGGCCGCGGGATGCAGCATGGGGCTGCGGGGGGCCGCGTCAATGCGTGGGCTTCGCCGGCGGCCTGAAGGTCGAGGCGCGAACGCCACGCTTGGCGCGACGCGCCCGACGCGGCAGAACGCGCGCCATGGCCCTGCACCTCGTCCCCGGCTCGCGCCTCCTGGTGGCCACGCACAACCCGGGCAAGGCGCGGGAGGTGGCCGCCCTGCTCCAGGACCGGTTCGACACGGTCGCCGCCGTGGACCTCGGCCTGCCCGAGCCGGAGGAGACGGAGGCCACCTTCGTGGGCAACGCCGTGCTGAAAGCGCGCGCGGCGGCGGACGCGGCGGGGCTGGTGGCGATCGCCGACGACTCGGGCATGTCCGCGGACGGGCTGGGCGGCGACCCCGGCGTGCTGTCCGCGCGCTGGGCGGGCGAGCCGCGCGACTTCGCCGCCGCCATCGCCCGGGTGGAGCGCGAGCTGCTGGCGCGCGGCGGCGGCGAGGACCGGGCCCGCTTCACCTGCGCCCTGGCCGTGGCCTGGCCGAACGGCCCGGTGGTGGCGGTGGAGGGGGTGGTCGAGGGCCGGCTGGTGTTCCCGGGCCGGGGGACGCGCGGCTTCGGCTACGACCCCGTGTTCCGGCCGGAGGGGAGCGACCTCACCTTCGGCGAGATGGAGGAAGCGCAGAAGACCGCCTTCAGCCACCGCACCCGCGCCTTTGAGAAGCTGCGGGCCGCGCTGGCGTGAGCCCCGCCCCGGCGAGTCCGCCGCCGCTGGGCGTCTACCTGCACTGGCCCTACTGCCAGCGGATCTGTCCCTACTGCGACTTCAACGTGGTGCGCGACCGCGGCGACCGGGCGGCCGGGGCGGCGCTGGCCGCCGCCATGGCGCGCGACCTCGCCGGCCAGCGCGAGCTGACGGGCCCGCGCACCCTCGTCTCCGTGTTCCTGGGCGGCGGCACCCCCTCCCTGATGGACCCCGCCTGGGCGGCGGAGCTGATCGCCCAGGCCCGCCGCCTGTGGACCCCCGCGCCGGACCTCGAGGTCTCGATGGAGGCCAACCCCACCGACGCGGAGGCCGGCCGCTTCGCCGCCTTCGCGGACGCGGGCGTGGAGCGCCTGTCCCTGGGCCTGCAGGCGCTGGACGACGGGCAGCTCCGCTTCCTGGGCCGCCCCCACGATGCGGCGGCGGGCCGGCGCGCGGCGGCGGCGGCGGCCGGCGCCTTTCCGCGCGTGTCGCTGGACCTGATCTACGCCCTGCCCGGGCAGACGCGCGCCGCCTGGCGCGAAACCCTGGCGGAGGCGACGGACCTCGGGGCCGAGCACGTGTCGCCCTACCAGCTCACGGTGGAGGCGGGCACCGCCTTCGACCGTGCGGTGCGCCGCCGCCGCTGGGCCCCCGCCCACCCCGACCTCGCCGCCGACCTCTACGAGGACACCCAGGAGGTGCTGGAACTGCGCGGCTTCGAGGCCTACGAGGTGTCCAACCATGCGCGGGGAGCGGCGGCGCGCTCGCGCCACAACCTCGTCTACTGGCGCGGCTGGGACTACGTCGGCGCGGGGCCCGGCGCCCACGGCCGCCTGACGCTGGAGGGCGTGCGGCGCGCCACCGTCGCCCACCCGCGCGTCGGCGACTACCTGGACGCGGTGGCGCGCACGGGGGCGGGCTTCGCGCAGGCCGAGCCGCTCGACCCCCGCGCGGTGGCGGAGGAGCGCCTGCTCATGGGGCTGCGCACCCTTGAGGGCGTGGACCTGACCGAGACGGCCGCCGCCGGCCTGTCGGCGGGCGACCCGCGCCTCGTCGAGTACGCCCGGGCGGGGCTGCTGCGGGTGGAGGGTGCGCGGCTTCGCGCCACCTCCGCCGGCCGCCTGGTGCTCGACCGGCTGACCGCCGAACTCGCCGCCTGACGCAGCCTCAGGCCCCGCGCGCCTGCACGAGCAGGAGCGCGGCCACGCAGACCGCGCTCTGCAGCGGTCGGAACACCTGGAAGTAGCGCGGAGCCTGGAGCCGTCGCGCCGCCGCCCAGTCCAGCACGCCCAGGATCGCCAGGCCGAACGCGCCCACCACGGGGCTGCCGGCCACCAGCGTGACCACCCCCAGCGAGAACAGGCCCAGCAGGGTCGCCACCTCCGCCGGCCGCGCGCCGCCCGCCTCGGAGAACGAGAGGCCCCGCCGCACCCCCGCGAAGAAGGTGAGCAGGCTCGCGGTCCACACCACCGCCAACAGGCGCACGAGCACGGCCTCCCGCGGCGGCGCGAACCAAACGGCGACCGCCGCAAGGACCAGCGGGATCGCGGCCGACACGCCCAGGGCCACGTCCAGCGACCGGTGGGCGCGCCCGAGGTCCTGCGCGCGCACGATCCGCCCGGGCGGGGTCGCACCCTCGCCGGTCACGCCGCCTCGAACGAGAGGGGAGCGCCCCAGAACGCCTCCACCAGCGCGTTCTGCGCCCCGGGCGCGCCCGTGGTCAGGAACTCGCGGGCGCCGCCCGAGCCCGGGTCGTACTCGGGGTGGGCGGGGAGGTAGCGCTCCAGCGCGTCCGCCACCGCGCTCGGCTGGTGGATCAGGGGCGTGCCGGGGCGCAGGGCGGCGGCGAACAGGTCGGCGATGATCTCGTAATGGGTGCAGCCCAGCACCGCCCGGTCCGGCGCGCGGCCCACGCGCAGGGCCAGGGCGCGCACGTGCGCCTCGATCAGCGCCTGCATCTGCACGCGCGGCGCGCCCGCCTCGATCAGGTGCACGAGGTCGGGGCAGGGCTCGCAGAAGGCGGCCACGTCGTCGCGGCGCTTGCTGATCTCGATCTCGTACACCCGGCTGGCGGCGGTGGCGCGGGTGGCGAACACGCCCACCACCTCCACCCGCTCGGCCTTGGAGCCTTCGCGCGGGCGCGGGTCCTCCGACCAGGGCCGGCCGGTCGCCGCTTCGATGGTCGGCACGATCACGCCCAGCACGTTGAGGGCCCGCCCCCGCTCGCGCCGCAGCCCCGGAAGCCAGGTCTGCTGCAGGCGGCGCAGGGCCACCGCGCTGGCGGTGTTGCACGCCAGGACCACCAGGCTCGCGCCCCGGTCGAACAAGCGCAGGCAGGCGGCGCGCGTGAGGTCCACGATCTCCTCCCCCGTCCGGCCGCCGTAGGGGGCGTGCGCCTGGTCGGCCAGGTAGACGAGGTCGGCGCCGGGCAGCCGGTCCACCAGCGCCCGGTGCACGGTGAGGCCGCCCACCCCGGAGTCGAACACGCCGATCATGCGTCCTCGCCCACGCGCAGCGTGACCTTGCCCACGTGGCCGCCGGCCTCCAGCCAGGCGTGCGCCGCCCCCGCCTCGGCCAGGGGAAAGCTCCGGTCCATCACCGGGCGGAAGCGCCCCTGCGCGATCCACGGCCAAACGTGCCGCTCCACCGCCGCGGCCAGGCGCGCCTTTTCGTCGGCGGAGCGCGGCCGCAGGGTCGAGCCCGTCAGCGTGAGCCGCCGCTGCATGATCCGCACGAGGTCCACGCTCGCGGTCGCGCCGCCCTGCACGGCGATCACCACCACCCGCCCGCCCGGCCGGCAGGCCGCGAGGTTCTTCGCCGTCAGGTCGCCGCCCACCATGTCGAGCACCACGTCGGCCCCGCCCTCGGCCCGGACCGCCTCCACGAAGTCCGTCGCGGTGGAGTCCAGGGCGAGGTCCGCGCCCAGCCGGCGAGCCGTCTCGGCCTTGGCGCCGCTGCGCCCGGTGGCGATCACCCGGGCGCCGGCGGCCTTGGCGAGGGCGATGGCGGTGACGCCGATCCCGCTGGTGCCGCCGTGGAGCAGGAGCGTTTCCCCCGCCTTCAGGCCGCCCAGCTCGAACACGTTGGACCAGACGGTGAACACCGTCTCGGGCAGGGCCGCCGCCTCCGCCCAGGAAAGGCCGGCGGGCGCGGGCAGGCAACAGCGCGCGTCCGCCACGGCGTACTGCGCGTAGCCGCCCCCGCCCAGCAGGGCGCAGACCCGGTCGCCCACCCGCCAGCGCGGCGCGCCTTCGCCCAGGGCCGCGACCTCGCCCGCGACCTCCAGCCCCAGCCCTTCGGGCGCGCCGGGCGGCGGCGGGTAGGCCCCCTGGCGCTGGAGCACGTCCGGCCGGTTCACCCCGGCGGCGCGCACCCGGATCAGCACCTCGCCGGGGGCGGGAACCGGGCGGGGCCGCTCGGCGAGCCGCAGCGCCTCGGGCCCGCCGCGCCCGCCCTCGACCTCCACGGCCCGCATGAGGAGATCCGGGGCGACCGGCGTATCGGACCGGGACGCGGGGTGCGGCGGCGACGGCATGCGGCGGTGTCTCCCTGGAGGACGCGGCTTCTGATACGCTGACCCTACGGGGCCGGGGAAGCCGCACGGGAGAAGCGTCATGGCCGAAGAGCCCGTCGAACCCCGCCTGTCGCGCGGGGCCGCCCTGGAGGAGGCCGCGTCCGAGGATCTGTCGGGTTACGCCGCCAGCGACCTGGAGGCGCGCATCGCCCGGCTGGAGGGGGAGGTGGAGCGCACGCGCGCGGCCCTCGCCTCCAAGCGCCAGGGCAAGGCCGCCGCCGACGCCCTGTTCTCCTTCGGGTGAGGCCGGCTTTGGCACGCGCATTGCACCTTCCCGCTCAAATCGAGCAGGGCGCGTCGGCTGGACGCGCGATCACGCGGAGACGCACATGACGGTGGAGGTCGCCGGGGCCGCGCCCGAGGACGCCCGCGCGGGCGTGGTGCTGCGCTTCGCGGGGTCCGAACTGTTCGACCGCACCTTCGCCGAGGGCATGGCCCTGGTGGAGGAGGCGGCCGAGTACCTGGACGGCGCCGGCCGCAGGGAGTCCAAGCTCCTGTCGCGCAACGGAGCGCTGGCCTACGCCGGCGAGAGCATGAAGGTGACCACCCGGCTCATGCAGGTGGCCTCCTGGCTGCTGGTCCAGCGCGCGGTGCGCCAGGGCGACATGACGCCGGAGGAGGCCGCCCAGCCGCGCTACCGTTTGGGCGGGCGCGCCGCGGCCGGGCCCTCCGGCCTGCCCGAGCCCACGGGGGCGGCCGAGCCCCTGCCCCCCGGCCTGCGCGCCCTGGGCGAGCGCGCCGCGCGCTTGTTCGAGCGCGTGCTGCACCTGGACCGCTCCATGTACCTGGACGCCGCCGACCCGGTGGCCGGGGCCCACCCGGTGCGCGACCAGATCGACCGGCTGACGGCGGCCTTCGGCGGCTGACGCGACCGGCGCGGGGCGGCCTGCGTCGTCTTGACTCGTTTGTTAAGCGGGTCTTAGTTTCTCGTCAGGAGAGGCGGAACGCCCACGGGGGAACGTCGGTTTTGGCAGGTACAAACCCATCAACGCGGGTCATGACCATGCGCGACGTACAACTACGGCTGTCCTCCGATGTCGAGGACCGCTTCGAAGCCTCCCTCAACGCCTATATGAGCCGGTGCCGCGTGCACGACCTGCCGGTGCGGGTCAGCAAGCTGCCGGATACGGCCGGCTCGTTCCGCTCCATCCGCTTCCTCAGCCTCCAGGCCGCGCACCAGTTCTCGAGCTGGTGGGACGCCGCCCAGGCCGCCTCGCCCGCCGGCGCGGACGTCGCCGCCGCCTGAACGGGGCCGAAGCGCGGGCCGGCGCCTCAGCCGGCGTCCGCCTCCGCTTCCTGCGCCACGTCCTGCGGGGGCACCCGGTAGGTCCGGGCGCAGTACTCGCAGGTGACGTGGATGTCGCCGTCCGGCTCGATCATGTCGGCGCGCTCGGCTTCGGGGAAGGAGTGGAGCATCGCCACCACCCGCTCGCGCGAGCAGCGGCACTCGGCCGACAGGGGCTGCGCGGGGAACACCCGCACGCCGTCCTCGTGGAACAGCCGCCAGAGCAGGGTGGAGGCGGCGAGCTGCGGGTCGACCAGTTCGTCCTCGCCCAGCGTCTCGAACAGCGCCTGGGCGCGCTCCCAGGCTTCGGCCGTGGAGCCGCGGGCCTCGTCCTCCGCCACGTTCTGGATCAGCGCCCCGCCCGCGCGCCAGACCCCGCCGACCCGCGACACCGCCAGCCGCACGCGCGTGGGCACCTGCTCGGACTGGGCGAAGTACTGCTCGGCGCACAAGGCCAGCGTCTCCCCCTCGATGCGCGTCACGCCCTGGTAGCGGTCCTTCATCTCGGCCGGGTCGAGGGTCATGACGAACAGGCCCTCGCCTAGGAGCGAGCGCGCCCCGGGCCGGGCGAACCCGCCGGACAAGGCGGCCACCGCCTCCGCGTCGAACCGGCAGTATCCGCGCAGCGTCCCGGCCGTGTCGTAGTCGGCCACCACGTAGCGCACCGGGCCGTCGCCCTGGGCCTGCACGATCAGCCGGCCCTGGAACTTGAGGCTCGCCCCCACCAGGGCGGCCAGGGCGCAGGCCTCGCCCAGCAGGTCGGCCACCGGCTCGGGATAGGCGTGGCGCGACAGCACCTCGTCCACCACCGCCCCCATGCGCACGATCCGGCCGCGCACGGGCTCGCCCTCGATCTGAAAGGGGGCGACGAAGTCGTCCGCGGGCGGGGGCGCGGCGGCGGGAACGGTCTCGGACATGGCGAAGCTCCGGCGGGACCGCGTCGTCCTCCCGGTTCACGGGGCGGCGGCGATCCGGGCCGATGGGGGTGGAGGCGTGACGGTCAGATAGGGGCCGCGACGGGCCCCCGCGACCCCGCGGGGCGTCGGCCCGCTCAGAACGCCTCGGACGATACGCTCCCGTCCGGCAGCAGGGCGGCGCGCTTCATCCCGGACGCGGCGAAGGGCAGAACCGTGCGGCCCTGCGCGTCCACCGCGATCAGCCCGCCCTCGCCGCCCAGTTCCACCACCCGGCGCAGCACGGCGGCGGCCGCGTCGTCCAGGGTGTGGCCGGCCTCCACCAGGAAGGCCAGCCGGGCGGCCAGCGCCGTGCGCAGGTAGAACTCGCCCTGGCCGGTGCACGACACGGCCACCCGACCGTCCGCCCAAACTCCCGCGCCGGGGATCGGCGTGTCGCCCACGCGGCCCTCCAGCTTGCCGAACACCCCGGCGGTGGAGGTGGCGGCCGCCAGCCGACCTTCCCGGTCCAGCGCGACGCAGCCCACCGTGCCGAAGGCCGGCGCGGCGACGGGCCCGCCCGGCGGATGGTTGGACTCGTCGGCCCCCGCCCGGGTGAACCAGGCTTGCGGATCGGCGACGGGCGCCAGCCCCTGGGCGCGGGCGAAGGCGGCCGCTCCCGCCCCGGCCAGCAGCACGTGGGGCGTGCGCTCCATCACGGCGCGCGCCGCGGCCACCGGGCTCTCGAAGCCCTCCAGCGCGGCCACAGCCCCCGCCAGGCCCGTGGCCCCGTCCATGATGGAGGCGTCCAGCTCGTAGCGGCCGACCGCGTTGGGCGAGGCCCCGCGGCCGGCGATGTAGAGGCCGCTCGCCTCCAGCGCCGCCACGGTCTGGGCCGCTACGTCCAGCGCCGGGGCGCCCTGGCGCAGTCGGTCGCGCCCCGCCTCGACCAAACCGCGCATGTGGGCGATCTCCCGGGCGTAGTCTCGGCCCGGGCGCGATCCGGCGCCGCCGTGCAGCGCCAGGGCGATGCGGCCGTGCGGAACGGCGCCGTCGGGATCGGCCATGACTGGAACTCCTCCGGCCCGCGGCGGCCGTCTTGCGATAGCGTGGGCCGAAGGCCGGTCGGCCGTCCGCTCAGGCCGGCTCGACGCCCGCCAGACGGTCCAGTCGGGCGCGCGCCGCATCACGGTGGCGCGGTTTGATGGCCGCGCCCGCCAGGCCGATCGCCGCGGCGATCACCGCGGCGTCGTCCGTGTAGCCCAGGCCCGGCAGCCAGTCGGGGATGAAGTCGACCGGCATCACGAAGTAGGCCAGGGCCGCCAGCAGCATGGCCTTGGTGCGCACGGGCGTCTCGGGGTCCAGGGCGCAGTAGAACAGGGCCGTCGCGTCCTCGGCGAACGGGATGTGGCGGGCCAGCCGGCGCAGCTTCGGCCAGAAGCCGGTGCGCACCAGCCGGGCGTTCAGGCGCACCGCGTAGGGCGCCAGCGCCCGCGAGGGGTGGAGCGGGGCGGCGGGGTCGAACCCGCCGCCCTTCTCGTCGCCCGATCCGCCGGCTCCGCCCATCGCCGCCTCAGCGTCCGGTCTGGCCGGGGTACTGGATCTGGCCGCGCAGGTGGTCGACCACCGAGCGCGCATCGAAGGCGCGTCGGTCGCCCGGCGGTTTAGGCCCGTGACCCATCAGGATTTCAGAGGTGGCGGTGTATTTGCTGACCTGCTGCAGGTCGACCGGACCGCCGCCCCAGGGCCCGCCGAAGCCGCCGAAGCCGCCGAAGCCGCCGCCGAAGCCGCCGTAACCGTAGCCCCAGCCGTAACCGCGGCGGTACAAGCCCCAGCGCGGGCCGAAATAACCTCCGCCGAAGCCGCCGCCGAAATCGTCGCCGTAATAGTCGGTCTTGCGCTCGGTGTTGCGGTCCACGGTGGTGAACCAGTCATACCCCTGCTGCAAGGTCAGCTCGGACGCACGATAGAGCAGGTATTTCTCCACCCGCTCGCGCGAGGTGAGCGAGTTGCCCGAGAAGGTGACGCTCCAGCGGTTCTGCTCGAGCTGGGTGTCGGCGTAACCGCCGGAGGCCTGGGCGCCGCCCACGCCCAACGGCTGGTAGGGCGTGGCCGTTTCGCAGGCGCTCAGGGTGAGGGCGGCGGCCGCGGCGGCGAAGAGGACGAAACGTTTCATCCGCGATGAAACTCCAAGGGGGTTGTCTGTGGCATGTCGACTCCATCTAGGGCGCGATCGCGCCTCACCAACGGCCGACGTCTTCTCGGCCGCGGTATATTGAACAACCGCCCGCCGACCCATGAAGTCGCAGCCGATATGACAACGTCGTTCGCGCCCATGCGGATGCAGACGGCGCGCCGTTGCGGCCCAGAAAGTCCCGTCGGCGGGATTTGCGGCGTCGCCGGGCCTCTTTGAACGGTCGCCCGCCGGCCCCGCGCCGGTCTCGAGCCCGCGCCGCGCCCGGCGGGGCCGCCGCCCCGACTATTCGGGGGCGGCGAGGCGGCGGTCGCGGCCGGCCAGCACGCGCAGGCGCAGGGCGTTGAGCTTGATGAAGCCCGCCGCGTCCTGCTGGTCGTAGGCGACGGCGCCCTCCTCGAAGGTCACGAGGTCCTGGTCGTACAGGCTGTAGGGGCTCTCGCGGCCGATCACCGACACGTTGCCCTTGTAGAGCTTCACCCTCACGCGCCCGCCGACCGCCTCCTGGCTCTTGTCGATCAGCGCCTGCAGCATTTCGCGCTCGGGCGAGAACCAGAAGCCGTTGTAGATCAGCGAAGCGTACTTCGGCATGATCTCGTCCTTCAGGTGCATGGCCCCGCGGTCCAGCGTCACGCTCTCCATGCCGCGGTGGGCGGCCAGGAGGATCGTCCCGCCCGGCGTCTCGTACACGCCACGGCTCTTCATGCCGACGAAGCGGTTCTCCACGAGGTCGAGGCGCCCCACGCCGTTGTCGTGACCGAGCTGGTTGAGGCGCGTCAGCAGCGCGGCGGGCGACAGGTGCTCGCCGTCGATCGCCACCGGGTCGCCGCGCTCGAAGTCGAGGGTGAAGACGGTGGGCCGGTCGGGCGCGTCCTCGGGCGCGATCGTGCGCTGGTGGACGAACTCGGGGGCCTCGACCGCCGGGTTCTCCAGCACCTTGCCCTCGCTGGAGCTGTGCAGCAGGTTCGCGTCCACGGAGAAGGGAGCCTCGCCCCGCTTGTCCTTGCTGATGGGGATCTGGTTCTCCTCCGCGAAGCGGAGCAGGCCCTCGCGGCTCTTGAACGCCCACTCGCGCCAGGGGGCGATCACGCGGATGTCGGGCTCCAGCGCGTAATAGCCGAGCTCGAAACGGACCTGGTCGTTCCCCTTGCCGGTGGCCCCGTGGCACACCGCGTCCGCCCCCACCTGCCGGGCGATCTCGATCTGGCGCTGGGCGATCAAGGGGCGGGCGATGGAGGTGCCCAGCAGGTACTGGCCCTCGTACACCGTGTTGGCGCGGAACATGGGGAAGACGAAGTCGCGCACGAAGGTCTCGCGCAGGTCGTCGACGAAGATGTTCTCAGGCTTCACGCCCAGGAGCAGCGCCTTGTCGCGCGCGGGCCCGAGCTCCTCGCCCTGGCCGAGGTCGGCGGTGAAGGTCACCACCTCCGCGCCGTACTCGGTTTGCAGCCACTTCAGGATGATGGAGGTGTCCAGCCCGCCCGAATAGGCGAGCACGACCTTCTTCACCGGCTTGGCGTCGGCGGCGGGCATGGGCGGCTCCTGGAGCGGTGCGGAAGGTGGTCGCGGCGCTTTAGGGACCGCGCGGGAGGGGGTCAACCGGGCGGGACGTGCGCGGAAGCGGGCGGCCGCCTCCCCGCTCCATTCCCCGGCGTGTCAGGCCGCGGTGGGAGCCGCCTCCTGGGCCAACAGGGCGTGCAGGGCGTCGGCCGAGCGCGCCGCGCGCAACTGGTCGCGCACGTCGCGCCGCCGAAGCAGGCGCGAGGCGCGCGCCAGCGCCCGCAGGTGCTCGCCCACCGCGCCCGGCGGGGCGAACAAGGCGAACAGCAGGTCGACGGGCTGGTCGTCCAGGGCGCCGTAGGCCACCGGCGTCTCCAGCCTCACGAACACCGCGCGCATCCGTTCGAGCCCCGGCAGGGCGGCGTGGGGCAGGGCCACCCCCGCCCCCACGCCGGTGGAGCCCTCCGCCTCGCGGTCCAGCAGCCGCTGCAGCACGACCGCGGCGTCCACGCCGAACTGGCGCGCGGCCAGGTCCGCCACCACGCTCAACGCCTGGCGCTTGCCGCCCGCCCCCGCACGCTCGACCACCGCGCCGGGGTCGAGCAGGTCGCCGATGTCCATGGCCGCCGCCCCGCCGCTCAGGTCCGGCCGGCGGCGGCGCGCTCGGGGTCGAGCCAGCCGATGTTGCCGTCCGTGCGCCGGTACACCACCGACAGGCCGCCGTGGGCCACGTTGCGGAACATCACCACCGGCCCGCCGGTGAGGTCGAGCTCCATCACCGCCATGGAGACGGTGGAGGTGCGGATCTCCGACTGGGTTTCGGCGACGATGGCCGCGGCGGGGGCGCCGTTCCCGGCCGAGCCGTCCTGGCCCCACTCGTCGGTGACGAGGTCGTCCTCGTCCTCCGGCGCGCGCAGCACGGTGTAGGGAGTGGTCTCCGAGCGGGCGGACCCGCCCCCGCCGTTGTGCGGCTTGTGGCTCACCAGGCGACGCTTGTAGCGGCGGATGCGCGTCTCCAGCTTGCCGAGCGCCACGTCGAAGGCGGCGTGGGCGTCGCCGCCCACCCCGCTCGCCACCAGGCGCTGGCCTGTCGCGAGGCGCACCACCAAGTCGACGCAGAACTCGTGGCCCTCGCGGCGTACATGCACGTCCGCCTCGCCGCCGCGGTCGAAGTAGCGCCCGATCCCCGCGATCACGCCGTCGACGATCCGCTGCTTCAACGCGTCGCCGACCGTCATCTGCTTGCCGGACACCTGGACGTCGAAGCGGTCGGCGACGGGGGCTTGGGGATCGTGCTGCATGGGAACTCCGCTGAACTCGCGGCCGCCCTCCGCGCCCGCGCGGGCGCGTCGGCCGACCGACCGGACTGGAAGCAACGCACGCCGGGGCCGGGGGTTCAAGCCCGCCGCGCACGCCGGGGTGCGCGATGAACGCGGCGTTAAGCCTTTATCATATATGAGTTTCTCCCCGCCGCGGTCCGCCCATGCCCGTCGAACGCACCCTGCACCACTTCCCGCTCGATCCCTTCTCCCGCCAGGCGCGCCTGGCGCTGGGCGAGAAGCGGCTGGCCTACGCCGAGGTGGTGGAACGCTACTGGGAGCGGCCGGACGCCCTGGCCGCGCTCAACCCCTCGGGCGTGACGCCCGTGCTGGTGGAAGGCTCGGGCCCGCACGCGGTGGTGGTCTGCGAAAGCCGCGCGGTGCTGGAGCACCTGGAGGAGCGCCACCCCTCCCCCGCCCTCCTGCCCGCCGATCCCGCGGCCCGGGCGGAAGCGCGCCGCCTGCTGCAATGGTTCGACCGCAAGTTCGACAACGAGGTCAACGGCCTGCTGCTCCACGAGAAGATGGAGAAGCGCCTCCTGGGCCTGGGCGCGCCCGAACTCGCCGCCCTGCGCGCCGGGCGCGAGGCGCTGCGCGGCCACATGGGCTACCTGGAGGCGCTGCTGTGCGAGCGCGACCACTTGGCCGGCGACCGGCTGAGCCTGGCCGACCTGGCGGCGGCCGCCCACCTGTCGGTGATCGACTACCTGGGCGAGGTCGGCTGGGACGAGCACCCGTCCGTGCGCACTTGGTACGCCCGCCTGAAGTCGCGCCCCGCCTTCCGCCCGCTCTTGGCCGACCGCCAACCGGGGCTGCCGCCGGCGGCGCACTACGACGACCTGGATTTCTGAAGGGCGAGCGGCCGGCGTCGACCGCCCCGCTCCCCTCAGTGCGGCTTGCGTCCGCCCGTCAGCTTGCGCAGCACCGGCCGCAGCACGGAAACGGCGATGATCGGCGGGGCCAGCACGTGGGCCAGCACGCGGCGGCGGCGGTTGTCCGCGCGCTTCCTGAAATATCGCGCCAGGCCCACACCCTTGTGGAACTCGACCTTCACCGGGTGGCTGCGGCTGGTGGAGCCTAGGTGGACGACGCGGGCGGCGGGCTGGAACAGCACGGAACCGCCGCTCCGGCGCACGCGCCAGCACAGGTCCACGTCCTCCACGTGGAGGAAATAGCCCGTGTCGAACCCGCCCATGGCGGCGAAGTCGGTGCGGGTCATGGCGAAGCAGGCGCCCGAGATGGTGGGCACGGCCAGGGGCTCGCCCGGCACCGTCTCGTCCTCGTGGTGGATTTCGAAGCCCTGCAAGCCGCGCATGCGCTTGGACAGCTGGGTCAGGCTCAGCAGGGTGGTGACGGGCGTCACCTCGCCCCGGCGCGCGCCCCGCTGCTCGGTGCCGTCCGGGTTCATCACGCGCGCGCCCACCACGCAGGGCTGGGTCTGGGCGGTGAGCGCGCTCTTGAGCGCGACCACGCAGCCCGGCTGCACCAGGGCGTCCGGGTTGAGGAAGATCAGCACCCGCCCGTGGGCGGCCCCCGCCCCCATGTTGGCCCCGCGGGCGAAGCCCACATTACCCTGGCCGCGGATCAGGGTGACCTTGGGCTCGCGCGCCGCCTCGTCCAGCAGCGCCGCCTCCTCTTCGGTGGAGCCGTTGTCGACGATGACGAACTCGTCCACCTGCTCGTCGCGCAGCACCTTGCGCAGGCTCTTGCCCAACACCTCGCCCGTGCGGAACACCACCATGACGACGGTGACGCCCACCTCCAGCCGGGCGTCCACGTGCCAGGAGGAGGCGACGAGGCCGCCGGCCAGGGGGCGGATGTGCGTGTTCATGCCGCTTGGCTCCGCACCGCCGCCGCATCCGGCGCGCCCGCCGTCGCGAGGCGGGCGAGGTCGGGGGCGAGCGCCTCCGCCTTCAGGGCGGCCGCCGCCTCGTCCAGCATGAGCACTTGCTGGCGATCCGAGCCCAGCCGACGCAGGGCGACCTGCCCCGTTTCGGCCTCCTTGCGACCGACCACCGCGATCACGGGTGTTTTGGCCAGGGAGTGCTCTCGCACTTTGTAGTTGATCTTCTCGTTGCGCACGTCGACCTCGACCCGCAAGCCCGCCGCCCGCAGGCGCGCGGCGGCGGCCTGGGCGTAGTCGGACGCGTCGGACGTGATGGTGGCGACCACCACCTGCACGGGGGCCAGCCAGAGCGGGAACGCCCCGGCGTAGTTCTCGATGGTGATGCCCAGGAAGCGCTCGAAGCTGCCCAGTATCGCCCGGTGCAGCATGACCGGCCGCTGCTTGGAGCCGTCCTCGGCCACGTACTCGGCGTCCAGGCGTTCGGGCAGCACGAAGTCGAGCTGGAGCGTGCCGCACTGCCAGGTGCGGCCGATGGCGTCGCGCAGGTGGAATTCGAGCTTGGGGCCGTAGAAGGCGCCCTCGCCCGGCAGGAGTTCGACCAGCTCGCCCGCCGCCTCCGCCGCCGCCTTGAGCCGGCCTTCGGCGAGGTCCCAGGTTTCGTCCGAGCCCGCGCGCACGTCCGGGCGCAGGGCCAGCTTGACGCTGTGCAGCGTCACGCCGAGGTCCTCGTAGACCGAGCGGAGCAGGCGGCAGAAGCGGGCCGTCTCCTCCACGATCTGGTCCTCGCGGCAGAAGATGTGCGCGTCGTCCTGGGTGAAGGCGCGCACCCGCATCAGGCCCTGCAGCGCGCCGGAAGGCTCGTAGCGGTGGCAGGAGCCGAACTCGGCCAGGCGCAGCGGCAGGTCGCGGTAGCTCTTCTGGCCGAAGTTGAACACCTGCACGTGGCCGGGGCAGTTCATCGGCTTGACGGCCAGGACCTCGCCTTCCACCGTCTCGCAGGTGAACATGTTGGCGGCGTACTTCTCCCAGTGGCCCGAGCGCTCCCACAGCGCGCGGTCGAGCACCTGGGGCGTCTTGATCTCGGCGTAGCCGTCCTCCTCCAGGCGGCGGCGCATGTAGTCCTCCAGCGCCCGGTAAAGCGTCCAGCCCTTGGCGTGCCAGAACACCATGCCGCGCCCCTCCTCCTGCATGTGGAAGAGGTCCATGGCCCGGCCGACCTTGCGGTGGTCGCGCCGCTCGGCCTCGGCCACGCGCTCCAGGTGCGCGGCGAGGTCGGCGTCGGTGGCCCAGGCGGTGCCGTAGATGCGCTGGAGCTGGGCGTTGTTCGAGTCGCCGCGCCAGTAGGCCCCGGCGAGCTTGGTGAGCTTGAAGGCCGTGCCCACCGTCTTGGTGGAGGGCAGGTGGGGCCCGAGGCACAGGTCCAGCCACTCGCCCTGGCGATAGATGGAGATCTCCTCGTCCTGCGGCAGGTCGCGGATGATCTCGGCCTTGTAGGCTTCGCCCCGCGCCTCGAAGAAGGCGATCGCCTCCTCGCGCGGCCAGGTCTCGCGGGCGAAGGGTTCTCCGCGGGCGACGATCTCGCGCATCTTGGCCTCGATGCGCGGCAGGTCGTCCAGGCTGAAGGGCTCGGGGCGGGCGAAGTCGTAGTAGAACCCGTCCTCGATGGCCGGGCCGATGGTGACCTGAACGTCCGGAAACAGTGCTTGAACGGCCTCGGCCATGACGTGGCTGGCGTCGTGGCGGATCACCGGCAGCACCGCCGGGTCGTCGCGCGTCAGGATCTCCACCCGGCCGCCGGCGTCGAGCGGGCGGTCGAGGTCGCGCAACCGGCCGTCCAGCCGCAGGATCACCGCCTTCTTCGCGAGCGACTTGGACAGGCTCTCGGCCACGGCGCGCCCGGTGGTCCCGGCCTCGTAGCTGCGCGTGGAGCCGTCGGGGAAGATGAGGTCGATCATGAGTCGCACGTGAAAGCGCGCGCCGCCGCCGGGGCGGGGGGCGCGGGGTCGTAGCCGGAGCCGCCGCCGGGACGGCAGCGGCACAGTCGGCGGAAAGCCAGCGCCCCGCCGCGCACGGGACCGTGCGAGACCAGGACGGCGGCGGCGTACTCGGAGCAGGAGGGCATGAACCGGCAGGACGGCCCGACCAGCGGGGAGACGACGAGCTTGTAGCCCCTCAGCGCCCCCCGGACCGCCCCTGCGTACGTCGGACCCAAGGCGCGACTCCCCTGCGAGGCGATCGGCCTAGCATGAGGTTCGGAACCCGGCCACCCCAGGGGTTAAGCACCCCGCGGGCGTGGGATTCAGGTCGCGGCGGCCTGGAACGCGGCGTCCGCGGCGGCGTCGAAGGCCAGCATGACCGAGGCGTGGCGGGCGGGGTAGGCGCGCACGGGCTCCAGCGCCGCCAGCGCCGCGAAGCGTCCCTCCGGCGGCGGGCCGTCCGCCTTGAGCATGGCGCGCAGGGCGTCGCGCGCCGCGGCGATCTCGGCGGGATCGGCCCCCACCACCGCGTCGCCCAGCACGGCGGCGGCGGCCTGGCCCAGGGCGCAGGCGCGCACGTCCTGGGCGAACTCGGCCACGCGTCCGTCCGCCAGCACCACGTCCACCGTCACCCGGCTGCCGCAGAGCTTGGAGCTGCGCTCGGCGGTGGCCCCGGGCGCGGCGAGGCGGCCCGCCCGCGGCATGTCGGCGGCGAGCTGGAGCAGGCGGGCGGAGTAGAGTTCGTCGATCATGGCCGCGCCTGCGCCGAGGCGGGAGACTCCGCTCGAGCCTTCAGCGCCTCGCCCAGTTGGACGAAGCCCTGGCGGATGCGGCCGCGCAGCCGACCCGGGACGAAGCGCACGCCGATCCCCGAGAAGGTCTCGCCGTTGGAGAAGATGCACCCCGTCTCGGTCAGCGCCTCGATCTCGAAGTAGCGCACGGAACGCACGAGGCCGCCGCCGAACTTGGACGACCAGACGAGCTGGCCGTCGGGCACCCAGTCGACCACCGTGGCGCGCAGGGGCTCGGGCTTCTCGTCGGGTACGGCCAGGGTGAGGTCCAACGCCTCGCCGATGCGCAGCGTCCCCTTGGCGGCGGGGTAGAGGGGGTTCCAGTCGCTCCACCCGGGAAGGTCGGCCAGCACCTCCCAGATGCGCGCGGCGGGGGCGGCCACGCCGATGCGGTGCTCCAGTCTAAAGCTCATGGCCGTGAATATAGAGGCGCGGGGCGGGGGCGCCACGGCCCCCGCCCCGCGCCGCCCCGCGTCAGTAGCGGTAGTGCTCGGGCTTGAAGGGACCGGCGACCGGCACGTTGATGTACTGCGCTTGGTCGGGCTTCAGCTGGGTGAGCCGGGCGCCCAGCTTCTCCAGGTGGAGCATGGCCACCTTCTCGTCCAGGTGCTTGGGCAGGGTGTAGACCTTGTTCTGGTACTTCGACCCCTGCGTCCACAGCTCGATCTGCGCCAGCGTCTGGTTGGTGAAGCTCGCGCTCATCACGAAGCTCGGGTGGCCCGTGGCGTTGCCCAGGTTCACCAGCCGGCCTTCGGACAGCAGGATGATCTTCTTGCCGTCCGGAAACTCGACGTGGTGGACCTGCGGCTTGATCTCGTCCCACTTGAAGTTCTTCAGGCCGGCGACCTGGATCTCGCTGTCGAAGTGGCCGATGTTGCAGACGATGGCGTTGTTCTTCATCGCCCGCATGTCGTCGACGGTGATGACGTCCTTGTTGCCGGTGGCGGTGACGAAGATGTCGGCGTGGCCCGCCACGTCCTGCAGCGTCTGGACCTGGTAGCCCTCCATGGCCGCCTGCAGGGCGCAGATCGGGTCGACCTCCGTCACGATCACCCGCGCGCCGCCCTGGCGCAGCGAGGCGGCCGAGCCCTTGCCCACGTCGCCGTAGCCGCACACCACCGCCACCTTGCCCGAGAGCATGACGTCCGTGCCGCGGCGGATGGCGTCCACCAGGCTCTCGCGGCAGCCGTACAGGTTGTCGAACTTGCTCTTGGTGACGCTGTCGTTGACGTTGATGGCGGGGAACGGCAGGTCGCCGCGCTCGGCCATCTGGTAGAGCCGGTGAACCCCCGTGGTGGTCTCCTCCGACACGCCGCGGCAGGCGTCGCGGATGGCGGTGTAGAAGCCGGGCTTCTCCTGCAGGTAGCGCTTCATCACGCCGTAGAGCGCCTCCTCCTCCTCGTTGTTCGGATGGTCGAGGAGGGTCGGGTCGCGCTCGGCCTTGGGCCCCAGCACGCACAGCAGGGTGGCGTCGCCGCCGTCGTCCAGGATCAGGTTGGGCTGGCCGCCGTCGGCCCATTCGAAGATCTTGTGGGCGTACTCCCAGTACTCCTCCAGGGTCTCGCCCTTGACGGCGAACACGGGGGTGCCCGAGGCGGCGATGGCGGCGGCCGCGTGGTCCTGGGTGGAGAAGATGTTGCAGGACGCCCAGCGCACTTCGGCGCCCAAGGCCTCCAGGGTCTGGATCAGCACGGCGGTCTGGATGGTCATGTGCAGCGAGCCGGCGATGCGCGCGCCCTTCAAGGGCTTGTCCGCGCCGAACTCGGCGCGCACGGCCATGAGGCCCGGCATCTCCGTTTCGGCGATGGCGATCTCCTTCTCGCCCCAGGCGGACAGGGAGATGTCTCGGACGATGTAGTCGGCCACGCGCGCGTTCTCCCGCAGGTTTGGAACGCGCCCCGTATAGAGGGGGCCGGCCCCGGCCACAACCGGATATAAGGATAGCCTTATGCGGCGGTCGGGCCCGGGAGGGCCCGATGTCCGACCCGACACGCAATTATCGCTGATGGGACTTCGTTAAGCCCGCGAAGATTATCAAGTCATACTTATTCGACCCAAGAAGTGGGATAGCTTGAGGGGGTTCCATCCAAGGATGACACCCATGAAGATCGATCCGATCCCGTTCGTGGCCGCCCCGTCCAGCGTCTCCCCGTGCGCCTCGGCGCGCGCCGAGGCGCACGTGCGCCACATCCGCCTGCACATGGACAAGCTGCACGCCGCCGTGGCGGGTGACGTCGAGCTTGAGGCGATCGCCGACCGGCTGCACGCACACCTGGGGGCGGCCCTGGCCACCGCCGCGCGCGTTCCCGGCATGTCGCGCCTCGGCGTGGTGTTCCCGTTCAGCGGCGGCACCGATCCCGGCCCCAAGCCGTCCGAGCGCGAGGCGTGGGCGGCCGAACCCGACCTCGCATGATCACCCCGCTCTTCGGCCTGGCCTGCGCGGGGGTGGTGGCCCTCGCCTGGCGCAGTCTGGAGGAGCGCGTCCTCGCCCTCCTGCTGGCCGCTTGCTGGGTCGGGTCGCTGCTGGTGCAGAGGCAGCCGGAGCGCATGTGGAGCTACGGCCACCTGGCGCTCGACGCCGTGCTGGTGGTCGTGGCGGGCGCGGCCGCGGCCGTTTCGCCCCGCGCCTGGCTAGCGCCGCTCGTGGGCGCCACCCTGCTGCAGTTCGCCCTGCACATCGCCCTGCAGGCCACGGACGGCTCGCGGCTGGACCAGTGGCGCTACCTGGTGGGGCTGGACCTGCTGTTCGCGATCCAGTTGGCCTCCGTCGGGGCGCCCGGCCTGCTCCGGCTGACGGGGGTGTCGCCGCCCGTTCCGCCCGTCGCGCCCGGCCCGGCGGAGGACCCGCTGTCCGCGGGCTGACCGCCGCCCCGCAGGCTCAGCGCTGCACGTGCAGGCGCACGCCCAGCACCACCACCGGCCCACGGTCGACGTTGTAGGCGGGGTTGCCGACGAGTTGGGTGTCGAAGGTGAGCTCCACCGCGCCGGGCAGGGCGGCCTTGTAATAGCCCTCGAAGATGCGCTCCGTGTCCTTGTGGGGCAGACGGCCGTCGCCGATCAGTATGCCGAGCCCCCCCGCGTCGAAGAAGGCGGTGTGCGAGGCTGAGATGTCGTTCACCACCCCCGCCAGGGCCAGCACGTCGTCCTTGCGCCCCCAGGCCCCGCCGCGCACGGACACGCCCGCCGAAGCGGTGCGGTCGATGTCGGTGTATTCGTAGCTTTCCAGCGTTCCGTCGTCCCAGCCGGCTCGGGCGAACACGCCCACGCCGTCCGCCACCTCCTGCTCCAGGTTGAGCGAGCCGCCCGCGCGCGAGCGGTAGCGCCGCACCCGCGCGGGGTCGGGCGTTTCTCCCCGGGCGTCGCCGTCGGCGATCGCCTCGCGGTAGTCGGCCATGTTCCCGCGCGTGACGAACAGGGTGGCGCGCACCGCCCCGCGGCGACCCCACAACTGGTGGTCGTGCTCGCCCTCGGCGAGGTACTGGAACTGGCTGAGGTCCTGCGTCAGGTGCGGGCTGTTGGGCACGTCCGACAGGTCGAACAGGCCGAAGCGCGCCGCCCAGTCGCCGCGGTACCACTCGGCGGTCGCGCCGTAGCTGTAGCCCCAGGCGTCCGCGGCGTAGTCGAACGAGCCCGCCACGATCAGCGACCAGTTGAGGAAGTCGCCGCGCGGGTCGTGGGCGTAGATGTTGGCGTCGAAGATGTCCGTGGCGTTGTACTTGCCCAGCGTCAACACCAGCCGGTCGTTGTCGCGCGTCGCGCCCAGCACGTTGGCGTCGGGGGCGACCGCCTCGGAGCCGCCGCCCAGGTCCACCGTCTCGCGCAAAAAGGCGCGCTGGATGCGGGTGTAGGGGTGCGCCTTGCCGACCTTGGCCCCGTCGCCGTTGATGTAGCCGGCGATCCCCAGCGTGTTGTTGGGGGCGACGCCCTGGTTGAGCTCGGGGTCGACCCAGAACTCCGCCCCCCGCCACAGCCGCACGCCGAGGTAGAGGGTGGCGTCGAAGGTGTTGCCCGTGTGGTTACCGCGGTCGAAGCTTTGCGGGCCTTCGAAGGCGGAGGCGAAGGCGGGGTGGTACTGGAAGATGTCGGTGAGCTGGCCGTGCACCGCCCACCGCTCGTCCGCCTGCGGCGCCTGCGGCGCGGTCGCCGCGGTGCGGTCCGCCTGGAGCGTCGCCCCGCTCGTCGCCTGGGCGCGTGCGGAGCCCGCGGCCGTCGCGGCCAGGGCGCAGGCGAGCAGGCTTCGGACGATGACGGTCATGCGGCCCCCCGGCTGACGAGCCGCCGTCTAGCCGCCCCGCGTGAACGACGCCACAACGGACACGCCATGGCCCACGCCGACCGCGCCGCCCTGTTCGCCTTCCTCGACCGCCACGCGATCGCGCATCGCACGCTGGAGCACCCGCCCACCTTCCGGGTGGAGGAGGGGCGCGAGGTGAAGGCGGCGCTGCCGGGCGGCCACACCAAGAACCTGTTCCTCAAGGACGCCAAGGCCCGGCTGTGGCTGGTGAGCGCCCTGCAGGACACGGCGATCGACCTCAAGGCGCTGCCGCGGGCGATCGGCTCGGCGCGCCTGTCCTTCGGATCGCAGGCGCTGATGGCGCAGGCGCTGGGCGTGCGGCCGGGGTCGGTGACGGCGCTGGCCCTGCTCAACGACCCGGCGCGGAGCGTCACCTTCGTGGCGGACGCGGCGCTGATGGCCGCGGACCCGGTCAACTTCCACCCGCTGGACAACGACGCCACCACCGCCCTGTCCCGGGACGGCTTCCGCGCTTTCCTGCGCGCCCTGGGCCGCGAGCCGGTGGTGGTGGACTTCGCACGGCTCGCGGCCGATTGAAGCGGGCGGCTCCGCGGACCATCTTGGGGAAGTCGCGCGGCGCCGCGCCCGAGGAGTTCTCCATGGCCCTGTTCGGATTGAAGCCTCAAGGCGGCCCGGCCCAAGGTGCGGCGGGCGGCGCGGCCGGGGGCGCGGCCCCTTCGGGCGACGTGGTGGAGGTGACGGACGCCACCTTCGTCAAGGACGTGGTGGAGGAGAGCCGCACCCGTCCGGTGGTGGTCGACTTCTGGGCGCCCTGGTGCGGGCCCTGCCGCCAGCTCACCCCGAGCCTCGAAAAGGCGGTCGCGGCCAAGAAGGGCGCGGTGCGCCTGGCCAAGATCAACATCGACGAGAACCCGGCCATCGCCCAGCAATTTCGGGTGCAGTCCATCCCCGCCGTGTTCGTGATCGACGGCGGCAAGGCGTTCCAGGGCTTCCAGGGCGCCCTGCCCGACAGCCAGGTGCGCGCCTTCATCGACGAGCTGGTCGCCAACTCTCCCGGAGCCGACGCACAGCCGGGCGCGGAGGACGAGATCTCCGTCGCCGAGATGCTGCAGATCGGCGCCGAGATGCTGGCGGAGGGCGACGCGGCCGGCGCGGCCCAGGCCTACGCCCAGGCGCTCCAGCTCGAGCCGGAGAACGTGGGCGCCGTGGCCGGGCTCGCGCGCTGCTACCTGACGCTGGGCGAGGCGGACCGGGCGCGCGAGGTGGCCGCGCTCGCCCCCGCCGACGCGAAGGACGCCGACCTGCTCGCGGTGCGCGCGGCGCTGGCGCTGCGCTCGGGCCCCGCCACGGAGGACGCGCCCCTGCGCGCCCGGCTCCAGGCGGACGCCGACGACCATCAGGCGCGCTTCGACCTGGCGGGCGCCCTGGCGGGTCGCGGCGACCTGCAGGGAGCCGCCGACGAGCTCCTGGAGCTGATGCGGCGCGACCGCGGCTGGAACGACGACGCGGCCCGCCGCCAGCTCCTGACCGTGTTCGAGGCCGCCGGCCCGACGTCGGAGGTGGCCAAGGCCGGCCGCCGCCGCCTGTCCTCGCTCCTGTTCGCGTGAGGATGCGGGAGGTGGGCGGCTCCTACAGCCACGCGACCGACCTGCCCGCGGTGGTGGTCGTGTTTCCGCTGAACGGTGCGCTGCTGCTGCCGCGCGGCCAGTTGCCGCTCAACATCTTCGAGCCGCGCTACCTCAACATGATCGACGACGCCATGGCGGGCGACCGGCTGATCGGCATGGTGCAGACCCGCGAGGGCGGCGACCGCGAGCGGCCGGCCCTGGCGCGGGTCGGCTGCGTGGGCCGCATCACGAGCTATAGCGAGACGGCCGACGGCCGCTACCTCCTGACCCTGTCGGGGGTGTGCCGCTTCCGCCTGGGGGCCGAGCTCAGCGCGCCCTCGCCCTACCGCCAGGTCCGCGCGGACTTCGCCCCCTTCGAGGCGGACCTGCGCTCGCCGGACGACGCGGAGGACGAGGCCGCCCTCACCGACCGGCCCGCCCTGCTGGCCGCCCTGCGCGCCTACCTCGACCGGCGGGGCCTGTCCGTCGACTGGGAGGCGGCGGAGAAGGCGCCGGACGAGGCGCTGGTCCACAGCCTCGCCATGGCGCTGCCCTTCGACCCTCCGGAGAAGCAGGCGCTGCTGGAGGCCGACGACCTGTCCGCGCGCCGCGCCGCCCTCACCGCCCTGCTGCGCATCGACGCGGCCATGGACGAGGACGACGGCGACGCCACCCTCCAGTAAGGACCCTTCCGTGCCCCAAGCCTTCGCTTCCGCCGCCTTCGATCCGCGCCTGCTGGAGATCCTGGTCTGCCCCGTGACCCACGGCGCCCTGGAGCACGACCCGGCCCGGGGCGAGCTCGTCAGCCGGGAGGCGGGCCTGGCCTATCCCATCCGCGACGGCGTGCCCGTCATGCTGCCGGAGGAAGCGCGGCGGTTGGACGACGCGCCGGCGGGGGCCGTAGCCCCGTGAGCCCCGCCTCCGAGCCCTGGCCGGTGGAGCTGCGGCTGCGCCGAACCGCGCGCGAGCTGGTGGTGAGCTTCGAGGACGGCGCCCGCTTCACCCTGCCCGCCCGGCTGCTGCGCGCCATGACGCCCAGCGCCGCCGACCGCGGCCACGGCGGACCGAGCTTCGAGCCCCTGCCGGGCGTATCGCCCGCCATCGCCCTGACCGGCGTCTCGCCCGTGGGCCGCTATGCGGTGCGCTTGGCCTTCGACGACGGCCACGACAGCGGCTATTTCACCTGGGAGCGCCTGCACCGCATCGGGCGCGAGCAGGCGGAGCTGGAAGCGCGGCTCTAGGCGCTCTCGGCCTCGGCGGCGGGCTCGCCGGGGGTGTCGTTGGCCAGGGTGCGCGCCAGGTCCAGCAGCATGCGCCGGCGACGACGGTCCATGCGGGGCAGCAGGGCCGCGAGCTCCAGCCCTTCGGGCGTGGCCGACACGTCGTGGAGGAAGGCCGCCCCACCCTCCTGCACCGCCGCCATCGAGTGCGCCTCGTGGGGCTTGGCCAGCCCGTCGAAGAAGTTGGTGATGTCCATCTGCAGGGCGCGGGCGATGTCGTAGAGCTTGGAGGCGCTGACGCGGTTGGCCCCCCGCTCATACTTCTGCACCTGCTGGAAGGTCAGGCCCAGTTCGTCGGCCAGCCGTTCCTGGCTGACGCCCAGCGCCTTGCGGCGCATGCGGATGCGTTGGCCCACGTGGACGTCCACGGGGTTGGGGGATCGATCGCCGTCCTTGTCGGCCGCCATGCCTGCATTCCCCCGACCACCGGTCCGCGACGGTTGTAACCGTACTGTAATAAAAACGGCGAGGCTGTCAGCCCCGCTTGGGCCTGGGCTCGCGCGAACCTGCGGCGAAAGCGAGGCCGCAGAGCGTCAGACACCAGAAAGGCAGGTCGCGCCAGCGCCCGTAGGGTGTGGGCGGCGCCGGCGGCGGCAGGGCCGCGTCCACCACGCCCGCGCGCCCGGGAGGCAACAGGTTCGGCCGGCCGGCCGCGTCTCGGGTGACGCGGCCGTACGCGTCCACCACGGCCGACACACCGGTGGGCGTGGCGCGCACCAGGGGCAGGCCCTCCTCGATCGCGCGGTAACTGGCGAGGTTCAGGTGCTGCCAAGGACCGTTGTGGCGGCCGAACCAGGCGTCGTCGCTGATGTTGACGAGCCAGGCGGCGCGCGGCGCGCCTTCCGCGATGGCGGGGAACAGCGCCTCGTAGCAGATCAGCGGCTGGACGCTCGCGGCGGCCAGGTCGCCCAGCGGCAGGCGGATGGGGCGCGGCGGCGGGCCCGCGTCGAAGTCGTCCGGGTTGCTGATGAGCTTGCGCAGGCCCAGCGGGGTCAACAGGCCCTGGAGCGGCAGGTACTCGCCGAAGGGCACGAGGTGGTGCTTGTCGTAGAAGGCGGCCACCCGCAGGTCGTCGCCCGTGCGCTTCAGGGCGACCAGGGTGTTGTAGTAGCGCACGCGGTCGGCGGCGGGCTCCACGCGCACGCCGCCCATCATCAGCACCTGGCCGGGCGCGAGGGCCCGCACCAGCAAATCGCTCGAGGTCGAGCCGGGGGCCAGCAGGGTGTCCAGCGCCACGCCCGGGATCGCCCCCTCCGGCCAGACCACCAGCCTCGGCGGCGGCGCGCCCGACGCCGGCGGAGCGCGCGTCAGCGCGAGGTAGCGGGCGAGGGTGGAGCGCACCAGCGCCTCGTCCACCGTCGCGGGCTCCGGCAGGTCCGGCTGGACCAGGCGCAGGCGCACGCCTTGGCCCGCGGGCGCGGGCGGGTGGGCGTGCAGCCGCGCCTCCCCGTAGCCGTAGAGGCCGCCCAGGATCGCCAGCCCGCCCGACGCCGCAGCCAGCTTGGCGCGCCGGCCGCCCGGGCCGAGCAGGGCGGCGGGGGAGGCGGCGGCGGCCAGGGTCAGCCAGCTCAGGCCGTAGCTCCCGACCAACGCCGCGGCCTGGCTCGGGGCGGAACCCGCGCGCCACGCCTCGCCCGGCAGGTCCCAGGGGAAGCCGGTGAGCACGTGCCCGCGCAGCCACTCGGCGACGGCCACGACGGAGGCGAACACGAACACGCGCCCGGCCCCCGCGGGGGCGAGAACGCGGTGGGCCAGTCCCGCCAGCCCCCAGAGGAGCGCGATCAGCCCGGGGGTGAGCAGCAGGGCGAAGGGCGCCTGCCAGGCGTGGGCGGCCGCGTCCACGAAGAAGGGCTCGCCGATCCAAGAGGTGCACACGGCCAGATAGCCGAACCCCACCGCCCAGCCCCGGGCGAAGCCCGAGCGCAGGGGACGCCGCGCGTCCGCCCGGTCCAGCAGCAGCACGGCCGCGGCGAAGCCCAGCAGACCGGGCGGGAAGCCGTAGGGCGGGTGCGCCAGCCCCGCCGCGGCCCCCGCGGCCGCGCACAGGACGAGGCCGGGCCAGCGGCGAAGCGCGTCGCCGCGGCGCGCGGCGGCGCTCACGCGGGCAGGTCGCCGGGATGGGACGCGCCGCCCTCGGGCGGCGCGGGGCGCACGCGCAGGCGGCGGAGGCGGCGGGGGTCGGCCTCCATCACCTCGAACTCCCAGCCGGCGGGATGCACCACCACCTCGCCGCGGCGCGGCAGCCGGCCCGCCAGCCAGGTCACCAGCCCGCCCACCGTGTCGATCTCCTCCTCCGAGTCCTCCGGCGCGAGCGAGGCGCCCAGGCGCGCCTCCAGCTCGGGCAGGTCCGCGCGGGCGTCCGCCTCGTACACGCCGCCGGGGCGCGCGACGATGTCGGGGGTCGCCTCCTCGTCGTGCTCGTCGTCGATCTCGCCGACCACCGCCTCGATCAGGTCCTCCAGGGTGACGAGCCCGTCCGTGCCGCCGAACTCGTCGATCACCAGCGCCATGTGGATGCGCTGGGCGCGCATGCGCACCAACAGGTCGGCGGTGCGCATGGAGGCGGGCACGTAGAGCGCCTCGCGCCGCATCCGCTCCAGCACCGCCTCGCGCCAGGGCGGGGCGATCGCCGGGTCGGCCCCGACCGCCGGGGCGATCAGCTTGAGCACGTCCTTGACGTGGACCACGCCCACCGGGTCGTCCAGCGTTTCGCGGTAGATCGGCAGGCGGGTGAGCTCCACCTCCACGAAGCGCGCCAGCACCTCGTCCAGCGGCGTGGAGAGCTCCAGCGCCACGATGTCGGCGCGCGGCGTCATCACGTCCGACACGCGCAGGGTGGCGAAGGCCTCCGCCTGGTCCACGAGGTCGACGGCGGGGGAGGCGGCGGGCCCCGGCGCGTCGCCCTCGGGCGGGGCCGGGCCGGGGGCGGCGGCCGGCCCGGGGGGCGGCTCGGGGTCGAGCCAGCGGATCAGCGCGCCGCGCCAGCCGGCGCGTGCGGCGCCCCGGCGGCGGCGTGCGCCGTCGGGGCTGGAGGAAGGTCGGCCTTCGGGGTCGGGCATGGCCTCGTCGCTCAGTCGTCCGCGCGGCTTGGGGCGTAGGGGTCCGGCACGCCCTGGACGGCCAGGACCGACCGCTCGAGCGCCTCCATCGCCTCCGCCTCGGCGTCGGATTCGTGGTCGAAGCCTAGCAGGTGAAGCACGCCGTGCACGACCAGATGACGAAGGTGCGCCTCCAGCGGCTTGCCCTGGGCCTGGGCCTCGCGCGCGCACACGCCGCAGGCCAGGGCCACGTCGCCCAGGTGCGGGGCGGCGGAGGCCGCGGCGGGGAAGGACAGCACGTTGGTGGCCGCGTCCCGCCCGCGGAAGCGTGCGTTGAGGTCCTGCACGGCGGCGTCGTCGGCCAGCAGCACGGCGACCTCGCCCGTCCGGCCCGCGGCGGCGAGCGCCGCCTCGCCCGCGGCGGCCGCCACCGCCTCCGCCCGCGGCAGGGCGTCGGTCCAGGCCGCGTCCTCCACCTCCACGTGGATCAAGAGCGCGAACCGCCGTCGGCGTCGTAGGCGCGCACGATGCGCTCCACCAGCGGGTGGCGCACCACGTCCGTGGCCTCGAACCGGCTCACCGCCACGCCTTTGACGCCGTCCAGGATGCGCACGGCGTGGGCCAGGCCCGAGTCGCCCGGGTGCGGCAGGTCCACCTGGCCGGGGTCGCCGGTGACGGCCATGCGCGCGCCTTCGCCCAGGCGCGTCAGCACCATCTTCATCTGCAGGCGGCTGGTGTTCTGCGCCTCGTCCACGATGACGAAGGCGTGCGCCAGGGTGCGGCCGCGCATGAAGGCGATGGGGGCCACCTCGATCTCGCCGCGCTCGCGCCGGCGGCGCAGCTGCTCGGGGCCCAGAAGGTCGGAGAGCGCCTCCCAGATCGGGGCCATGTAGGGGTCGACCTTCTCGCCCAGGTCGCCGGGCAGGAAGCCCAGCCGCTCGCCCGCCTCCACCGCCGGGCGCGTCACCACCAGCCGGTCCACCTCGCCGCGCAGCAGCAGGCCCGCGCCGTAGGCCACCGCCAGGAAGGTCTTGCCCGTGCCCGCCGGGCCCACGCCGAACACGAGTTCGTGGGAGCCCAGCGCCTCCAGGTAGCGCGCCTGGGCGGCGGTCTTGGGCGCGGTGGAGCCCCGGCGACCCGCGGGCAGGGCGACGGACGCCCCGGCCGCGCGCGCGACGGGGGGCGCGTCGCCGTGGCGGGCGGCGGTGATGGCGGCGCGCACGTCGGACTCGTCCACCTCCGCACCGGCGCGCAGGCGCTGGGCCAGCATGTCCACCGTGCGCCGCGCCGCACCCCGGGCCGGACCCTCGCCGCGCAGGCGCACGCCGCCGCCCGGAGTCTCGACCAGCACGCGGAAGGCGTCCTCGATCAGGGCGGCGTGGCGACCGTGGGGCCCCGCCACCGCGCGCACGGCCGCGTCGTCGTAGGGCAGGAACTCCTCCACCTCGCGCTCGCGCGCCTCCCTTTCTCGGGCGTCCCTGGGGCTCAAGCGGCGGCTCCGAGGGCGGGTGCGGGCGCGACGGCGGGCGCGCCCACTCGGCCTTCCAGGCTGTTGGATCCGGCGGCCAGCATCTCCACCGGGGTGATGCGGCCGATCAGGCTCGACGGGGCTTCGGCCCAAACGGCCTGGAGGTAGGGGGAGCGGCCGATGATCTGTCCCGGGCGGCGGCCGGGCTTCTCCCACAGGACGGGGAGGGTGCGGCCGACCTGGGCGAGGTCGAAGGCGCGGCGGCCGGCGTCCACCGCGGCGTTGAGGCGCTGCAGGCGCTCGGCCTTGACCGGCTCGTCCACCTGGCCGGGCAGGGCCGAGGCGGGGGTGCCCGGCCGGCGGGAGTACTTGAAGGTGAACGACCCCGCATAGCGCGCCGCCTCCACCAGGGAGAGCGTCGCCTCGAAGTCGGCGTCCGTCTCGCCGGGGAAGCCCACGATGAAGTCGCTGGTCAGCGCCAGGTCCGGCCGGGCGGCGCGCAGGCGCTCCACCAGTTCGAGGTAGGCGGCCGACGTGTGGCGCCGGTTCATGGCGCGCAGCACCCGGTCGGACCCGGACTGCACGGGCAGGTGCAGGTAGGGCATCAGCGCGGGCAGGGCGCCGAACGCCTCCACCAGGTCGTCGCCCATGTCGTTCGGGTGGCTGGTGGTGAAGCGGATGCGGTCCAGCCCGGGTATGTCCGCCAGCTCGCGGATCAGCCGGGCGAGGCTCCAGGCGGCTCCGGCGGGACCTTCGCCCGCGTAGGCGTTGACGTTCTGACCCAGGAGGGTGACCTCGCGCACGCCCCCGGCCGCCAGGCTCCTCGCCTCCGCCAGCACCGCGGCGGCCGGGCGCGACCACTCGGCGCCCCGGGTGTAGGGCACCACGCAGAAGCTGCAGAACTTGTCGCAGCCCTCCTGCACGGTGAGGAAGGCGGTGACGCCGCCCACGGTCCGCTCCGTCGGCAGGGCGTCGAACTTGGCGGCGGCCTCGAAGTCGGCCGCCAGGCGCTCGCCGCGGGCGCGGGCGGTGCGCGCGATCAGCTCGGGCAACTGGTGGTAGGCCTGGGGGCCGACCACCAGGTCCACCGCCGGCTGGCGCGCCATGATCTCCGCGCCTTCCGCCTGGGCCACGCACCCGGCCACCACGATGGACGAGCGCGCGCACCCCGCCGCCAGGCGCGCTTCGCGGATCTCCTTGAGCCGTCCGAGCTCGGAGTACACCTTCTCCGCCGCCTTCTCGCGGATGTGGCAGGTGTTGAGCACGACCAGGTCCGCGTCCTCCGCCCGGTCGGTGGCGACGTAGCCCAGCGGACGCAGCACGTCCGCCATGCGCTCGCTGTCGTAGACGTTCATCTGGCAACCGTACGTCTTGATGTGCAGACGCTTGGGGCGGGTGGGCGAAGTCATCGCCCGCCTTATCCTCCGCGCCCCAGTTCGCGGCAAGCGGAGCGTCCACGCCGACGGCCGGCGCGGGGGAAGCGGACCCGACCTCGACGCGTCGGCGGCCCTGCGTACGACGCGCTCGGCGACCTACGCCCGGCGGGAAACCGAGGCGCGGCGGAGAATCGAAGACGCGGCGGAGAGCGGCCGGAACAACTGTCCCGGCCCGCGACTTGGTGAACGAATCAAGGGGGACTGCGACATGACCGTTACCGCCTGTCTATGGATCACGTTCTTCCTCATGGCGGCGGGCTTCGCGGTCCTGACCTTCATGAGTCGCTCCACCAGCGAGGAGGAGGGCAACCTCAGCGTGGTCCACGCGCTGGTCCCGGCCATCGCGGCGGTGTTCTACCTGCTCATGGCGGTCGGCTCGGGGTCGGTGCTCCTGGACGGCGGCGCGCGCACCTTCTACTTCGCCCGCTACATCGACTGGAGCTTCACCACCCCGCTCCTGTTGGTCGGCCTCAGCTTCACCGCGCTGGGTTCGCTCAAGGGGCGCATGGCGCTGATCGGCGGCCTGGTCGGGACCGACATCCTGATGATCGTCACCGGCTTCTTCGCCGGGGGCGCGCACGCCGGCTCCACCGCCAAGTGGGCCTGGTACCTCATCAGCTGCGGCTTCTTCGCGGGCGTCTACTACATCCTGTGGGGCCCGCTTCTTAAGCTGGCCCGGGCGCGCTCGGCCGACATCGGGCGCGTGTACACCCGCAACGCCGGCATCCTCTCGGTGCTGTGGCTGCTCTACCCGGTGGTGTTCCTGCTCGACAGCGACGGCGTGGGCGTCGTGGCCCCCATCGTGGCGATCTCCGCTTATGCGGTGCTCGACCTCCTGGCCAAGGTCGCCTACGGCCTGCTCGCTTCCAGCGAGGGCCGCAAGCGCTCGGCGGCCTGAGCCCGAGAGCCGGCCCGAGCCCGCGCGGCCCTCGTCATGGCGCTCGTTCATTCGGGCCATGCGGGGGCCCGCGCCACGACCGCCCTCTGGGCGCCGGTCCTGCTCTGGACGGCGGCGGCGGCCCTGGCCGTGATCCCGGTCGCGCCGGCCTTGCAACTCCAGGCGCTCCTGGTCGGCGTGGCGCTGACGGGGGCGCCCCACGGCGTGCTCGACATCGACCAGGCGGTGTGGGCGACGCGGCGGCGGGGCGGGGTCGCGCACCTGCTGATGTTCCTGGCGGCCTACCTGCTCCTGGTCGGCGTGGGGCTGGCGGGTTGGCGCTGGGCGCCGGGCGCCACCCTGGTCGCCTTCCTGCTCGCCGCCGCCTGGCATTTCGGCGCGGACGAGGACGGGGACGAGGAGGCGACCGGCCCGCGCTCCACGTCCGGCGGGCGGGCGCGCCTGATCCTCACGGCGGCGCGAGGGGGCGCGGTGATCCTGCCGGCCGCCGCCCTGCACCCGGCGCAGACCACCCCGCTGTTCGCCGCCCTGGCCGGAGCCTCGCCCGCGTCGGTGGAGGCGGTGGCGCACGCGGCGCTCCCCGCCCTGTGCGCCGTGTGGGCCGCCCTCCTCGTCGCCGCCCTGGCCGGGCTGGTGCGCGAAGCGCGGCGCCGGGCGGCGGCCGAACTCCTGGGGCTCGCCGTGCTGTTCGCCCTGGCCCCGCCCCTGGCCGCCTTCACCGTCTACTTCTGCGGGGTGCACGCGGTGCGGCACGCTTCGGCGGTGGCGGCGCGCTCGGGGGCGCGGCGGCCGCTCGCCTGGCTGGCCGTGCGTTTGGTCCCCGCCGCCCTGGTGAGCGGCCTCGTGCTGGCCGCGCTGGCCGCGCACGGCGGGCTGGACGACGCGGTCGTCTGGAGCTTCCGCCTGTTGGCGGCGCTGACCCTGCCCCACCTCGTGTTCGGCCCCGCCCTGGAGCGCGCCCGGCCCGACGGCGCCGACGGCCGGACTCCGCGCGCCTGGACGCGACACGGTGCGGGCGTCACCTTCGCGGCACGGTCGATTCGCTGACGCCGGCCTCAAGGCGCCGGCCTGGACCGGGAGGACCGGACCGGGCGTGCCAAGCTTCCCCCATCCCCGCCCCCTTCCCCGCACGGATCGCCCGACCTTCTACGAGTTCTTCGCGGGCGGAGGGCTCGCGCGGGCGGGCCTCGGCCCCGGCTGGGCCTGCCGCTACGCCAACGACCTCGATCCGGCCAAGGCGCGCAGCTATCGCGCGAACTGGGGCGGGGACGAGCTGGAGGAGGGCGACGTCCACGACCTCCGCGCCGAGCGCCTGCCCGGCCGGGCGGACCTGGCCTGGGCCTCCTTTCCCTGCCAGGACCTGTCGCTGGCGGGGGCGGGGGCCGGGCTCGCGGGGGCGCGCTCCGGCGCGTTCCGCCCGTTCTGGTCGCTGGTGCGGGGTTTGGGCGACGAGGGTCGCGCGCCGCGCCTGGTGGCGGTCGAGAACGTGTGCGGCACGCTCACCTCCCACGGCGGGCGCGACATGGCCGCCATCTGCGCCGCCTTCGCCGCGGCGGGCTACCGCTTCGGCGCGCTGGTGGTCGACGCCAGCCTGTTCGTGCCCCAGTCGCGCCCGCGCCTGTTCGTGGTGGGGGCGCACGCCGACCTCGCGCCCGCGCCGGGGCTCGTCGCCGACGCGCCCTGCGGGCCGTTCCACACCCGCGCCCTGCAGGCCGCCCTGGGGACGCTGCCGCCCGAGACCGCCGCCCGCCGCGTGTGGTGGCGCTTGCCGCCCCCGCCGCCGCGACGCTTGAGTTTCGCCGACCTGCTGGAGGTCGACCCCGCCGACGCGCCCTGGCGACCGGACGCCTGGACCGCCCGGCTGATCCAGCTCATGTCGCCCCTGCACCAGGCGCGGGTGGAGGCGTTGCGGCGGGCGGGCGGGCGGGCGGTGGGCGGCGTCTACCGCCGCACCCGCACGGGGGAGGGCGGGGCCAAGGTCCAGCGGGCGGAGGTGCGCTTCGACGCGGTGGCCGGATGCCTGCGCACCCCCGCGGGCGGCTCCAGCCGCCAAACGGTGCTGGTGGTGGAGGACGGGCGGGTGCGCGCCCGGCTCGTATCCCCGCGCGAGACCGCGCGGCTGATGGGCCTGCCCGACAGCTACCGCCTGCCCGCGAGGGCCAACGCCGCCTACCACCTCACGGGCGACGGTGTGGCGGCGCCCGTGGTGCGCCACCTGGCGCGCGAACTGTTCGAGCCGCTCCTGGGCCGCGGCGACGCCGTGCGCTCCGCCGCCTAGCCGCCCCTGGCGGACGGGTAGGGGGCCGGCAGGCCCGCCCCTCGCGGGGGGAGCGGCAGGGAGGGACGGTCCCCCCGCGCGGCCCGCCGCTCCGGCGGCGGCGCAACGGGCGGCCCGGTGACCCGGTCGAAGGTGCGGCGCTGGTTCGGGGAGAGCACGGCGTAGAAGGCGCGCACCGCCGCCGCCCGCCGCCGCGCCTGCTCTTCCTGGCGGGGAAGCTGGGCCAGGCTCCAGTCCAATCGCTCGGGCGTGGTCATGGCCGCGAGTTGGGCGGTCTCGCCCGCCGCGTGCGCCGCCTCCGCCCGCTCCAGCGCCAGTTCGTCCTTGTAGGCGCGCCAAGCCCCGGCCTGCTCCGTGCTCAGGCGCAGCACGTAAGGCAGGGGCGGCGGCGCGTCCGGGCCGTCCGCCGCCGGCGGACCGGGCTGGGCGGCGGCGGGCGCGAGGGTGACGAGGCCGAGGAGGGCGGCGAGGCCGAGGGCCGGGCGCGTGCGGAAGGGGCGTTGCACCCCGCCGGAGCGCACGACGGGCGCGGCGGTTCCGGCTCCGCTCCGGTCCAACCGCGACTCGCCGCGGTTGGAGGGGTAAGGGAGCGGGCGACGCGCCGGTTCGGGCGCCGCACGAGCGCAGGAGTCGTCCATGCCCACCTACACCGTCGTCGCCACCACCGCGACCCAAGGCAGCGAGGAGGCCGAGTTCGACGTTCACGTCGACGAGTTCGACAACGAGAGCGAGACGATCGGCTACGCCCGCCGCATGGCCGAGGAGATGTTCGGCCTGGCCGAACAGCTCCAGCTCGACTTCGACTACAGCCATGTCAGCCTCTACGAGGGCGACGTGGGCGAGGACGAGCCGGACAGCGAGCACCCGGGCTTCGTCGGCATGTGGTTCTTCGACGAGAACGGCGCGGGCTACGTCACGGCCGCGGCCCTGCGCAGCGAAGCGGGGGCGGACGGCGCCGCGGAGGCCGCGACGGACGACGCTCCCCCCGCGGCCTGAGCAAAGGCGGACGGCCGCGTCAGGCGGCGTCCGCCACCGCGGCCTTGGACAGCTCGAGCCGTGCGAGGGCGGCGGCCAGCTTGTCCTCGCCCGGCTTGAACACGTCGCTCACGGGGATGACCTCGAAGGCCAGGTGGCCCACCTGGTGCGCCTCCCCGAACTGGAAGGTGAGGTTGACGGGATCGACGATCACCTCGGCCCCGAGGGCCTTCGCGCGTTCGCCGGCGGCGCGCAGGCGCTCGGCGACCTGTTCGAGTTCGATGCGGATCATGGGGGGCCTCTGCGGGGTGCGTGACGGCTGCGGGCCCGAAAGCCACGCTCGCGCGTTGTCGTTCCGCCCCGCCGGGCGAAGGAGCGAGACACGCCATGGCCATCAGAACCCGGGGATGGAACAGCCTGAAACTGCTGGGGTCCTTGCGGGGCTCCGGCGTGCTCAAGGCGGGCGAGGCGGCGGTGGAGGTTCGCTACCACCTCGATCGCTACGAGAGCCGCAACGGCCAGGTGGCCACCGGCGAGGTGGACGGCGACCTGTCGGTCCTGCCGCCGGTGGAGGAGACCCTGGCGGCGACGCTGGTGCTGGAGAACGGCTCGGAGATCGCCTGCAGCCTGTCCAACGTCGAGGCGGACGGCGCGGACGTGGACGTGCAGGGCTCGGTGGTCGGCGAGTAGCCGCTCAACCCGCCCGCGACAGCCCCGCCCGCTCCAGGGCGACCCGCGCCAGCCTCGTCGCCGCCTCGGGCGCGAGGTCGAGGTAGAGGTCCGGCTCGATCAGCTCCAGCTCCATCAGGCGCAGCGTTCCCGCCGCGTCGCGCACCATGTCGGCCCGGGCGTAGGCGGGCGCCGGCCCCGGCGCGGCCGCCAGCGCCGCGCGGGCCAGGGCCAGCGCCTCGGGCGAGGGCGCCTCGCGCGCCAACCGGCCGCCGAAGCCCGGATGGATGCGGAACTCCCCGGCGGCCGCCCGCTTGCGCACGGCGTGGGCGGGTTCCCCGTCGAACAGGAACACCGACAGTTCGCCCTCCGTCTCGACCGCGGGCAGGTAGGGCTGGATCAGGGCGGGCCACGACGCCCCGGCGGGGGCGGGTTCCCCCGACCGCAGCCGCACGGCGTCGTGGCCGCCGGCCGCGACCTGGGGCTTGACCACCAGCGCGTCCACGCCGAAGCGCGCCCGCGCCGCCTCCACCGCCGCCGCGTCCGCCCGCTCCGCAAACAGCGTGGGGATGACCGCCACGCCCGCCGTCTCCAGTTCGCCCAGGTAGGTCTTGCGCGTGTTCCACCCGAGGAGCTGCGGCGCGTTGAGCAGCGGCGCGCCGGGGGGCCACCGCCCCAGAAGGTCGAGCCACCGCAGCGGCTCGCGGTGATAGCCCCAGACGAGGAGGGCCAGGTGCAGGTCGGCGTCCGCGCGCGGACCCTCCGTCCACGGCTGCGCCACGGCCCGGGCGCCCGCCGCCTCCAGGGCGCGGGCGTGGAGCGCGAAGGCCTCCGCCGCCCGGGCGGGATAGCGCGGGTCCGCCGGGTCGGGGGTCAGCACGGCGACGAGGGGTGCGGTCATGTCCGCGCGCTAGCGCGCCCGCGCGTCCGCAGGCAAGGCCCGTCGCCGCGCCGTCGCCGTTGCCGCCGAGGGTCCGCTGGGCTAACCGCGGAACCTTACCGGGCCCGCCGCCCGATCCGAGCGCCCGCCATGCCCCACGCCCGTTACGACGTCCTGGCCGTCGGCAACGCCATCGTCGACGTGATCAGCCCCGCCGACGAAGCCTTCCTGCGGACCCACGAACTGGAGAAGGGGGCCATGACGCTGGTGGACGACGACCGCTCCCACCGGCTCTACGCCGCCATGGCCCCCGGCGTGCGCACCTCCGGCGGGTCGGCGGCCAACACGGTGGCGGGGGTGGCCTCCCTCGGCGGCCGCGCCGCCTATGTCGGCAAGGTCGCGGACGACGAGCTGGGCGCCGTGTTCGCCGACGACATGCGCGCGGGGGGCGTGGCGTTCGAGGGAACGCCGCTCGCGGGCGCGGCCACCGGCCGCTGCATGGTCAACGTCACCGCCGACGGCCAGCGCACCATGGCGACCTACCTGGGCGCCTCCTCGCGCCTGACGCCGGCGGACGTGGACGAGGCGGCGGTGGCCGCCGCCGACATCGTCTACCTGGAAGGCTACCTGTTCGATCCGCCCGAAGCGCGCGCCGCCTTCGCCGTGGCCGCCCGCGCCGCCAAGGCCGCCGGCCGCCGGGTGGCCATGACGCTGTCGGACGTGTTCGTGGTGGAGCGCCACCGCCGGGCCCTGCTCGACTTCCTGCCTCAGGTGGACGTGCTGTTCGCCAACGCCGCGGAGGCCGGGGCCCTGTTCGAGACGGACGATCCGGCCGTCGCGATGGAGGCGCTGTCCAGGCAGGTCACGGTCGCCGCCGTGACCCTGGGGGCGCAGGGGTCGGTGGTGCGCTACGACGGCGAGCACGCCCAGGTGGAGGCCGCCCCCGTCTCCCAGGTGGTGGACACCACGGGCGCCGGCGACCAGTACGCGGCCGGCTTCCTGTTCGGTTTGGCGCGGGGCCGCCCGCTGGAGGCCTGCGCGCGCCTGGGAGCCCTGGCCGCCGCCGAGGTGATCGCCCACGTCGGCCCGCGCCCGCAGTCCTCGCTGCAGGCCCTGGCGCGCTCCCAGGGGCTGATCTGACCGTGGCCGACCCCGCCCTCCGGCGCGCGGAGGTTTCGCGCGACACCCGCGAAACACGCATCCGGGTCGCGCTCGACCTCGACGGCGTGGGGAACTCGACCGTGTCCACCGGGGTGGGCTTCTTCGACCACATGCTGGACGGCTGGGCGCGCCACGCCGGCTTCGACCTGCAGGTGGAGACCGTCGGCGACCTGCACATCGACGACCACCACACGGTGGAGGACACGGGCATCGTGCTGGGCCAGGCCTTCGCCCGCGCGTGCGACGGCTTCAAGGGTATCCGCCGCTTCGGCCACGCCTACACCCCCATGGACGAGACGCTGACGCGCTGCGCCGTGGACCTGTGCAACCGGCCCTACCTGGTCTGGCGCTGTTCCTTCACCGCGCCCAAGATCGGGTCCTTCGACACCGAGCTGTTCCGCGAGTTCCACCACGCCTTCGCCATGAACTCGGGCGCGTGCGTCCACCTCGAGACGCTGTACGGGACCAACAACCACCATGTGGCCGAGAGCGGCTTCAAGGCGCTGGCGCGCGCCCTGCGCATGGCGGTGGAGCCCGACCCCAAGGCGGGGGGCGCCGCGGTCTCGACCAAGGGCGTGCTGTGACGGCGGACGCGGGCCGCGTCGTCCTGATCGACTACGGCTCGGGCAACCTGCGGTCGGCGGAGAAGGCGCTGCAGGAGGCCGCCCGCCGGCGGGGCGACCCGGTGGAGGTGGCCGTTTCCGGCGATCCGCAGGTGGTGGCCGCCGCCGACCGGCTGGTGCTGCCGGGGGTGGGGGCGTTCCGCGCCTGCATGGACGCGCTGGACGCCCGCGACGGGCTGGTGGAGGCGATGACGCAGGCGGTGCGCGTGCGCGGCGCGCCGTTCCTGGGCGTGTGCGTGGGCATGCAGCTCCTGGCCACGCGGGGGCTGGAGTTCGGCGCCACCCCCGGCCTGGGCTGGATCCCGGGCGAGGTGGCCCCCCTCGCCCCCGACGACCCGGCGGCCAAGACCCCGCACATGGGCTGGAACACCGTCCACGCGCAGGCCCCCCACGCGCTGATCCGCGAGGCGGGGGAGGACATGTACTTCACCCACAGCTACGCCTTCACCCCCGACGACCCCGCGGACGTGGTGGCCGGCGTCGACCACGGCGGCCGCTTCGCCGCGGCCGTGGCCCGCGGCAACGTGGCGGGCGTGCAGTTCCACCCGGAAAA
>CAXSDV010000010.1:42942-48215 GCA_964235945.1 uncultured Caulobacteraceae bacterium
CGCGGCGCCCCTCCCCCGCTTCCCGCCGACGCCGGCGAGGGATAGACAGGCCTTCCCGCCCGCGCCCTGCGCCCGGGCTCCCCACCCTTGCGCGACGCGACCCATGGCCGGCCATTCCAAGTTCAAGAACATCCAGTTCCGCAAGGGCGCCCAGGACAAGAAGCGCTCCAAGCTGTTCTCCAAGCTCTCGCGCGACATCACCGTGGCGGCCAAGGGCGGCCTGCCCGACATCAACGCCAACGCGCGCCTGCGCCTGGCGGTGGTCTCCGCCCGCGCCGAGTCCATGCCGAAAGACGCCATCGACCGCGCCATCAAGAAGGCGGCGGGCGGCGAGGCCGACAACATGGAGGAGATCCGCTACGAGGGCTTCGGCCCGGGCGGCGTCGGCCTGATCGTCGAGGTCTTGACCGACAACCGGAACCGCGCCGCCGCCAACGTGCGCTCCACCTTCAGCAAGAACGGCGGGGCCATGGGCGAGTCCGGCTCGGTGGCCTTCATGTTCGACCGGGCGGGCCGCATCGTGTTCCCCCCCGCCGCGGGCTCGGAGGACGCGGTGATGGAGGCGGCCATCGAGGCGGGCGCCGACGACGTGGAGTCCGACGAGGAGGGCCACGTGGTCTACACCGCCTTCGAGGACCTCAACGGCGTGGCCGAGGCGCTGGCCGCGCGGATCGGAGACCCCAAGTCGACCTCGGTGGTCTGGCGCCCCAAGAGCGAGACCCCGGTGGCGGGCGAGCAGGCGCAGACCCTCCTGAAGCTGGTGGACGCGTTGGACGACGACGACGACGTGCAGAACGTGTTCCTCAACGCCGAGTTCGACGAGGCCACCCTGGCGGCCCTGGCCTGATCGGAACAGGCGACCCTCCGCCCCCGCCGGTCACCTTTCGTTAACCTTCGCGCCCCTTCCCCTCGTCCGGCGAAGGGGCGAGATTGGAACACATGACGAACGCCGTCCGCATACTGGGGATCGACCCCGGCCTGCGCCGCACCGGCTGGGGCGTGGTGGCGTGCGAGGGCTCGCGCCTCGTGTTCGTGGCCTGCGGGACGGTCGCGCCGTCCGACGCCCAGCCCATGGCCGAGCGGCTCGTCGCCCTGCTGGAGGGCCTGGCCGAGGTGATCGGGCGGCACGCCCCCCACGAGGCGGCGGTGGAGGAGGTGTTCGTCAACGCCAACGGCCAGTCCACCTTGAAGCTCGGCCAGGCGCGCGCTTGCGCCCTCCTCGCCCCCGCGCGCGCGGGCCTGCCCGTGGCCGAGTACGCCACCACCCTCGTCAAGAAGGCGGTCACGGGCGCGGGCCGCGCGGAGAAGGACCAGGTGGGCTTCATGGTCCGCCGCCTGCTGCCCGCGGTGGCCGCGTTGGACGCCGACCCCGGGGCGGACGCCTGCGACGCGCTGGCCGTCGCGATCGCCCACGCGCACCTGCGCGGCGCCGCCCTGCGCATGGCCGCCGCCGAGATGCGGGGCGCGGCGTGATCGCCCGCCTGCGGGGGACGCTGGTGGAGGTGGAGGCGGACGCCGCGGTGATCGAGGTGGGCGGCCCCCCGGGCGCCTTGGGAGGCGGCGTCGGCTACCTGGTCCGCATGGGCGCGCGCCCCCTGTCGCGCCTGCCCGCCCCCGGCGAGCCCGTGACCGTGGCGGTGGAGAGCCGCACGGCGGAGGACGGCACGACCCTGTACGGCTTCCTGTCGCGCGACGAGCGCGCCGTGTTCAACATCCTCACCGCCATCCAGGGCGTCGGGCCCAAGGCGGCCTTGTCGGTGCTGGACGTGCTGCCGCCGTCCGAGCTCGCCGCCGCCGTGGCGCGGGAGGACAAGGCGGCCGTGTCGCGCGCCAACGGCGTGGGGGCCAAGCTCGCCGTCCGCATCGTCACCGAGCTGCGCGGCAAGCCCTTGGGCGCGGGACTGGCGGCGGGCGCGTCCGCCGGGTTCGCGACGTCCGAGCCCGCCGCCGCCCCGCCCGCGCCGACGCTGGCGGGGGAGGCGACCGCCGCGCTCATGGGCCTGGGCCTCGCCGAACCGCTCGCCCGCCGCGCGGTGGACGCCGCCGCCGCGCGCCTGGCGCCGGAGGCCGCCTTGCCCGAGTGGATCAAGGCCGCCCTGCAGGAGAGCGCCCGATGAGCGGGGCCGCACCTTGAGCCGCCTCGTCTCGCCCGAGGCCGGCGAGCCCTCGGACCGGGCCATGCGCCCGCAGACCCTGGCGGAATTCTTCGGCCAGGCCCCGCTCAAGGCCAACCTGCGCGTGTTCGTGGACGCCGCCCGCGCCCGGCGCGAGGCGCTGGACCACGTGCTGCTCTCCGGCCCGCCGGGCCTGGGCAAGACCACCCTGGCGCAGATCGTGGCGCGCGAGCTCGGCGTCGGCTTCCGCGCCACCTCAGGCCCGATCCTCAACAAGGCGGGGGACCTGGCGGCCATACTCACCAACCTCGAACCGCGCGACGTCCTGTTCATCGACGAGATCCACCGCCTGCCCCCGGCGGTGGAGGAGATCCTCTACCCCGCCATGGAGGACCACGTGCTGGACCTCGTGATCGGCGAGGGGCCCTCCGCGCGCTCGGTGCGGATCGACCTCGCCCCCTTCACCCTGGTGGGGGCCACCACCCGCGCGGGCCTCCTGGCCACTCCGCTGCGCGACCGCTTCGGCATCCCGCTGCGGCTGGAGTTCTACACCCCCGCCGAACTCGAGCACGTGCTGGCCCACGCCGCCGGGCGCATGGGGATCGCCCTTTCGCGCGACGGGGCCGCCGAGATCGCCCGGCGCGGGCGCGGAACCCCGCGCGTGGCGGGGCGCCTGCTGCGCCGCGTGTGCGACTTCGCCCACGCCGACGGGGCCGAGCTGGTCGACCGCGCGGTCGCCGCCCGCGGCTTGGCTAGGCTGGAGGTGGACGAACTCGGGCTCGACTCCCTCGACCGCCGCTACCTGCGCGCCCTGGTCGAGACCTACGGCGGCGGCCCGGTCGGGGCCGAGAGCCTGGCGGCGGCCATGAGCGAGAGCCGCGACTCGGTGGAGGACGTGGTGGAGCCCTACCTGCTCCAGCAGGGCTTCGTGCTGCGCACCCCCCGCGGCCGCGTCGCCGCCTCCGCCGCCTACGCCCACCTGGGCCTCAAGCCCCCCGCCCCGCCCCAGGCCCAGCCGGGCCTGTTCGAGGAGGGGCCGCAGTGAGCGGTCCCGTGGCGGACCTCGGCGGAGCGGCGGCCGCCGAGCCCTCCGCCGGGTGGATGGTTGGGCGCGAGCACCACTTGGCGGTGCGCGTCTACTACGAGGACACGGACTTCACCGGGGTGGTCTACCACGCCAATTACCTGCGCTATTTCGAGCGGGGCCGGTCGGACTTCCTGCGGCTGGCGGGCGCGGGCCATGCGGGCCTGCTGGAGCGGGCGGACCCGGCCGCCTTCACCATCGGGCGCATGGAGCTCGACTTCCTGCGCCCGGCGCGCATCGACGACGCGCTGAGCGTGGTCACCACCTACGAGCACCTGCGTGGGGCGCGGCTGGAGGCGGTGCAGCGGATCGTGCGCGGCGGCGAGCTCCTGGCCCAGGCGCGGGTGCACGCCGCCTGCGTGGACCTGCGCGGCCGCCCGCGCCGCCCGCCGCCGCACCTGGTGGAGGCGGTGCGGCCCTACCTTCCGGCCGCCGGATAGGGCAAACCCTTCCGCGGCGCGCCGTCATATTGCGGCCGCCTGCGTCTGTTCCGAACCCCCACCCACCAGGACCGCCCGAGACATGCCGGACGCCGACACGGCCCACAGCGCAGCCCAGAGCTTCAGCCTGATCGCCGCCTTTCTGCGCGCGGACGTGGTGGTCAAGCTCGTCATGCTGGGCCTGGGCGCGGCCTCCCTGTGGTCGTGGACGGTGATCATCGACAAGGCGGTGCGCTTCTCCGCCCTCAACCGCCGCGCCGACGCCTTTGAGGACGAGGTGGCCACCGGCCGCCCGCTGGAGGAGATCGCCGCCGCGCAGGAGCAGACGCGCCACGCCCTGCCGCGCATGCTGGTGGCCGCCGTGCGCGAATGGCGCGACGGCCGCGGCGGCGGCCCGCCCCTCACCGAGGGGCGCGCCGTCCTGCTGGCGGCGCGGGTGGACCGGGCGCTGGACGCGGTGATCGCCAAGGAGACGCGCCGGGTGGAGGACGGGCTGGGGAGCCTGGCCATCGTGGCCACCGCTTCGCCCTTCATCGGCCTGTTCGGCACCGTGTGGGGCATCATGCACGCCTTCCAGGCGATCGCCGGCCAGAAGTCGACCAACCTGACGGTGGTGGCCCCCGCCATCGCCGAGGCGCTGTTCGCCACCGCCATCGGCCTGGTGGCCGCCATCCCCGCCTACATCGCCTACAACAAGTTCTCCACGGACGCCTCCAAGTTCACCGGGCGGCTGGAGGCCTTCGCCGACGAGCTGGCCGCCGCCATCGGCCGTCGGCTCGGGAGCTGAGCGCCGATGGCCCTGTCGGCCCACGACGCCCTGGCGGTGAACCGGCGCGGCCGCCGCCGCCGCCGCTCGCGCGGCGCGCTGTCCGAGATCAACGTCACGCCGCTGGTGGACGTGATGCTGGTGCTGCTGATCATCTTCATGGTGTCCGCCCCCCTGCTCAACGTCGGCGTGCCCGTGGACCTGCCCAAGACGGACGCGGCCAACTCCCCCGACCAGGAGAAGCCGGTGGCCGTGACGGTCGGCGCGGACGGCGCCCTGCACCTGCAGGAGACCGCCGTCGACCTGGACGGCTTGGTCCCCGCCCTGCGCGCCCTGCCCGACGCTTCGCCCGAGAAGGCGATCTTCGTGCGGGCGGACGGGCGCGCGCCCTATGCGATCGTGGCCAAGGTGATGGCGCGCTTGTCCACCTCCGGCTTCACCAAGCTCAACCTGCTCACCGACACGGCCGACGCCGCGCGGCCGGGCGCGCGCTGAGCGCGGCGGTGGCGGGGCGCGGGCGCGGGGAGGACCGGCGGGCGTCGCTGGCGGGATCGGCGCTGCTGCACGGCGGCGTGCTGGCGGCGGCGTTCCTGGGCCTGCGCCACGCGAAGCCCCCCGAGCCGCCTCCCGAGCCCGTGGCCGTGACGGTGGTCTCCTCCGCCCCGCCCGGCCTGTCGCGTCCGGCGGCGGCCGCGCCCGAGCCCGCGCCGGCGCAGGCGCCCGAGCCGGCGGAGGACGCGACCGCCCCGCCCGCCGAGGTCGACCGGCCCGCGCCCCCCGCGCCCTCGCCTCCGCCCGAGCCCGCTCCGCGTCCCACCCCGCGGCCCCGGCCGACGCCGCCGCGCCCGGCTCCGCCCGAGCCCGCTCCG
>CAXSDV010000010.1:48315-77747 GCA_964235945.1 uncultured Caulobacteraceae bacterium
GCCGCCGACGGGGGCGACATCCAGATCGACCAGGGCCAGCTCAACCCCCTGCCCATCGCCATCCCCGCCCTGACGGGAACGGACGCGCGCACCGGCAAGCTCGGCGCGCAGGTGTCGGAGGTGGTGGCCGCCGACCTCGAGCGCTCCGGCTTCTTCCGGGCGCTGCCCGAGTCGAGCTTCCCGCCGCCGCCGGACGTGGCGTTCCAGCCCAAGTTCGACGCCTGGCGACCCACGGGCGCCCAGGACCTGGTCAACGGTCAGGCCACGCTGGACGCGGACGGTCGCCTGCGCGCCGCCTTCCGCCTGTGGGACGTGGCCTCCGGCCGCCAGCTGGACGCGGTGGAGTTCACCTCCACCCCCGACAACTGGCGGCGCGTGGCGCACCGCATCGCGGACGTGATCTACAAGCGCCTGACGGGCGAGGACGGCTATTTCGACACGCGCATCGCCTTCGTGGCGGAGGGCGGCGGCCACGGCGCCAGGGTCAAGCGGCTGGCCATCATGGACCAGGACGGCGCCAACCCGCAGTTCCTCACCAGCCCCCCCGAACAGGTGCTGAGCCCGCGCTTCAGCCAGCACGGCCAGGAGCTGACCTACATGTCGCTCCAGTCCGACAGCGCGCGCGTCTACCTCTACAACCTTGAGACCGGCCGGCGCGAGGTGATCGGCGACTTCGAAGGCATGGTGTTCGCGCCGCGCTTCGCACCGGACGGGCACAAGGTGGTGTTCTCCGTCGAGAAGAACGGCAACAGCGACATTTACGACTTCAACCTGGAGACGCGCCGCTCGACCCGGCTGACCACCGATCCTTCCATCGACACCTCGCCTTCCTACTCGCCGGACGGCTCGCGCATCGTGTTCAATTCCGACCGCGGCGGCAGTCCCCAGCTTTACGTGATGAAGGCGGACGGCACGGGGGCGCACCGCATCAGTTTCGGCCACGGCCGCTACACCGCGCCCGTGTGGAGCCCCAAGGGCGACCTGATCGCCTATGTCCGCCAGGAAGGGTCGCAGTTCCACATCGGCGTCATGGCCCCGGACGGACACGGCGAGCGCACCCTGACCTCCTCAAGCCTGGATGAAAGCCCCACCTGGGCCCCCAACGGCCGGGTGCTGCTGTTCGAGCGCGGCGGCGCTTCGCCCCGGCTGTGGACGGTGGACGTGTCCGGCCGCATCCTCAAGCCCGCCCCCTACACGGGCGCCGCCAGCGACCCCGCCTGGTCGGCGCTGCTGCGATAGTTCCTCCTCCCGCGTTCCCACCCACCGCTCCAGAAGGACCCGAACCATGGCCGACACCTCCCGCTTCACCCGACTGGCGCTCGCCGGCGCCTGCTTCGCAGCCCTGGGCGCCTGCGCGCACAAGCCGGTCCCGCCGCCGCCCGGACCCCCGCCGCCCCCGCCCGCCGCCGGCGCGCCCGCCTACCAGCCCTCCGGCCCGGTGGGCTCCGGCGCGTTCGGCGCGGCCAAGCCCGGCTCCGAGCAGGACTTCGTGCAGAACGCGGGCGACCGGGTCTACTTCGCCTACGACCAGTTCACCCTGACGCCCGAGGCGCGCACCGTGCTCGACAGCCAGGCCCAGTGGCTGCAGCGCTACCCGGACGTGAGCGTGCGCATCGAGGGCAACGCCGACGAGCGCGGCACCCGCGAGTACAACTTCGCCCTGGCCGGCCGCCGCGCCGACTCGGTGAAGTCCTACCTCGTCCAGCAGGGCGTGGCCGCCGGCCACGTCACCACCATCTCCTACGGCAAGGAGCGCCCGCTGGACGCCAGCGGCGGCGAGGAGGGGCTCGCCAAGAACCGCAACGCCCACACCGCCCTCACCGGCGGCGCGTCCTGAGCCGGGGCGTCCCGCCGGGCCCGGCGCCCGGCGGGACGCGCCTTCTTCCCGATCCGCCTCCTCCGTTCAGAGATCCGCGCCCATGACCCGCCGCCCCGCCCTGCTCCTCGGCTGCGCCCTGCTGGCCCTCGCCCCCGCCGCCCACGCCCAGGACGACCGGCGGCTCCAGAACCTGGAGCGCCAGGTCAGGGAGCTGCGCGCCATCGTGTTCCAGGGCCGCGACACGGGCCAGCCCGTGATCGTCAAGCCGGAAGGCCCCGACCCCCAGGTCGTCGCGCTCCAGGGCCGGCTCGACCAGGAGGACCAGCAGATCCGCGACCTCACCGGCCGGCTGGAGGTGGCGACCCACGACCTGGACGAGGGGCGGCGCGCCAACGAGCAGCTCAAGGCCCAGTCGGACGCGGCGCGTCAGGCGCTGGCGGACCGCGTCACCCGGCTGGAGAGCCAGGCCGCCACGGGCGCCCCCCCGCCCGCCGCCGCCGCCGCCCCGGCCGCCGCCGACCCCGCCGCGCCCCCGGCGGCCGCGCCGCCCGCCGGCCCCCGCCCGCGGGGTGCGGACGTCACCGCGCAGGTGCAGGCGCAGGACACGGGCCGGCTGGGCGGCGGCGCGGCGCCGCCCCCCGCCGCCGATCCTTTCAAGGACGCCTACGCCCGGCTCGAGTCCGGCGACTATCCCGGCGCCCAGAGCGGCTTCGAGGGCTACATCGCCGCCAACCCCACGGGACCCCGCACGGGGGAGGCGCGCTACTACCTCGGCCAGTCGCTGTACGTGCGCGAAACCTACGCGCCCGCCGCCCGCGCCTACGCGGAGGCGCTGAAGGGCTGGCCCAAGGCCAAGTGGGCTCCGGACGCCACCGTCAAGCTCGCCCAATCCCTGGTGCAGCTCGACCGCTCGCCGTCCGCCTGCCAGGCGCTGGCCGAGTTCTCGCGCCGCTACGCCGCCACGGCGCCCGCCGCGGTGAAGACCCGCGCCGCCTCCGTCCGCGCCCGCGCCCAGTGCGGGGCCGGCTGACGGACGCGCGGGGCGCGGTCTTCGCCGCGCCCGCCTGCGCCTGGGCCGAGCTGGACGCCCGGCTGGACCCGGCCTCCAGCCGGCCCGTCGCCCTGGGCCTGTCCGGGGGGAGCGACTCGCGCGCCCTGCTCCACCTGGCCGCGGCCTGGTGCGCCCGGGCCGGGCGCCCGCTGCTGGCGCTGACGGTGGACCACGGCCTGCATCCGGAAGGTGCGCACTGGACGGCCGCCGCGGGCCGGGCCGCCCGGGAGGCCGGGGCCGGTTGGCGCGCCCTGTCCTGGACGGGACCCAAACCCGCCGCGGGCCTGCCCGCCGCCGCCCGGCGCGCGCGCCACGCCCTGCTGGCCGACGCCGCGCGGGAGGCGGGCGCGACGGTGATCCTGCTGGGCCACACGGCGGACGACGTGACCGAAGGCGAGCGCATGCGCGAGGCGGACGCGCGCGGGCTCGGCCGGCTGCGCCCCTGGTCCGCCTCGCCCGCCTGGCCGCAGGGGCGCGGGATCATGCTGTCGCGCCCGCTCCTGGCCGTGCGCCGGGAGGAGCTGCGGGCGCGGCTGGTCGCCGCCGGCCGCGGCGACTGGTTGGACGACCCCGCCAACGCGGACGCACGCTTCGCCCGCGCCCGCGCCCGCGCCGTCCTGGAGGGCGCGCCCGCGGCCGCAGGCGACGCCGACGCGGAAGGCGACCGGGCGCTGGCCGTCCTGGCGCGGGCCGTGCGGGAGCGCGCCGACGCCACCCTGGCCTGGCCGCGCGCCGCCTGGGCCGCGGCGCCCGCCCGGTCGCGCCGCCGGCTGCTGGCGGCGGCGCTGACCTGCGCGGGCGGAGGCGACCGGCCGCCGCGCGGGCCCGTCCTGCTCGCGGCGGAGGCGGCGCTGCTGGCGGGCGGTCCCGTGCGCCGCACCCTGGCGGGGGCGCGGCTGGAGGCGGAAGGGGACGAGGTGCGCGCCGGGCGCGAGCCGGGGGAGCGCCGTCGCGGCGGCCTGGCCGCCGTGGACGCGCCGTCCGGCCGCACGGTGGTGTGGGACGGGCGCTTCGAGGTGGAGGCCGCCGCCCCGGGCTGGCGCGTCGCCCCCCTGGTCGGGCGCGCCGCGCGCCTGCCCCGAGCCGACCGGGCGGCGCTGGCGCGCGTTCCCGCCGCCGCCCGGCCCGCCCTGACCGTGCTGGTGGACGTCGAAGGATCGGTGCGCCTCCCGGCCCCGTTCGGCGCAGGAGACGCCCCGGGCCGCGCGCTCGGCCTGGTGGGGGCGCGCCTGCGGCTGGCCTGCGCCCCGCCGCCGCGGGAGGCGGACCTCTAGAACCAGCCCCGCGTCTTGAACCAGGCGAGCGGCAGCACGGCGGAGAGGAAGATCAGCGCCAGGGCGTAAGGGTAGCCGAGATGCCAATTCAGCTCCGGCATGTTCTTGAAGTTCATCCCGTACATGGACGCCACGAAGGTGGGCGGCACGCCCACCACCGACACGACGGTCAGCACCTTGATGACGTCGTTCTGGTCGATGTTGATGAAGCCCAGCACCGCGTCCAGCAGGAAGGCGACCTTGCCCTGCAGCGTCTCGGAGTAGCTGGTGAGCGAGCCCACGTCGTCGCGGGCGGAGGCCAGCCGGCGGCGCAGGTCGTCGTCGGACCGGCCGGCCTGCTCGTCGAACACGTAGGCCAGGATGCGCCCGGTGGTGAGCAGGCTGGAGCGCATCTTGGAAAGCTGGTCGCCCGCCTGGCCGACCTTGACCAGCACCTCGCGCATCTCGTCCCCCGCCCGGGTGCGGCGCTTGGGGACGGTCCGGTGGAACACCGCCTGGGACAGGCGCTCGAGCTCGGCCCCGACCTCCTCCAGCACGTCGGCCTTGCGGTCGATCACCTCCTCGATCAGCACGGTGAAGGCGTCGAGCGGCGAGGCGGGCTGGTGCTCGCGCATGCGCTTGGCGGCCGTGTCGAAAGCCTTCAACGCCTCGAACCGCACGGTGATCAGGTGACGACGGCTCAGGATGAAGCCCACCGGGGTCAGCCGCGGCTCGCCGTCGCCCACCTTCACCAGCGCCGCCGAGAGGTAGACGGCGTCGTTCTCCTGGAAGTGCCGGCTGGAGGACTCGATCTCGCTCAGGTCCTCGCGGGTGGGCAGGCGCAAGCCGCAGGTCTCGGCGGCGCGGCGCCGGTCCTCCTCGCTCGGATTGAGCAGGTCGATCCACAGACGGCCGGCGGGGTCGTCGGCCTCGGCGGGCAGGACGGGCTCCTCCTGGGGTCCTAACATGGGGCGGGTCCGCTGCAGCCTGGGGGCCGCCCTCCTAGCACGGCCGCGCCGCCTTGCCGCCCGCCTCCGCGGCCCGTACATGCGCCCCATGGCCGAGGCGAAGATCTGCGGGCTGACGGCCGCCCCCGCGGTGAGCGCGGCGCTGGACGGCGCCGCCGCCTTCCTGGGCTTCGTCACCTTCCCGAAGAGCCCGCGCCACGTCGCGCCCGCCGACGCCGCGCGCCTGGCCGAGCCCGCGCGCGGCCGGGCGGGGGTGGTCTGCGTGCTGGTCGACCCGGACGACGCGCTCCTGGACGAGGCGGCCCGCCTGCTCAGGCCCGACTGGATCCAGCTCCACGGCGGCGAGTCGCCCCAAAGGTGCGCCCTGGTGCGGGCTCGCACGGGCGCGCGGGTGATCAAGGCGCTGGCGGTGTCCGAAGCGGCGGACGTGGCCGGGGCGCACGCCTACGCGGGCGCCGCCGACAGGATCCTGTTCGACGCCCGGCCCCCCGCGGGCTCGGCCCTGCCGGGCGGAGTGGGCGCGCGCTTCGACTGGACGCTCCTGAAGGACGCGCCCGCCTCGGCGCGCGGCTTCCTGCTGGCCGGGGGGCTCGACCCCTGGAACGTGGCGGAAGCGCTGGAGATGTCGGGCGCGGCGGGGGTGGACGTCTCCTCTGGCGTGGAGCGCGGGCCCGGTGTTAAGGACCCGCGCCTGATCTCGGCTTTCCTGGAGGCCGTGCGCCGCGCCTGAGCCCCACCTTCGGACGGCCGCCGCCTCGCCTGATGCTTCGCCCGTGAACGCTCCCGTCCCGTCCAACGCCTACTCCGCCCAGCCGGACGCCCAGGGCCGCTTCGGCGGGTACGGCGGCCGCTACGTCGCCGAAACGCTGATGCCGCTGGTGCTGGAGCTGGACCGCGCCTACGCCGCCGCCAAGGCGGACCCGCGGTTCCAGGCCGAGATCGACCGCTTCGCCGCCCACTATGTCGGCCGGCCCAGCCCGCTCTACCTGGCCGAGCGGCTGACGGAGCACTTCGGCGGCGCGCGCATCTACTTCAAGCGCGACGAGCTGAACCACACGGGCTCGCACAAGATCAACAACACGGTCGGCCAGATCTTGCTGGCCCGGCGCATGGGCAAGACGCGCATCATCGCCGAAACGGGCGCCGGCCAGCACGGGGTGGCCACCGCCACCGTGTGCGCGCGCTTCGGCCTGCCCTGCGTGATCTACATGGGCGCCACCGACGTCGACCGGCAGCAACCCAACGTGTTCCGCATGAAGCTCCTGGGGGCGGAGGTGCGGCCGGTCACCTCCGGCACGGGCACGCTCAAGGACTCCATGAACGAGGCCATGCGCGACTGGGTGACCAACGTGGCCGACACCTACTACCTGATCGGCACCGCCGCCGGCCCGCACCCCTACCCGGCCATGGTGCGCGACTTCCAGAGCGTGATCGGCCGCGAGGCGCGCGCCCAGGTGCTGGAGGCGGAGAACCGCCTGCCGGACGCGCTGGTGGCCTGCATCGGCGGCGGCTCCAACGCCATCGGCCTGTTCCACCCCTTCCTCGACGACGAGGGCGTGCGGCTCTACGGGGTGGAGGCGGCGGGCCACGGCCTGCTCACCGACAAGCACGCGGCCTCCATGAGCGGCGGGCGCCCGGGCGTGCTGCACGGCAACCGCACTTACCTCCTGCAGGACGACGACGGCCAGATCATCGACGCGCACTCCATCTCGGCGGGGCTCGACTACCCCGGAGTCGGCCCCGAGCACGCCTGGCTCAAGGACGCGGGCCGCGCCACCTACCTGTCGGCCACCGACGAGGAGGCGCTGGACGCGTTCCAGCTCTGCGCCCGGCTGGAAGGGATCCTGCCCGCGCTGGAGCCCGCCCACGCCCTGGCGCGCGTGGGCGAGGTGGCCCGCGAAGTCGGCCCCGGCGGGATCGTGGTGATGAATCTCTGCGGCCGCGGCGACAAGGACATCTTCGCGGTCGCCGACCACCTGGACGCCCGCCTGCAGGGCGCCGCGGCGATGGAGCCGCACCCCTCCGCCGGAGCCGTGGCGTGAACCGGCTGGACGCCCGCTTCGCCGCGCTCAAGGCCGAGGACCGCGCCGCCTTCGTGGCCTACGTGATGGCCGGCGACCCCGACCTCGCCCGCTCCGAGGCGATCCTGGCGGGCCTGCCCGCGGCGGGGGCGGACGTGGTCGAGCTCGGCTACCCCTTCAGCGACCCCATGGCCGAGGGGCCGACCATCCAGCTCGCCTCCCAGCGGTCGCTGGCCGCGCGCACCACGCTGGCGGGCGTGCTGGACGTGGCGCGCCGCTTCCGCGCGGGCGAGGCGGGCACGCCGGTGGTGCTGATGGGCTATCTCAACCCGCTGCTCTCCTACGGCCTCGACCGCTTCGCCGCCGACGCCGCGGCCGCGGGCGTGGACGCCCTCATCGTGGTCGACTGCCCGCCGGAGGAGGCCGCGCCGCTGGCCGACGCCTTGGACGCGGCGGGGGTGGCGCTGGTGCGCCTCACCGCCCCCACCACCGACGACGCGCGGCTGGCGGTGGTAGCGCGGCGCACCTCCGGCTTCGTCTATTACGTGGCGGTGGCGGGCGTGACCGGGGTGGGCGCGGCGGACGCGGACGCGGTGGCCCCCGCCGTGGCGCGGGTGCGCGCGGCCACGGGCCTGCCCGTCGCCGTGGGTTTCGGCGTCCGCACGCCGGAGCTCGCCGCCGCCATCGCCCGGGTGGCGGACGCGGCCGTGGTGGGCTCGGCCCTCGTCGACGAGATCGCCCGCGCCGAGGCGTCGGGCGCCGACGCGGTGGAGGCGGTGCTGGCCCGGGCGCGCACCCTCTCCGCCGCCGTGCGCGGCGCCCGCGCCCGATCGGAGGCCGCCGCCTGATGGACCAGACGCGCATTCCGCCGACGGAGGACACGGCCGCCCCCGCTCCCGACCGCCGCGGCGGCTGGCTCAGCCGCTTCGCGCCGGGCGTGCGCCCCCGCAAGAAGGGGGGCGACTCGCCGGAGAACCTCTGGGTCAAGGACCCGGACACGGGCGACATGCTGTTCCGCGCCGACCTGGAGGCCGCCGCCTGGGTGACGCCCTCCGGCCGGCACATGCGCATCGGCCCGGTTCCGCGCTTCCGCGCCACCTTCGACGACGCCCGCTACGACACGCTGCCGACGCCGGACGTGGTGGAGGACCCGCTGCGCTTCTCCGACGGCAAGCCCTATCCCGAGCGCCTGGCCGCCGCGCGGACGGCCACCGGCGAGCCCGACGCCATGGCCATCGCCCATGGCGCCATCCGCGGCGCGCCCGCCGTGGTGCTGGTGCAGGACTTCGCCTTCATGGGCGGATCGCTGGGCATGGCGGCGGGGGAGGGCTTCATCGCCGCCGCCCGGGCCGCCGTGGCGCGCGAGGCCCCGATGGTGGCCTTCACCGCCGCGGGCGGCGCGCGCATGCAGGAGGGCGCCCTGTCGCTCATGCAGATGGCGCGCACCACCCTGGCCATCCAGGAGCTCAAGGCGGCGCGCCTGCCCTACGTGGTGGTGCTGACCGACCCCACCACCGGCGGCGTCACCGCCAGCTACGCCATGCTGGGCGACGTGCACCTGGCCGAGCCGGGCGCCTTGATCGGCTTCGCGGGCCCGCGCGTGATCGAGCAGACCATCCGCGAGAAGCTGCCCCCCGGCTTCCAGCGCAGCGAATACCTGGTCGAGAAGGGCATGGTCGACCGCGTGGTGCCGCGCCGCGAGCTGCCGGACGTGCTGGGCCGCCTGCTGCACACCCTGGCCGAGGCGCGCCGCCGCGCGCCGCCGGGGGCGCCGTCCCGGGCGGCCTGAACCGGCCGGCGTGGGAGGAACCGCGTGAGCGACGTCTTCGGCGCCCAGGACGGGCCGGCGCTGTCGGCCGCGCTCACCCGGCTGCAGCGGCTCCACCCGCGCGCCATCGACCTCGGCCTGTCGCGCGTGGACCGGGTGTGCGGGGCGCTCGGCCGCCCGGAACGGCGGCTGCCGCCGGTGATCCACGTGGCGGGCACCAACGGCAAGGGCTCGACCGTCGCCTTCGTGCGCGCCGCGGCCGAGGCGGCGGGCCTGCGCGTCCACGTGCTGACCTCCCCCCACCTGGTGCGCTTCGTCGAACGCCTGCGCCTGGCGGGACGGCTGGTGGAGGAGCCGGCGATGGTGGACGCACTGGAGCGGGTGGAGCGGGCGAACGCCGGCGCCGCCCTGTCCTTCTTCGAGGCGGTCACCGCCGCCCAGTTCCTGCTCATGGCCGAAACGCCCGCCGACCTCGCGGTGGTGGAGGTGGGGCTGGGCGGCCGCCACGACGCCACCAACCTCGTGTCGCCCGCGGTGAGCGTGATCGCCCCCGTGGCGCTGGATCACCGCGAGTTCCTGGGCGACACGCTGGAGCTGGTGGCGGGAGAGAAGGCGGGCGTCGTCAAGCCGGGCGCGCCCGTGGTCGTCGCCCACCAGGTCGAGGCCGCCCTGGCGCAGGTGGAGGCGCAGGCCGAGCGGGTGGGCGCGCCCGTCTTCGCCGCCGGGCGCGACTGGGACGCCTGGAGCGAGCGCGGCCGCCTGCTGGTGCAGTGGAACGACCGGCTGCTCGACCTGCCGCCCCCCGCCCTGCCCGGCGCGCACCAGGTCGCCAACGCCGGGCTGGCGGTCGCCGCCCTGCTCGCCTGGGGCGACGCGGGCGGCCCGCGGGTGGAGGAGGCGGCGCTGGCGACGGGCGTGGCGGGCGCGCGCTGGCCCGCGCGGATGCAGCGCCTGACCGCCGGTCCCCTGGCCGAGGCCGCCGCCGCGCGCGGGAGCGACCTGTGGCTCGACGGCGGCCACAACCCCCACGCCGCCGCCGCCGTGGCCGACTTCGCCCGCACCTTGCACGCGCGAGACGGCCGCCCCGTGGCGCTGATCGTCGGCCTGCTGCGCACGAAGGACGCCGAGGGCGTGTTCGCCGCCCTCAAGGCCGCCGACGCCCGCGTCCACATCACCGGCTTCGCTGCGCAGGCGGCGGCCACGCCCGAGACCCTGGCCGAAGCGGCGGCGCGCGCGGGCGTGATCGCGCATCCCCACACCGATGTGGCGCAGGCCCTGGCCGCCGCCCTGTCCGAGCCCGGCCCCCCGCCGCACGTGCTGGTGGCGGGCTCGCTCCACCTCTCCGGCGAAATCCTGGCCCTAGACCGCGCCACCTGGCCGCAGTGACCCAAGCGCGGGGGCCGCGCCCCGAGCCTCACGGGTCCCGAACGGGAGCGTCGCCCGTCGGCGCAACTCCAACCCAAGTCATAGCCCTGTGTTCGACACGTCTCCGACAGGTCGAACACAGGGCTTCAGCTGCCGGAGCGCACCTTCAAGCGGTCGCGAAGGTCTACGCACGCGGCTTCGTCGCGGGCGAGCGGGGTTACGCGGCGGCGGTGCTCACGCCCGCTTCGGCCAGCCATTCCAGGATTTTCGCCTTGGGCTTCGCGCCCACCGCCATCGACGCCATCTTGCCGTCCTTGAACAGCATCAGCGTGGGGATGCCGCGCACGCCGTAGCGGCCGGGGGTCATGGGGGACTCCTCGGTGTTCACCTTGGCGACGGTGAGGGCGTCGGCCAGCTCCTCGCTGATCTGGTCGAGGGCGGGGGCGATCTGCTTGCAGGGGCCGCACCACTCCGCCCAGAAATCCACCAGCACGGGCTTGTCCGACTGCAGGACCTTGGATTCGAAGCTGTCGTCGTCGACCTTCACCGTGGCCATGTCCGCTCTCCCAATCGATCCGCAGGCCGGCGCGCGTACGCGCCGCATTGTTCGAAGGCACCGAGGTAGGCGGGTGCGCCCGGGGGTTCAACCGCCGCGCCGCACCCGCGCCAGCTCCTGGGCGACCACATTTTCCGGCACCGGCATCAGCTTGGGTCCGTCCGTCCAGACCAGCGCGGCCTCCACCCGGCGGTCGGGGAACACCGCGCGCAGCACCGCCACGTAGAGCGCCATCTGCACGAGGTAGGCGGGATCGGCCGCTTCGATGCGGTCGGGGGCGGGGCGGTTGGTCTTGAAGTCCACCACCAGCACGCGCTCGGGGGTGACCACCATGCGGTCGATGCGGCCGGACACGAACAGGCCCGGCGGCAGATCGGGGGCGCCGCCGGCCACCGCCGCCTCCGCCCGGCCGCCCGGGCCGAACACGGCGGCGAAGCGCGCGTCGCCCAGGACGCCCAGCGCGGCCCCCGCCATCTCGCGCCGCTGCTCGGGAGTGAGGTCGCGCTCGCGCTCCAGCAGGCGCGCGGCGGCGTCGGCGCGGCCGCCCGCCTCCACGTCCGGCAGGAGCTGGAGCAGGCGGTGGATCAGCTCGCCGCGGCGGAAGCGGCCGAGGCCGCCCGCCGCCGCCAGGGGCGAGGGCGCGGGCCCGCGGCCCCGTTCGGCGTAGGCGGACGGGTTGGCGAAGGCGCTGGTCGCGGGTTCGGCGGGACCGGGCGCGGTCAGCCAGGCGGGGAGGGGCGGCTCGGCCACGGGCGGGCTCTGCAGCTTGAGCTGCGGGCGCGGATCGGGGCCGTAGCGGCGCACGAGAAGCTCGCCCTCCGCCACCGTTCGGGCGTCGACGCCCGGTCGGGCGAAGGCCGCCTCCACCCGCGCGTACCAGCTGTCGGCGGCCGGCCCCTTCTCGCGGGCGGACAGGCGGCCGCAGACGATCACCCGGTCGCGCGCGCGGGTCAGCGCCACGTAGAGCAGGCGCAGGCCCTCCTCCGCCTGGCGGTCCTTGATGCGCTGGCGGGCGGCGGCGCTCTCCGGCGTGTCGGCCGCCCCGCGCGGCGCGAACACCAGGCCGCCGTCGTCCGTGGCCAGCAGCGCGGGCGCGGGCGCGGGCGGGCGCCCCGTGGTGTCGGGCAGGATCACCACCGGGGCTTCCAGCCCCTTGGCGCCGTGCACGGTCATCACCCGCACCTGGGCGCCCGCCCCCTCCAGCTCGCGCTTGACCTCCACCTCCGCGCGTTCGAGCTCGGCGGCGAAGCGTTCGAGGTCGGCCACGCCGCGGCCCTCGGCGGCCAGGGCCTCGGCCAGGAGCTCCTCCAGCGCGTCCTCCGCCTCGGGGCCCAGGCGCGTGAGGATGCGCTGGCGCATGGGGCGCCCGGCCGCGTCCAGCCGGCCCAGCACCCGGCCCAGCCAGTCGAACGGCCCGCGCTCGCGCGCCTCCGCCCGCGCCCAGCCCAGGAAGACGCGCGCCGCCAGCCATTCGGGCCGCTCGTCGCCCCGGCGCGAGAGCTCGGCCCACAGGTTGCTCTTCTCGTCGCGGGCGTGGGCCAGGGCGTAGAGGCCGCCCTCGTCCACGTCGCAGAACGGGCTGCGCAGCAGCGCCGCGAGCGTCAGGTCGTCCCACGGGAACAGGCAGAAGCGCATCAGCGCGCGCACGTCCTCGAACACCACGTGGCTGGAGAGCTTCAGCCTGTCGGCCCCGGCCACGGGAACGCCGGCGGTCTTCAGCGCACGGAGGATCTCCTCGAACAGGGCGTCGCGCCGGCGCACCAGGATCAGCACGTCGCCCGCGTGGATCGGCCGCCAGTCCTTCCGGTCGCGGTCGTAGACGGCCTCGCCGCGGTCGATCATGTCGCCGATCGCCTGGGCGATGCGCCTCGCCAGGCGCTTCCTCGCCGAGTCGGGGGCGGGGGTGTCCAGCGGCGCGTCCCAGGCGTCGGGCTCCTCGACGGGCTGGTCCTGGAACAGGGGCCAGAGGTCGACGCAGCCCGCGTGGTCGCGGCGCGGGCCGCCCACCACGTGGCGCACCACCTCCTCGCCCACGGGCGGGGCGACCGCGGAGCGGGTCGCGGGATCGGCGAACACCGCGTCCACGAAGGCCAGCACCTGCGGGGTCGAACGCCAGCTCTCCAAGAGCGGCACCACGTCCAGCTCGCGCCCGGCGCCCTGGGCCAACGCCTGGTAGGCGCGCGTCTCCTCCAGCAGGCGCTCGGGCGCGGCCCCCTGGAAGGAGTAGATCGACTGCTTCTCGTCGCCCACCACGAACACGGTGCGGCGCGCCTTGGCGCCTTCGCCGCGCACGCCGGCGCCCGCGAAGAACTCGCCGGTGAGCGCCCGCAGGATCGACCACTGGTCGGGGCTCGTGTCCTGCGCCTCGTCCAGCAGCACGTGGTCGATGCCGCCGTCGAGCTTGTAGAGCACCCAGGCCGCCTCCGACCGGCGGGTCAGCAGGTCGGCCGCGCGCGAGATCAGGTCGGAGAAGTCCAGCGCCCCCGCCGCGTGCTTGGCCCCCTCGTAGAGTTCGGCGTGGGCGACCGCGAGCGTCAGCACGTGGACGGTGTCGCGCGCCTGGCGGGCGGCGGTGGCGGTGCGGCAGGTGTCGTGCAGCCGCGCCTGCTCGCGCCCGAGCCAGGCCAGGGTCTCGGCGTCCACCGCCTGGGTGCCCAGGCGCTTGGCGGGCTCGCCTTCCTTGGTGGAGAACACCGCCCAGCAGTCGGAGAAGCCCGCGGGCGAGGTGGCGGCGCACTCGGCCAAGCGGGTCAGCCGCGCCCCCAGCGCCGCGTCCGAGCTCTTGCCGGTGAGCGCCAGGGCGGCGGCGGCCGAGCGCCAGCGCGCCCAGTCGCAGGCGGTGGCGGCGGCGTGCTCCAGCTCCTCCGGGTGGCGGGGCGCGCCGGGGAAGCCCGCCCGGTCCCACACGTCGTCCTCCAGCGTCACGCCCCGCTCGAGGCAGGCGCGGGCGTAGGCCTGCACCGTCTCGCGTCCGCCCTCGAAGCCGGTGAGCAAGGTTTCAAAGGCGCGTCCGTCCAGCTCGACGGCGAGGTGGGCGTAGGCGGCGCCCACGCGGCCGCCGGGGTCGGCCAGCGCCAGTTCGGCCAACTCCTCGCGGGCGCGGGCGGAGACCTCGCGCCGCGCGGCGTCCTCCAGCACCGCGAAGCCCGGGGAGACGCCCGCCTCCAGCGGAAAGCGACGCAGCAGCGCCTCGCAGAAGGCGTGCAGCGTCTGGATCTTCAGCCCGCCCGGCGTCTCCAGCGCGCGGGCGAACAGGGTGCGGGCGCGCGACAGGTCGCGCCGGTCCTCGCCGATGCGCGCGAGCTCGTCGCCCAGGCGCGCGTCGTCCAGCACCGACCAGCCGCCCAGGCGCTCGAACAGGCGGCGCTGCATCTCGGCGGCGGCGGCCTTGGTGTAGGTGACGCACAGCACCGCCTCCGGCCGCGCGCCGCGCAGCAGCAGGCGCGCCACCCGGTCCACCAGGGTGGAGGTCTTGCCCGATCCCGCGTTGGCGGTGACGAAAACGTCGAGCGCGGGGTCGGCGGCGTGCACCTGGGGGGTGGGGGCGTTCACGCTTCGCTTCCCGCCGTCTCGCCGTCGCCGCCCGCCTCGCCCATCACCCGCCATTCCCATAGGCGCGCCAGGTGGTCGTAGTCGCCGCGGATGCGCCCGAGGAACTGCGGGGCCGCCCAGGAGAGATAGGGGGTGGACGGATCGTCGAAGCGCGCCACCCGCGCCAGCAGCCCCTCCATGGCGCGCACCGCCAGCTCGCGGCTGTGGCCGCCGGCCTCGCCGCGCACCTCCGCCCGGCCCGGCTCGCGCCGCCCGGTGACGCGCACATAGGCCAACTCTCCGGGTTCGGACGATCCCACCGCCTCGAAGCCGCCCTGCGCCAGGATGGCGGCGGTGAGGGTGAGCTGGGGCGAGAACCCGCTCTCCACCTGCTTGGAACTGGGCGCGGCGCCCGTCTTGAAGTCGAGCACGTCCGTGCGGCCGGGGCGGCGCTCCAGCCGGTCGGCCTTGGCGGAGACGACGAAGGGGGCGTGCGGCGCGGGCAGGGCGAGCTTGCCGGTCATCTCCACGTGCAGCTCGGCCCCGTCGCGGCGCGCGGTTTCGAACTCCACCGCCCAGCGCGCGAGGTTGGAGGCCAGCGCCCGCTCGCGCGCCATGCGCCAGCCGGGCAGGCCCGCCGTGTGCAGGGCCTCGGCCAGCAGGGCCTCGAAGCGCGCGGGCGCCCCCTCGTCCAGGGCGTCGTCGACGAAGCGCTGGAAGGCGGCGTGGACGGCCTCGCCGCGGGCGCGCGCCTCCACCGGCTCGTCCGGCCGGGCCAGGGCGCGCAGGCGCAGCACGTAGCGGGCGTAGGTCGCGTAAGGGTCGCGGATCCACTCCTCCACCCGGGTCACGGCCAGCTCGCGCGGGCGGGCCTCCACCGGCGGGGTGGGGGCGGGCCGCCGCGCGAGGCGCAGGGAGGGCGGCGTGGGGGCGAGCGGCGCGTCCAGCGCGGCGGCCCAGCACGCGACCTCCGGCCGGCCGGGGAGCTCCGACCCCGCGCCGCGCGCCAGCGTCTCCAGCCGCCACAGCCAGCGCGACTTGACCGCGGGGGCGCCGCCGCGCCGCTCGGCGTGGATCATCGCCACCTGCGGCGCGCAGGCGGCCTGGGCGAAGTCGTGCGCCGCCTGGCCCGTGCGCCGCTCGGGAGGCGGCAGGCCCAGAGCCGAGCGCATGGGGCGCGACAGGAAGGGGTCGGTGGGGGCGGGACGGGGCCAGACACCCTCCTCCAGCCCCGCCAGCACCAACAGGTCGGCGCGCACCAGCCGCGCCTCGATCAGGCCCAGTATGCGCAGGCGCGGGTGCAGCGCGCCGCCGGTGCGCACCACCTCACGCGCGGCCAGCGCCTCCACCACCTGGGCGAAGCCCAGCACGGTGCAGGCGGGCAGGCCCGCCCCGTCCTCCATCAGGCCCGCCAGCAACGCCGCGGCCGCCTCGCCGCCGGGGCCGGCCCACAGCTCGCCCAGGCGCCCGTCGGCGTCCGACGCCAGGAGCTCCAGCGCCTCGGCCAGGGCCCGCGCCGCCAGCGGGGCGGAGGCCGTATTCCCCGCGGAGAAGGGCGCGCGGGCGTGGTCGAGCGCGGCCCGCAGCGCCTCGGCCAGGGCCAGGGCCTCCGGCTCCTCGGCGAGGTGGGCTTGCAGCTCGGTCCAGGCGCGAGGGCGCGGCCCGCGCAGGCCGCGCCGCTCGAAGCGCCGCCGCGCGAGGTCCAGGGTCGCCGCGTTCCGGCCCAGGCGCGCCAGCGAGTGCTTGGCCAGCGCCAGCAGCGTGGAGGGATCGAGCGGGTCGGCGGCCGCCCGCGCCAGCAGGGTCAACACCACGCCCGCGGGAAAGGCGGGCAGGGGCGCGCCGGCGGAACTGTCCGCCGCCACCCCCCAGCGCGAGAGCCGCGCGGACACGCGCCGCGCCAGGGCGGGATCGGGGGTGACGAGGGCGGCGGTGCGGCCGGGGGTCTCCAGCGCCTCGCGCAGCAGCAGCGCGGCCTGGGCGGCGGCGTCCTCCTCCGTACGGGCGGACAGCACGCATAGCCCCTCCAGCCCCTCGGCCACGGGGTCGGCCCCGGCGACGGCCCCCTCCGCCTCCAGGTCGCCGATCAGCCGCAGCCAGTCGGCGGTGGCCTCCGGCGGGCGCAGCGCCTCGTTGACCACCCGGCGGCGCGCGCGGCCCCGGGCGGCGTCGGCGGCGGTCTCCTCCGCCGGCCAGGGGCGCACGTCCGCGCGCTCCACCCCCGCGCGGGCCAGCAGGCGTCGCAGCGCGCCCTGGGGGTGGGCCTCGCCCACCTGCGCCCAGGCGTCGTCGGCGAGATCGAGGTCGAGCCCGGGCAGCACGACGGCGCCCCGCGGCGCGGCGGCCACCGCGGCCAACAGGTCGGCGGAGGCGGGGGCCGAGCCCGTGGAGCCCGCCGCCACCAGCGGGTGCTCGGGCGGTCGGGCGCGCCACTGGTCGGCCAGGGCGCGCAGCAGGGCGATGCGCCGCGCCGACACGTCCACCAGGCCGAGCTCCTCCAGGCGCGCGGGCCAGGCGCGCACGGCGATGTCGAGGAAGCGCGCGGAGATCTCCCAGTGGCGCGCGAGTTCGCCCTCGACCAGCCCCTCCACGCGCGAGGCGTCCGCTTCCTCGATCTGCACCGCGTCCAGAAAGGCGGCCAGGGCGTCGGCGAGGTCCAGGGCGGCGGCGGCGTCCAGGGTGCGGCGGAGCAGGTGCTGGTGCTCGACCACCAGCCGGGCCAGCTCGAAGCGGCGGCGGCCGGCGGTGACGGCGGGGGGCAGGTCCAGCGCCGCGTCGCCCGGCTCGAAGGGCGGCTCGCCCTCGTCCAGGTCGCCCAGGGTGCGGATCTGCGGCAGGAGCACGGCCCGCCCGCCCGCCGCCCCCGTGAAGGCGGCGGCCAGCTCGCGCGCGGCGCGGCGGTTGGGCAGCAGCACCACCGCGTCCGACAGCGCCTGCGGCCCCTCCTCGCCCAGGCGGGTCCACAGGCCGCGGGCGAGGTCGTGGAGGAAGGGGCGGTGGGCGGGCACGCTGAACCAGCGCCGGCCGTCGCCGAACAGGCCGCCGGTCGTCGGCGCGCCCGGGACCGGCGGGTCGTCGAACAGGTCCAGGGTGGCGTTCATCCGTGCACGGAGTCCAGCCGCGCCTGGGCGTAGGCCACGTCCGGCGGGCTGCTGACGTGGATCACCTCCGCCCCCGTGACCGCGCCGTGCAGCCGTCCCCGCGCCGCCGCGGCCTTCCATCGGGGAACGATGGAGAACGCCCCCTCGCCCGCGGCGACCTCCGGCTTGAGGATCTGCACGCCGATGTTGTTGTAGGGCGGAAGCGGGTCGGGGCTGTTGGAGTGGGTCAGCCGGCCGGCCGCGTCCATCAGGAACCCCTCCGGCCGGCCGTAGCCGTAGCAGGCGTCGCGCGGGGCCAGGAGCACCGCCACGTCCATGCGCTCCGGATCCCAGGCGTCCACCAGGGCGGACAGGGCGGAGGGACCGCGCTCGATCCACAGGTTGTCTATGTTGGCCACGAACACCGGGTCGTCGCCCAGCATCGCCCGGGCGTGGGCGATCCCGCCGCCCGAGTCGAGCAGGCCCGCGCGCTCGTCGCTGAACACGATCTCGGGCGTGGAACGGCGGGCGAGGTGCGCCGCCGTCGCGTCCGCGAAGTGGTGCAGGTTGACCACCGCGCGCTCCACCCCCGCCTCCGCCAGCCGGTCGAGCACGTGGTCGACCAGCGCGCGGCCCGCCACCTCCACCAGCGCCTTGGGACGTTCGTCGGTCAGCGGGCGCATGCGCGTGCCCAGGCCCGCGGCCAGCACCATGGCGACGCGGGGAGCCGCGCCGGGGGCCGCCGCGCTCACGCCCGCGCCTCCGGCGGAACGTGGCGGTCGAACCAGGCGCGCAGGTCGGCGAGGTCCGGGTGGAGCAGGTTCCGCTCCAGCGCGCGCCAGGTGCGCGGCAGGAAGGCGCGGTACTTCTCCCGCCCGAACAGCGCGATCTGCCGGGCGAACACCGGGCCCAGGATGCGCGCCGCGTTGAGCGCGCCCAGGGCGGCGTAGTCGGCGCGGAAAGCCGCCGCGTCCACCGCCGGCCGCGCCGACAGGTAGCGCGCGACCATGCGCGCCTCCAGTTCGGCGGGCACGTCGCGCCGCGCGTCCTGCAGCAGGGAGAACAGGTCCCAGGCCGGATGGCCGCGCACCGCATCCTGGAAGTCGAGCAGCCCCACCCGTGCGGCCCCGGCGCGCGCCGGCAGCCAGAGCAGGTTCTCCGCGTGGTAGTCCCGGTGGGTGAACACGGCCGCCCCCGCCTCGCCCCGCGCCAGCACGGGCGCCCAGAGTTCGACCCACTCGTCCCGCGCGGCGGCGCCCAAGGCGGGCGTGCCCGCGAGCCTGGGCCACCACTCGACGAACAGGTCGACGCCGATCTTGAGCGCGACGGCGTCGTAGGTCGCCAGCGGCCAGCCCTCCCCCTCGCCGGACAGCGTCTCGGGCGGCGGCTGCGCGTGCAGGGCCACCAGCAGGTCGATCGCCTGGCCGTAGACGAGGTCCGGGTCGGCGCCCGCCGCCAGCCGGTCGCGGAACAGGTCGGTCCCGAGATCCTCCAGCAGGGCGAAGCCCCGGGGCGCGTCCAGCGCCGCCACCTCCGGCGCCGAGAGCCCGCGGGCGCGCAGCCAGCCGGCCACGGCGGCGAAGGCGTCCACCCGGCCGCCCGCCAAGCGCGCCAGGGCGTTGTAGCCCAGCGCGGCGCGCTCGCCGGGGGTGGCGCGCGGCGGCGCGACCGCGCTTTCGGCGGCGGGCGGGGCGTCCATGAAGATGAGCGGGGCGCGGCCGGGCCGCAGGAGGCGCTCGTAGGCGCGGGTGGAGGCGTCGCCCGCCACCGGCTCGCGCCGGGCGCCTCCCAGGCCCTCCCGCTCCAGGAAGGCCCGCCGCTCGGCCTCGCGCCCCGACAGGTCGGGGGGCGGAAGCGCCGAACGCGGGTCAGAGAAGATCGTGTTCACGTTCCGTCCATGCGCCCCGGCCCCGCAGGGTGGCAAGCCGCCCGGCCTCCGGCGCGGCGGGGTCGACGGCCAGGGCCACGTCCAGCCGGTCCGGCGGGAGCGCGCCTTCCAGCCGCTCGGGCCATTCGATCACCGCGCAGCCCGCGTCCAGCGCCTCGTCCAGGCCGAGCTCCTCCGCTTCCGCCGCGCCCTGCAGACGGTACAGGTCGAAGTGCGCCAGCGTGAAGTCCGGCCCCTGGTAGGCCTGCACCAGGGTGAAGGTGGGGCTCGGCGCCTCCTCGTCCGGCGAGGTGAGGGCGCGCACCAAACCCCGCGCCAGGGTGGACTTGCCCGCGCCCAGCGGCCCCCACAAGCACACCGCCTCCCCCGGACGCAGGCGCCGCGCTATGCGCGCGCCCAGGTCGGCGGCGGCTTCGGGCGAGGACAAGCGCAAGGTGCGGGGCGCGGCGGGAGGCATGGTCGCTGCGGCGTGTCCCACGCGCCGCAGCCCGCGCCAAGCGGAGAGCGGCCGCTTGCCTCCGCCGCCCCGCGCGATATGTCGAACCGCGCACGGGGCGGCGACCCCGGCGGAGGACCTCGCCCATGCCCCGCGTAATCTATGTCGAACACGACGGGACCGAGCACGGCCTGGAGGTCAAGTCGGGCCTGTCGGTGATGGAGGGGGCGGTCAAGCACGACGTGCCCGGGATCGACGCCGACTGCGGCGGCGCCTGCGCCTGCGCCACCTGCCACGTCTACGTGGACGAGGCTTGGACCGGCAAGGTGGGCCAGCCCTCCGCCATGGAGGAGTCCATGCTCGACTTCGCCGAGGGGGTGCGCCCCAACTCGCGCTTGTCCTGCCAGATCAAGGTGACGGAGGCGCTGGACGGCCTGCGGGTGTCCATGCCCGAAAGCCAGCACTAGCGGCCGACGCCCCGCCGCCGAGCGCGGCGGTTCGGCGATTGCGGGGCCGCACCGGCCCTTGTAAGGCGCGGGGGAGCCGTCGCGGCGGCTGCAGGGAGGGGCCCGTGCCGCTGCAGACGCCCGCCTTCGCCATGCGCATCCCCTCGGCCTGGCGCATCCCGCGCGCCCGGCTGACGCTGGCGGACCTGGCGGTGTTCGCGCTGGTGATCGGCGCCCTGACCCTGATCGCGCTGGGCGGGCGCCAGACGCTGACCGCCCTGCCCGTGTCGGGCGAGGAGATCAGCCTCGATCCGCGCGCCCTGCCCGGCTACGCCCTGCGCACGGTGCTGCGGATGCTGGCGGCCATGGCGTTGTCGGTGCTGTGCACCTTCGTGTTCGGCTTCTGGGCGGCCAAGAGCCGGCGCGCGGAGATGGTCATCATCCCGCTGGTGGACGTCATGCAGTCGGTGCCGGTGCTGGCCTTCCAGGCGCTGACGCTGGTGTTCTTCCTGGGGCTGTTCCCCGGCCGCACCCTCGGGGCCGAGCTCGCGGCGGTGTTCCTGGTGTTCACCAGCCAGGCCTGGAACATGGTGTTCAGCTTCTACCACTCCTGCCGCACCGTGCCGAAGGACCTGACGGAGCTGTCGGATTCGCTGCGCCTGGGCGCGTGGCGGCGACTGTGGACGCTGGAGGCCCCCTACGCCGCGCCCCAGCTGATCTGGAACGCCATGATCTCCATGTCGGGGGCCTGGTTCTTCGTGGTGGCCAACGAGGCGTTCGACGTGGGCGCCACCCACATCGCCCTGCCCGGGGTGGGCTCCTACGTGGCGCTGGCGATCGTGCACAAGGATCTGGCCGCCATCGGTTGGGCGCTCCTGACCATGCTCCTGGTGATCGTGGCCTACGACCAGCTGATCTTCCGCCCGCTGGTCGCCTGGTCGCAGAAGTTCCGCACGGGCGACGCGCCGGAAGACCCGCTGTCCAGCCGCTCCTGGGCGCTCGACTTCATGCGCCGCGCGGCGCTGGCGCGGCGGGTGCTGCGGCCGGCGGGCTCGGTGATGAGCTCCCTGGCCAGCGTGCGGGTGGGTCGGCCGCTGACGGTGACCGCCCCCGTGCGCCGGGTGGTGTCCGGCCGGGCGGTCGACCTCGCCTGGTACGGCCTGCTGGCGGCCCTGGCGGGCTGGTCGGCCTGGCGCGCGGTGACGTTCGTCGCCGTGGAGGTCGCCCCCGCCGAGGTGGCGGCGGTGGCGGGCCTCGGGGCCATCACCCTGCTGCGCGTCATGGTGCTGGTGCTGGTGGCCAGCCTGATCTGGGTGCCGGTGGGGGTGTGGATCGGCCTGCGCCCGCGCTGGTCGGCGGCGGTGCAGCCCGTGGCCCAGTTCCTGGCGGCCTTCCCCAACAACCTGTTCTTCCCGCTGGTGGTGGTGGGGATCGTGCACTTCCACCTCGCCCCCGACATCTGGCTCACGCCGCTGATGATCCTGGGCACCCAGTGGTACATCCTGTTCAACGTGGTGGCGGGCGCCTCCGCCTTTCCCCAGGACCTCCTGGAGGCCGCCGCCTCCCTGCGCATCCGCGGGCGCACCTGGTGGCTCAAGGTGATCCTGCCCGGCATCTTCCCCGCCTACGTCACCGGGGCCATCACCGCGGTGGGCGGCTCGTGGAACGCCTCGGTGCTGGCGGAGGTGGCCGAGTGGGGCTCCACCCACCTGCAGGCCCACGGCCTCGGGGCCTACATCGCCGACGCCAACCACAGCGGCGACCTGCGGCGCACCGTGCTCGGCACGGTGGTGATGGTGGTCTACGTGGTGCTGCTCAACCGGCTGTTCTGGGAACCGGTGTTCGCCTGGGGCGCCAGGCGCCTGCGCTCGGAGTGACGTCGCCCATGACCTCCACCACCACCGCTCGCCCGCCCGTCGCCGCCGGCCGCGGCCCCGCCGCCGAGGTGCTGCTGGAGATCGACGGCGTGCGCCAGACCTACGCCCGGGGCGCGGGCTCCGACCTCCTGGTGCTGGACGGCGTGGACATGGCGCTGCGCTCCGGCGAGATCGTGGGCCTGCTCGGACGCTCCGGCTCGGGCAAGTCGAGCCTGCTGCGCATCATCGCCGGGCTGATCGCGCCCGCGGGGGGCGAGGTGCGCTGGCGCGGGCGCCCGCTCCGGGGCCCCTGCGAGGGCATCGCCATGGTGTTCCAGAGCTTCGCCCTGTTCCCCTGGCTGACGGTGCAGGAGAACGTGGAGATCGGGCTGGAGCCCCTGGGCGTGCCGAGCTCGGAGCGACGCTCGCGCTCGCTGCAGGCCATCGACCTGATCGGGCTGGACGGGTTCGAGAACGCCTATCCCAAGGAGCTGTCCGGCGGCATGCGCCAGCGGGTGGGCCTGGCGCGCGGCCTCGTCATGCAGCCCGAGCTCCTGCTCATGGACGAGCCGTTCTCCGCGCTGGACGTGCTCACCGCCGAGACCCTGCGCACGGACCTGATCGAGCTGTGGAACGAGGGCAAGCTGCCCCTGCGCTCCATCCTCCTGGTCAGCCACAACATCGAGGAAGCGGTGCTGATGTGCGACCGCGTGCTGATCTTCGCCTCCCAGCCCGGCCACGTGGCCGCCGAGATCCTCGTGGACCTGCCGCACCCGCGCTCGCGCACGGACCCGCGCTTCCGCGAACTGGTGGACGAGGTGTACGGCCGCATGACCAATCCCAACCTGCAGGGGCTCCACGGCGAGAGCCGGCGCGGCGCGGCGGCCCAGCCCCACGGCGGGGTGGGCATGGGCCTGCCCTCCGTGTCCACCAACCTGCTCGCCGGCCTGATGGAGACCCTGGCCGCCCCGCCCTTCGAGGGCCGCGCCGACCTGCCGGAGCTCGGCGACGAGCTGAGCCTGGAGATCGACGAGCTGTTCCCCATCGCCGAAACGCTGCAACTGTTCCGTTTCGCGGACGTGGCCCACGGCGACATCCGCCTGACGGACGCGGGCCGCCGCTTCGTGGAAGGCGACACGGACGGGCGAAAGCGCCTGTTCGCCGAGCACCTGACGGCCCACGTGCCCATCGCCGCGCTGATCCGCCGGGTGCTGGACGAGCGCCCCACCCACCGCGCGCCCTACACGCGCTTCTCCGCCGAGCTCGAGGACTACATGAGCGAGGACTATGCGGAGGAGACCCTGTCGGCGGTGATCCAGTGGGGCCGCTACGCCGAGCTCTACGCCTATGACGAGCAGGCCCAGACCTTCAGCCTGGAGGACCCGGCCTGAGGGCGCCGTCCGCGGCCCCGGCCGCGCCTCCCCCCGAGACGAGCGCCGGCCCCTTGTGACGGCCGCATGAAGGGGGCCTAGTGCGCCCAGTCCTCCGGAGCCGCCCGCCCCCATGCGTTTCGCCGTCCTTCTCGCCGCCGCCGCCGCCGTGGGCGCCCTCGCCTCCGCCGCGCTCGCCCAGCCCGCCGACCCCCTCGATCCGGGCACGGCCACCCCGCACTACGGAACGTGGGGCTTCGACACCTCCGGCCAGGACCGGGCGGTCAAGCCGGGCGACGATTTCTTCCGCTACGCCAACGGCGACTGGCTCAAGCGCGTCGCCATCCCCGGCGACCGGGTGCGCTTCGGCAATTTCGACGTGCTGTCCGTGCTGTCGGAGAACCGCGTCCACGCCATACTGGAGAAGGCCGCCGCCGCCCACGCGCCCCCCTCCACGCCCGAGGGCAAGATCGGGACCTTCTACGCCGCCTACATGGACGAGGCGCGGGTGGAGGCGCTGGGGAACGCGCCCCTGGACGCGGACCTCGCCCGGGTGCGCGCCGCCGCCTCCCGGCCCAAGATCGCCGCCCTGATGGGCGAGCACCGCGGCTTCACCTCGTCCGTGTTCGACGTGGACCTCGGCCAGGACGCGCGCGCCCCCGGCCGCTACGCGGTGGAGCTGCGCACCGCCGGGCTCGGCCTGCCCGACAAGGACTACTACCTCAAGGACACGCCGCGCTTCAAAGAGGTGCGCGCCCGCTACCAGGCCTACATCGCGCAGATGCTGCAACTGGCGGGCTGGAGCGATCCCCAGGGCTCGGCCAAGGCGGTGTTCGACTTCGAAACGGCGCTGGCCCGGGCGAGCTGGGATCGCGCGCAACTGCGCGACCGCGACAAGACCTACAACGCCAAGAGCCCCGCGGCCCTGCAGGCCTACGCGCCGGGCTTCGACTTCAAGCGCTTCCTGGCGGCCGGCGACCTGGGCGCCGAGGACCGGGTGGTGGTCGCGGACGACACCGCCCTCCGGGCCAAGGCCGCCGCCTTCGCCGCCGCCCCCGTGGCCGCCCTGCAGGCGTGGGAGGCGTTCCACACGACGGACGCCGCGGCCAACTATCTGCCGCGCCGCTTCGTCGACGCGCGCTTCGCCTTCCGCAACAAGTTCCTGGCCGACCAGCCCGAGCCGCCCGCGCGCTGGAAGCGCGCGGTGGCCGCCACGGACGCGGGCCTGGGCGAGGCGGTGGGCGCCATCTACGTGCGCGACTACTTCCCGCCGCAGGCCAAGGCGCAGATGCTGGAGCTGGTGGGCAACCTGAAGACCGCCCTGCGCGCGCGTATCGAGCGGCTGGACTGGATGACCCCCGCCACCAAGACGCAGGCGCTGGACAAGCTTTCGCGCTTCAACGTCAAGATCGCCTACCCGGACACTTTCCGCACCTACGCCGCCCTGCAGGTCGTCCCCGGCGACCTTTACGGCGACGCCGCCCGCGCGGAGACCTTCGAGTGGAACCGCCGGCGCGCCCGCCTGCACGGCCCGGTGGACCGCAGCGAGTGGGGCATGACCCCGCAGACGGTGAACGCCTACTACTCGTCCACCATGAACGAGATCGTGTTCCCCGCCGCCATCCTCCAGCCGCCCTTCTTCGACTCCCACGCGGACCCGGCGGTCAACTACGGCGGCATCGGCGGGGTGATCGGCCACGAGATGACCCACGGCTTCGACGACCAGGGCCGCAAGTCGGACGGCACGGGCGCCCTGCGCGACTGGTGGACGCCGGCGGACGCGGCCAAGTTCAACGCCAAGACCGACCGGCTGGGGGCCCAGTACTCGAGCTACGCCCTGGCCCAGGCCCCCGGCGAGCACATCAACGGCGCCAACACCATGGGCGAGAACATCGCCGACTCGGGCGGGATCAACCTGGCGCTGGACGCCTACCACGCCAGCCTGCACGGCCGGCCCGCCCCGGTGATCGACGGGCTGACCGGCGACCAGCGCGTGTTCCTGGCCTGGGCGCAGGTGTGGCGCGGCAAGTCGCGCGACGCGGCCCTGGTGCAGCAACTGCACACCGACCCGCACTCGCCCAGCGAGGCGCGGGTCAACGCGGTGGTGCGCAACGTGGACGGCTGGTACTCGGCCTTCAACGTGCGGCCGGGCGACAAGCTGTACGTTCCGCCCGCCGACCGGGTGAAGATCTGGTAGGTTCCGCCGCCGCCCCTCGCCGTTCCGGAGCGCGCCATGCCCATCGCCGACCTGTACGACGCCCTGCCCGACTATGCGGACGACGTGCGCGCCAACCTGAAGCTCCTGGCGGAGGAGACGGGCCTTGAGGACGCGGCCAAGTGGGGCTGCTTCCTCGCCTGCGCCTGGAGCCTGGGCAGCCCCGAACTGCTGGCGGCGTTGGACGACGCGCCGGGGCTGGATGCGCAGGCGCGCACCGCCGCGCGGACCGCCGCCTCCATCATGGCCATGAACACGGTCTACTACCGGGCCCTGTCGCAGATGGAGAGCCCGCAGTACGCCACCATGCCCTCCAAGCTGCGCGTCACCGCCCTGGCGCGTCCGGGGGTGGAGCGGTCCACCTACGAGCTGTGGTGCCTGTCCGTGTCGGCGCTCAACGGCTGCGGCCGCTGCCTGGACGCCCACGAGAAGGAACTGCGCACCCACGGCGCCCCGGCCGAGCAGGTGCAGACGGCGATGCGCATCGCCGCGGTGACCCACGCGGTCGCCGCCGTGCTGACGGCGGAGGCCGCCTGCCGCGACGACCGCGACCCGCCCGGCTGAGCCTCCCGCCCGCGCTCAGTCGCCGAACCGGTCGCCCAGGTAGACGCGGCGGACCTCCGGGTTGGCCAGGATCTCGTCCGGGGCGCCTTCGAACAGCACCTCGCCCGCGTGGATGATGGAGGCGCGCTCGATGATGCCCAGGGTCTCGCGCACGTTGTGGTCGGTGATGAGCACGCCGATGCCCCGGTTCGCCAGGAAGCGGATCACCTCGCGGATGTCGGTGATGGCCAGGGGGTCGATGCCGGCGAAGGGCTCGTCCAGCAGCATGAAGGCGGGGTCGGACGCCAAGGCCCGGGCGATCTCGCAGCGGCGACGCTCGCCGCCGGACAGGGCGGTGGCGGGCGAGGCGCGCAGGTGGGCGATGTGCAGCTCGTCCAGCAGCTCGTCCACGCGCAGCTTGGCCTTGGCGCGGCTGGGCTCGCGCATCTCCACCACCGCCATGACGTTCTCCTCCACGCTCATGCCGCGGAAGATGGAGGTCTCCTGGGGAAGGTAGCCCACCCCCAGGCGGGCGCGCTGAAACATGGGCAGGGCGGTGATGTCGGCCCCGTCCAGGTTGATCGAACCGTAGTCGGCGGCGACCAAGCCCGTGATCATGTAGAAGCAGGTGGTCTTGCCCGCGCCGTTGGGGCCCAAGAGCCCCGCCACCTCGCCGCGCTTGAGCGACAGGCTGACGCTCTTCACCACCGCCCGGCCGCGGAACGACTTGCCGATGCGGTCCACGAACAGGCCGTCGTGCGGAGCGGCGTCCGGCGCCGCGGAATGGGGAGCGGTGTGAAGCGGGACCCCGGGACTCCGGGCTCCAGGAGCCTGAGCGTCCGCCGGAACGATCGGCTGGCCCGGCGCGCCGAGGGGGACGAGCTTCATGGCCGCTTGGCGCCGCGGGGCGGCGGCTTGCCCGGCGCCGGGGCGGCCGGGGCGGCGGCGGACGGGGCCGGCGACGGGGCCGCACCCGCCGCGGGGGGCGGCGGCTGGTTGGGGTAGAGCACGGTGCGGATGCGCTTGCCGGGCGTCTCGGTCAGCACCGCCTGGCTGGTCTTCTGGTGGATCACCAGGCGGGCGCCCGTGGCGACGTTCTTGTCGTTGGTGAGCACCACGTTGCCCGTCAGGATGATGCTGTCGTCCGCGGCGATGTAGGTGCCGTGGTCGCCCTTGGCGGTCTGGGTGGGCGTCACGTAGTAGACCGGCCCTTCCGCCTCCATGCGCTCGATGGAGCCCACGGTGGCGGTGGCCGACCGGTCGCCGGGGGCCGCGCCCTTCTGGGCGTAGAAGATGTCGATCTGCGGACTGCGCAGGCGCGCCTGCCCCTGGATGGCCTCCACGTCGCCCTTGTAGATCAGGTGCAGCGGGCCCACGCGCTCGAAATTGTTCGAGGTGACGTCCACCGGCCCGCCCCCGCCCAGCACGGACGCGGGGGCCGCCGCCACGGCGGGGGCGGCGGGGGCCTGCGCGGCGCGCGACGGCGCGGGAACGGCCGCCAGGACGACGCCGGAGGCGGCCAGGACGGCCGGCGGGATCGCGAGGCGTCTCATGGTCGGGGCGGCTCCGGCTTGCGGTCGGCGGACCGGTCGTTGTTGATGTGGGAGCGGACGTTCCCGTCGAACACGACGTCCTCGCCCCGGTTATGAACGGCATAGGACAAGGCGGAGATGCGGCCAATAGGCCCGTCCCCCTGCACGGCCGCGTCGCCCCGCACCTCCAGGGTCTGGGTGTCGATGCGGGTGCGCTCGCTGTGGAACACGTAGCCGTTCCCATCCTCGAACACGACGGCCCCGGCGACGGACAGCACCCCCGTGCCCTCGTCGAACACCCCGGTGCGGCCGCGCAGGCGCGCGGGCGCGGGGGCGTTGGTGTGCAGCCGCATGTCCGGGTCGACCAGGTGGACGATCTGGTCGTGCGCGGGGTCGCGCACCGCCTGGCTGGCGGCGATGTCGTAGGGCTTGCCGTGGTCGTCGCGGCCGATGAAATGCGGGCGGCTCATGCGCACCTGCCGGCCCGTGTCGTCCGGGTGCAGCGCCGAGAGCACGGCGCGGCCGCCGATCCACCCGCCCACCAGCAACACCACCGCCCCGATGGTCCAGGGCGCGGCCAGGCGCAGCCTGCGGACCCGCTCGGAGCGCCGGCGCGACATCTCCAGCGCGGTGGGCCGGGCTCCGGGCTGGAGCGGCCGGGTCCCGGGGGGCGGGGCGGGGCTGGCGGCCACGGGGGTCAGCTGTGGGCGAAGATGTCGACGTGCTCCCAGCCCGCCGCGTCCAGCCGGGCGCGCCAGGGCAGGAAGGCGAAGGCGGCCGCCGCCAGTTCCGCGCGGCCCTCGCGCTCCAGCATCTCGTCCAGCCGGTCGCGCAGGGCGTGCAGGTTCAGCACGTCGGAGGCGGCGTAGTCCTGCTGCTCGCGGGTGAGCTCGGCGCGGCCCCAGTCCGAGCTCTGCTGCGCCTTGGAGATGTCGATCCCCAGCAGCTCCTTGGTCACGTCCTTGAGGCCGTGGCGGTCGGTGTAGGTGCGCGCGAGCTTGCTGGCGATCTTGGTGCAGTAGACGGGCGCGGTGACCACGCCGAGGTGGATGTGGAACATGGCGATGTCGAACCGCCCGAAGTGGAACAGCTTGAGCACCGCCGGATCGGCCAGTAGGCGCTTGAGGTTCGGCGCGTCGTAGGTCGAGCGGTCGAGCTGGACCAGGTGGGCGTCGCCGTCCCCCGCCGAGAGCTGGACGAGGCACAGGGGGTCGCGCCCGAGCTGCAGCCCCATGGTTTCGGAGTCGACGGCCACCACCGCGCCCAGGTCGAGGTCGGCGGGCAGGTCGCCCCGGTGCAGGTGGATGGTCATGGGCGTCCAGCGGTCGGGCGGCGTACCGGCGCGCCACCGCCCCCGCCGCGCCCGGGAAGGGGACGCGCGCGGTGGTGCCCAGGAGAGGACTCGAACCTCCACGGCCGTTAAGCCACTGGCACCTGAAGCCAGCGCGTCTACCATTCCGCCACCTGGGCCCGTATCCTGCGGAGGTAAGCCGCAGAACCGCGCGAGCGGCGGCGTATAGGGCGCCCTCCCGGGGCGGTCAACGGTCGTGGGCGAGTGGGTGGCGGGCGGGCGCCGTCGAGTCACGGCCGCCGTGCTCGGGCGCGTCAAGGGACGCCTGCGGCTCTCCGCCCTTGACCCGCCCTGCGCCAGACGGCGTTCGCGGGGGCGTCGGGACGCGGGGCGTCCCTTCCATCAAAGTTCGACACGTCTCCGACGGGTCGAACACAGGGCTG
>CAXSDV010000011.1:0-52499 GCA_964235945.1 uncultured Caulobacteraceae bacterium
GCCGCCGCCTCCCGCGCCACCTCTCCCGGCTCGTAGTTGAGGATGGGCGCGAGCCAGCGTTCCGCCTCCTCCACCGGCCAGCGCTTCCTGCGGGCGTAGTCCTGCGCCTGGTCGCGGTCGATCTTGCCGACGCCGAAGTAGTGGGCCTGCGGGTGGGCGAAGTAGAGGCCGGAGACGCTGGCGGCGGGGGTCATGGCGTAGCTCTCGGTCAGGGCCATGCCGGTGTGGGCGCCCGCGTCCAGCAGGCGGAACAGGGTCGCCTTCTCGGTGTGGTCGGGCTGGCTGGGATAGCCCGGGGCGGGGCGGATGCCGCTGTAGCGCTCGGCGATCAGGCCGGCGGCGTCCAGGTGCTCGTCGGGCGCGTGACCCCACAGTTGCGTGCGCACGCGCTGGTGCAGGCGCTCGGCGAAGGCCTCGGCCAAGCGGTCGGCCAGGGCCGCGACGATGATCGCGGAGTAGTCGTCGCCGCGCTCGCGGTATTCGCGCGCCAGCGCCGCCTCGCCGTGGCCGGCGGTGACCGCGAAGGCGCCCAGATAGTCGGGGGCGGCGACGCCTCCGCCCGTCCCCACCGGGGCCACGAAGTCGCTGAGCGCCGTGTTGGGCCGCCCCGCCGCCTTGCCCATCTGCTGGCGCAGGGTGTGGAAGCGGGCGAGCTCCACCGTGCGCGTCTCGTCGGTCCACAGCACCACGTCGTCGCCGTCCGCGTTGGCGGGCCAGAAGCCGACGACGCCGCGGGCGGTGAACAGCTTGTCGCGCACGATGCGGTCGAAGATGGGCTTGGCGTCGGCCCAGAGGTCTCGCGCGGCCTCGCCCACCACGTCGTCCTGCAGGATGTCGGGAAAGCGCCCGGTCAGGTCCCAGCTCTGGAAGAAGGGCGACCAGTCGACCACCTCGGCGAGGTCGCCCAAGTCCCAGGCGTCGAAGCTGCGCACGCCCAGGAAGCTCGGGCGCATGGGCTGGTGCGCCGACCAGTCGATCTTGAAGCCGTTGGCGCGGGCGGCGGCGAGCGGCGTGCGCGACTTCACCTCGCGCCCCCGGGCGAACTGCTCGCGCACGCGGACGTACTCGGTGCGCGTCTCGGCCATGTGGCGGTCGCGCTCGGTCGGGCTGAGCAGGCCGGAGACCACGCCCACGGCCCGCGAGGCGTCCAGCACGTAGGTGGTGGAGCCCCGGCGGTAGGCGGGCTCGATCTTCACCGCCGTGTGGGTACGGCTGGTGGTGGCCCCGCCGATCAGGAGCGGGATGGACAGGCCGCGCCGCTCCATCTCGCCCGCCACGAACACCATCTCGTCCAGCGAGGGCGTGATGAGGCCCGACAGGCCGATCATGTCGACCCCGTGCTCCACCGCCGCGTCCAGTATCCTGTCGGCGGGCACCATCACGCCCAGGTCGATCACCTCGTAGTTGTTGCACTGGAGCACGACGCCGACGATGTTCTTGCCGATGTCGTGCACGTCGCCCTTGACGGTGGCCATCAGGATCTTGCCCGCCGCCTGGCGCACCTGGCCCTCCTTCTCCTGCTCCATGTAGGGCAGGAGGTAGGCGACGGCCTGCTTCATCACCCGGGCGGACTTGACCACCTGGGGCAGGAACATCTTGCCCGCGCCGAACAGGTCGCCGACGCGGTTCATGCCGTCCATCAAGGGGCCCTCGATGACGTGCAGCGGGCGCGTCGCCTCCTGGCGGGCGGCCTCCGTGTCCTCCTCGATGTAGTCGGTGATGCCCTTGACCAGGGCGTGGGCCAGGCGCTCGGCGACGGGCGAGGCGCGCCAGGCGAGGTCGGGCCCCTTGGATGCGGCCGCGGCGCCGCCCTTGTAGTTCGGCGCGAGGTCGACCAGCCGCTCGGTGTTGGTGACGTTGGTCCGCTGCGGGCGGTTGAGGATCACGTCCTCCACCGCCTCGCGCAGTTCGGAGGGGATGTCGTCGTAGACCGGCAGGTCGCCGGCGTTGACGATGCCCATGTCCATGCCCGCCGCCACCGCGTGGTAGAGGAACACGCTGTGGATCGCCCGGCGCACGGGCTCGTTGCCGCGGAAGCTGAAGCTCACGTTCGACACGCCGCCCGAGATGCGCGCGTGGGGCAGGGTCGCCTTGATCTCGCGGCAGGCCTCGATGAAGTCGACCGCGTAGTTGTCGTGCTCCTCGATGCCCGTGGCGACCGCGAAGATGTTGGGGTCGAAGATGATGTCTTCGGGCGGAAAGTCGATCGCGTCCACCAGGGTGCGGTAGGCGCGGGTGCAGATCTCGACCTTGCGCGCGCGCGTATCGGCCTGCCCCTGCTCGTCGAAGGCCATCACCACCACGGCGGCGCCGTAGCGCAGGCAGGCGCGGGCCTGGGCGAGGAACTTCTCGTCGCCTTCCTTCAGCGAGATCGAGTTGACGATGGCGCGGCCCTGCACGCACTGCAGCCCCGCCTCGATCACCTCCCACTTGGAGCTGTCGACCATCAGCGGCACGCGGCTGATGTCGGGCTCGGCGGCGATCAGGTTGAGGAAGGTGACCATGGCCGCACGGCTGTCGAGCAGGCCCTCGTCCATGTTGACGTCGATGACCTGGGCGCCCGCCTCCACCTGCTGGCGCGCCACGGACAGGGCGGCGGGATAGTCGCCCTCGACCACCAGCTTCTTGAACTTGGCCGAACCGGTGACGTTGGTCCGCTCGCCGACGTTGACGAACTGGGCGCGGGGGGCGGCGGCGCCCAGGCTGGTGTCGGAGGTGGCGTCGGGGACGGTGTCGGTCATGCGCTGGCGCTCGGGTCGGGTTCACGGCCGGCGAACTGCAGGCGGCGCGAGATCATCGCCTGGGGGGCGCCCGCGGTTTGCAGGGCGCGCCAGTCGGCGGGGTTGGCGGCGAGGCGGCGGGCGAGCACGGCGGCGAGCAGGCGCAGGTTGGCCAGGCCCGCCGCCGCCCGCACGGCCTCGACCATCGCCTGGGGGGCGCGGCCCAGCGTGGCCTCGAGCACCGCCAGCCCCGCGGGATCGGCCGCGGCCTCCACCCCGTTGCGCGCGAGCACGGCCAGGCACGCCCGGCCGAGGGTGGCGGAGGCCGCGTCGCTCACCGCCGGCTTGTTGAGCCGGGTGCGCATCTGGCGCAGCGCCTCCACCTCCACGGCGGAGAGGGCGAGCTTGGGGTCGGAGGTCATGCGTAGGCGATCCAGCCGGTCCAGGCGAAGCCGACGTAGAACACTTCCGCGTCGCGGAATCCGGCCTCGGTCAGCAGCGCCTCGTCGCGGGCGCGGCTGACCACGGTGGTGCTGGCCGCCATCGTCGCGCGGGCGCCCGCCACGACCTCGGCGTCGACGCCCGAGGCGCGGGCGTAAGCGGCGTAGCGGTCCAACCGCAGGTCGAAGTCGGGGGCCGCGCGGTCGAGGCACTGGTCGACCAGCAGGAAGGGCGCGCCGGGCTTCAGCCGCCCATGAGCCCCCTGCAGGAGGCCGAGCTTGGCCCCGTCGTCGGGCAGGACGCCCAGCACGCAAAGGCAGGTGGCGGCGTCGAACGGTCCGGCGGGCGCGGCGGCGACCTCCCCCTCGACCAGCTCCAGCCGGTCCCCCGCGGCGGGACCGGCGACGACGCCCGCGAGGGCCAGCATCTGTGGCGAGGGGTCGACGCCGGTGAAGCGCCAGCCGGGCGCGCGCTCGGCCAGGGCGCGCGTCTCCAGACCGCCGCCCGCCCCCACCACGAGCACGCGCCCGTCCTCGGGCATGGTCTCGGCCAACAGGACGTAGACCATCTGCAAGAGGCCCGCATGGCCGGGCGCGAAGGCGGCCGGGCCGTCGCGCAGGTAGCGCTCGATGAAGGCCGGATCGGTGAAGTTGCGGGCGAAGGCGGAGTTGGTCACGCGAGCTCGAAGGGTTCGAGGCCCGCCAGGCGCAGGGCCGTGGGGCGGCGGGGGATGGGGCGGGGCGGAAGGCCCTCGACGCCCTGGGCGACGCAGGCGATGTGCTCGGGCGTGGTTCCGCAGCAGCCGCCGACGATGTTGACGATGCCCGACTGCGCCCACTCCTCCAGGAAATGGCCGGTCTGGTGGGGCTCCTCGTCGTACTCGCCCATGGCGTTGGGCAGGCCGGCGTTGGGGTAGGCGCTGACCAGGGTGTCGGCCACCCGGGAGAGTTCGGCGATGTGGGGGCGCATGAGCTCGGCCCCCAGGGCGCAGTTGAGCCCCACGGCGAAGGGCCGGGCGTGGCGCACGCTGTTCCAGAACGCCTCCACCGTCTGGCCGCTGAGGGTGCGGCCCGAGCGGTCGGTGATGGTGCCGCTGAGCCAGATGGGCAGGGGCTCCAGCCCGTCGTCCTCCAGGTCCATCACCGCCTTGATGGCGGCCTTGGCGTTGAGCGTGTCGAAGATGGTCTCGATCAGGAACAGGTCGACGCCCCCCTCGTGCAGGGCCAGCACCTGCTCGCGGTAGGCGGCGTAGACCTGGTCGAAGGTGACGGAGCGCGCGCCCGGGTCGTTCACGTCCGGGCTGATGGAGAGGGTGCGGCTCAGAGGTCCGACGGCGCCGGCCACGAAGCGGGGCTTGTGCGGCTCGGCGGCGGTCCAGCGGTCGGCGCTCTCGCGGCCCAGGCGCGCCGCCTCCAGGTTGAGGTCGCGCACGGCGGATTCGAGCTGGTAGTCCGACTGGCTGATGGAGGTCGCGTTGAAGGTGTTGGTCTCGCTGATGTCGGCGCCCGCGGCGTAATAGGCGTCGTGCAGCTTGGTCACGAGGTCGGGCCGCGTCAGGCACAAGAGGTCGTTGTCGCCCTTGAGCGGATGGGCGTGGTCCTTGAAGCGCTCGGCGCGGAAGTCCGCCTCCTCCAGCCCTTCGCGCTGGAACATCACGCCCCAGGAGCCGTCGAGCACGAGGATGCGCTCGCGCGAGATGCGGTGCAGCGCGGCGATGCGGTCGGCGCGGGTCATGCCGCGGCCTGCGCACGGTCGCGGCCGCCCAGCATGCGGCAGACGGCGTAGGTCAGGTCCGCGCGGTTGAGCGTGTAGAAGTGGATGTCGCTGAAGCCCGCCTCCTCCAGCTTGGCGCACATCTCGGCGGCCACCGAGCCCGCGACCAGGCGGCGCGTCTCCGGGTCGTCGTCCAGGCCGTCGAACAGGGTGGCGAGCCAGTCGGGCACGGCGGCGCCGCACATGCCGGCCATGCGGCGCAGGCCCTTGAAGCTCGTCACCGGCATGATCCCCGGCAGGATGGGGATGGTGATCCCCGCCGCCCGCACGCGCTCGGCGAAGCGCAGAAAGGCGTCCACGTCGAAGAAGAACTGGCTGATGGCGCGGGTGGCGCCCGCGTCCACCTTGGCGCGCAGCACGTCCAGGTCGCGGGCGAAGTCCAGCGTCTCCGGGTGGGTTTCGGGGTAGACGCCGACGCTGACCTCGAAGGGGGCGATGCGGGTGATGGCGGCGGTGAGCTCGGTGGCGTTGGCGTAGCCGTCGGGCCGCGGGGCGTAGCGTCCGCCGATCCCCGCCCCGTCCGGCGGATCGCCGCGCAGGGCCACCACGTGGCGCACGCCGGCGGCCCAGTAGTCTTCGATCACCGCGTCCACCTCCTCGCGCGAAGCGTCCACGCAGGTGAGGTGGGCGGCGGGCTTGAGGCTGGTCTCCTCGATCAGGCGGCGCACGGTGCGGTGGGTGCGCTCGCGGGTGGAGCCGCCCGCGCCGTAGGTGACGGACACGAACTCGGGCCGCAGGGGCTCGAGCTTCCTCACCGCCGCCCACAGCGTCGCCTCCGCCTCGTCCGACTTGGGCGGAAAGAACTCGAAGGACACGGACAGCGGCCGCGGCCCGCGCCCGCCCGAGCGCGCGATGGCGCCCAGGCCGGGGGAATTGGGAGCCGAGGCGTCGGGGCCGGGCGCGGCGAGGGAGGCGGACATGCGGGAGGCTCCGGTCAGGCGGCGCGGGCGCGGGCGGCGCGGGCGGGGGCCGCGCTCCAGATCATCACGGTGAGGCCGTCGCCGGCGCCCGGCGGCAGGGCGAGCTCCGGCGCGGGCTCCAGCCCCGCCGCCCGCAGCCAGCGCGCCATCTCCTCCGACGAGAAGCCCAGGCGCCGGTGGCGGTGCTGGTCGCGCAGGTGCTCCAGCCCGTGGGGGGCGAAGTCGGCGATCACCAGGCGCCCGTCGTCGGTCAACAGGCGCGCCGCCTCCGCCACCGCCGCGGCCGGGTCCGACAGGAAGTGCAGCACCCGGTGGATCACCACCAGGTCCGCCGAGCGCGACGGGAGCCCCGTGGCGAAGATGTCGCCGTGGCGAAGCTCGCACGCCAGCCCCGAGGCCTGGGCGCCGGCGCGCGCCACGTTGAGCATCTGCTGGCTGAGATCGAGCCCCACGGCGCTGGCGGCGCGGCCGGCGAACAGGGCCAGCATGCGCCCGGTGCCCGTGCCCAGGTCCACCAGGCGGCGGAACGGACCGGGGCCGGCCGCGCGCAGCAGCGCCGCCTCCACGTCCGCCTCGTCCACGTGGAGCGAGCGCACCTCGTCCCAGCGCGCGGCGTGGCGGGCGAAATAGGCCCCGGCCTCGCCCGCGCGCTCGAGGCGCACCCCTTCGAGCCGTTCGGCGTCGCGCGCCAGCACCGGGTCGGTCGCGTCCGTGCGCGCCAGAAGGTCGGCCACCAGTCCCCAGGCGGGTTCCTCGGCGGACAGGCGGTAGAACACCCAGGCCCCGTCGGGGAACCGCTCCACCAGCCGCGCCTCGGTGAGCAGCTTCAGGTGGCGCGACACCCGCGGCTGGCTTTGCTCCAGGATGCGGCCGAGCTCCAGCACCGCCAGCTCCTCGCGGGCCAGCAACGCCAGCACGCGCAGCCGCGTGGGCTCGCCGGCCGCGCGCAGCATCTCCACCAGGGCGTCGGCGCTCAGTCGCATTCGGACATAAAGATATCCTTATGCGCCTTCCCTCACAAGCGGAGCTTTCGGCGTGCGACCGAAACGCCGCTTGGAGCGTTCCCACCCCGCTCGCGGACGCCCCTCGGGCGTTCGGAGTCCGCGCGTGAAGTCGAATCCCCTCCTCCTCGCCGCCTTCGCCTCCGCGGGCCTCGTCACCGTCGCCGCCGCCCAGACGCCGATCGGTCCCCAGCCCGCCCCCGTCGCCGGGCTCCCCGAGCGCAACTCCATCCCCGCGACGGCGGCGGCCGCGATCGACGATCCGTGGGAGCGCACCAACCGCAAGCTGTACGACTTCAACACCCGGCTGGACCGCGTCGTCCTGCGTCCGGGCGTGGTGTTCTACCACCACGCCACGCCCACCCCGATCCGGCGCGGCGTGCACAACATCCTGCTCAACATGACGCACCCGATCATCATCATGAACGACGCGGTGCAGTTGCGACCCAGCCGCTTCATGGTCGCGCTGGGCCGCTTCGCCATCAACTCCACCGCCGGGGTGGGCGGCGTGTTCGACGTGGCCACGCGGATCGGCCTGCCCTACCATTCGTCCGACTTCGGCCAGACCCTCGGGCGCTACGGCGTGAGGACCGGCCCCTACGTGTTCCTGCCGATCCTGGGTCCCAGCACCGTGCGCGACCTGGCGGGCCGGGGGGTGGACGCGGTGGTCGATCCCCTCAACTCCATCCGCTACGAGGGGCGCGACGTGCTGGCCCCCGTCCGCGCCGTCGTGGGCGGGATCGACGCGCGCGACCAGGTCGACCCGCTCCTGAAGGACGTGAACCGCACCGCGACGGATCCGTACGCCACCCTGCGCTCCCTCTACTTCCAGAACCGAGCCGCCCAGGTGCGCGGCGACGCGGCCTCCTCCGCCAACGTCCAGGCGCTGCCGGACTTCGGTCCCGCCCCGTCCGGCGGCGGCTCGTCCGTCCCCGCCCCGTCCGGCCCCGCGCCGTCCGGTGACGGCTCGACGGGATCGGACGGGGCTTCGGGCGCGGAGCCGTCCGCCCCGCAGACCGCGGCTCCCGACGCCGCCGCGCCCGAGCGGCCCGCCCCCGCCGCCCCTACATACTGACCTTCGTCTCCTCCGGAGTTTCGACCGTGATCCGTTCCCCCAGCCTCCGCGCCGCCGTCCTGGGTCTGTCCCTCGCCGCCCCGGCCGCGGGAGTCGTCCTCGTTCCCGCCGCCGCCCACGCGCAGGCTCAGCGCGACGCGGGCGCCGAGCAGTTCGTGCAGACGGAGGCCCAGCGCGGCCTCAACATCCTGCGCAGCGGCTCGCCCCGGGGCGCCGAGAAGGCGCAGTTCCGCGCCTTCGTCGACCAGGTGGCGGACGTGCCGCGCATCACCGACTTCGTGCTGGGGCGCTACAACCGCACGATCACCCCCGCCCAGAAGGCCGAGTTCGCCCGCGCATTCCGCGATTACGCCAACGGCGTGTACGAGAGCCGGCTGGGCCAGTACCACGGCCAAACCCTGAAGGTGACGGGCTCCATCGCGCGCCGTCCGGGCGACGTGGTGGTGACCAGCGAGGTGACCGGCGGCGGCTCGGCCCCCGTGCGCGTCGACTGGCGCGTGATTCGGGGCGCGAGCGGCTGGAAGGTGGTGGACGTCAACGTGTCGGGCGTGTGGCTGGCCATCACCGAGCAGCAGGACTTCGCCTCCACCCTGTCCAACCACGGGGGGAACGTGCAGGTGCTGATCGACCAGCTCCGCAGTCAAACGCGCTGACGGCGCGCCCCGTCCGCCGCCCGGTTACACAGATGTATGCCGGGCGGCGCACGGCGGCCAAGCTCGCCCGCCAGTATGGGGACGGACGCGACACGCGCGTCGCCCGGACCGAAGGACACTCCTCCATGACCCGCATCGCCGCCCTGGCCGCCGTCGCCGCGCTCGTCGCCGCCCCGGCCTTCGCCCAGACCGCCGCCACCACCACCAAGACCACGGCGGCCCCCGCCGCGGCGTCCTCCAAGATGGAGACGAAGACGACCACCAAGGGCCCGCACGGCAAGACCATGCACCACAAGAAGGTGACCAAGAAGGCGGACGCCGACGGTTCCAAGATGACCACCACCGTCGAGAACAAGACCAAGTAAGCGGCCCTTAGCCGCCCGGGGCCCGGTGGCGACGCCGGGCCCCGTCGCTTTTCACACCCGCCGCAACCCGCGCGCCCGACGCACGTTGGCGTGCAGGGTGTAGCCGCCACGCTCGCGCGGCGGCTTCCCCAGGCAACTCAGGAGACAGCCCATGACCCTTCGCATTTTGGCCCTCGGCGTCGCCGGAGCCGCCCTGCTCGCCCTGCCCGCGGCCGCCCAGACCACCACCAGCACGGGCGCGACCACGACCACCACCACGACCAAGACGGCCGCCAAGCCGGCGCACCACGCCGCTAGGCGCCACACCGCCAAGCATTCCAAGATGATGTCGTCCAAGAAGATGTCCAAGATGTCGGACGATGCGGCCGAGCCCAGCAACGGGCCGATCCCCTACAGCCAGCTCTCGGGCGGCAAGTCGTCCGGCGGGTCCATGTCCTCCGGCGGCTCCATGTCGTCGGGCGGCGGTTCCATGTCCTCCGGCGGCGGGTCCATGTCGTCCGGCGGCGGGTCCATGTCGTCCGGCGGCGGCTCGATGAGTTCGGGCGGCGGGTCCATGTCGTCCGGCGGCTCCATGTCGTCCGGCGGCGGCTCGACCATGGCTCCGGACACCTCGGGCATGGCTCCCGGCGGCGCGGGTTCGCCCCCGCCCACCTCGCCCACCCCTCCGGACGGTTCGGGCGCCACGCCCCCGGCCGCCGGCCCGGGCCTCTAAGTTCCGTCGGACCTCCCCTTGCGGGGGGTTCGGCGCATGAAGGGCGCGGCGACCGACCGGTCGCCGCGCCCTTTCTCGTTTGGGCCCGCGCCGCCGTCGAAGGCGGAGGAGCGCCGCCGTCAGCTGTAGTCGTCCGACCCCGGGTCGCCGTTCATGGCGCCGTAGTCCACGCCCGCATCGTCCCCTCCCCCGCCCCCGCCCACGTCGAACGCGCCCCCATCGGCGTCCACGCCGCCGCCGCCCATGTCGGCGAACCCGCGCTCACCGCCTCCGAAGCCGCCCTGGTGGCCGCCGCCGAACAGGCCTTGCAGCCCTTCGAACAGGAAAGCGCCGCCCGCCACCCCCGCCGCGGTCCGGCCCGCGCCGCGCAGGAACGAGCCCAGCCCGCCCCCGCCGCCGAAAGCCCCGCCCTGGACGGGATAGGGCGCGCCGCCCCGGCCCGGGTCGTAGCCGAAACCGGGCCCGGTGGTCGGAACGGCCGGCGCCGTCCGCACCATCGGCGCTTCCGGGCCCCGCGGCCCCGCCCGCCCGAACAGCGAGCCCAGGAAGCCGCCGCCGCCGTCGCCGTTCGGCGCGAAGGCGCGGCCGCCCGTCTCGTCCAGCCGGCGCTCCAGGTCGGCGATGCGCGCCTGGGCGTCCTGCAGGGCGGCGTCCGCCAGGATGGCGTGCTGAACGAGCACGTAGCCCGCGTCCGGCGCGCGCAGGGCCTCCGCGATGCGCGCCGCCGCCTCCGCGTCGCGGGGGCCGGGCCGGGCCCGCGCGAGGTCGTCGAGGAAGCGGGTCAAGAGGTCGCGTTCTTCGGGCGTCATGGGGCGGCTCCGGGCGGGGTGACGCGGGAGGACGCCGCGCCGTCGCCTAAGATAGGTGCGGATCGGGCGGGCGCGACAAGCGGGGGACCTGCGCCTATAAGCCCGCCCCGACCATGGACCGCCCGCCGCGCCTTTCGACCCGCATGGACGCGCGCGCCTGGCGCGCGGCGCTGCTGGGCTTCCTCCTGTTCGGAGGGGTGGGGCTCGTGCTCATGTTCGGCGCGGCGGCGCTCGGGCTCAAGGGCGGCGGCCAAGCGGTGGAGCGCTGGATGGGCGCGGGCGTGCACGGCCCCTGGGCCCTGCCCGCGGCGGTGGGCGGCTTCACCGTGCTGGCCTTCCTGGGCGTGCCCCAGTTCGTGCTGACGGCCGCCGCCGTCGTCGCCTTCGGGGCCTGGACGGGGTTCGCCTACAGCTTCCTGGGCAACCTGGTCTCGGCGGTGGCGGGCTTCCTGGTCGGGCGGCGCTTCGGCGCGCGGCTCCTGCCCAAGCGCGCCGGCGCGTTGCAGGAGTTCATGGACATGGTGGGGAGGAACGGCCTGCTGGCGAGCGCCGCCGTGCGCCTCGTGCCCTCCGCCCCGTTCGTGGTGGTCAACATGGCCGCGGGCGTCACCCCCATGAGCCTGTGGAGCTTCACCCTGGGCACCGCCGTGGGCAGCGTTCCGAAGCTGGCCCTGACCGCCTTCGCGGGCGCGGAGGCCATGGGGGGGCTGCACGGCGGCGGCTGGACGCGCTGGGCCGGTCTGGCGCTGGTGGCGCTCGTCTGGATCGGCGGGGCGCTGTGGACGCGCGCCTGGTTCCGGAGGCGGCGGGCGGCGCGGGCGGCGGAGGTCAGGCCGCCCGGCTGAGGTCGGCCGCGGTCGCCGGCGGCGACGCGCCCCCGCGGCCGACCCTGTGGACGCCCACCGCCACCAGGCACGCGCCGGCCAGGTCGTGCACGCTCCAGTCGACGGCGAAGCCCAGGGCGTGCAGCCCGTCGGCGAGCACCAGGTCGTCGTCCAGCCCCGCCTCGTGGGCCACGATCACGCCGCCGTCGCGCAGGAGGCGCACGGTGCGGGCGAGCGTGTCGGCCAGGACCGCCCCGGTGCAGGGGCCGCTCAGGAGCAGCACGTCGTTCCGGCCGTCGGCCCCGCCGCAGGTGGCGGTGCGCGCGCACGACACGCGGACGAAGCCCTTGCGGCACAGCCCCACGAGGGCGGGCAGGCCGGCGGGCCCGGCCACCGCCACCGCCTGGTCGGTCCGCGCCCCCGCCAGGCGCAGCATGCGGTCCAGGGTCGGGCTCGGGCGGTCGGGGGCGTGGGGAACGGTGGAGGGATCGACGGCGCACATGGCGCGCAACTCCGACGCTGGACCCGCCGGGGAGAGGGCGGGCGCGGGGTTTGTCGCGCCGGGCGGCGTATCGTTTCAATGCGTGTTGCGGGTCGCGCGCATAAACGTGCGGCGTCACGTCCCGCGCCGTCCCGCTTAACGCCTTGAACACCGGACCGCGCCCGTGCGACACCCGCCGGGTCCGGCAGGTGAGGACGCGGAAGGACCGCGCGAGGGGTTGCGCGCAGGCCCACCGGGGGGCGGCCGCCCTTCCCCGCGTGCGATCACGTCAAAGAGAATCCAAGGCCCTGTAATGCTCTCTTCGCTCTTCGGCGTGATCTCCAACGACATCGCCATCGATCTCGGCACGGCCAACTGCCTCATCTACATGAAGGGCAAGGGCATCGTGCTCAACGAGCCGAGCGTGGTCGCGCTGCGCAACGTGGGCGGCCGCAAGGTGGTGCACGCGGTGGGCATAGAGGCCAAGCAGATGCTGGGCCGCACCCCCGGCCACATGGAGGCCATCCGCCCCATGCGCGACGGGGTGATCGCCGACTTCGAGGTCGCCGAGGAGATGATCAAGCACTTCATCAGGAAGGTCCACAACCGCAAGGGCTTCGTGAACCCCAAGGTGATCGTGTGCGTGCCCTCCGGCGCCACCGCCGTTGAACGCCGCGCCATCAACGACTCCTGCCTCAACGCCTCCGCCCGCCGGGTGGGGCTGATCGACGAGCCCATGGCCGCCGCCATCGGCGCGGGCCTGCCCATCCACGAGCCCACCGGCTCCATGGTGGTGGACATCGGCGGCGGCACCACGGAGGTGGCGGTGCTGTCGCTCTCCGGCATCGTCTACAGCCGCTCGGTGCGGGTGGGCGGCGACAAGATGGACGACAGCATCATCAGCTACATGCGCCGCCACCATAACCTGCTCATCGGCGAGACCACCGCCGAGCGCATCAAGAAGGAGATCGGCACCGCCCGCGCCCCCATCGACGGCGAGGGCCTGGCGATCGAGGTCAAGGGCCGCGACCTGATGCAGGGCGTGCCGCGCGAGGTGCGCGTGTCCGAGAAGCAGGCCGCCGAGGCCATCGCCGAGCCCGTCACCCAGATCGTGGAGGCGGTGAAGGTCGCGCTGGAGGCCACCCCGCCCGAACTCGCCGCCGACATCGCCGACAAGGGCATCATGCTGACCGGCGGCGGCGCCCTGCTGCGCGGCCTGGACGCGGAGATCCGCGACGCCACCGGCCTGCCCGTCACCGTGGCGGACGACCCCCTCTCCTGCGTGGCCCTGGGCTGCGGCAAGGTGCTCGAGCATCCCAAGTGGATGAAGGGCGTGCTGGACGCGTCGCTGGCGTAGACTGTCCCGCGGGGCGTGGGTGACTAGGGCGGCGGCCGGCACGGCCTCCGCCGCGGAGAACGTCGGCGCGTGGCCTACCGTGAAGGACCCCTGTCGGACATCAAGGTCCCGCTGACCTGGGCGGCGGGGGCCGCCGCCGTCGTGGCCGCGCTGATCGCGGTGGGCGTGCTCTTGGCCGACAAGCGCGAGGCTCCGGGCCAGGGCGGCTACGGCCCCGCCCGCAACGAGTTCGACGAGGTGGTGCAGCCGGTGGCGGGGGTGCTGGCCGCCCCCGTGCGCTGGGCGGAGGGCGGCGTCGGCTACGTGCAGGGCTATTTTTTCGCGGTGGGCGAGAACCGCCGTCTCAAGGTGCGCGTGGCCGAGCTGGAGCGCTGGCGCGACGCGGCCATCGCGCTGAAGAACGTCAACAGCCGCTACGAGGGCCTGCTCCAACTCAAGACCGAGCCGCCCATCCCCATGGTGTCCGCCCGGGTGGTGTCGGACGCGCGCGGCCCCTTCTCCAACGCGCGCCTGGCGGACGCGGGCTCCAACGAGGGGGTGCGCGAGGGCTATCCGGTGATGAGCGACCACGGCACGGTGGGCCGGGTGGTCGGGGTGGCGCCCGAGGCCAGCCGCATCCTGCTGCTCACGGACGCCGACAGCCGCACCCCCGTGATGATCGACCGGTCGGACGCGCGCGCGATCCTCACGGGCGACGGCGGCGGGGCGCCCCGGCTGGAGTACCTGCGCGGACCGGACGCGGCGCGGCCGGGCGACCTGGTGCTGACCTCCGGCGACGGCGGGGTGTTCCCGCGCGGCCTGCCCGTGGGCGTGGTGGCGCGCGACGTGCGCGGGGCCTGGCGCGTGCGCCTGTACGCCGACCGCCAGTCGCTCGACTATGTGCGCATCCTCGCCTTCAGCGACTTCTCCAAGCTGACGGACCTCGCGCCCCTGTCCCAGCACGCCATGCCCGCGCTGTCGGCGGCCCAGGCCGCGCAGGTGGCCGCCGCCGCCGCGCCGCCGCCGCCGCGCCCGGCCCCCTCGCCGCCCGCCGCCGCGGGCGCCGCGCCCTCGCCGGCGGGCGCGAGCCGTTCGGCCCCGGCCGCTTCGGCTTCCGCCCTGCGCTCGACGACGGCGGCGCCTTCGACCGCGGTTCCGCGTGCCGCCGCGACCGCGCCGGCCGTCCCGCTCACGCCGGAGGAGGCCGCCCGTCGTGCGGCGGCCCGCGCCAAGGCCAAGGCGCTCGCCCTGGCCAGGGCCAAGGCCAAGTCCGCTTCGGCCCTCACCGCGGCGGGCTCGCCGCGCAAGCCCGTGCCCTACGCCAAGCTGAAGCGCGCCGATCCGGTGGGAGCCGACCGGTGAGCCGCGCGCCCGGCCAGGGCCTGCAGCCGCTACGCTGGCTGGGCGTCCCGCTCGTCCTGTCGCTGCTGGCGACCCTGGTGTTCGCCACGCCGCTGCGCGTGGCGGGCCTGGCCCTGCCCGAGCCGGTCTTCCCCATGGCGCCCGCCTTCGCCTGGGCGGTGATCCGGCCCTCGATCCTCGGACCCTTCCTGCTGCTGGCGGCGGGGCTGTTCCTGGACTTCTTCTGGGGCGGGGCGATCGGACTGTGGGCCTTGTCGCTGTTGATCGCCTACGGCATGGCGCTGCTGGCGCGCAAGCTGATGGCCGGCCAGAGCGTGCAGGTGCTCTGGATTTGGTACGCGGCGGCTACGGCGCTGGCCTTCGGGGCCGCCTATCTGTTCGTCATGCTGGACACCCACGTCGCGCCCGATCCGGTGGGCGTGGCGCTCCAGCTCCTGGCGACCGCCGCCCTGTTCCCCCTGGCGCGGCGGCTGATCGAACGCTTCGAAGACGCCGACATCCGTTTCCGCTGAGGGCGCGACCATGACCGCCGAACCCCAGATCGTCTTCGACGAGGTCAACGAGCGCCAGGGCGCCTTCCACCGCCGCACCTTCCTGTTGGGTGGGTTCGCGGGGCTGGGGGCGCTGGCGCTGACCGGGCGGCTCGCCCAGCTGCAGATCGTCGACGCCCAGCGCTATTCCACCATGTCGGCGTCCAACCAGTTCAACTTCCGCCTGCGCACCCCGCCGCGCGGCCGCATCGTCGACAGGAACGGCGTCGCCATCGCCGCCTCGCGCCCGGACTTCCGCCTGCTCATGCGCCGCGACGAGGTCAAGGACGTGCCCGCGGCGCTCGCCAACCTCGCCCAGCTCATCCCCATCAGCGACGCGCGCCAGGCGAGCCTGGCGCGCCAGATCGCCGACAGCCCGCGCGGCGCCCCGGTGGCGGTGGCCAACGACCTGACCTGGGAGGAGTTCAGCCGCATCAGCGCCAGGAGCCCAGAGCTCCCGGGCGTGATCCCGGACGTGGGCGAGGCGCGCGTCTACCCCATGGGCGGCGCCTTCGCCCACGTGATCGGCTACGTGTCCAAGGTCACCGAGCAGGACATCGACAACGCCGACGACCCCAACGACCGCCTGCTGCTCGACCCGGGCTTCCGCATCGGCAAGCAGGGCGTCGAGAAGGCGCTGGACACCGAACTGCGCGGCAAGCCCGGCTTCCAGAAGGTGGAGGTCGACAGCGTCGGCCGCGTGATCCGCTACGACCCCGCCGGCGACATCCCCGCCACCGCGGGCGCCGAGGTGCAGCTCACCCTGGACGCCGACATCCAGCAGCGCGCGCTGGAGTTGTTCGGCCCCGAGAGCGGCGCGGCGGTGATGATGGACTGCCGCACGGGCGACGTGCTGTGCATGGCGTCGGCCCCCTCGTTCGACCCCAACAGCTTCGTGGCCGGCGCCCCCGCCCCCTACTACCGGCAGTTGGCCACCTACGACCACAAGCCGCTGCTGGACAAAGCGCTGAGCGCCACCTTCCCGCCGGGCTCCACCTTCAAGACGCTGGTGGCCATGGCGTGCCTGGAGCACGGCTATGATCCCAAGACCGTGCACGTCTGCGGCAAGTACTTCTCCTACGGCGGCCACACCTGGAAATGCGACAAGGCGCACGGTCCGCTCAACATGTGGCAGGCCATCGCCGCTTCGTGCGACGTCTATTTCTACCAGGCCATACTCACCGCCGGGCCGGACCGGGTCGCCGACCTCGCCAAACGCTTCGGCCTGATGCAGACCTTCGACGTGGGCATCCCCGGCCAGCACAAAGGCTTGGTGGGCGACACCGCCTGGAAGCGACGGGCGGTGAAGAACGACAAGACCTGGCACCCGGGCGACACCGTCTCCATGGGCATCGGCCAGGGTTACGTGGCGGTGAACCCGCTGCAGCTGTGCGTGCAGTGCTCGCGCATCGCCAACGGGACCAAGGCGGTGACGCCGCGCCTCGTCCACTCGGTGGGGGGGCGTGAGCAGCCGCGGCCGGAATTCGCCGACCTGGGTGTCGATCCCGCCCACGTGCAGTACGTCCGCAACGCCATGGCCTCCGTGATCAGCTGGAACCGCGGCACGGTGGGAGAGGTCAACAAGGGCGACCTGGGCCTCGGCCCCAACATGAGCTGGGCCGGCAAGTCGGGCACCGCCCAGAGCCACGCCTACGGCGGCGGCATCGGCCAGCACGGGGCGGTGGGGGCCTGGAGCGGGCGCGACCACGCCTGGTTCATCGCCTACGCTCCCGCCGACACGCCGCGCTACGCGGTGAGCGTGCTGGTGGAGCACGGCGGCTTCGGCGCGGGGGCCTCAGCGCCGCGGGCCAAGGAACTGCTGCGCCTGGCGCTCATCAAGGACCCCGAGCTGCGTTCGCGCATCGAGCGGCCGATCGGCGGCGATCCGCAGCCGGCGGCCGCGGCTCCCTCACCCGCCGCCGGCCCGCCCATGGACCCGGCCCCCGACCTGCCCGTCGCGCCCGACCAGGGGGCCATCGCCGCCTCCGCCCAAGCCACCTAGAGGCCGTCCCATGAGCGCCACCGCCCTTTCCCGGCCCGGCCAGCGCGACCGGGTGTCGATGAAGCTGCCGGAGATCGACTGGAACCTCGTGGCGCTGCTGTCGGCGGTGGCGGGGATCGGGATCGCCATGTTGTACTCGGCGGCGGGCGGGCACTGGAAGCCATGGGCGTTCCCCACCCTGGTCCGCTACGGCGCGTGCGTGGTCATCATGCTGGGGCTGTCCCTGGTGAGCCTGCGCACCTGGTTCGCCCTGGCCTACCCCGTCTACGGGATCGGCTTCCTGCTGCTGCTGGCGGTGATGGTGGTGGGCCACTCGGCGCTGGGGGCGCAGCGCTGGCTGCACGTGGGCCCCGTCGGCGTGCAGCCCTCGGAGGTGATGAAGGTGGGCCTCGTGCTGGCCCTGGCGCGCTTCTACCACGGCCTGTCGGCGCGAGAGGCGGTGTGGAGCTGGAAGCTCGTCGTCCCCGCCCTCCTGATCGCCGCCCCCGCCGCGCTGGTGGTCAAGCAGCCGGACCTCGGCACGGGGCTGCTGATCGCCTTCACGGGGCTGGCCATGATGTTCGTGGCGGGGCTGACCTGGCGCGTGCTGGCGGCGGGCGCGGTCGCCGCGGTGGTGGCGGTGCCGCCCGTGGTGATGTTCGCCCTGCACGGCTACCAGCGCGACCGGGTGCTGACTTTCCTGAACCCGGGCGCGGATCCGGGCGGCGCGGGCTACCACATCATCCAGGCGGAGACGGCCCTGGGCTCGGGGGGCCTGCTGGGCAAGGGCTTCGGCCTGGGCAGCCAGAGCCACCTCAACTTCCTGCCCGAGAAGCACACGGACTTCATCTTCGCCACCTTCGCCGAGGAGTTCGGCTTCGTGGGCTGCTTCGTGCTGCTGGCGCTCTACGCGGCGATCATCGTCATCTGCCTGCGCATCGCGTCGGTGAGCCACAGCCACTTCGGCCGCATGTCGGCGGCGGGGATCACCGCCACCTTCGCGCTCTACATCCTGATCAACGCGGCCATGGTGATGGGCATGGCCCCGGTGGTCGGCGTGCCCATGCCGCTGATGAGCTATGGCGGCACCGTGATGATCACCGTGATGATCGGCTTCGGACTGGTCCAGTCGGTGCGCGTGCACCGCTACGCCGAGGTGACGCGCGGCGGCGGGGCGTTTTTCTGACGCGCAGGGGCTTTGCGGATCGGGACGGCGCGGCGATCCTCGCCTAGTCTCGCAAGGACGCGGGGCTGCGGGCGGGGAGGCGGGGCGGGCATGGCGGCGGACGACCTCGCGGCCGCGCACGCCCGCCTGCTGCGCGACCCCCGCATCCAGTTCGACTTCCCGCGCTACGTCCCGCCCCCGGCGCACCCCCCGCCGCGCTGGCTGACCGCCTTCCTGCGCTGGCTGGCGGGGTTGGGCGGCGGCGACCGCCCGCACGGCGCGAGCGTGCAACTGGACGCGTGGGCGGCGTGGACCGGCTTCGGCCTGCTGGTCGCCCTGGCCCTGGCCGCCGTCGCCTTCGACCTCCTGCGCCGGCGCGCCCGCACCCCCGCGCCGGCCTCCGTGGACCTGGACGGCTCGGACCTGCGCCCGGTGCGCGCGCGCGCCCTGGCGCTCCTGGCCGACTGCGACGCGCTGGCGGCGCAGACCCGCTACGGGGAGGCCGCGCGCCTGCTGCTCCAGCGCTGCCTCCTGGACATCGAGGAACGCCGGCCGGGGACGCTGCGCCCCGCCTGGACCGCGCGGGAGGTCGCCGGCTGGAGCGCCCTGCCCGGCCCGGTGCGCGCCGACCTCCTGCCCATCGTGGCCCAGGCGGAGCGCCACAGCTTCGCCGCCGCCCCCGTGGCCGCCACCGACTGGGGCGCCTGCCGCCGCGCCTACGAACGCTTCGCCTTTCCCCAGGCGTGGGAGGACGCGCCCGCGCCCGCGAGGGTTCCGGCGTGAGCGCGGCGCGCTCCGCTTCGTCGCCCCCCGCCGCGGGCCGGGCGGCGCTGGTGCTGGCGGTGGTCGGCGTGCTGGCCTTCGCCGGTTTCCTGGCGAGCCTGGCGGGCGCGCCGGACGGCGGCGGCGACACCCGCGGCGCCAACGCCCTGTCGCGCTCGGCGGTGGGCTACGCCGGGCTCGTGCGCCTGCTGGGCGCGACGGGGCGCGACGTGCGGATCACCCGCGGATCACCCCCGGCGCAGGGGCTGCTGGTGCTCACCCCCGGCCCGGGCTCCACCCCCGCCGCCGTGGACCGGCTGGTCGCGGGCCGCACCGCCCTGGTGCTCTTCCCCAAGTGGAGCGCCCCGCGCGACCGGCGCCGCGCCGGCGGGGTGCTCAAGGCGGGTCTGGACAAAGACGGCATGTCCGACGTCCTGAACCTCGCCCCCGCGGAGCCGGACCGTTCGCTCAAGGCCGCCGAGGGGGTGGGCCGGCCCGTCCTGCGGCCGGCGCCCGACGCGGCGCGCGCGGGTGGAGCGTCCGCCGTCCTGGCCGCGCGCTTCGCCCGGCCCTCGCCGGTCGGCCCGATCGACACCTTCTTCACCTTCGACCAGGGCCGCCAGATTCCCCTGCTGGTGGACGGAGCCGGCCGCGCGGTGCTGGTGCGGCTGCCCGGGCGGCCCGTCCACCTCCTGTCGGACGCCGACCTGTTCAACAACCAGGGCCTGGCCTCCCTCGACACCGCCCGCGCCGCCGTGGCCGTCGTCGACGCCCTGCGCGCGGGCGGGCCGGTGAGCTTCGACGTGTCGCTGAACGGCTTCGGGGTGCGGCGCAACGCGTTGGCGCTGATGGTGCGCCCGCCCTTCGCCGCCGCCACCGCCTGCCTGGTGCTGGCCGCGCTGCTGGCGGGTCTGCACGGGTTGCAGCGCTTCGGGCCGCCCGGGCGCGAGGCGCGCGCCTACGGCTTCGGCAAGCTCGCCCTGGTGGACAGCGCCGCCTCCCTGCTGGCGACCGCACGGCGCGAGCCCCGGCTGGCGCGGCCCTACGCCGAGCTCGTGCGCGCCGAAACCGCGCGGGCGCTCGGCCTGGACGCGGCGAGCGGACCGGGGGCCGCCGAGCTCGACCGGACGGCGGCGCGACGCGGCGCGACGCCCTGGGGCGCGCTGGTGGACGCCGCGCGCGCGGTGCGCACGCCCGCCGCGCTCATGCTGTACGTCCGGCGGCTGCAGGACTGGCGCACGGAGGTGACGGGTGGACGTTGACGGGGCGCGGGCGCTGGCCGCCGCGGTGCGGGCGGAGGTGGCCAAGGGGGTGGTCGGCCAAGCGGAGGCGGTGGAGCTGTTGCTCACCGCCTTGTTCGCCCGCGGCCACGTGCTGCTGGAAGGGCCGCCGGGGGTGGCCAAGACCCTGCTGGCGCAGTGCTTCGCCCGCGCGCTGGGGTTGGACTACGGCCGCATCCAGTTCACGCCGGACCTCTTGCCCGGCGACATCCTCGGCGTGAACCTGTTCAACTTCCAGACGTCCAGCTTCACCCTGACGCCCGGGCCCGTGTTCACCGAACTGCTCCTGGCCGACGAGATCAACCGCACGCCGCCCAAGACGCAGGCGGCGCTGCTGGAGGCCATGCAGGAGCGGCAGGTCACCCTGGACGGCCGGCTTCGCCCCCTGCCCGAGCGCTTCACGGTGGTGGCCACCCAGAACCCGCTGGAAAGCCAGGGCGTCTACCCCCTGCCCGAGGCCCAGCTCGACCGGTTCCTGTTCAAGGCGGTGCTGGGCTATCCCACCCGCGAGGAGGAGGCGGCGGTGGTGATGGCCCACGGCCGCAGCACGGGCACGCCCGATCCCGCGCGCCTGGGGATAGGCCCCGTGACGGACGCCGCGGCCCTGGGCGAGGCCGCCGCGCTGGTGGCCGCCGTCACCCTCACCGAGCCCGTGGCGCGCTACGCCGTCGACCTGGTGCGCGCCACCCGCGACAGCCCGCAGGTGGAGACGGGGGCCAGCCCGCGCGCCGCCGCCATGCTGGCCGCCGCCGCCCGCGCCCGCGCCGTGCTGGAGGGGCGCGACTACGTCCTGCCCGACGACGTCAAGGCGCTGGCCCCCGCGGCGCTGCGCCACCGCCTGGCCCTGTCCCCCGCCGCCGAGATCGCCGGGCGGCGGGTGGAGCCGGTGCTGGAGGAGATCCTGGCGCAGGTGGAGCCTCCCCGGTGAAGCCGGCGGGCGCGAGGGCGTGATCCATCCCACGGTCCGCGCGGTGGGCTGGGCGGGGGCCGGGGCGCCCCTGGCGCTCGGGCTCGCCCTGGCCGCGCCCGGACTGTGGGGCCTGGGCCTGCTGTGGGCCGTCGGCGTTCTGGCGCTGGTGCTGGCGGACGCGGTGCTGGCCTGGCGCGCGGGCGCCGTGGCGCTGGAGGTCGCCCTTCCGACGGGCCTCGCCCTGGGCGCGCCCGGGGCGGCGACGGCCGTGGCGCGCTTCGCCGGGCGCGCGCCCCGGCGGGCGGAGGCGGCGCTGGGCTGCGACGGGCGCATCGCCCCCTCGCCGGCCCTGGCCGTGACCGCGCCCACGGGCGGTTGCGCGCGCTTCGCCTTCACCCTGGAGCCCCTGGCGCGCGGGCCGGGGCGGGTGGAGCGCGCCTGGGTGCGCTGGCCGGGCCCGCTGGGCCTCGCGCGCCGCCAGGTGGAGCGCGTGCTGGACCTGGACCTGCCGGTGGCCGCCGACCCCCGCCCCGCGCGGGAGGCCGCCCTGCGCCTGCACGGCCGCGGCGCGGGGGGCGACAAGCTCCAGCCGGACGTGGGGCGCGGCGGCGAATTCCAGGCGTTGCGCGAGTTCGCGGCGGGCGGCGACCGGCGCGCCATCGATTGGAAGCAGTCGGCCCGCCACGGGGCGCTGCTGGCGCGCGAAACCCGGGCGGAGCGCAACACGCCGCTGGTGCTGGTCTTCGACACGGGCCGCCAGATGGTGGAGCCGCTGGACGGCCAGTCGCGGCTGGACCGGGCGGTGGCGGCGGGGCTGGCCCTGGCCTATGCGGCGCTGACCACCGGCGACCGGGTGCGCGTGTTCGGCTTCGGCGCCCGTCCGGGCCTGTCCACCGGCTTCCTGAGCGGGGTCCGCGCCTTCCCGGCGCTGCGCACCCTGCTGGCGCGGCTGGAGGCGGGGGAGGAGGACGCCAACCCGACCCTGGGCCTGTTGACGCTGGCGGGCGCCCTGGAGCGGCGCGCGCTGGTGGTGGTGTTCACCGACTTCGCGGACCCCACGGCGGCCGAGCTGACCGTCTCCGCGCTGGGCCGCCTGGCGCAGCGCCACCTGGTGGTGTTCGCGACCTTCGCCGACGCGGAGCTCGAGCCCCTGGTGCGCCGTCCGCCCGAGGCTGCGTCGGACGTGTCGCGCGCGGTGATCGCCGCCGCCCTGCTGGACGACCGGCGCCGGGTGCTGCTGCGCCTGCGCCGGCTGGGCGTGCGCGTGGTGGAGGCCCCCTACGCCCGCATCGGCGCCGCGCTCCTGGACGACTACCTCCACGTCAAGCGGCGCGACCTCGTGTGAGCGAGCCCGGCCCGTTCCCGCCCCCCGCGGCCTCCGCCCCGCCCAGCCGCCGCCTGCGCGAGGAGCGCGAGGCCGATTGGCGCCGCTTGGAGGGGCTGTTGGCCCGCATGGAGAAGGGCTCCTTCGCGCGGCTGACGGAGGCGGAGGTGATCGCCCTGCCGGGCCTGTACCGCTCGGCGGTGTCGTCCCTGGCCACCGCGCGCGCCGTGTCGCTGGACGCGGCGCTGACCGGCTACCTGGAGAGCCTGTGCCTGCGCGCCTACTTCATCGTCTACGGCGTGCGCACGCGTCCCATGGAGGCGGTGGCGCGCTTCTTCGCCGCCGGCTGGCCGCGGGCGGTGCGCGCGCTGGGGGCCGAGACGCTGGTCGCCGCCGCCGTGGGCCTGTTCGGCGCGGTGGCGGCCTTCCTGCTCGTGCGCTCCGACCCGTCCTGGTTCTCCGCCTTCGTGGAGGGGGCGCTGGCCCAGGGCCGCGGGCCCGACGCCTCCACCGCCGAACTGCGCGCGGGGCTCTACGGCGGGGACGGCGGGGCGGGAACGGGCGGCCTGGCCGTGTTCGGCGCGGCCTTGTTCACCCACAACGCGCAGATCGCCCTGTTCGCCTTCGCGCTGGGCTTCGCCCTGGGCCTGCCCACCGCCTTCCTGGTGCTGGCCAACGGGGCGACGCTCGGGGCCTTCCTGGCGCTCTACGCCGGGCGGGGGCTCGGCTGGCCGCTGGCGGGGTGGCTCATGGTGCACGGCACCACCGAGCTGTTCGCCATCACCCTGGCCGCCGCCGCGGGCCTGCGCCTGGGCCGCGCCCTGGCTTTTCCCGGCGCGCTCACCCGGCTGGAGTCGGTGCGCGCCGCCGGTCGCGCCGCCGCCCCCGTCGCCGCGGGGGTGGTGGTGATGCTGATGGCGGCGGGGGCCCTGGAGGGGGTGGCGCGCCAGCTCATCCGCGGCGACCTCTCCCGAGGCCTGGTGGCGGCGGGGGTGCTGACCCTGTGGCTGGCCTACTTCTACGGGCCGGCGGGGCGGAAGGGCCCGCGGTGACGCGCGCCCCGGCCCCCGCTCCGGCCCCAGCCCCCGCTCCGGCCTCCGCCCCCGCGCGGGGCTTGAGTCGGCTGTTTCCGCGACGCCCGGCGCGCGCCGGGCGGCTCCGGGGCGAGGCGCGCCTGCTGCGGCGGTTGCAGACGCCGGAAGGGGTGGTGCTGGCCGTGAGGCGCGCCTCCGCCGGCCAGAGGCTCACGGCCGTGGGGCTGGACCTCGCCCTGCTGCTGGCGGCGCTGAGAGCGGCGGCCCTGGCCTTCGCCTTCCTGGCCGGGGGACCGCTGCGCCCGGCGGGTCCGCTGGTGGCCGTGGCGGGCTTCGTGAGCTTCTTCCTGATCCGCAACTTCTACTTCGCCGCGTTCGAGGCGGGTCCGCGCGGCGCCACTCCGGGCAAGCGCGCGCTGGGGCTGCGCGTGGCCGCGCGCGACGGCGGACGGCTGACGGCGGACGCGGTGTTCCTGCGCAACGTCACCCGCGAGGTGGAGGTGCTGCTGCCCCTGACCCTGCTGGTGCTGGGCGCCGGTCGCCAGAGCTGGCCTGTGGTGGTGTTCGGCCTGGGCTGGAGCCTGACGCTCGGAGCCTTCCCCCTGTTCAACCGCGACCGGCTGCGCGTGGGCGACCTGCTGGCGGGGACGTGGGTGGTGCAGGAGCCGGCGGGGCGCCTGCTCCCGGACGCGGCGGCCGCGGGCGAGGCGCTGAACGAACGCTACGCCTTCACCGCCGCCCAGCTCGACCGCTACGGCGAGAAGGAGCTGCGGGCGCTGGAGGCGGTGCTGCGCGCGGGCGAGCCGGCGATGGAGCGGGACGTGGCCGGCCGCATCCGCCGCCGCATCGGCCGCACCCCCGCCCCGGAAGACACGGACGCCGACTTCCTCCGGGCCTTCTACGCCGCCCAGCGCGGCGCGCTGGAAGCGCGGCTTCTGCTCGGCCGCCGCCGGGCGGACAAGCACGCGGACGGGTGAGGACCCGCCGCGCTCAGTCGAACACGGCGGCCAGGTCGCGGGGGGCGACCCCCTCCTTGGCGCGGCGCAGGTGGGTGTAGACCGTGGCCAGCCCCGCGGAGGAGAACGCCCCCACGATCCCCTGCAGCACGGCGCGCACCACCGCCGCCAGCAACAGCGTCACCGTCGAGCCGCCGGCGACGGCCGCGAGGGCGACGCCCAGCAGCCCGCCCAACAGGCTGATGACCAGCACGGTGAGGCCGATCAGGAGGAAGGCGCCGAACACGCTCCAGCGATACCCGGCGGTCAGCGCCCAGCTGCGGCGCAGGCTGGCCGCCACCCCCAGGCGCTCGACCACGGCGACGGGCGCCGCCACGCCCCAGGCGGTCGCCAGGAACAGGCCCGGGACCAGCAGGAAGAAGCAGCCCAGAACGACCGCCACCACGTAGACCAGGGTGATCAGCACCACGGGGACCACCACGGGCCCCACCGTCGCCAGCAGGATCCGCCAGCCGGAAGGGCGGCCCGTCTCGTACAGCACCGTGCCGCGCACCACCGCCGCCTGCTGCACGGCCCCGAGCACCAGCGCGAGCAGGCCGACCCGCAGCACCAGCCCGCCGTAAGCGCCGGGGGCGCCATGCTGCGGCGTCACCAGCGCCTGCAGGAAGGTGGGCCCTCCCAGGAGGATGATCGAGATCAGGAAGAAGGCGGTGAAGTTGGCCCGGAAGGCGGCCCAGGCCTCCCTCAGCACCCCGCCCAGATCGAACCGGCCGGTCGCCGCCGGCGTGGAGAAGGTGTCCATGTGAGCCCCCCGGCCCGGCGCCCCTGAGGCGCGCGGGCGAAGGCTAGTCCAGCTTCACGCGCCTGGCGAGGCGTCCCACCCGGTGGAGGAGGTTCGTGGGCGGCCGGGCCTCGCGGTCCCTACATGGGGGGCATGACCACGCCCCTGTCCGTGCTGGACCTGTCCCCCATCGCCGCGGGCTCCACCGCCGGCGAAGCCCTGCGCAACAGCCTGGAGCTGGCGCGGCACGCCGAGCGGCTGGGCTATCGCCGCTACTGGATGGCCGAGCACCACAACATGCCGGGCGTGGCCTCCAGCGCGACGGCGGTGGCGCTGGCGCACGTGGCGGCGGGCACCTCCACCATCCGCGTCGGCGCGGGCGGGATCATGCTGCCCAACCACGCGCCCCTGGTGGTGGCCGAGCAGTTCGGCACCCTGGCGGCGCTCCATCCCGGGCGCATCGACCTGGGCGTGGGCCGCGCCCCCGGCTCGGACATGGCCACCGCCCGCGCCCTGCGCCGCACCCTGAACTCGGACCCGGACGCCTTCCCGCGGGACGTGGTCGAACTCTTGGGCTACTTCGCGCCCGCCGAGCCCGGCGCGGGCCGCGCGGTGCGCGCCGTGCCCGGCGAGGGGCTGGACGTGCCCGTGTGGATCCTGGGCTCCTCCACCTTCGGGGCGCAGCTCGCGGCGATGCTGGGCTTGCCCTTCGCCTTCGCGTCCCACTTCGCGCCGGCGCAGATGGAGGCCGCGCTCGAGCTCTACCGCCGCGGCCACCGCCCGTCCGAGCGCCATCCGCGGCCCCACGCCATGCTGGGGCTCAACGTGGTGGCCGCCGACACGGACGAGGAGGCGCGCATCCTGTTCACCTCGCTCCAGCAGGCCTTCGTCAACCTGCGTTCGGGCCGCCCCGGCCCGCTGCCCGCGCCGGACGCGGGCTATCCGGACCGGCTGGACGCCTCGGCCCGGGCCCTGCTGGCGGAAGCGCTGGCCTGCTCGGTGGTGGGCGGACCGCGCACGGTGCGGCGCGGGATCGCCGAGTTCGCCGCCCGCACGGGGGCGGACGAGATCCTGGTCACCTCGCAGGTGCACGACCCCGCCGCGCGGCTGCGCTCCTTCGAGATCGCCGCGGAGGCCGCCGCCGTCTCCGCCGCGGCGCCCGCCCGGGCCGCCTGACGAACGCCGAACCGGACCGCTCATCACGGGTTCATGCGCCCGACGCCACAAGGGGGCGTCCCTTCAAGGAGTCGGCCATGTCCAAGCTTCTCACCGCCGCCCTCGCCGCGACCGCCCTCGCCGGCGGAGTGGCGGCCACCGCCACCCCCGCCGCCGCCCAGCCGTACCACCGGCACGGCTACTACCGGCCGTACTACGGCCCGCGCGCTTACGGGTACGGCTACGGCCCGCGCTTCCACGGCCCCCGCTTCCACGGCCCGGGCTACTATGGATACGGGTACGGGTACGGCCCGCGTTTCCGCCACTACGGTTACGGCCCGTACTACGGCCACCGCGGACCCTGGTGATCGTGCGGGGCGGAACGCGCTAAGGATGCGGGCCCATCCGGAGCCCGCATGACCCGCCTTCCGCCCCCCGCCCTGCGCGGCCGGTTCCGTCCCGCCGAGGAGGCCCGCCCGACCGCACGCCCCGCCCGCCTCCTCGCGGCGGCCCTGGTCGCGGGCGTGGCGACGGCGGGGATCGCCGCGTGCCGCTCCGGGCCGTCCGCCCCCGCCTCCCTGGTGCGCGCCGCGCCGCCCCCGCCCGTGTCCCGGCCGGAAACGGACAGCTACGGCCGGCTGATCCTGCCGGAAGGCTCGACGGTGGTGATCGAGGGCGACGACTTCGCCTACGGGTCGACCGGCGAGGAGGTGGCGCCCGGCGCCGGCCTGAACGGCGCCAAGATCGGTCGCGTGCCCCATCCCTGGCCGCAGGTGCTGTCGCAGCTGCTGGGCGGGCGGGTGCGGGTCGTGCAGGCGGTCTACCCCGGCGACAAGGCGCGCGACGGCCTGGCGCGCTGGAGCACCACCGCGCCCGGCGACCTGACCGTCATCATGTACGGGGCCAACGACTACCTGGACGAGGACGACCGCGTTTCCCCCGCCGACTACGCCCGCACCCTGCAGCTCCTGGCGGATCGCGCGCGGTCGAGGGGCGGCTGGGCGATGCTCGTCACCCCGCCGCCCTATCGCGGCCCGGTGGTCAACGCGGGGCTCGAACCCTACCGTCAGGCGATCCTGGCCATGCGGGGCCAGGATCGCCTGCTGACGGTGGACCTGCCGCGCATCCTGCTGTTCTCCGGCGGGTTCTGGAAGGACAAGCGCCGGCTGGGCCCGGCCGGCCAGCGTGCGATCGCCGCGGCGGTGGCCGGCCGCCTGCTGATCGCGCCCCGCGCCGCGCCCGGCTGAGGCGCGGGGCGACGGGGCCGACACGAACGCGGCGCCGTCGCAACAGCTTCGCCATACGCCGGTCGCACCGGGGGGCCATGGCTTGGCCGCGACCGCAGGAGGAGCCCGGATGCCTTCCACCGTTTACCTGATGTTCTCGCGTTCCGGCGAGTTGGCCGGGCTGGAGCGGGGCTTTCCATCCGACGAGGGTTGCGCCCGGGGCGAGGCCGCGCGCCTCCTGGGTCGCGACCGGGACGTGAACGCCGTGGAGATCTGGCGCGGCGGTCGACTGATGGACGCCGTGCGCCACTGAACGGCCCGGTTCCGGCGGGGGCCGCGCGCTTGCCGCGGGGGGCCGGACGCCCTAGGTGACGCGGTCGCGCAACCGGCCGCTCCGACGCCGCTCCGCGCCCGCCCCCGCCCGCGCCGCCCCATGTTCGTACCCGACCTTTCCCCCGCCCTCGCCGCGGCGCTCGACGCGCGCGGCTACGCCGAGCCCACCCCCGTGCAGCGCGCCGTCGCCGCGCCCGAGGCGCGGGGCCGCGACCTCCTGGTCTCCGCGCGAACGGGATCGGGCAAGACGGTGGCCTACGGCCTGGCGCTGGGGGCGGACCTCCTGGACGAGGCGGGCGCCCTGCCGCGCGCCGCCGCGCCCCTGGCGCTGGTCATCGCCCCCACCCGCGAGCTGGCCGCCCAGGTGCAGCGCGAGCTGCAATGGCTGTACGCGCAGGCCGGCGCGCGCGTGGTGGCCTGCGTGGGCGGCATGGACCCCCGGCGCGAGGCGCGCGAGCTGCAGGCGGGCGCGCACATCGTGGTCGGCACCCCCGGGCGCCTGCGCGACCACCTGGAGCGCCGCCAGCTCGACCCCACGGCCCTGCGCGCCGTGGTGCTGGACGAGGCGGACGAGATGCTGGACCTCGGCTTCCGCGAGGAACTCGAGTTCATCCTGGAGGCGGCGCCCGCCGAGCGGCGCACCCTGCTGTTCTCCGCCACCCTGCCCAAGCCGATCCAGACCCTCGCGCGGCGCTACCAGCGCGACGCCCTGCGGCTGGAGGTGGGCGCGGGCGAGGCGGCCCACGCCGACATCGAGTACCAGGCGCTGCGGGTCGCCCCCGGCGAGACCGAGCGCGCCCTGGTCAACGTGCTGCGCTTCCACGAGGCGGGCTCGGCCATGGTGTTCTGCTCCACGCGCGAGGGGGTCAAGCGCACCCACGCCAAGCTGGTGGAGCGCGGCTTCGGCGCGGTGGCGCTCTCGGGCGAGCTGACGCAGAACGAGCGCAACAACGCGCTGCAGGCGCTGCGCGACCGGCGCGCGCGGGTGTGCGTGGCCACGGACGTGGCGGCGCGCGGCATCGACGTGTCCGACCTCGACCTCGTGGTCCACGCGGACCTGCCCAACGACGCGGAGACGCTGCAGCATCGCTCGGGCCGCACCGGGCGCGCCGGGCGCAAGGGGACGTGCGTTCTCCTGGTGCAGAACTCGGGTCGGCGCCGCGCCGAGCAGCTCCTGCGCACCGCGCGCATCGAGGCGGTCTGGGGGCCGCCCCCCGCCGCGGACGCCATCCGCCTGCGCGACGCCGCGCGCCTCTCCGAGGAGGTGGCGGACGCCGCCGACGCGGGGGAGGACGAGCTGGCCGCCGCCCGCACCGTGCTGGCCGACCATCCGCCCGAGCAGGTGGCGCTGGCGCTGGTGCGCCTGCAGCGCGCCCGCCTGCCCGCGCCCGAGGAGCTGAGCGAGATGCGCCCCGAGCCCGGTCCGGGCGCGGACGGCCCCGGTCCGCGGCCCGGGTTCGAGGACACGGTCTGGTTCCGCATGGCGCTGGGCCGCAACAAGAACGCCGACCCGCGCTGGCTGCTGCCCGCCATCTGCCGCCGCGGCGGAGTCACCAAGCGCGAGATCGGGGCCATCCGCATACTGGAGCGCGAAACGCGCTTCGAGGTGGTGCGCGCCGCCGCCGACGCCTTCGCCGCCGCCGCGGCCGAAGCGGGCCCCCACGAGCCCGCCATCGAGGTCTTGGACGACGCCGGCCCCATGCCGCCGCGCGACCGCCGCCCGCCGCCCCGCCCGCACCACCGCCCGGGAGAAGGCGCGCACGCGCCGCGCCCTTACAAGAAGCCGAACGGCCAGCGCCGGCCGAACTAGGCCGTCTCCAGCCGGTCCAGCAGCGCTTCCGCCGCTTCCGTCCGTCCGGGTCCCTCCTCCGAGGCGCGCGCCAGCACCAGGCGGCCGTCCTTCCAGAGGAGGTCGTCCGCGCCGGCCGCCGCCGCCGCCGCCTGCGCGGCGCGCTCGGGGCGCTCGGGGCGCAGCGTCGCGGCCACCGCCTTGGGCCCCGCGTCCAGGCGCTGGACGCCGCATGCGCGGCAGCGGAGCTGGAGCGTGACGCGCTCCAGCAAGGCGCGGGCGGCCTCCGGCGGCGGGCCGAAGCGGTCCTCCAGCTCCTCGGCGAAGTCGCGGGCGGCCTCCGCGGTCTCCAACCGCGCCAGGCGCGCGTAGAGGTTCAGCCGCACCTGCGCTTCGGGCACGTAGTCCTGCGGCAGCGACCCGGCCGGCCCCAGGTTGAGCTCCGGCGTCCAGTCGGGCTCGGCGGCCTCGCCCTTGGCGAGGCGCACGGCGGCGGCCAGCAGGCGCTGGTAGAGTCCCACGCCGATCAGCTTGACGTGGCCGGCCTGCGCTTCGCCCACCAGGTCCCCCGCGCCGCGGATGTCCAGGTCTCGCGCGCTCACCGCCAGCCCCGCGCCCAACCGGTCCAACGCTTCCAGGGTGGAAAGCCGCGCCTGCGCGGCTTCGGACAGCTCCTCGCCTTCCGCGGGCAGCAGGTAGCACACCCCCTGGGCGCGGCCCCGGCCCACCCGGCCGCGAAGTTGGTGCAGTTGGGACAGGCCGAACCGGTCGGGCCGGTAGATCAGCATGGTGTTGGCGCGGGGCACGTCCAGCCCGCTTTCGATGATGTTGGTGGCCAAGAGCACGTCGCCCGCGCCCTCGGCGAAGCCCACCATCACCTCGTCCACCTCCTGGGCGGGCAGGTCGCCGTGGGCGACCACCACGCGCAGCTCGGGGGCGAGCTCGGCCAGGCGCTCGGCCAGGGGAGCGATGTCCTCGATGCGCGGGCACACCATGAAGCTCTGTCCGCCGCGCCGGCGCTCGCGCATCAGCGCGCCGCGCACGGTGGGCCCGTCCCACGGCGAGACGAGGGTGCGCACGGGCCGGCGGCGCGCGGGCGGGGTGGCGATGACGCTGAGCGCCTGCACGCCGACCATGGCCGCCGCCAGGGTGCGCGGGATGGGCGTGGCGGTCAGGGTCAACAGGTGCGCCTCGGGGGCGAGGTCGTGCAGCGAGGCCTTCAGCTTGGTCCCGAACTTCTGCTCCTCGTCGATCACCACCAGGCCCAGGTCCTTGAAGCGCACCTCCTTGCCGGCCACCGCGTGGGTGCCGACCACCACGCGCACGGCGCCGGAGGCCAGCCCCTCGCGCACCGCCTTCGCCTCGGCGGGCGGGACCAGGCGCGACAGGTGGCCGACGGTGATCCCCGTGCCCTCGAACCGGCGCTCGAAGCTCCTCAGGTGCTGGCGCGCGAGCACGGTGGTGGGGGCCACCACCGCGACCTGCTTGCCGGAAAGCGCGGCGGCGGCGGCGGCGCGCAGGGCGACCTCCGTCTTGCCGTAGCCCACGTCGCCGCACACCAGCCGGTTCATGGGCTTGCCGGACGCCAGGTCCTCCAGCACCGCGGCGATGGCCGACGCCTGGTCGGGGGTCTCCGGGTAGGGGAAGCGCGAAGCGAAGCGGGCGTAGGCGGCGCGCGGGGGCTCCAGCACGGGGGCCCGCACCGCGTCCCGCGCGCGGGCGAGCTCCACCAGGCCGCGCGCGGCCTCGTCCACCTCGACGCTGGCCTCGGCGCGGCGCTTGGCCCAGGCGTCGCCCTTGAGGCGGTCGAGGGACACCGCGTCCTCCTCGCCGCCGTAGCGCCACACGCGGCCGAGCTCGGACACGGGGGCCAGCAGGTCCGCGCCGCCCGCGTATTCGAGGCGCGCGTGCTCGCCGGCCGCCTGACCTTCCTCCACGGCCGTCAGGTCGCGCAGCACGCCCACGCCGTGGTCCTCGTGGATCACCACGTCGCCGAAGGCGAGTTCGGGCTCGGACAACAGGTCCAGCGCCCCGGCGGCGCCGCGCCGGGCGCCTTCGTCCAGGATCGCGCCCAGCACGTCGGACACGTCCACCACCGCCACGTCCGCCGCGGGATCGACGAAGCCGGAAGGGAGCGCCGCCTCCCAGGCCAGCAGCGCGCCCGCGTCCGCCTTCAGCGCCGCCGCCCAGGGGTCCGGGCCGTCCAGCGTCTCCGGCTCGGCGTCCAAGCCCCGCTTGAGCGCGCGGGCGAGGCTGCGCAGGCCCTTGGCGGCGCCCGTGAGCACCACCCGGCGCCCTTCGTCGCGGCGCTCGCGCACCCAGTCGGAGAAGGCGCGGCCGGGGCTGGCGGCGGCGGCGAAGTTGGGCGCGGCCTCGGCGGAGGCGGCTTCCGAGCGACCCTCTCCGCCCTGGCCGCGCGCGGCCAGGAGCGCGGACCACTCGTCCGGCGACACGTACAGCGCCTCGGGCGGAAGGGTGCGGCCCTCCTCGGGGGTCGCAAAGGCGAGGCGCGCGTCGTGGGCCTCGTTCAATTGGGCGTAGCCCGCCCGCACGCGTTCGCGCACCCGCGGCCCCGCCTGGATCCGCGCGTCGGGCAGGAGGTCGAACACGGTGCGCAGGGCGGCGTAGGCCTCGGGCAGGCGGTGCTCGGCCCCCGGCTCCAACTCCGGCGCGGCCTCTGCGGGAGCGACGATCCACTCGGACGCGGGGATCAGGCGCACCCGCTCCAGTTCGCCCGTGGTGCGCTGGGTGGCCGGGTCGAAGGCGTGGAGGGCGGTGATGCGGCCGTCCGCGTCCAGCACCATGCGGCAGGGCGCGGCGGCGTCCGGCGGGTAGACCTCGGCCACTTCCGCACGCAGGGCGATCTCGCCCGGCTCGTCCACCCGCTCGTCGGTGAGCCAGCCGGTGCGCGCGGCCCAGGCGGCGAGCTCCTCGGCGTCCAGCAGGTCGCCCACGGCGTACTCGCGCACCGCGTCGGCCAACGCCTCGGCGGGGGGCAGGCGCTGGAGCAGGGCGGCGGGGGCGCCCACCACCACGCGCGGGCCGGCCGCCGGTTCGGACAGGGCGATGACCGCGGCCATCCGCCGGCCCATGCTCTCGCGCGAGGGCGAGGCGCGGTCGTAGGGCAGGCTGTCCCACGGCGGAACCAGCACCACCCGGGCCTCGGGCAGGAAGGCGCGCAGGCCGCAGGCCACCTCCTCCGCGCGACGCTCGCTGGAGGCGAGAACGATCAGCCCGGCCTTCCCCGCCGCCCGCACGCGCGGCGCGAGCGCCGCCGCCTGGGCGGCGGCGGGGGGCGCGGGCGCGGAGTCCTCCGCGGCGGGAACGGCGGCGTCTTCGGTGGAGGTGTCGCGCTCGGCCATGGTCCACCTGTCAAATGAGCGGGCGGTAAGCGCCGGACGCCCGCGGCGTTCCGTGCGGCGGCTCAGTCGCCGAACAGCACCCGGGCGGCCGCGTGCTTGACGGGCAGCACCTCCAGCCCCTCGCGCGCCAACAGGTCCAGCGCGAGCTCCACCGCCGCGCCCCCGTCGGAAAGATCCCGGACGCGCAGCACGACCCATCCGCGGCGGGCGCGGGCCTCGGCGGCGTGACGTGCGAGGTCGACATCCGCGGCGGCGTCCACCGTCAGGCGCCTCAGGTCCGCCAAGTCGACGAGCCCGGCGTTCAACCCGGGTCGGCGCCCGCACACGGCCGCGAACCGGCGCGCGGCGTCGCGCTTGGCGCTGCGGCCGACGCCGCGGGACGTGTTCCAGGCGAGGCAGGCGCCGCGAACGCCGTCCGTCGCCTCCGCCAGGCGGTCCTGGAGTTTCGCGAGCGCCGCGTCGTGGACGTCGGCGTCGGCCAAGAGGCCCAACTCGTGCCCCGCGTCGCTCAGGGCGGCGAGGTCGCGCGTGCGGGTCGGGTCCAGCGACTCCGCGGCGAGGTGGACGGTGGCGCGCACCCGGCGGCGCTCCAACAGCGGCCCGCAGGCGGCCAGCACGGCGGCGGGCGGCGCGTCGAAGGTCAGGCTGGCGACGCCGACCTCCAGGTGCGAGCGCACGCGCTTGATCGACAGGGCGCCGACGCCCGCGTCCCAGGCGGCGGCCAGCGGGCTCACGCGGCCCGCGCGGCGGGGGCGGCGGCGCGCACCGCCACCACGTCGCTCTCCGCGAAGGGCGCGTCCAGCGGGCGGGCGTGGCGCACCCGCCCCTGGGCGTCGGCCTCGCCGGGCGCGAAGCCCAGGTCGGCGAGCAGGAGGGCGGCGGCGCGGTTGCGGTCGGTGGGACGGTGCAGGGCGGCGAACTCGACGTGGCCGCGCGCGGCCAGGAGCGCGGCCATGTGCGCGAAGGCGGCGTGCTCCACCCGCTTCCTCTGCACCCGGCAGCTCATGAAGAAGAGGTCGAGCTCGCCGCGCAGGAGGTCGAGGTCGGCGAAGCCGATCAGGCCGTAGTCGCCGTAGCGGTCGAGGCAGCGCAGGGTCAGCCGCGCCCGGTCGGGATCGGGAGCGGCCAGCCGCTCGGTTTCCGTGCGCGAGAGCTTGGCCCCGGTGAAGTTGAGCTGGTTGGTGCGCTGGGACAGTTCGTGCACCCGCGCGACCTCCGCGGGGCCGAGCGGCGCCACGTCCAGGACGATGCCCGAGCCGCGCAGGAAGGCGAGGTAGTCGCTCCCCGCCGCCTGCGCAGCCGCGCCGCGCCCCGCCTCCGCCTGGTACAGGGCGCGGCGACGCCCGCTCTCGGCCGTGACCGGCCGGTCGAACCAGGGGTGGGCCGCCAGGCCCGCCACCTGCGTGTGGGCCAGGGTGCGCACGGACGGGTGCGCGGCGGCCACCTCCGCGCGCTCGAAGGGCTGGTCGTCCACGAACACGAAGCTGTCGAGGTGGAGGTCCAGCGCCGCGGCTATGCGCGCCACCGCCTCGCTCTTCGGCCCCCAGCCGACCTGGGGCGCGAGGAAGTAATCGCGCAGGCCGTGGCGCTCCAGCGCGGCCAGGGCCTCGGCCTCGTCGTTCTTGCTGGCCACGGAAAGCAGCACGCCGCGCGCGTCCAGCGCGCGGACCGCCTCCACCGCCTCCGGCCGGGGGACCACGCCCTCCGCCCCGTCCTCCGCCAGGGTTCCCGTCCACAGGGTCTCGTCCAGGTCCCAGACCAGCACCTTGGCGGGGCCCCCCGCCACCGAAGGCGCGGCGGCGGGGAGCTCCAGCGCGGCCCAGTCCATGAGGCCGAAGCCCACGTCCGCGCCACCGTCGGGCTCTCCCGTCACCTCCACCTGGATCAGGTGGTCGGCGGCGAGGTCCACCGCCGCGGCGACCGCGGCGTGGGGGAAGGTGAAGCGGCCGGGCGCGGAGGTGGCGGTGAAGCGACCCTGGAACATTCGGCCCGACCCCGTCTCCAGGAAGGTCAGGGTGAAGTCGTGGGGGCGCCCGTCGTTGGACCAGGCCTCCACCACGAAGTGCGTGGGAGCGGGGGCGGGGTCGGAGGACGCGGCCGTGGCGCGGGCGCGCTTGCGCTCGTTCCAACGCCAGGCGAGGTGGTTGGAGGCCCAGAACCCGGTGGGCGCGGCGGCCAGGGCGGCGCAGACCTGCAGGTCGCGGCGCTCGAGCGCCTCCGCCGCCGCGGCCGGGCGCAGGGCGGCGGGGCCGCGCGCCTCCAGCTTGCCCCAGCGCCGGAAGCGCACGCGCATGGCCCCCGCCTCGCCCTCCACACGCTCCATCCCCGCCTCGAAGCGGCGACACTTCAGGTCCGGCCGGGGGTCGTAGAAGCTGCAGGACGCGTAGCACTTGGGGTAGGAGCATTCCGAGCAATGCTCGCCCCAGCGCAACTGGCTGCGCCAGGGCGCCGCCGCGCGGGTGGCGGCCAGGGTCTCGCGCACCGCCGCGGACGGGGCCGGGGCGGTGGGGACGCGGTCTCCGGCGATGGTCTCCCTCATGGCGGCCACCCTGACGCAGGAGGCTTACGGATCGGTTTCGCCTTTGCGCGCGCCTCCGTTAGGCTCCCCGTTCGCGGTGGGAACGGACGCGGGGAAACGTGGCCAACTATACGATCACGGACGTGGCGCTGCGCGCGGGCGTGTCCATCAAGACGGTGTCGCGCGTCATCAACCACGAGCCCAACGTCAAGGCGGAGACGCGCGAGCGCGTCACGGGCGCGGTGGCGGCGCTGGGCTACCGGCCCAACGTGTCGGCGCGCAGCCTGGCGGGATCTCGCGCCTACCTCCTGGGCCTGGCGGTCGACAATCCCAGCATCGACTACATCAGCGCGCTGCAGATGGGGGCGGTGCGGCGCTGCCGGGCGGCGGGGCTGCACCTGATCGTGGAGCCGCTCGAGTCCGCCCAAACCCCGCCGGCCGCCGCCCTGGCCGCGCTGGTGGGGGCCGTGCGGGTGGACGGGCTGATCCTGACGCCCCCCGTGTGCGACGACCTGGACGCGCTGGCCGTGCTGGAGGCGGCGGGCGTGGCCTACGTGCGCCTGTCCCCCGACCGCGAGCCCGACCGGGGCCCGCGGGTGGTCATCGACGACGCCCGCGCCGCCCACGACATGACGCGCGCCCTGCTGGACCTCGGCCATCGGCGCATCGGCTTCGTGCGGGGCCACCCGGAGCACGGCGCCTCCCACAAGCGTTACGAGGGCTTCGCGCGCGCGCTGGCCGCCGCGGGGCTGCCCGAGGAGCCCGAACTCTCCCCCCAGGGCTGGTTCTCCTTCCGCTCGGGGCTGGAGTGCGGGGAGGAGCTGCTGAGCCTGACCGCCCCGCCTTCCGCCATCTTCGCCTGCAACGACGACATGGCGCTGGGCGTGCTGGCCGCCGCCAACCGGCGCGGGCTGCAGTCGCCGGCCGACCTGTCGGTCGCCGGGTTCGACGACACGGCCATGTCGCGCGCGGTCTGGCCCCAGTTGTCCACCGTGCGCCAGCCGGTGGAGGAGATGGCCGCCGCCGCCGCCGACATCCTGATCACGGGCGCCGGCGCCCGGGGAGCGGAGGCCGCGCCCGTGCGGCGGCTGCTCGACTTCGAGGTGATGCTGCGCGGGACCACCGGCCCCGCGCCCGTTCAGTGATAGCGGGGCTTCTTGAGGAAGCGCCGACGGTCGGCGGTGGCCACCGTCACGTCGAACACGTCGCCCTCGCGGTCGAGGGTCAAGGGCGCGCCGACCCCGGCCGGGCCCAGCGCCCACACCGCGCGGTAGAAGCCCGCCAGGTCGTCCACCGGCCGGCCGGCCACCGCCAGCACCGCGTCGCCCCGGCGCAGCTCCGCCCGGTCGGCGGGGCCGCCGGTGGACAGGCCCAGCACCACCACGCGCCCGTCCTGCTCCTGCACGTACACGCCGAGCCAGGGCCGGGCGGGCGCGTCGGGCCGTCCGGTGAGCAGGCCGTCCAGCACGGGCGCCAGGAGCTCGATGGGCACCAGCATGTTCATCGGCCGCGGCTTGCCGCCGGGGCCCTCCGCCTCCAGCTGGAGCGAGCCGACGCCCAGGAGCTCGCCCCCCGGCCCGATCAGCGCCGCCCCGCTCCAGTGCGGGTGGGCCGGGGCGGTGAACAGCGCGGCGTCCAGCAGGTACTCCCAGTAGCCGGCGAAGCCTTCGCGGGCCACGAGCTTGGCCGCGGCCGCGTGGGCGCGGCCGCCCGCCCCCGCCACCACCAGCGGGGCGCCGGGGGTCAGCGCCCGGGAGTCGCCGAGCTTGAGCGCGGGCGCCTGCAGCGGCTCCAGCGCCTGGACCAGGCCGAAGCCCGTCGCCTGGTCGACCCCCAGCACGTGGCCGGCCACCGTGCGCCCGTTCACGGTGGTGAGCTCCACGCTCTGCGCCTCCGTGACGAGGTAGCCGATGGTGAGCACCAAGTCCTCGCGGATCACCACGCCGTTGCCGACGCGCTCGACGCCGAGGGTCTCGGCGGTGAAGGCGTCCTGCGGCACGTGGGCCTGAAGCGCGACCACGCTGGACAGGGCGCGGTCGAGGTCGAAGTCCAGGGTCTCGGGGCGGGGGCGGTCGGCGACCGCCACCTCGAAATCGTCGAATACGGACAAAGCGGAACTCTCCATTCGCTCGTGATTTCGTGCGCGGAGCCTTGTTCGGCAAGGGCGCGGCTTTCGCGGGGAGGCCGCGGGGCCTAGACGGGCGCCATGGCCCCACCCCCGCCGACCGCAGCCGCCCCGCCCGGCGACGCCCTCGTCCCGGCGCCCGAGCCGGCCCTGGAGGTTCAGGCGGAGGCCGCGGCCGCGGCGCCCCGTTCCGCCGGCCCGAAGCTGGCGGGCAAGTCGCGCGCGCCGTGGAGCGAGGTGGTGATGCTGGCCTCGCTCAGCATGTTCGGCTCGGTGGCCATGGACATGTACCTGCCGGCCCTGCCCGGCATGGCGGCGGCCCTGCGCGCGAGCCCGCGCGACGCGCAGGCCACCATCTCCGTGTTCCTGCTCGGCCTGGCCTTCGGGCAGCTGGTGTTCGGCCCCCTGTCGGACCGGGTGGGCCGGCGCCCGCCCATCCTGGCGGGCGTGGTGATGTTCCTGCTGGCCAGCGGCGCGTGCGCGGTCTCCACCGGGGTGGGCGCCCTGATCGCCGCGCGCCTGGTGCAGGCCTTGGGCGCGTGCGCGGGCATGGTGGTGTCGCGGGCGGTGGTGCGCGACCGCTACGACGACCACGAGGTGCTGCACGTCTTCTCGCTCCTGAGCCTCGTGTTCGGCGTGGCTCCCATCGTGGCTCCGCTGGTGGGAGGCTGGGTGCTGGCGGTCAGCGGCTGGCGCTCCATCTTCGGCTGGCAGGCGGCCTTCGGCGTGTTGGCCGGGCTCGCCGCCTGGTTCCGCCTGCCGGAAAGCCGGTCGGAGCGCACGCGCGACCAGGCGCGGGCCGAGCGGCCGTGGAGCAGCTACGCGGCCCTGCTGCACCAGCCCCTGCTGACCGGCTACCTGCTGACGGGCGCGCTCTCGGGGGCGGCGCTGTTCAGCTACATCACGGCCGCGCCCCAGGTGGTGATGAACCAGTTCCACATCCCCGCCGCGCACTTCGGCTGGGTGTTCGGGGCCAACTCCGCCGGGTGGATCGGCGCCAGCCAGCTCAACGCGCGCCTGGCGCGGCGCGTGTCGGGCGAAAGACTGCTGCAGGGCGCGCTGCTGGTCGCCCTGGCGGCCTCCCTGCTCCTGCTGGCGAGCGCGTGGACGCGGTGGGGCGGGGTCTGGGGCGTGCTCGTCCCCCTGTTCGTGGTGATCTCCTGCATGGGCTTCAGCCAGCCCAACGCCTCGGTGGGGGCCATGTCGGTGGACCGCCACCGGGCGGGGGCGACCGCCGCCCTGCTGGGCGCCTCCTTCTTCGGCGTGGGGAGCCTGGCGGGGGCGGCCGCCGGCTTGGTGCGCGGAACGCCGGCCCAGTCCATGGCGACGGTGATCACGGGCTCGCTCCTGCTCTCGCTCCTGGCCTACCGCGGGCTCGTGCGGCCCGCGGCGCGGCGGCTGGATGCGCGATCCGGCCTGGAGCCCGGCGCGGCGGAGGGCTAGCTTCGCGGCGAGCCTACCGCCGGAGCCGCCCGCCGATGAGATCCCCCCTCCCCAGCCTCGTCGCCCTGGCGCTGGCGCTGGCGGCCGCAGCCCCGCCCGCCGCCGCGACGGCCGCCCCGGCGCCTTCGGTGCTGGACCAGGTGGACCCGCTGATCGGCACGGGGCCGGACGGGCACACCTTCCCGGGCGCGGTGGTCCCGTTCGGCGCCGTCCAGCTCAGCCCCGACACCTGGATCGGCCCCTTCAAGCAGAGCTACGCCCACGCGGCCGGCTACCGTTATTCCGACAAGACCATCCAAGGCTTCAGCCACACCCACTTCTCGGGGGCGGGGCACTCGGACCTGGGCGACGTGTCGCTGATGCCGATCTCCGGCGAGGTGAAGCTCGACCCGGGCGACGAGCACGTCCCGGGCTCGGGCTACCGCTCGCGCTTCGACCACGCGGACGAGACGGCGCGCCCCGGCTATTACGCGGTGACGCTGCAGGACTACCGCACCCGCGCCGAGCTGACGGCCACCACGCGGGTGGGCCTGCACCGCTACACCTTCCCGGCGGGGGCGCCGGCCCACGTGCTCGTGGACCTGCGGCACGTGATCTACGACTATCCGGGCAAGGTGCTGTGGTCGCGCCTGCGCATCCGCGAGGATGGAACGGTGACCGGCATGCGCGAGGTGCGCGGCTGGGCGCCGGGCCGGCAAATTTTCTTCGCCCTGCGCTTCTCCCAGGCCCCCACCGGCCACGCGCTCTACGACCGCGAGGCCCAGCCGATCCTCTACAACCCCTTCCACGGCCCGGGCACGACGCCGCGGGACACGGCGGCCGTGCAGGGCCGGGGGCTCGTGGGCGTGTTCGACTTCGACGGCCTGCACGGCCCGCTGGTCGCCGCCGTGGCCATCTCGCCGGTGAGCGAGGAGAACGCGGTCGCCAACCTGCAGGCCGAGGCGCCCCGCCTCGACTTCGACCGCGCCCGCGCCGACGCCCAGGCCGCCTGGACGCGTGAACTCTCGCGGGTGGACTTCACCGCCTCGCCGGCCATGACCAAGACCCTGTACACCGCGCTCTACCACGCGCTGCAGGCCCCCTCGGTCTCGCAGGACGTGGACGGCCGCTACCGCGGGCCCGACGGCGAGGTGCACCAGGCGAAGGGCTTCACCTTCGTGTCCACCTTCTCCCTGTGGGACACCTACCGCGCCGAACAGCCGCTGATGACGCTGATCGAACCGGCCGGACGCACGGCGGACGTGGTGAACTCGCTCCTGGCCTCGCGCGACGAGAGCCCGTTCGGCATCCTGCCGGTGTGGCAGTTCGCCGGGCAGGAGACCTGGACCATGATCGGCTACCACGCCGTGCCCGAGATCGCGGACGCGATCGCCAAGGGCATGGGCGGGTTCGACAAGGGCCGCGCCCTGGACGCCATGGTGGCCTCCGCCGACTACGGCCCCTACGGCCACCTCGCCGACTACATGCGCCTGGGCTACGTGCCCGCCGACCACGACGGCGAGTCCGCCTCCAAGACGGTGGAGTACGCCTTCGACGACTGGACGATCGCCAAGGCCGCGGGGGTGCTCGGCCGCCGGGACACGGCCGACCGGTTCGCCAAGCGCGCCGGTTACTGGCGCAACGTGTTCGACCCCAAGGTGGGCTTCGTGCGGCCGAGGCTCGCCTCCGGCGCCTGGGTGGAGCCCTTCGACCCGGCCAAGGCGGGGGCCGGCAGCGGCTTCACCGAGGGCGACGCCTGGCAATACCTCTACGCCCCCCAGGACGCGGGCGGGCTGATCCGCGGGCTGGGCGGCGACGCGGGGCTCGTGGGCAAGCTGGACGCGACCTTCGACGCCAAGGTCGACCCCAAGCAGTACGCGGACGTGGAGGACATCGCCGGCATGATCGGCCAGTACATCCACGGCAACGAACCCAGCCACCACCTGGCCTACCTGTACGCCTTCGCCGGCCAGCCCTGGCGCGGGCAGATGCGGCTGAAACAGATCGTCGACTCCCAGTACAAGCCCGCCCCGGACGGCCTGGTGGGCAATGACGACCTGGGCCAGATGTCGGCCTGGCTGATCTTCACCGCCCTGGGCTTCTATCCCGTGGCCCCCGGCTCGAACGAGTACGTGCTGGGCCGGCCCTTCGTGGACCGCGCGGTGATGGAGCTGCCCGGCGGAGGACGCTTCACCGTGGTCGCCGACGGCCTGTCGGACGCGCACCCCTATGTCGCGCGCGTGCTGCTGAACGGCCGACCGCTGGAGCGCAGCTTCATCCGCCACGACGAGATCACCCGCGGGGGCGAGCTGCGCTTCATCATGCAGGCGCAGCCGAACCGCGCGTTCGGCCGCGCCTTGGACGCCCGCCCCTACTCGGCCACGCCCTACCCCAAGGCGCCCTAGTCTCCTGGGAGGTCGGGGCCGAGGGCGTCGGCGAGGGCGGGGGCGAGGTCGCCGCGCCCCACGGCCTCCACCCGGTCGAGGTCGAGCCAGCGGGCCATGGCGTGGAGCTCCGCCGCCAGCGCCCCTGCCGCGTGGGCGGGGGCGCCCGGCTCGGCGTGGGCGGCCTGCACGCGCAGGGTCCGCGCCTCGCGGTCGGCCTTCAGGTCCACGCGCGCGACCAGCCGCTCGCCCAGCAGGAACGGCAGCACGTAGTAGCCGTGCGTGCGCAGGTGGGCGGGGGTGTAGATCTCCAGCCGGTAGCGCACGCCGAACAGGCGCTCGGTGCGCTCGCGCGTCCACACCAACGGATCGAAGGGGGCCAGCAGCGCCCGCGCCTCCACCCGCCGCGGCCGGCGCGCGGCCGGGTGCAAAAAGGCGGGGCGGTTCCAGCCCTCCACCTGCACGGGGACGAGTTCGCCCGCCTCCACGAGCTCGAGCAGGCGCGGATGCGCCTGGGCGGGGGACAGGCGGTGATAGTCGCGCAGGTCGCCGGCTGTGGCCACGCCCAGGGCCTGGGCGGCGCGCAGCAGCAGCGCGCGGTGGGCGTCGGCGGGCTCCGGGGTGGGGGCGTCCAGCACCGCGCGGGGCAGCACGCGCTCGGGCAGGTCGTAGACGCGCTCGAAGGAGCTCCGCCGGGTGGCGGTGGCGAGCCGGCCGGACCAGAACAGCCATTCCAGCGCGGTCTTGGCGTCGCTCCACCCCCACCAGCCGCCCGGGCCGCGCGGGCCGTCGAGGTCGGAGGCGGCGAGCGGCCCCTCGGCCTCCACCCGCGCCAGCAGCGCCTCCGCCTCGCCCCGGCGCTCGCCCGCGTAGGCGCGCACCCGGCCCCAGCCGCCCTCGCCCCGCTCGGCCGCCGCCATGCGCCAGCGCAGCAGCGGGTGCAGGTCGAGCGGCAGCAGCGAGGCCTCGTGCGCCCAGTACTCGAACAGGCGCTTGGGCCGCCCCCAGGCGGCGGCCTCCAACAGCGCCCGCGGATAGGCTCCCAGCCGCGAGAACAAGGGCAGGTAGTGGGCGCGGGCCAGCACGTTGACGCTGTCGATCTGCAGCAGGCCGATCCGCTCCACCACCCGCCGCACATGGCCCGCGTCCAGCCGGGCGCCGGCGGGCGGGCGCGGCTCGGCGAAGCCCTGGGCGGCCAGGGCGACCCGGCGCGCGGCGGCGGCCGAGAGCGTGGCGGTGCTCACACCCGCGCGCGGAAGGGGGTGAAGTCGGTGCGCTCGTCGAACACGTCCAGCCCCTCGCGGCGCTTGAGCGCGGCCACCACGCGGTAGGTGACGGGGATCAGCAGCACCTCCCAAGCGACCTTGAGCGCGAACTGGGTGGCGACCACCTTCAGCAGGGTCGGCCCGGACCAGACGCCCGCGAAGGCGAGCGGGTAGAAGATCAGGCTGTCGACCGCCTGTCCCGCGACGGTGGAGCCCACCAGCCGCGTCCACAGGCGTCGCCCCTGCGTCAACACCTTCAGGCGCGCGAGCACGAAGCTGTTGACGAACTCGCCCGCCCAGAAGGCGGCGATGGAGGCGGCCACGATGCGCGGCACCGCGCCGAACACCGCCTGGTAGGCGGCCTGGCCCGTCCAGTCGGGCGCGGGCGGCAGGGCCACCACCACCAAGCTCATGGCCGCCATGAACAGGAGGGCGGCGAACCCCGCCCAGATGCAGCGGCGCGCGCGGGCGTAGCCGTACACCTCGGTCAGCACGTCGCCCAGGATGTAGGAGACCGGGAAGAACAGTATGCCCGCGCCGAACGGCCACCTGCCGCCGCCGGGCAGGGGCAGGGCCGCCACCTTGCCCGCGCCGATCACGTTGGACAGCACCAGCACCGTGACGAAGGCGGCCATGACGAAGTCGAAATCGCGCAAGGGCCGGCCCGCGAGGCTCGCCGCCTCCACCCTGCGCGGCACGTCCGCCTGCTGGTCCACGCCCTCGCCCCCGCCGCTGCGGAGGGGAGCCTAGCGGGCCCGGGCGCCGTGCGCGAGCACCGCCCTCCGCGCTGAAACGCGGAGGGCGGCCCGGCTCACTTCTTGAAGACGCCCTTGATCGCGTCTTCCGCCTTGCCCAGCGCGTTCTGGACGGAGCCGCCCGCCTTCTCGGCGGCGCCTTCCGCGCGCAGGTCGCGGTCGCCGGTCACCTTGCCGACGCCCTCCTTGAAGCCGCCGGCGGTCTTGTGGCCGGCGCCTTCCACGCGGTCGTCGCTGGGGCCCTGGCCCGTGCGCGCGTGCAGGTCGGCGGAGTCCTCCACCTTGCCGGCGGCGTTCTCCACCGAGCCGCCCGCCTTCTGGGCGGCGCCCTCGGCCTGGGTGGCGTGGTCGCCGGTCAGCTTGCCGAAGCCTTCCTTGATGGAGCCGGCCAGCTTGTCGCCGGCGCCCTGGGCGCGGTCGGTGCTCATGGGAAGCATCCTTTGATCTGCGTCGTCCGCAAGTTCACGGGCGGCTTGACTGTGGAACGGGTCCCCTTCGAGCCGGTTCCTCGCCGCTCCCGGCGGATGGGCGCTTCCGCCCCCCGCCCGCCGCGTTATGTACGGCGCATGGCGAGCCCACCCGACAGCGCGGCCGAGACCTTCAAGCGCGCCCTGGCGCACGCCGCGCGCTCCCTGGCGGAGACGCCGGACCTCGAGGTCGTGTTCTCCGGCGAGGGCCCCTCCCTGCAGGGGCGGCGCGCCGTCCTGCCCCACCCGCCGCGCGACCCCTCCCCCCGCGACGCCGCGCGCATCCGCGGCCTGGCCGACCGCATGGCGCTGCGCCTGGCGCACCACGACGCCGCCGCCCACGCGCGCCTCCTCCCCGCCGAGAGCGAGGCGGCGGGAGTGTTCGAAGCGCTGGAGCAGGCGCGGGTGGAGGCGGTGGGCGCTCGGGCGCTGGGCGGCGTGCGGATGAACCTGGCCGTGGCGCTGGAGGCGGAGGTGGAGCGGCGGGGCCTCTCGCGCACGGAGGACCGCACGCGCCCGCCCCTGGCGGACGTGGTCTCGCTCATGGCGCGCGAGCGGCTGACCGGCGATCCGCCCCCCGAGGCCGCCCGCGCCCTGGTGGAGCGCTGGCGCGGCGAGGTGGAGGAGCGCGCCGGGCCCGAACTCGACAAGCTGGCGGCGGTGGCGGACGACCAGGCCGCCTTCGGCCGCGTGGCGCGCGCCATCGTGCGCGACCTCCAGCTCACCGACAGCTCCAGCGAGGCCTCCGAGGAGCCGGACGAGGAGGACGAGTCGGAGGAGGAAGGCGCGGACCGGCCCGACCCGGGGGAGGGCGAGGACACGGGCGGAGAGGCGCCCGACCCGCAGGGCGCAGGGTCGGAAAGCTCCGAGCGCTCGGACCCGGACGGCGCGGACGCGGACCCGGACGCCGCCGACCAGGCGGACATGCAGGAAGGCGGCGACGAGGGCCGCGAGGTGTCCGACCAGGCGGAGGGCGTGCGCCCCTCGCGCCCCGACGGCGGCCGGGGGACGGGGCGCGAGCCCGCCTACAAGGTCTATTCCACCGTCGCCGACGAGGTGGTGGACGCGGACGCCCTGTGCGACGCGGAGGAGCTGGCGCGCCTGCGCCTGTACCTGGACGGCCAGCTCACCGCCCTCTCGTCCGTGGTGTCGCGCTTGGCCAACCGGCTGCAGCGGCGCCTCCTGGCCCAGCAGAGCCGCTCCTGGAGCTTCGACCTGGAGGAGGGGATGCTGGACGCCGCCCGCCTCACCCGGGTGATCCTCGACCCCACCGCCCCGCTGTCGTTCAAGCAGGAGGAGGAGGCCGAGTTCAGGGACACGGTGGTCTCCCTGCTGATCGACAACTCCGGCTCCATGCGCGGGCGGCCCATCATGGTGGCGGCCATCTGCGCCGACATCCTGGCGCGCACCCTGGAGCGCTGCGGAGTGAAGACGGAGATCCTGGGCTTCACCACCCGCGCCTGGAAGGGCGGCCAGGCGCGCGACCGCTGGATCAAGGACGGCAAGCCGCCCAAGCCCGGCCGGCTCAACGACCTGCGCCACATCGTCTACAAGGCCGCGGACGCCCCCTGGCGGCGCGCGCGGCGCAACCTGGGCCTGATGATGCGCGAGGGCCTGCTCAAGGAGAACATCGACGGCGAGGCCCTGCGCTGGGCGCACGGCCGCCTTGTGGGCCGCCCCGAGCAGCGCAAGATCCTGCTGGTGATCTCCGACGGCGCGCCCGTGGACGACTCCACCCTGTCGGTCAACGACGGCCACTACCTGGAGCGCCACCTGCGCGCGGTGATCGCCGACATCGAGGGGGCGGGCGTCGTGGAGCTGTCGGCCATCGGCATCGGTCACGACGTGACGCGCTATTACCGCCGGGCGCTGACCCTGGTGGACGTGGAGCAGCTGGGCGGCGCCCTGGTCGACCGGCTCGCCCAACTGTTCGAGGACGACCCGCGCCCGGCGGGCCGCACGGACGGGAGCCGATCCGCCCGGCGCCGCGCGGCTTGAGGCGCTTCCTCCAGCACCCGTCGGCGCTGCTCGTCGCGCTGGGCGCGCACGCCTGCGCGGCGGTCGCGCAACCGCCGCCGCTGGCCCCCGTGCGCGCCCATAGCGTGCGCATCGTCGGCGCTCCGGTCGCCCTCGACCCGCACGACCCGGCGCGCACTCGGGTGGGCGAGCTGACCTGGGCGGGGGGGCTGGTGCTCTCCTCGCCCGACACGGCGAGCCTGGGCGGCCTGTCCGGGATCGACGTGGCGGCGGACGGCGCGGGCTTCCTCAGTCAGACGGACGAGGGCGGCCTGCTGCGCGGACGCCTGGTGTTCGACGCGGCCGGGCGGCTCGCGGGCGTGACGGGCGCCACGCTGGAGCGGCTGGTGGACGAGGCGGGCCGCCCCTACCAGCACAAGATCGACGCGGATGCGGAGGACGTGGCCCTGGTCCCGGGCGGCTACGCCGTCTCCTTCGAGCAGGACCACCGGGTCATGCGCTACCGCGACGGCGGCGGCCCGGGCGTACGCCTGGCGGTGTCGCCGGACATGGCCGCGCGCGAACCCAACAGCGGCCTGGAGGCGCTGGCCTGGCGCGACGGCCGACTCTACCAGGGCGCGGAGGACGGGCGGGTCTGGCGTTGCGATCCCGTCGCGGCGGGATCGCCCTCCGCGCCGAAGGCCTGCGCGAGCGTCATGGCGACCAGCCCGTTCAAGGGCTTCAGCCTGACGGGGCTGGACGCGTGCGGCGACGGCTTCGTGGCGGTGTACCGGGCGGTGGACGTGCTGCACGGCTGGCGCGCGGTGGTGGCCTACCTGCAGCCCGCCTCGGCGGACGGCGGGGGGCCCTGGCGCGCGCGCAAGCTGGCCGAGCTCGACCGCCCGTTGACGCGCGACAACATGGAGGGGATCGCCGCCACGCCGCTCCCGGACGGGTCGGGATGGCGGCTGACGCTGGTGTCGGACGACAACTTCCAGCGCTTCCAGCGCACCCTGCTGATCGCCTTCGACTGGCGCGGGCCGGACGCGCCCTCCCCGAAGCCGGCCTCCTGACGCGCGAAGGGCCCCGCCGGTCGCCCGGCGGGGCCCTTCGTCACGATCGGCGCGCCTGGATCAGGCCTGGGGCGCGGCGGCCAGCTTGAGCTTGACCTGGCGCTTGATCTTCAGCGCGCGCGGCGAGAGCACCTCGTCGCGGCTGTTCATCAGCACGGGGTCGAGCCCGCCCTTGAAGTCCAGGGTGCGCAGCGCCGCGTTGGTGATCTTCAGGCGGAAGGTCTGGCCCAGCGCGTCCGACTGCACGGCCACCTCGGCCAGCGACGGCAGGAAGCGGCGCTTGGTCTTGATGTTGGAATGGCTGACGTTGTGGCCGACCATGGGGCCCACGCCCGTGAGTTCGCAGCGGCGGGACATGACGGAAGACCTCTGGACGACGCAATGGCGGGACGCGCGCGGCCGCGGGGCTCGCGCGTGGAAGTGGGGGCGTATATCCGCCCCCGTGCTCCCGGGTCAAGGTCGACGGGCGTCCGCCCGGTTCCGCAGGCCCGCGGCGTCGTCTATGTCCCGCCCTCCTGTTCCGCTAGAGCCCGTCGGTCGCTTCGAAAGCCCGCCCATGACGCTCCGCGCCCTTCGTCCGCTCGCCGCCGCCGCCGTCCTGCTGGCGGCGGGCGTCGCCCACGCGCAGTCGGCCCGGCCCGTCCTGCCGGGCTGGTGGGAGTACACGAGCTCCACCGCCGTCAGCGCCGCCAAGACCGACCGCCGCTGCGTGCGCCCCGACCAGATCGCCGCCTTCGTCTCCGGCCCGTCCAACGGCCATTACCGCTGCACCTACCCCGTGAAGGAGCTGGGCGGCGGCCGGGCCCGCTTCGAGGGCGTGTGCGTCAGCAAGCACGGCGCGCGCTATCCCGTGCGCTGGGAGGGGACCTACACCCCCGAGAGCTTCGACCTGCACGGCACGGTTCGCCCGAACCTCGCCGGCCTGGAGATCCCGGTCTCGGCCACCATCGCCGCCCGCCGCCTCGCCGCCCAGTGCCCCGCCGCCCCGGCGCCCGCCCCCGGCTGACGAGCCTTGTGGCCCCGCTGCGACTCGGCCACCATCCCTAGCCGTGAACGAACGGCCACTCGGCGGCCGTCGCCGATTCGGTGACGATTCGTTCCTCGCGTGTTCAGGCGCCGCGGGCCGCTCCGTCCGAGGGCCCCGCCCCGACCCCGACTTGCCCCGACCCCGACTTGCCCCGACTTCGGGCGGTCCTTACTTCGCTGTCATGGCCGATCGTACGGCCGGGGCGGCGCCGGCGCGGCTGGTGGCGGTCCTGGGCCCCACCAACACCGGCAAGACCCACTATGCGGTCGAGCGCATGCTGGGGCACGCCTCGGGCATGATCGGCCTGCCGCTGCGCCTGTTGGCGCGCGAGGTGTACGACCGCATCGTCAAGCTGCGCGGCGCCCGCGCCGTGGCGCTGATCACCGGCGAGGAGAAGATCGTCCCGCCGCGGGCGAGCTACTTCGTCTGCACGGTGGAGGCCATGCCGCTGGGCCGCGAGGTCGAGTTCCTGGCGGTGGACGAGATCCAGCTCTGCGCCGACCCCGCGCGCGGCCACGTGTTCACCCAGCGCCTGCTGCACGCGCGCGGCCGTCACGAAACCCTGTTGCTGGGGGCCTCCACCGCCGCGCCCCTGATCCGCCGCCTGTGCCCGGACGCGGAGTTCGTCACCCGCGAGCGCTTCTCGACCCTGGCCTACGCCGGCTCCAAGAAGCTGACCCGCCTGCCCCGCCGCTCGGCGGTCGTCGCCTTCTCGGCGGAGAACGTTTACGCGATCGCCGAGCTGATCCGCCGCCAGAGGGGCGGGGCGGCGGTGGTGATGGGCTCGCTCAGCCCGCGCACGCGCAACGCCCAGGTGGCGCTCTACCAGTCGGGCGAGGTCGACTTCCTGGTGGCGACGGACGCCATCGGCATGGGCCTGAACATGGACGTCGACCACGTGGCCTTCGCGGGGCTGCGCAAGTTCGACGGCAAGCGCACCCGCTGGCTCACCGCCCAGGAGGTCGGCCAGATCGCCGGCCGCGCCGGGCGCTACACCAAGGACGGCACCTTCGGCGTGACGGGCGACGCGCCCGACATGGACGAGGACCTGGTCGAGGCCATCCAGGAGCACCGCTTCCAGCCGCTGGAGGCGGCCGAGTGGCGCAACGCCCGGCTCGACTTCGACTCCCTCGCCGCCCTGCGCAAGAGCCTCGCCAAGCCGCCGCGCCAGGACGGGCTCAAGCTCGCGGAGGAGGCGGTGGACGAGACCACCCTGCGCCTGCTCTCGGGCGACCAGGAGATCGCGGACGCCGCCCGGGGCATCCCCCGCCTGCGCCGGCTGTGGGAGGTCTGCCAGACCCCCGACTTCAGGAAGACCACGCTCGACGAACATGTGCGCCTCGCGCGCACCATCTTCGAGCAGTTGACCTCCCGCGCGGGCCGGCTCTCCGACGACTGGATGGAGGACCACTACCGCGCGGTGGACAACACGGCGGGCGAGATCGACCTGCTCAGCCAGCGCCTGGCCGCCATCCGCACCCTGGCCTACGTCGCCGCCCGCCCCGACTGGCTGCGCGACCCCGGCCACTGGCAGGCGAAGACCCGCGCGCTGGAGGACCGCCTTTCCGACACGCTCCACGAGCGGTTGATGCAGCGCTTCATCGACCGGCGCACCTCCGCCCTGCTGCGCGGGCTCAACCTGCGCGAGGACGTGCTGGCGGGCGTCGGCCACGACGGCACGGTGACGGTGGAGGGCCACGACGTGGGCCGCTTGGTCGGCGTGCGCTTCGAGGCCGCCAAGGGGGCCAGCGCCCTGGAGGACCGCGCCCTGCGCCACGCCGCCGTGCGCGCGGTGGCGCCCCTGCTCCAGCGCCGGCTGGGCGAACTCGCCGCCTCGCCCGACGCGGACTTCGCCCTGGGCGAGGACGGGGCGCTGGCCTGGCGCGGAGAACCCGCCGGGCGGCTCGCGGGCGGGCGGCCCTTCGCCCCCGTGGTCGACCTGCCGCGCGACCTGGGCGATAGCGGCCCGGGCCTGCACCACGCTTTCGAGCGCGCCGGGCGCCGGCTGGAGGCGTTCGTGGCCGCCCGATCGGGCGAAGCGCTGGCCCCGCTCAAGGCGCTGGAGGCGGCCATGGCCGCGGGCGCGCTCAAGGGATTGGCGCGCGGGATCGCCTACCGCCTGCTGGAGGCGGGCGGCGTGCTCGACCGCCGCGCGGTGGCCGCGGAGGTGGCGGGCCTCAGCCCCGGCGAGCGCCGCGCGCTCAAAAGTCTGGGCGTGCGCTTCGGCGCCTTCACCCTGTTCCCCCCCGCCCTGCTGACCCCCGAGGCGCGCGGCGTGCTGGTCCCCTTCGCCCGGCTGGAGCGTCCCGACTGGGCCCCGCCCGCCGACGCCGCGACGCCCCTGCCCGTTGACGCCCCTTCCCCCCGCGTGCTCGCCGCCTACGGCCTGCGCGCGGTGGCGGGCCAGACGGTCCCCGTGGAGCGGTTGGAGGCGCTGGACGCGGCGTTGCGGGCGCTCCCCGCCGAGCACGGGGCCGCGCGACTGACGGACGCGGCCGCCGCAGAACTCGGCTGGTCGCCCGCCGACGCCGCCCATGTGTTGAAGGCGCTGGGCTTCACGCGCGCGGGCAAGCCGGAGCCGGGGACCGGCGGCCTGTGGCGCAGGCGCGGCGCGGCGCGGCCCGAGCCCTCCGCGCAGGCCGCCGCACCCCGCCCGATCGACCCGGCCTCGCCCTTCTCCGCCCTGGGCGCCCTGCGCTTCGCCGCGCCCGCCCCGGCCAAGCCCCGCCGCAAGCGCCGGCCCGCTCCCGCCCCGGCCCTCGCCGAGCCGCCCGCGGCGGCCGAGACGGAGGGGACGGACGCGCCCGAAACTCCTGCCGCCCCGCGCCGGCGGCGGTCGCGCCGTCCCCGCCGGGCGCGCGCCGACCTCCCGCCCCAGGCCGCCTCTTGAGCGGGACGGACGACGGGGCGGTGCGCGTGGACGTGTGGCTCTGGCGCGCGCGCTTCTTCAAGACCCGCGCCGGGGCGGCCCGCTTCGTGGAGGAGGGCCGGGTGCGGCGCACGGGGCCGGCGGGCGAGGTGCGCCTGGACAAGGCCAGCCGCTGCGTGCGCCCGGGCGACGGCCTGGTGTTCGCCCTGGGCGGGCGGCTCACGGCGGTGCGGGTGGAGGCGCCCGGCGAGCGGCGCGGCCCGGCGGCGGAGGCGCGCGCGCTCTACACCGCGCTGGAGGCCGACGCCCGCGCTTGACAGCGCCGCGCGCCGCTGGAATGTCCGGCGGCCCCGCGCCCTCCCCGGCGGGCCCGAGACCCTCCCGAGCTCCCCCATGACCTACGTCGTCACCGACCCGTGCATCAAGTGCAAGTTCATGGACTGCGTGGAGGTGTGCCCGGTCGACTGCTTCTACGAGGGCGAGAACTTCCTCGCCATCAATCCGGACGAGTGCATCGACTGCGGCGTGTGCGAGCCCGAGTGCCCGGTGGACGCCATCAAGCCGGACACGGAGGACGATCCGGACGGCAAGTGGCTGACGGTCAACACCCAGTACGCCAAGATCTGGCCCAACATCACCGTCAAGGGCACGCCGCCCGCCGATCGCGAGGACTTCGAGCGCGAGACGGGCAAGTTCGAGAAGTACTTCGATCCCGCGCCCGGCAAGGGGGCCTGAGTCCCGCACCGGTCGCCGTCCGGCGGCGCCTGTTGAACCTGCGTTGACCTCGGGGGCTGATCGCTTCCCCCGGACGCTATTTTGTGGTAGATCCTTCCCGGCGGGAGGGATGACGCACGCGTGCGCCCTTCCCGTCGCTGAAAACTCCGCCGCCCTCGCCGGCGCGCGACCGAGCTTGAAGGGTGATCTGAGATTCCTCCCAGATCGGCAGCACGCCACACGCCTCCCCGGGCGCGCGGGCGCACCTTCCCCCACGGTCCACGCATCCCGGCGGCGGAGGTCGCGCGCCCGCGCGCATCTTGCCTGGAAGGACCCTGTCGATGACGAAGAGCGCTACGGATTTCAAGATCGGCGACAGCGTCGTCTATCCCGCCCACGGCGTGGGCTCGGTGGTGGGCGTCGAGACCCAGGAAGTCGCCGGCATGTCGCTCGAGGTCTACGTCATCACCTTCTCCCACGAGAAGATGACCCTGCGGGTGCCCACCAAGAAGGCCAAGACCGCGGGCCTGCGCTCGCTCGCCGAGGGCAACGTCGTCTCCCAGGCCATGACCACGCTGAAAGGCCGCGCCCGGGTGAAGCGCACCATGTGGAGCCGCCGCGCCCAGGAATACGAGGCCAAGATCAACTCCGGCGACCTGATCTCCATCGCCGAGGTGGTGCGCGACCTGCACCGCGCCGACGATCAGCCCGAGCAGTCCTACAGCGAGCGCCAGCTCTACGAATCGGCGCTGGACCGCATGGCCCGCGAGGTCGCCGCCATCGAGCGCATCGACAAGGACGGCGCCGTCGGCATGATCACCAAGTCCCTGGTCAAGGCCGCCTGAGCCCGTGCGGGGCGGGGCG
>CAXSDV010000011.1:52599-60779 GCA_964235945.1 uncultured Caulobacteraceae bacterium
GGTCGCCCACGCCGCCGGACGTGGCGCGCTAGTCCTTCAGCACCTCCACCGCCTCCGGGTGGTCCACGGTGAGCACGCGGTCGTGGGCGGGGCCGCGCACGCGCACCATGCGGCCCTGCAGGGCGTGCAGGTCCAGCCCCGCGGCGGCGAAGTCGCGTCGCGCCGAGCGGGGCACGGACACCGCCGCCAAGCCGCGCCAGTCGCGGCCGAAGTCGAGCCAGGTCCTGCCGCCGGCGTCCGCCACCCGCGCCACCCGGCCCTCCACGATCTGCAGCCCCACCTCGTTCCAGCCGAGCTCGTCCGGCAGGCGCACGCCGTAGCCGGGCGCCGCCCACAGTCCCCGGCGGGCGGCGCGGGCGGCGGCCTCGTGGGCGAGGAGGTCGCCGGCCAGCGACCGGTCGTCCGTCCAGGTGCGCACCCGCACCGCGCCCGCGTCGAGCAACGCCGCCTCCAGCCAGGCGCGCGAGCCCGACAGCCGCACCTGGGCGAGCTCGGCCCCCGTCCCGTCGTCGCGCGCGCCGCCCCAGAGCAGGTCCACCGCCCGGCCCCGCGCCAGCGCGTCCAACGCCTCGCGCGAAGCCTCGCCCTCAGGCGCGGGCGCGGCGGGCGCCTCCACCCCCGACAAGCGCACGCGCGTTCCGCCCTCCAGCAACAACAGGTCGCCGGACAGCGCCCGCACCGCACGGCCGTGGGGCCCCTGCGCCAAGGCGTCCAAGCGCGCCGACTCGCCGCAGCCGGCCAGCACCGCGCACAGGAGCGCCAGGACTCCTGCGCCGCACCGACCTCCCGCCACGCGCCCCTCCTCCCTCGGCTCCGCATCCGCGCCCCGCGACCGCTCCACGCGGCTGGAGGCGCCCGCCCGCTCCATGCTAGGACGCCGCCGACGGCCCGGTAGCTCAGCAGGATAGAGCAGCGCTTTCCTAAAGCGGAGGTCAGGGGTTCGAATCCCTTCCGGGCCGCCAACACCCCGTCGGGTGGTCGTCGACGAGGGCGCGCGCGTCAGCGCCCCGCGGCGGCGCGGCGGAGCACCTCGGTCAGGCCCGTCACGGAATAGGGCTTCTGGAGCAGTTCGAAGCCGTGGGCGCCCTCCGCGGCCAGCACCTCGCTGTAGCCGCTGGTGAGCACGACCGGCAGGTCCGGGTAGAGGTCGCGCAACTTCAGCGCCAGCGCGACGCCGTTCATTCCGGGCATGATCACGTCGGAGAACACCACGTCGAAACGTTGGTGGTCCTGCCGCAGTTCGGCCAGGGCGCGGTCGGCGCTGCCCACCCAGACGCTGCCGTGGCCGATGTCCTCGAGCATGTCGCTGGTGAAGCGGCCGACGTTCTGGTTGTCCTCCACCAGGAGGATCTGAAGCCTGGCGGCCTGCGGAAGCTCGCGCCCCCCCTCGACGGCCGCGGCGGCCGGCTCGGAGGCGACGGCGGGCAGGTAGAGGGTGAAGCGGGCGCCCGACCCGGGCGGGTTCTCCACCTCGATCTCGCCGCCCGACTGCTTGACGAAGCCGAACACCTGGCTGAGGCCCAGCCCCGTGCCCTTGCCCACCTCCTTGGTGGTGTAGAAGGGCTCGAAGATCACGTCGACCTTGTCCGCCGGAACGCCGGCGCCGGTGTCGGACACGCTCACCGCCACGAAGTCGCCCACGGCGCCGGCATGCCCCCGTATGGCCGGCACCATGGCCGCGCTGCGCGCCGAGAAGGTCAGCACGCCCTCACCGTCCATGGCGTCGCGCGCGTTCACCGCCAGGTTGACGAGCGCCGTCTCGAACTGGCTGACGTCGGCGTTGACGCTGGACGGCGCGTCCTCCCCCGGGAACAGGTCCAGCTCGATGCGCACCCGGCCGCCCACCAGCGGGCGCACCAGGTCCGTCACGCTGCGGATGCGCGCGCCCACGTCGAACCGCTCGGGCTTGAGCGGTTGGCGCCGGGCGAAGGCCAGGAGCTGGCCGGTCAGCTTGGCCGCGCGCTCGGCCGTTTCGGAGATCGCCTGGACGTAGCGCTTGCGGCGGGCCTCGGGCAGGCCGTCGCGCGACAGGAAGTCGACGGCGGAGCGGATGATGGTGAGCAGGTTGTTGAAGTCGTGGGCGACGCCGCCCGTGAGCTGGCCCACCGCCTCCATCTTCTGGCTCTGCCTCAGCACCTCCTCCGTCCTCGCCCGGTTGGCCAGCTCGGCGTTGAGGTCGGCGGTGCGCGCGGCCACCCGCGCCTCCAGTTCGGCGGCGGTCTGCTCCAGCGCCTCCGCGCGCAGGTTGCGGTCGGTGACGTCCACCACGAACACGTGCACGCCGTCCGCCTCGCCCGCGGCGTTGCGCCGGGGGAGGTAGCGGACCTCCGCGTCGCGGCGACGGCCGTCCTGGTGGGGCCAGGCCAGCTCCAGGGTGACCGGCTCTCCGGCTAGCGCCCGGTCCAGACTCGGCCTGCGGGCCTCGTAGGCGTCGCCCAGCACGTCGGACACCGTGCGGCCGACCACCTGGGCGGGGTCCGTATAGCACCAGTCCTCGTAGGCCTGGTTGGCGAAGCGGTAGCGCTGGTCGGAGTCGATGAAGCCCACCAGGATGGGCAGGGCGTTCGTCACGCGCCGAAGCTCCGCCTCGCTCTCGCGCAGCGCTTCGCGGCCGGCCTCCAGCTCCTCCAGCCGCCGCCGCAGCTCGAACTGCCGCCCGCGCCCGCGCAGGGCGGCGTCCACCGCGCTCACGATGGAGCGGCGGCTCAGGGGACGCTCCAGCAGCACCACGTTGCGCGCGGACAGCGGCAGGCGGCTGCGCGGGTCTCCCCGGTCGACGGACGCGGACGACGGACGCGCCGTGAGCAGCACGAAGGGCAGGTCCGACCACGGGGGCTGACGCGCCAGGGCGTCCTCCATCTCCTGCGCGCCGCGCGGCAGGGCCTCGTCGGTGACCAGCACGGCCCCGGCGTGCTCGTCCAGGGCGGCGGCGAGGGCGGCGAGGTCGGGATAGGCCTTCGCCTGGAAGCCCTCCTGCGTCAGCATCGCCTCCAGCCCCGGGCCGTCCTGGCCGTAGGGGGCGCAGACCAGCACCCGGCCGCCTACCTCCGGCGACCTATGGGGCAAGGCGGCGGCTCTCCAACAGCGGGTCGACCTCGCCCAGGTACTCGGGCGTGCCGGTGAGCACGCCCCTGAAGGCGGTCAGCGGCGCGCCCACCCGCACGCCGCCCGCGTCGATCCACAGCTCGCGGATGGAGTCCTCGTGGGCGCCGCTGCGGTTCTTCAGGCAGGAGATCGCCTTGCGGATGCGCCCTCCCGCCTCGAAGAAGCGCACCAACAGCACCGTGTCGGCGATGTAGGAGATGTTGAGGTTGTTGCCCGTCGCGCCCATCAGGCCGCTCTGGGGGTTGACCAGGAAGGTGACCACGCCCTGCTGGTTCAGGTAGGACAGCAACTCGTGGAACTGCAGCATGAGCTGCTGCTCCTGCGGCATGGACAGCATGTAACCGGTGAGACTGTCCACCACGACCAGCTTGACGCCGCGCCCCTCCACCTGGTCGCGCAAGGCGGAGGCGAACTCTCCGGGCGACAGTTCGGCGGGGTCGACCTGGCGGATCTCCAGCAGGCCGCAGTCCATGTGGGCCTGCAGTTCCAGGCCCAGCGCCTTGGCGCGGGCCATCAGGGTGCCGATCCGCTCGTCGAACTCGTAGATCACGCAGGGCTCGCCCCGCTTGCAGGCCGCGTCCACGTACTGGAAGGCGATGGTGCTCTTGCCCGAGCCGGCCGGGCCGGTGAGCAGGGTGCAGGTGCCCCGCAGCGGGCCACCGTTCATCAGGTCGTCGAGGTCGGCCACGCCGCTGGGGGCCGGGTCGCCCACGAAGGGAGTGTGGTGGTCGGAGGCGATCAGCCGCGGGAAGATCTCCATGCCGCCCTTGCGGATGGCGAGGTCGTGGTAGCCCGCGACGAAGTCCACTCCCCGCAGCTTCTGGATCTGCAGGCGTCGCCGGGCGGCCCCGAAGTCCAGCGTGAGCCGCTCCAGGGTGATCACGCCGTGGCACAGGCTGTGGAGCTGGCTGTCGCGCTCGCCGCCGGTGGCGGTCAGGTCGTCGACCAGCAGCACGGTGCTGTCGCGGCCGGCGAAGTACTGCTTGAGCAGCAGGATCTGGCGGCGGTAGCGCAGGGGGTCCTGCGCCAGCAGACGCAGCTCCGACAGGCTGTCGAACACCACCCGCAACGGCTTCACCCGCTCGATCTCGTCCTGGATCAGCTGGATGGTGCCGCCCAGCTCCATCTCCCACGGGTGCAGGATCGACTGTTCGCGCCCGGGGCCCAGCACGTCCTCGGCGGAGGCGAGCTCGAACACGTCGAAGCCGTCGAGGGACCAGCCGTGCGAGGCCGCCACTCCCGCCAGCTCCTCGCGGGTCTCCGACAGGGTGACGTAGAGCCCCGGCTCCCCCCGCCGCGCGCCTTCCAGCAGGAACTGGAGCGACAGCGTCGTCTTGCCGGAGCCGGGCGCGCCTTCGAGGAGGTAAAGGCGACGGGTGGGCAGGCCGCCCCTGAGAATCTCGTCCAGCCTCTTGTTGCCGGACGGGATTCGATCCTGGATGTCAGCCATGTCCGCTACGCGTGCTCGCCGGCCTCCCCTTAGCAGGCCCGCGCTCGCAACCCAAGCCGCTGCGTCCGGCCGCGGCCTCGCGCGTCAGGCGATGGCGCGCAGGGGGGCGGAGTGCGTGTGGGGGAGCAGCCGCGTCAGGGCGGCGCGGTCGAGCAGTTCGACGAAGCCCCGTTCCGCCGTGATCAGCTTCTGGCGCCGCAACTCCTGCACCGTGCGGTTCAGGTGCACGGTGCTGAGCCCCAGCAGGTCGCCCAGCAACTCCTGGGTGAGCGGCAGGGCGAAGCGCTCCTTCTGCACGGCCCCGATCACCACCAGGCGGTCGTGGAGCTGCAGGAGCAGGTCCGCCATCCGCTCCAGCGCGCTCATGCGGCCGAGGCGGGCGATCTGCGCCAGCATCCTGCGCTCGTCGAGGTCGGCCATCCTGTCCAGGGCCCGGGCCAGGTCGGGATCGGCCGCCAGGGCGTCCGGCCGGACCAGTTCGGTGGCGTCCATCAGCTCCACGCGCGTCAGGGCGGCCACGCTGGTGAGCGCCAGCGGCCTGGGCTGGGGGCACACGCCGACGCCCTCGCCCGGGAGGATCACGTCGTAGATCTGGCGACGCCCGTCCGCGAGTTCGGTGTAGCGGCACGCCCAGCCGGAGACGAGGTAGCACGGACGACGCATCCGCTCGTCCTCCACCTGCAGCTGGGCCTTGGCCGGCGCCGTCGAGAGGCGGGCGCCGGCCGCGCGCAGGGCGGGCGTCAGGCGGGGGATCGACGCTCCCGCCGCGGACAATCGCGCCACCACGGGCAGGAGCTTGGGATGTATCGGTCGCGCAACCTCGGCCGCACTCGTTTGATTCATCGCCCCCTCCCCGGGTTAAGTTAACCTTGCCGCAACCTGGCCGCGACCTCCCTAACAAATGCGAGAGTCGTAACGACCTGGACGCGGCTCAGCCGGAGGCGCGCACGCGCAGGCAGTGGGCGACGGCGTCCAGCAGGCGATCGGCGTCCAGCGGCTTCTCCAGCCGCATCACGTCCGAGAACTCGGCGAGGATGGCGCCCGGGTCGTAGCCGGTACAGAACAGGAACGGCACGCCCTGCGCCCGCAGCGCCCGGGCCAGGTCGTAGGAGGCGCCCTCCCCCAGGTTCACGTCCAGGATCGCGCAGTCGGGCGCGCCCTGGGACAGGCTGTCGAAGGCGGCGGCGCTGTTCGGGAAGGGACCGACGACCTGGGCGCCCGCCCGCCGGAGCATGTCCTTCACGTCCATGGCCAAGTAGTAGAGGTCCTCCACCACCATGATCCGCACGTCGGAAAGGTCCATCATGCGGGGCTCGCTTCGAGGGTGTGGGCGGCGCGGGCGTCCGTCTGCAGAACGCTGCCGCCCCGGCGCAGGGGGAAGGTGATCACGGCGCGCACGCCGCCGGGCGCGAACTCCATCCGACCCGATCCTTCAAGTTCGTAGGGCACGCGCTGCTCGATCAGGTCGGTGCCGAAGCCCTCGCGGCGGGGCGCCTTGGCGGCGACGCGCACCCCCGCCTCCGTCCAGCGCAAGGTGAGCCAGGGCTCCGCGCCGATCGCCTCCACCTCCCAGCGGACCAGCACGGAGCCCTTGGGCTCGGACAGGGCGCCGTACTTGACGGCGTTGGTGGCGAGTTCGTGCACCGCCAGCGTCAGGATCTCCGCCGCCTTGGCCGACAGGGTCACCCCCGGCCCCGCCACGTCGACCTGCCCCTCCTGCGCCGCCTGGGCCAGAAGCTCCTCGCGCACCATCATCTCCAGGTCGACGCCGCCGCCCGGCTGGCGGGTCAGGATCACCTGGGTGCGCGCCAGCGATCCGAGCCGGCCCTCCAGGTGCATGGCGTAGTCGTCCACCGTGTCGCTGCTCTCGGCGGTGCGGGCGGCGATGGAGCGGATCACCGCCAGGATGTTGCGCACCCGGTGCTGCAACTCGGCCAGCAGCACGCCCTGGCGTTCCTGCAGGTTGCGCAGGTCGTCCACGTCGGTGAACGTGCCCAGCCACTCGCTGACGCGGCCCGAGCCGTCCACCAGGGCGGTCGCCTGCTCGCGGAACCAGCGATAGTCGGTGCGCTCCACGTGGCGCAGGCGGCACTCCAGCTCCAGCACCCGCGTCTCGGCCGCGTCGTGCCAGGCGGTCATCATCGCGTCGCGGTCGTCGGGGTGCACGGCCGCGAGCCAGCCCAGGCCGCGGCTCTCCAACTCCGACAGGCCGGTGACGGCGCGCCATTGCGGGCTGGACCAGGTCCAGCGCCCGCCCCCCTCCCCGCGCCACACGAGCTGGGGCACGCCCTCCACCAGCACGCGCAGGCGGTCCTCGCTCTCCCGGAGCGCCCCCTGGGCGCGGCGCTGCTGGGTGATGTCCTCCGCCGAGCCGAACCATTCGACGATCGCGCCGTCGGGGGCGAGGATCGGGATGGCGCGCGAGTGCGTCCAGCCGACGGACCCGTCCGAGCGCAACACCCGGTGCTCCAGGTCGAAGATGCTCTTCTTGGCGATCGCCTCGTCGATCACGCTCCGGACACGTTCGCGGTCCTCCTCGGGAATGTAGTGGTCGAGCCAGCTCTCCGTCGGCGTGTCCAGGGAGCTGAGGAAGCCGCCGCCGAACAGTTCGCGCATCTCGGTCCAGTCCGGGCTCATCCGGTAGAGCACCTGCGCGCTGGCGCGGACCAGGGCGCGGAACTCCTGGGCGGAGCGGCTGAGCTCGGCCTCCATCTTCAGTCGGCCGCTGATGTCGACGAAGGTCAGCACCACGCCCTCGATGCGGTCCTCGATCGTGCGGTACGGCCGCATGCGCACGACGAAGGAGCGGCCGGTGCGGCTGCGGACCTCGCGCTCCAGGGGGGTCAGGCTGCGCACCACCTCCCGCGCCTGGTCGACGAGGTGTGGATCGTCCAACTTGTTGGTGAAGTCGGTGACGTTGCGGCCGATGTCGAAACGCGTGATGTTGAAAATCTCCACCACCGCCGGCGTGAACATCTTGATCCGCATCTCGCCGTCCAGGAACAGCGTGCCGATCTCGGTGGCGGAGGTGAGGTTCTGCAAGTCGCTGTGGGCCGACGACAGGTGCTCGAGCTTGCTCTTCAGCTCGGCGTTGACCGTGTGCAGCTCCTCGTTGATCGACTGAAGCTCTTCGCGCGAAGTCTCCAACTCCTCGGCGGTGGAGCGGTACTCTTCGTTGGTGGACTGCAGCTCCTCGTTGGCCGCGCGCAGGTCCTGGATGGTGGCGTCGTGGCCGCTGCGGCTGGCCACCAGCGCCTCCTGCGCCGCCTTGAGCTCGCCGTGGAGCCGGCGCACCTCCTCCGGCCGCGCTTCGGAGGACTCCGGGTCGGGCTCGTCGTCCGCCACCGGGCCGCTGTCGAGGAAGAACACCAGCGCCTGCGCGCCCTCCCCCCGGCGACCGGGCGCGGGGAGGGTCTGCATGGCCACGCGCCGCCGCTCGCCTTCGAAGGCGACGACGACCGGGTGGGTCAGGGTGGTCAGCCCCTGCTCCAGGGCGCGGGTGAGGGCGAGGCGCAGGTCCAACCGCAGTTCGGGCCGCACCACCGCGGGCAGGAGGTGGGAGACCGGCCCCGCCGAGTGCAGGATGAAGCGCCCGGCGGAGGGCGAGAGGTTCAGCACCGCCTGC
>CAXSDV010000011.1:60879-66613 GCA_964235945.1 uncultured Caulobacteraceae bacterium
CTGCTGCTGGAGGCTGCGCTCCATGTAGATCAGGAGGTTGCGGCAGCTGATCAGGTCCAGCCGCATGAACGGCGGCTCCTTGAGCACGCTGTGGTGGGCGAACAGCACCGCCTCGCGCACCTCCTTGCGCACGCGGTAGTGGGAGCCCTCGTCGACGAACCAGCGGGCGAGGCGCTCGGGCGAGACGGCGGCCTCGATCGTCTTGGGGTAGCGGCCCTCGCGCGCGGTGGCCAGCGCGCCCTCGTCCAGGTCGGTGGCGAAGATCTGCACCGGCACGTTCATCCCGCGCCGCTCGGCGGCCTCCAGGAACAGGATGGCCAGGCTGTAGGCCTCCTCGCCCGTGGCGCACCCCACCGTCCAGGCGCGCACGCCCCCGTCGCGACCGCTCCCCTCGCGACCGCCGTCGGCCAGGTCGTCCAGGATCCGCTGCACCGCCTGGTGCTCCAGCACCTCGAAGGCGCGGGCGTCGCGGAAGAACATGGTGACGGAGATCAGCAGGTCGGAGAACAGCTCCTTGGCCTCCTCCGGCGTCGCCTGCAGGTGGTCGAGGTAGGCGCCCAGGCTGTCGATCCGCGCCACCTGCATGCGGCGGATCACGCGGCGCATCACGGTGGCGCGCTTGTAGGAGGAGAAGTCGTGGCCCGTGCGGGTGCGCAGGAAGGCGACGATGCGGCGCAGGTCGTTGGCCGCCCCGTCCATGTCCAGCGAGCGGACCGCCTCCTTGCTGCGCGCCACCTCGCCCAGCCGCTCGGCCAGGCGCACAAGGGGGGCCACGAAGTCGGCCGCGCCCGTGGCGATGGCGTTCTGCGGCATGGAGGCGAACTCGGCCTCCGCCGGCTCCTGCACCATCACCACGCCGCCCGCCTCCTTCACGTAGCGCACGCCCTGGGAGCCGTCGGCCCCGCTGCCGGAGAGCACCATGGCGACGCCGTCGCCCCGCGCCTTGGCGATGGAGCGGAAGAACATGTCGATCGGCGCGCGCCGACCCCGCGGCTCGGAGAAGGGGCGCGAGCTTATGTTGTCGCCCTCGATCACGAGCTCGCTGTCGGGCGCGATCACGTACACGCAGTTCGGCTTCAGCGTGGGATGGTCCTGCACCTGGTGGACCGTCATGCGCGTGCGCAGCGCCAGGATCTCCGTCAGCGCGCTCGGCTGGTCGGGAGACAGGTGGAGGATGACGACGTAGGCCAGCCCCAGGTCGTCGGGCAGTTGGCGAAACAGCGTCTGCAGCGCGCCGACGCCGCCCGCGGAGGCGCCGATCGCGCAGATGGGCGTGTACTTGGCCGACGTCGGGTCCGGGAGGGTCTCGTCAGACAAGGAACGCCACTCCGAACTCTACGACAGCACCCGCACCCTACACGTCCCTCCGGCCGACGTCCCCCCGGCCGACCCGCGCCGTGCGCCCCGGTCAGGCCGGTTTGCGAAAGCTCAGCGCCTTGGTGAGGAAGGCCTTGTCGGCGCGGTCCGGGACGAGCCCCGCGGCCGCGAACAGGGCGGGCAGGTCCTCGTCCTGATAGCTCATGAAGAAGGGCTCGTGGAAGTAGGCGGGGAAGCTCTCCAGCATGTGGGCGAGCTGCGGCTCGTCCGAGCGCTGCACCGAGTCGGCGAAGGCCAGCACGCCGCCGGGCTTCAGCACACGGGCGAACTCGGCGGCGACCTGCGGCCGCACCTTGGGCGGCAGCTCGTGGAACAGGTAGATGTTGGTCACCGCGTCCAGGCTCGCGTCCGCGAAGGGCAGGCGCTCGGCGAAGCCCTGCACCGCCGCCGCGCCGCTGCGCCGCCGCGCCTCGGCCAGGTAGGCGGCCGACAGGTCGAGGCCCGCGACCTCCGCCCGCGGGAAAGCGGCCTTGAGGTCGACTAAAAAGGCGCCCGAGCCGCAGGCCACGTCCACCACCCGCCGCCCGCGATGGTCCTCCCCGCGCCAGGCGCGGGCCAGCAGCGACAGGGCGCGCCGGCGCATGGCCCCCGCCGCGCCCGCGAACAGCGCCTCCACCTGGCCCTCGTAGCGACGGGCGCTGTCCGCGGTGAACCAGCCGCCCGACTGGTAGTGGAAGTTCTGGCGATAGTAGGCGGGCAGCCCCTTCTCGGGCGCGGCCTCGCGCACCTCCACCCCCGCCTCGCGGCGGCGGCGCGCGTCCACCGCCAGGGCGTCCGCGAGGAAGTCGACGCTGGCGCCGATCACCCGGGCGGGAGGCGCCCGGCGCTCGGCCACGGGGTAGAGGCCGGCGGCGACGTCCGCCGCCTCCTTGTCGAAGGCCTCGGCGTAGGCGCGGCGGATGTGGCCGGGCTCGGGGGGCGGACCGGCGGCGCGCTCGCCCCGCCCGGGATCGCGCCCCTGGGTCGGGCGCACCAGGCCGCGGGCCGCCAGGCCGTTGGCCGCCCACCACGCCGCCTTCACCGCCTGCCCCGCGCGCAGCCCCGCCACGTCCAGCGAGAAAGCGCGCCGTCCGCCGGCGGCGGGGTCGGGAACGGCGGGGGAGGCGACGGACTCGGCGGGCATGGAGGCTCCTCAGCGCGTGAACACGCCGACCAGTTCGATATGGGGAGACCAGAGGAACTGGTCCACGGGCAGCACGCGCACGAGGCGCCAACCGCCGCCCGCCAGGGTCGCCGCGTCCCGGGCGAAGGTGGCGGGATTGCACGACACGCCCACGGCCACCGCCGGCCCGCGCGAGCGGGCGATCTCGCCCGCCTGCTCGGGAGCGCCGGCGCGGGGGGGATCGAACACCACCGCCTCCACCCGGTCGAGCTCGGAGGCCAGCACCGGGCGGCGGGCGAGGTCGCGCGCCTCCGCCCGCACCGTCTTGAGCCCCGGCGCGGTGGCCAGCCCCGCGGTCAAGGCGCGCACGGCGGGGGCGGAGCCGTCGACGGCGTGGACGGCGGCCACCTCCGCCATCCGGTAGGTGAACGCCCCCGCGCCGCAGTAGAGGTCCGCCGCCCGCGCCGCGCCGTCCAGGGCGGAGACGGCGAAGTCGGCCATGGCGGCCTCCGCGGCGGCGACGGCCTGCAGGAAGCCGCCGGGCGGCAGGGCCACCCGCCCCCGGCCGAAGCGCACCACCGTCTCGCGCGCGCCGTAGAGCGTCTCGCCCGACAGGGTGACGCGCGCGAAGTCCGCCTCCGCCGCGCACGCCGCCACCCGCACCCGCGCGTCGGCCGAGAGCCCGCCGGAGCGTTGCTCCACGCCCGTCACGTCCACGTCCAGCCCCGTCTCGCTCAGGGTGACGTGCAGGGTCGGGGCCGACTTCGCGTGCTCCAGCAGGGGCGCGGCCAGCCGGCGCAGGGCGGGCAGGGCGGCGACGAGGGCGGGCTCGGAGATGGGGCAGACCTCGATCTCCACCAGCGACCAGGAGCGGCGCGCCTTGAAGCCCAGCCGCGCCTCGCCGGGCCGCGAACCGCGGCGGGCGTGCAGGGCGAGGCGCCGGCGCGCGCCGGGCGGAACGGCGAAGGGGGGCAGCAGCTGCGTCTCGATCCGCTCGCGCGCCAGGGCCCGGCGCACCTGCTCCACCTTCCAGAGGAGGTAGGGCGCAGCGTCCCAGTGCTGGAGCGCGCAGCCCCCGCACGCGCCGAAGTGCGGGCACGGCGGCGCCGTGCGCTCGGGGGAGGCGTCCAGCACCTCCACCAGCTCGCCGCGCGCGGGCTCGCCGCCGCCGCCGGCCGCCACCCGCGCGGTCACGCGCTCGCCGGGCAGGGTCAGGGGCACGCGCGTCCCGTCCTGCGCCAGGCCGTCGCCCCCCGCCCCCACCTCGCCCACGCGCAGTTCGACCGGCGGGCCGAGAACGGCGGGGGCGGCGGGGCGGGACGGCGGGCGGGGTCGACGCACGTGGAAGGCTCCTGCGCGCCGATCAACCGCGGGGTGAAAGCGATAGCGAACCGCGGCCGGTCGTGTCGAGGATGCATCCTCGCCTGCGCTTCGACGTTCGGCGTCAACCAATCGCCCGGGCGTCCGCCGGGCCGTGATCCGGGGACCGCGCACCGATGACCAAGCTCCTCCTGCTCGCCGCCGCGGCCGCCAGCCTCGCCGCCGGCGGCGCCCGCGCCCAGGGCTATGGCTACGGCGGCTACGGCGGCTACGGCGAGGACTACCTGCCCGCCCCGGCCTACGCGTCGTCCGGCTACGACTACGCCGGGGCCGAGTACGGCGCGCGGCGCGGCTTCACCCTGGCGGGGGTGCGCGCGGGCGTCACCGTGCTGGGCCTCGACCTGGACGCGGGCGCGGGGCTCACGGTGGGCCTGCACGACGGCGGCTACGGCCGCGCTTATCCGCCCCAGCCGATCTACGCGCCCCAGCCCCGGTTCGCGCCGCCCGAGCCCCAGTACATGCCCGAGCCCCAGTACGGCCCGGCCTATCCCCAGCCCACCTACGGCTACGCGGAGCCCGTTCCCCAGCCCTACGGCGGCTACGGCCGCAGCTACGACGTGCCCTGCGGCTGCGGCTGGTGAGGCCCGCGCCCGGGCTCGGGGGCGCGTTTCACTGAGGCCGAGCCGGCCGGGGCGCGTGGGCGGGTGAGGCTCAGCCCGCGCGCGAGAGGCGCTCCAGCGCCGCCTCCAGCCGGGCCCGGGCGCCTTGCGCCTCCGCCAGCTTGGCGCGGTTCTCCTCCACCACCTCGGGCTTGGCGCGGGCGACGAAGTCGGCGTTGGCCAGCTTCTTCTCGAAGCGCTCGGCCTCGCCCTCCAGCGCCTTGATCTCCTTGGACAGGCGCGCGCGCTCGGCCGCGAGGTCCACCACCCCCGCCACCGGCAGGGCCAGCGCGGCCCCCTCCACCACGAACGGCAGCGAGCCCGCGGGCGCCGGGCCGAACACCACCTCGGACACGCGCAGGGTGGAGGCGACCACCGCCGAGGCGGCCTCCAGCGCGGCGCGGGCGGCGGGCGACGCGTCCGTCACCACCAGCGGCGGCCGGGCGGCGACCGGCACGTTGAGCTCCGAGCGGAGCGAGCGGCCCTCCGTCACCACGCGGATCACGAGGTCCAGGGCGGCGTGCGCCTCCGCGTCGACCCAGGCGGCGGGCAGGTCCGGCCAGGGCGAGGAGATCAGCAGGGCGTCACGCCCCGCCTCCCCCGCCGTCCGCGCCCACAGCTCCTCGGTGATGTAGGGCGACACCGGGTGCAGCAGGGTGGTGGCCGTGTCGATCACCCAGGCGGCGGCCGCGCGGGTCTCGTCGCGCACGGCGGCGTCCTCGCCGTTCAGCAGCGGCTTGGCGAACTCGAGGTACCAGTCGCACACCACGTTCCAGATGAAGCGGTAGAGCGCCTGGGCCGCGTCGTCGAAGCGCGCCGCGTCCAGGGCGGCGGTGATCTCGGCGGTCGCGCGCACCGCTTCGCCGCGGATCCAGCGGTTGACCGGGTGGGCCACGGCGCCCGGGTCGAAGCCCGCCACCCGCGCGCAGCCGTTCACCTGGCAGAAGCGCGCGGCGTTCCAGAGCTTGGTGCCGAAGTTGCGGTAGCCCTCGATGCGGTTCTTGGAGAGCTTGATGTCGCGCGCACCCGACAGGATGGTCAGGCTGAAGCGCAGGGCGTCGGCGCCGAGCTGGTCGACGATCTCCAGGGGGTCGATGACGTTGCCCTTGGACTTGCTCATCTTCTGCCCGCGCTCGTCGCGCACGAGGCCGTTGATGACCACGCGCTCGAAGGGAACGCGCCCGTCCTGGAAGTGCAGCCCCATCATCATCATCCGGGCCACCCAGAAGAAGATGATGTCGAAGCCGGTGACGAGGGTGTTCGTGGGGTAGAAACG
>CAXSDV010000011.1:66713-70432 GCA_964235945.1 uncultured Caulobacteraceae bacterium
ATGCGATGCCCCCACCAGAGCTGGCGCGAGACGCACCAGGGCTCGATGTTGCGCATCCACTCGAAGTAGGTCTTGTCCCAGTTCTTCGGCTCGAACACCGTGCGTCCGTCCTCCACCGCGGCGATGGCGGGGCCGGCCAGGGTCTTGGCGTCCACGTACCACTGGTCGGTCAGGAAGGGCTCGATCACCACGCCCGAGCGGTCGCCGAAGGGCTGGGCGATCACCTTGTCCTCGACCTCGCGCAGCAGGCCCAGCGCCTCGATCTCGGCGACCACCTGCTTGCGCGCGACGTAGCGGTCCAGGCCCAGGTAGCGCTCGGGGATCGGCCCCGTCATGCACGCCCGCTCGTCCATGATCGAGAGGAGCGACAGGTCGTGGCGGCGCGCCACCTGGTAGTCGTTGAAGTCGTGCGCCCCGGTGATCTTCACCGCGCCCGAGCCCTTCTCGGGATCGGGGTATTCGTCCGCGATGATGGGGATCAGCCGGTCGGCGATGGGCAGGCGCACGGTCCGGCCCACGAACTTGGTGTAACGCGGATCGCCCGGGTGCACGGCCACCGCGCCGTCGCCCAGCATGGTCTCGGGCCGGGTGGTGGCGATCACGATCTCGGACACGCCGTCGATCGGCTCGCCCTCCAGCGGGTAGGCGAAGTGCCACATGCGCCCCTGCACCTCGCGCGTCTCGACCTCCAGGTCGCTGATCGCGGTCTGGAACTGCGGGTCCCAGTTCACCAGCCGCTTGTCGCGGTAGAGCAGCCCCTCCCGGTGGAGCTGGACGAACACGCGCCGCACCGCCGCCGAGAGCCCCTCGTCCAAGGTGAAGCGCTCGCGCGACCAGTCGCAGGACGCGCCCAGCCGCCGGATCTGGTCGGCGATGGCCCCGCCCGACTGCGCCTTCCAGTCCCACACGCGCTCCACGAAAGCGTCGCGGCCCAACTCGCGACGACCGGGGGCGCCCTCGGCGGCCAGGCGGCGCTCCACCACCATCTGGGTGGCGATGCCCGCATGGTCGGTCCCCGGCACCCACAGCACCGCCTCGCCGCGCATGCGGTGATAGCGCGCGAGGATGTCTTGCAGGGTGACGTTGAGCGCGTGGCCGATGTGCAGGCTGCCCGTCACGTTGGGCGGCGGGATCACCATGCAGAAGGGCTCCGCGTGCGGGTCGCGCGCCAGGGCCGGCTCGGGCGAGAAGGCGCCGGACGCCTCCCAGGCGGGGTAAAGGCGCGCTTCGGCCTCGGCGGGATCGAAAGTCTTGGGGAGCATGGGAGGGCGACCGCAAACGGGAAACGGCGCGGAGGGCGTCCGCGCCGTTTCGTTTAGCTTCGGGAGACGCGCGCGGCGAGGGCCGCGGGCGCTAGTAGCCGCGGCCGCGGCTCAGCCGGTCGACCTCCGCCTGCACGCGCTGCTCGACGACGGCGCCCAGGTGCTGGTCCAGCCACTCCTTGAGGAGCGGTCGCAGCAGCTCGCGCACCAAGTCCTCCAGGGTGCGGCCGGGGGCGGGCATGGCCAGGGTCTGCGCCAGCTGGCCGAAGTGGGAGGCCGCCGCGTCCGCCACGCGGTCGGACACGAGCGGAGCCTCCACGGCGGGCGCGGGGTGGGACGCGGGCCGCGGCGGCGCGGGGGCGGGCCGCTCGCTGACGTCCAGGTCGCCCAGGGCGTCGAGGCCGGGCATGGGCGGGGGCGCGGGGCGCGGCGGCGGAGCCTCCGCCCGGGGCGCGGCGGCGGGCTCGGGCGGGGGCGCGGCGGGCTCCACCCGCTCCGTGAGCTCCAGCACGTCGTCGCCGGCCGCCGGCTCCCCATGCAGGGCCGCCGAAGCGGACGACTCGGCCGCCGGGGGCGCCTCGTCCTCCGAGATGATGCGACGGATGGAGGCCAGGATCTCCTCCATCGTCGGTTCGGGGGCGTTGGTGTCGGACATGCGCGGGGCCGTCGGCTGAAGGGTGAAGCGGGACCGTGAGGGCGACCCTAAGGTGCGCCGCGCCCCGCCGCAATTCGCCCGTGGCGCGAATCCGCGCGGGAAGCGCGCCGACCTGTCCCCGCCCGCTCCGCCGCGCTTAGCATGGCTGACGTCGGGTGCTAGGAGGCGCCCATGACCCTCGACCCGGCCCGCATCCGCAACTTCTCCATCGTGGCGCACATCGACCACGGCAAGTCGACCCTCTCCGACCGCCTGATCCAGACCACGGGGGGGCTGACGGCGCGGGAGATGACCAGCCAGGTTCTTGACTCGATGGATATCGAGCGCGAGCGCGGCATCACCATCAAGGCGCAGACCGTGCGGCTGGAATACAAGGCGCACGACGGGCTCGACTACGTGCTCAACCTGATCGACACCCCCGGCCACGTGGACTTCGCCTACGAGGTCAGCCGCTCCCTCGCCGCCTGCGAAGGTTCCCTGCTGGTGGTGGACGCGAGCCAGGGGGTGGAGGCGCAGACTTTGGCCAACGTCTACCAGGCGTTGGAGAACGATCACGAGATCGTGCCCGTGCTCAACAAGGTGGACCTGCCCGCCGCCGACGTGGAGCGGGTGCGCGCGCAGATCGAGGACGTGATCGGCATCGACGCCTCCGACGCCGTGCTCGCCAGCGCCAAGACGGGTCTCGGCATCGCCGAAACGCTGGAGGCCGTCGTCACCCGCCTGCCGCCCCCCAAGGGCGACCGCGCCGCGCCCCTCAAAGCCCTGCTCGTCGACGCCTGGTACGACAGCTACCTGGGCGTGGTCGTGCTCGTGCGCGTGTTCGACGGCGAGCTGCGCCTGGGCCAGCAGGTGCGCATGATGAACGCGGCGGCCACCTACCGCGTCGAGCGCCTGGGCGTGTTCCGCCCCAAGGCCACCGACATCGACGTGCTGGGCCCGGGCGAGATCGGCTTCATCACCGCCGCCATCAAGGACGTGGCCGACGCCGCCGTGGGCGACACCCTGACCGACGAGCGCCGCCAGACCCCCACGCCGCTGGCCGGCTTCAAGGAGGTGCAGCCCGTCGTGTTCTGCGGCCTGTTCCCCGTCGACGCCGCCCACTTCGAAGACCTGCGCGCCGCCGTGGGGCGCCTGCGCCTCAACGACGCGAGCTTCACCTGGGAGATGGAGACCAGCGCGGCGCTCGGCTTCGGCTTCCGCTGCGGCTTCTTAGGGCTGCTCCACCTGGAGATCATCCAGGAGCGCCTCAGCAGAGAGTTCGACCTCGACCTGATCGCCACCGCCCCGAGCGTGGTCTACAAGCTCAAGCTCTACGACGGCTCGACCATGGACCTGCACAACCCCGCCGACATGCCCGATCCCATGAAGATCGAGGAGATCGCCGAGCCCTGGATCAAGGCCACCATCTTCACGCCCGACGACTACCTGGGCGGCGTCATCAAGCTCTGCCAGGACCGGCGCGGCGTGCAGCGCGAGCTCTCCTACGTCGGCAACAGGGCCATGGTGGTCTACGACCTGCCGCTCAACGAGGTGGTGTTCGACTTCTACGACCGGCTGAAGTCCATCTCCAAGGGCTACGCCTCGTTCGACTACGCGGTGGAGGGCTACAAGAGCGGCGACCTCGTCAAGATGAACGTCCTGGTCAACGCCGAGCCCGTCGACGCCCTCTCCATGCTGGTCCACCGCGACCGCGCCGAGTCCCGCGGCCGCGGCATGGTCGAGAAGATGAAGGAGCTGATCCCGCCCCACATGTTCGTCATCCCCGTGCAGGCCGCCATCGGCGGCCGCATCATCGCCCGCGA
>CAXSDV010000012.1:0-61586 GCA_964235945.1 uncultured Caulobacteraceae bacterium
CCTACGACCCGCTGATTAAGAGTCAGCTGCTCTACCAACTGAGCTATGCACCCGCGCGGATGGCTGACCAGCGCGAAGGCCGTGCGTATACAGGGATCGCGGCGAGGTGCAAGTCCCGGCTTCGCGCGGAACCGGCCCAGGCTCGCGGACGAGGTGGGCGCGAGCGCGGCTTGTCGGGGCGGCGGTGGGGGAGGGCGGATGGCGCGGCGGGACCTGTCGGGGGCGGTGGACTTCGGGCGCTTGGAGACCTACGCCGGCCACGACGACGCGGTGATCGACGAAGTGCTGGAGATTTTCCGCGAACAAGCCGCGGTGTGGACCCGGCTGCTCGATCCGGACGCGCCGGCCTGGCGCGACGCGGCCCACACCATCAAGGGCGCGGCGCTGGGAGTGGGGGCGCAGGTCCTCGCGGAGGCCTGCGGCGAGGCGGAGGCCGCGCCCGCGACCGCGCCGCCCGAGGAGCGCGTGCGGCTCACCGAGCGCGTGCGCGACGCCCTGGACGCGGCCCTGTCCGACGTGGCCGCCTACCGCCATGAGCGGCTGCTGGGGTCGTTGCGCGCGCCGCGCTAGATGCCCGCGCCGTTGTCCAGGGTGAGCAGGCCCGCCTCGTGGGCGCGCGCCTCCTCCACCAGCCAGGCGGTGAAGGCCTTGACCTGGGTCAGGCGCCCCTTCGGTTTGGGGAACACGGCGAAGTAGGCGAAGTCCACCGCCGTGGCGATCTGCAGGGGGGCGACGAGGCGTCCCGCGTCCAGGTCGGCCTGGGCCAGGGCGCGCTTGGCCAGCGCCACGCCGCGGCCGGCGCTGGCGGCCTCGATCACGAGGCTGGACTGGTTGAACCGCGGCCCCCGCTGGCCGTCCACGCCCTTGGCCCCGCGCGCGGTCAGCCACATGGTCCAGTCGGGGCAGCTCTCGTCCGCGTCGGGGGAGCCGTCGTGCAGCAGCACGTGGGAGGCCAGGTCCTCCCAGCCGTCCAGCGGCTTGTCGGCCAAGAGGGCGGGGGAGGCGACGGGGATCACCGTTTCGCTCATCAGCCGCACGGTCTCCAGCCCCGGATAGCGGCCGGAGCCGTAGCGGATGGCGAGGTCGATCTCGCCCGCGGCGAAGTCCACGAGCTCCATGCCCGCCTGCAGCCAGACGTCCACCTCGGGGTGGCGCTCGGCGAAGCGGCCCAAGCGCGGCACCAGCCACTTGGCGGCGAAGGAAGGAGCGGCCGAGACGGTCACGCGCCGGCCGTCCACCGCGGCGGTCAGCAGGCTCGCCGCCTCCGTCAGCCGGTCGAAGGCCTCGCGCAGGGCGGGTAGGGCGGTCTGTCCGGCGTCCGTGAGGAGCAGGCCCTTGGGCGTGCGCCGGAACAGGGCGGCGCCCACGAAATCCTCCAGGTTCTGGATCTGCTGGGAGACCGCGCCGGGGGTGACCGACAGCTCCTCCGCCGCCCGGCTGAAGTTCATGTGCCGCGCCGCCGTCTCGAAGGCGCGCAGGGCGTTGAGCGGGGGAAGGCGGCGGCGGTCCATCAGAATAGCTGCAAGCTCGGGAAGAAGGCGTGGCGTTGCGGCATGAACCGCCGCCGCGCAGGTTGCAACCGTTCCGGGCCGTTCCGTCATTCGGTCGGGTACGGCGGGGCGGGTTCGCGCCCGTTCCGCCGGGAATTCGCTTTCAGCTCGGCTATAAGGCCGGGAAGGGACTCGCCGGTGTCGAAGGCTGAGGCGCGCGGGCGCGGGGCGGGCCTTGTCGCCGTGGACGGGCGCGTCGCCGGGCGGACGCCCCACGGGGGTCGTGTGACGCTCGTGGGCGCCGGGCCGGGCGATCCCGAGCTGCTGACGCTCAAGGCCGTGCGCGCGCTCGCGCGGGCGCAGGTGGTGGTGCACGACCGGCTGGTGTCGGAGGCGGTGCTGGAGCACGCGCCGGCCTCGGCCCGCCGCATCTACGTGGGCAAGCGCAAGGCGCGCCACGCCCTGCCGCAGGAGGACATCAACGCCCTGCTGGTCGGCCTCGCCCTGTCGGGGTTGGAGGTGGTGCGGCTGAAGGGCGGCGATCCCTTCGTGTTCGGCCGCGGCGGCGAGGAGCTGGCCGCCTGCCGCGCGGCGGGCGTGGCCTGCGCGGTCGTGCCGGGGATCAGCGCGGCCTTCGCCGCGGCGGCGGCCGCGGGCGCGCCGCTCACCCACCGGGGCGCGGCCCAGGCGGTGACCCTCGTCACCGGCCATGCGGCGCCGGACGGGGAGGGCGGCTGGTGCGCGCCCGAGCTGGACTGGACGGCGCTGGCCCGCCCCAACCACACGGTCGCCGTCTACATGGGCGTGTCCACCGCGCCCTTGATCGCCGGGCGGCTGCTGGGCGCCGGCCGCGCCGCCTCCACCCCCGTGCTGGTGGTCGAGCGCGCGAGCCTGCCGGACGAGCGGCGCCTGCTGACCACCCTGGCGGGCCTGCCCGCCGCGGCCGCCGCGCTGGAAGGGCCCGCCGTGCTGATCATCGGCGAGGCGGCCGCCCTGGCCCAGGTCGACGGCCGGCCCGACGCTCCGTTCGAGCCTGCGCCCGCCCCGGCCCTCGCCGATCCCTCTCCCGAGAGGGCCCGCGCATGAGCGCCGCCGTGCAGGCGATCACCGCCAACCGGCTCGACTCGGGCGAGGTGGTGTTCCGCGCCGCGGGCGCGTGGACGCCGCAGCTGGTCGAGGCCGAGCGCTTCGACGATCCCGCCGAGGCCGAGGCCGAACTCGCCCGGGCGCGCGGCGAGCCGCGGGTGGTGATCGACCCCTACCTGATCGCGCTGCGGGTCGAGGCGGGCCTGCCGATCCCCCAGAGCTATCGCGAGCGCGTCCGCGCGCTCGGCCCCAGCGACCATCCGGGCCTCGGCAAGCAGGCCGAGGGCGGCGCGGCGATCGAGGCCGTACGCGCCGCGGAGGGCGCCGCGCGCTCCTCCGGCCGGCTCGGCCTGATCCGCAGGAAGTAAGCATGTCCGGATACGCCTACGACGCCATAGACGCCGCGGTGGTGGCCGACCGCAACGCCGAGTTCCGCGACCAGGTGGAGCGGCGCCTGTCGGGCGGGCTCACCGAGGAGCAGTTCAAGCCGTTGCGGCTGATGAACGGCCTGTACCTGCAGCTGCACGCCTACATGCTGCGCGTGGCCATCCCCTACGGCGTGCTGAGCTCGCGCCAGTTGCACGGCTTGGCCGACGTCGCGCGGCGCTTCGACAAGGGCTACGCCCACTTCACCACCCGGCAGAACCTCCAATTCCACTGGATGCAGTTGGCGCGGACGCCCGACGCCCTGGAGGCGCTGGCGACCGTCGACCTGCACGCCATCCAGACCAGCGGCAACTGCATCAGGAACACCACGAGCGATCCCTACGCCGGCGCGGTGGAGGGCGAGGCGGACGACCCGCGCGTCTGGTCCGAGGCGATCCGCCAGTGGTCCACCCTGCACCCGGAGTTCTCCTGGCTGCCGCGCAAGTTCAAGATCGCGGTGACCGCGTCCGAAGAGGACAGAACCGCCGCGCGCGTCCACGACGTGGGGCTGCAACTTCATCGCAATGACGCGGGGGAACTGGGCTTCCGCGTGATGGTGGGCGGCGGGCTCGGCCGTACGCCCTACGTGGGTTCGGTGATCCGCGAGCACCTGCCCGCGGGGCGGCTCTTGTCCTACCTGTCGGCTATCCTGCGCACGTTCAACCTGCACGGCCGGCGCGACAACCTGTTCAAGGCGCGCATCAAGATCCTGGTGGCCACCATGGGCGCGGCCGCTTTCGGCGCGGCGGTGGAGGCGGAGTGGGCGCAGCTCGACCCCGACCTCTACGACCTGCCCGACGAGGAGCTGGCGCGCATCCGCGGCCGCTTCGGCGTGATCGACTTCGAGCCGCTGCCGGCGCGGTCGCAGGCGTTCGAGCTCGCGCGCGGCGTCGACGGCGCCCTGGCGCGCTTCGCCCGCAACAACCTCGTCGTCCACCGCCGGCCGGGCTACGCCCTGGTCAACGTCAGCCTGAAGACGCCGGGCGAGACGCCGGGCGACGCCTCCGCCGACCAGATGGACGCCCTGGCCGAGCTCGCGCGCCGCTACAGCTTCGACGAGATCCGCGTCACCCACGAGCAGAACCTCGTCCTGCCGCACGTGAAGCTGGACGACGTGCCGACCGTGTTCGCCGAGTTGCAGCGCATCGGCCTGGCCGCGCCCAACCACGGCCTGGTCAGCGACATCATCGCCTGCCCCGGGCTCGACTACTGCGCCCTGGCCAACGCGCGCTCCATCTCCATCGCCCAGGACATCGCCCGCCGCTTCGCCGAGCCCGACCGGGCCGAGGCGGTGGGCGAGTTCAAGGTCAAGATAAGCGGCTGCATCAACGCCTGCGGCCACCACCACGTCGGCCACGTCGGCATCCTGGGGGTCGATAAGAAGGGGGAGGAGTTCTACCAGCTCACCCTGGGCGGCTCGGCCGCGGCGGACGCGCGGGTGGGCGACGCGCTCGGGCCCGCGCTCTCCGCGGCGGAGGTCGCCCCCGCGGTGGACGCCATCGTCGGCGCCTACCTGCGCGAGAAACAGGGCGCCGAGCGCTTCCTCGACACCTACGCCCGGGTGGGCCTGGGCCCCTTCAAGGAGGCGGTCTATGCCGACGCTCATCCGGCTTGAGGACGGCGCCTACCGCGCCGCCGACGACCCCTGGACCGCCCTGGCCGACGCCGATTCCGTCCCGGCGAGCGACGCTCCGCTCCTGGTTTCCGCCGCCCGGCTCGAAGGTGACGAGTCCTTCGGGGACCGGCCGCTCGGCGTGTTGCTGACCGTGAGCGATCCCGTCGAGGCGCTGGCGACCCGGTTGAACCGGCTGTCGCTGGTGGCGCTCGACTTCCCCAAATTCCGCGACGGGCGCGCGCTCACCGCCGCGCGCCTGCTGCGCGAGCGCTACGGCTTCCGCGGCGAGGTGCGCGCGGTGGGCGACGTGCTGCGCGACCAGGCCTTCCACATGGTGCGCTGCGGCTTCGACGCCTTCATCCCCGCCGACGGCGCGACGGCGCAGGAATGGGCCCGTTCGGCCGGGCGCCATCGCCACGTCTACACCGTCGCCGCCGACGGCCGGCGTCCGGTCTCGTCCGAGCGCGCCGCATGACGCCGCCGGACGGGGGACCGCCCCGCGAGGAGGGCCTGCTCGACCTCCCCCGCGACGCGCCCGCAGCCGAGGTGCTGCGCGCCGCGCTGGCGGCCTTTCCCGGCCGGATCGCGCTCGTCTCGTCGTTCGGGACCGAGTCGGCGGTGCTGCTGCACATGGCCGCCGCCCTCGACCGGGCGGTCCCGGTGGTGTTCCTCGACACCGGCCACCTGTTCGCCCAGACGCTGGACCACCGGCAGGGCCTGGTCCGGCGCCTTGGGCTCACCGACGTGCGCGACGTGCGCCCGGCCTTCGCCGGCTTGGCGCTGGGCGACCCGCGCGCCGACCTGTGGCGCTCCGACCCCGACGCCTGCTGCGACCTGCGCAAGGTGCGCCCCCTCGACCGCGCGCTGGAGGGGTTCGGCGCCTGGATCACCGGGCGCAAGCGCGCCCACGGGGCGGGGCGCGCGCGCCTGCCCGTGGCCGAGCGCGGGCCGGACGGCCGCGTCAAGGTCAACCCGCTGGCCGCCTGGTCGCCCGCCGACCTCGCCGCCTACGCCGCGCGCCACGACCTGCCGGCGCACCCGCTCGCCGCCCAGGGCTACGCCTCGGTCGGCTGCTGGCCCTGCACGGCGCCCTCCGACGACGGCCGGGCGGGCCGCTGGGCGGGTTCCGCCAAGACCGAATGCGGCATACATAGGCCTCAGAAGCCCGCCCCGGACCTCGGCGGCGGCCTCTGACCTCCTCCTTTCCGAAGCCCGCAGACCTGACGCCATGACCGACACGCTCGCGGCCGCGCCCGCCGACAGCTTCGAGGCGATCGCCGCCGCCCACCCCGGCCAGCACGTCGAACGCGTGCTGTGGGTGAAGCACTGGACGGACCGGCTGTTCTCCTTCGCCATCACCCGGCCGGCCAGCTTCCGCTTCCGTTCGGGCGAGTTCGTCATGATCGGCCTGCCCGCCGAGCCCGGCCAGAAGAAGCCCGTGCTGCGCGCCTACTCGATCGCCTCGCCCCACTTCGCCGAGGAGCTGGAGTTCTTCTCCATCAAGGTGTCGGACGGCCCGCTGACCGCGCGCCTGCAGATGATCCAGCCGGGCGACCCCGTGCTGATGGCCAAGAAGCCCACGGGCACGCTGGTGCTGGACGCGCTCAAGCCCGGCAAGCGCCTGTTCCTGATCGGCACGGGCACCGGGCTCGCCCCCTGGCTCTCCGTCGCGCGCGACCCCGACGCCTACGAGCGCTACCAGCGCATCATCGTCGCCCACACCGTGCGCGAGGTGAAGGACCTCGCCTACCGCGAGTTGTTCGAGCGCGAGCTGAAGGAGGACGAGGTGTTCGGCGAGCTCGCCGGCCCGCAGCTCCACTACTACCCCACCGTCACCCGCGAGCCGTTCGTCACGCCCGGGCGCATCACCGAGCGCATCCTCTCCGGCGACCTGTTCCGCGACCTGGGCCTGCCCGGCGGCCGCTTCGACCCCGCCGAGGACCGGGTGATGATCTGCGGCTCCATGGACATGATCAAGGAGCTGGCGGTGATCCTGGAGGACCACGGCATGACCGAGGGCTCCAACGCCGAGCCCGGCGATTTCGTGATCGAGCGCGCTTTCGTCGGCTGACGTGGCGGGCGCCGCCGCTTAGGCGCTTGCGCCGGGGCCTCTCCCGCCCGACCTTCGGTCCCGGTCGGCCGCCGACCTGAGGGAGGCCTCGTGGCCGAAGGGTTCTCGCCGCTCGACTCCCGTCCTGTGGAGGTCGCCGCCTGCGGGCGCTCGGACGCCGAGGTGCTCGTGGTCGGGGCCGGGCCGGTGGGCCTCATGCTGGGGGTCGGCCTGCGCCTGCACGGCGTCGACGTGCTGGTGGTTGACCGCGCCGACCCCGGCCGCCACGCGCCGCGCGCGGCGGTGGTCTGGCCGCGCGAGGCCGAGGCGCTGGCGAGCTACGGTTTGGGCGAGGTTCTCGCCGCCGCCGCCCTGCCGCTCTCCACCGCCCATGTCCACGCCGGGGGCGAGCGCCTGGGCGCCTTGAGTTTCGGCGCGCTGGAAAGTGCGCACTCCCGACCCCTGGTCATCGAACAGCACGCGGTCGAGCGGCTGCTGCTGGCGCGCTATCTTGAGTTGGGCGGGCGGATGCGCTGGCGCACGGCCGTCGCCGACCTGCACCTGCACGACGACGGGGTGGACGCGCGGCTGGAAGGGGGAGGGCGCGTTTCCGCCGGTTGGGTGGTCGGCTGCGACGGCGCCTCGAGTCTCGTGCGCAAGCGCATGGGCGCGCGCTTCGCCGGTGCGCCGGTGAAGAACCTCGAGTGCGTGCAGATCAACGGCCGCCCGCGCTGGAACCACGACGCGCCGCCGGGGGAGGGGCGCTTCTTCCTGGCCCCGGGCGCGGCGGTGGGGTGCTTCCCGACCGCCGAGGGCCACTGGCGCTTCTACTGCTTCAAGGTGGACGACCGGCCCGACCGGCGCGACCCGCCGGACGCGGCGGAGATGGGCGAGCTTCTGACTCGGCTGACCGGCTCGCCCGTGGAGGTCGATCCCGCCGACCCCGTCTGGTTCAACCGCGCGCGTTTCCAGCGCCGCACCGCCACGAGTTTCCGCCGGGGTCGTGCGCTGCTGTGCGGCGACGCCGCCCACGTCTGGCCGGCGGTGGGCGGCCACGGCATGGCGGCGGGGCTGTTGGGCGCCCACAACCTCGCCTGGAAGCTCGCCGCCGTCGTGCGGGGCGGCGCGGGGACGGCCCTGCTGGACACCTACGCGCAGGAGCAGCGCCGCACCGCCCGCGCCATCCGCGGCCACATGCGCCTGGACCTCCTGGAGGCGCCCCAGCCGCCGGCGATGTTCGCGCTTCTGCGCCGGGCGCTGCCCGCCCTCCTGCCCAGCCGCGCGTTCGGGCGCCGGCTGGAGGCCATGCTGGGCGACATGACGCTGCACCATCGCGGTTCGGCCCTGTCGCGCGGGGCGGGCGGCCCGGTGGCGGCGGGCGAGCGTCTGCCCGACCCCGTGCTGGCGCGGGGCCGCCTGCACGCGCGGCTCGACCCCCTCGGTTGGACGTTGGTCGGCGCCGCGGGGGTCGCCCTCGACGCGGCGGCGGCGGCGGGCGGAGTGGGCCTAGCCGCGCTCGGGCCGGAGGACGCCGCCGTCGTACGTCGCCTGGGCTTGAGGCGCCGCCAGCTTCTCGTGCGGCCGGACGGATATGTGGCGCTGGTGCTGCGGCCGGGCGACGGCGCGGCGGTGCGCCGCCACCTCGCCCGTTTCGGCGTGTACGGCGCGGCGGGCTCGCAGGCGACGCGTCACATGGGCGTCACGCCCCGAGCGCACACGCTGGCCGCCGTCCGCGCCTGAGGAGTTCCGCCATGACCGCCCGCCGCTCCGCCGCCGCCCTCGCGGTCGGCCTGACGGTGCTGTGCGCCGCCACCGGCGCCCACGCCTGGGGCGCCTCCGGCCACCGCTGGATCGGCCGCGCCGCCCTGGGCGCGCTTCCCGCCGACCTGCCGGCGTTCCTGCGCACCGCGCGGGCGGCCGATCAGGTGGGCGAGCTGGCGCGCGAGCCCGACCGCTCCAAGGGCGCGGGCCAGCCTCACGACGCGGACGGCGACCCGGGTCACTACGTGGACATCGACGACGCGGGGCACGTGTTCGACGCCCACGGGCCCGCCCTGGCCGACCTGCCCCGGAGTCGCGCCGACTACGACTTGGCGCTGGGCCGCGCGGGTATCGACCCGGCCAAGGCGGGATGGCTGCCCTACAGCATCGAGGACGGCTATCAGCAACTGGTGGAGGACTTCACCTATTGGCGCATCGAGACCGCGCTCCTCGCGCGCCCGACGCTGCCGGCGCGCGAGCACGCCTGGTACGCCGCCGACCTCGAGCTGCGCCAAGCACTGCTGATGCGCGACCTGGGCGTGTGGGCGCACTACGTGGGTGACGGGAGCCAGCCCATGCACGCCTCCATCCACTACAACGGCTGGGGCGACTTCCCCAATCCGCGCGGCCACACCCAGGACCACATCCACGCCCCGTTCGAGGGGCCCTACGTCCGTGACCAGCTGAGCGAGGGCGCCGTGGCCGGGGCCATGCGGCCGCTGGCGCACTGCGGCCCGACCATCCAGGCCTGCACCGCCGACTACCTGCAGGCCACCCAGGCCAGGACCGAGCCCCTCTACGCCCTGTGGGACGCGGGCGGCTTCAAGCCGGGCGATCCGCGCGGCCGCGCCTTCACGCTGGAGCGCGTGGCCGCGGGCGCCGCCGAACTGCGCGACCTGATCGTCAAGGCGTGGAACGCCAGCGCCACGGGTTCGATCGGCCGGCCGCCCTTGCGGGTGCGCGACGTGGAGGCCGGCGCCTTCGTGCCGTTCGGGGCGTTGTACGGCGATGACTGACGCGGCCCCCGCACACCAGGATCCCCAGTTTGGTGAAGCGCGCGCCGGCGCCGCTTATCCCGACCGGCCGGCTGCTTTCGGCGTGGTCGCGCGCGAGGGACGGGTCGCCGTGGTGTTCATCACCCGGCCGGAGGCGAGCTATTTCGACCTGCCCGGCGGCGCGCTGGACCCGGGCGAGGACGACGAGGCCGCCCTGGTGCGCGAGTTCGGCGAGGAGACGGGCCTGGTCGTGCGCCCGCTCCGCCTCCTGGGCCGCGCCAGCCAGCACCTCGTCAAGGTCGACGGCGCCCTGGCCAACAACCGCGCCGCCCTGTTCGAGGCCGAGGCCGTGGGCGAGGACGCCGCGCTCAAGATCGAAGCCGACCACGAACTGCGCTGGCTCGACCCGCTGGACGCCCTGGCCGTCCTGCGCCACCCCATGCACGCCTGGGCCGTCACCGCCTGGCTTCGCGCCCGCCGGACGGGGTCGGCGCCGTAGGGAGGCGGCTTCAGGTCGCGTCAACCCGGGCGCGCTAGGCTGGCCGCCATGGCTCCCGCCCTTCCACGCGCCGTGTTCGGCGTGCGCCTGTCGCCGCTGACGCGGGTGGGCGTGGTGGAGGCGCTGCTCGCGCCCGCGCCGGCCGGGGAGGGGGCGCGGCTGGTGGCGACCATGAACCTCGATCACGTGGTGCGCTTGCAGGGGGACGCCGACTTCCGCGCCGCCTACGAACGGGCGGCGCTGGTGACCGCCGACGGCGCCCCCGTGTTCGCCTATGCGCGCTGGCGCGGGGCGGGCGTGGTGGAGCGCGCCCCAGGCTCGGACCTGCTGGCCGACCTGGTGGAGGCTTGGTCGCCGGGGCGCCACCGCCCGTTCTTCGTGGTGAGCCGGGCGGCGACGGGCGAGGCGCTGGCCGCGCGCCTGGTCGGGCGCGGCTTTGCGCCGGGCGCGGTGGGTTGGGCCTGTCCGCCTTTCGGGTTCGAGCAGGACTCCGCCGCCTCCGACGCCCTGGTCGCCGCCGTACGTGGCCACGACGCCACGCACCTGATCATGGGCGTCGGCGCGCCCAAGTCGGAGGTGTGGGTCGACCGGCGCCGGGCCGAGCTCGGCGACCTGTGGGCCTGCGGCTTCGGCTCGGCCGCCGACTTCCTGACGGGGGAGGCGCGCCGCGCGCCACCCCTCGCGCGCCGCCTCGGGCTGGAGTGGCTGTGGCGCGTGCTGCACGACCCGCGGCGTCTGTTCCGCCGCTACTTCGTCGACAGCTGGGCGGCGGCGCCCGCGGTGCTGCGCGACCTGCGCGGCGCGCCCCCGCCGGCCTGAGCCTCAGCGCGCCAGGCGCCAAACGGTGTTGGAGGCGTCGTCGCTGACCAGCACCGCGCCGTCGTGCGCTTCCGCCACGCCCACCGGCCGCCCCCACACGTGGCCGGCGTCCAGCACGAAGCCCGTCAGCACGTCCACGTAGTCGCCGGTGGCGCGCCCGTCGGGCCCCACCGGAACGTCGATCAGCTTGTAGCCCGTGCGCAGCGCGCGGTTCCACGAGCCGTGCTCGGCGGCCAGCACGTGGCCGCGCCACTGCGGAAACATCCTTCCGTCGTAGAAGGCGAGCTGGAGCGAGGCCGAGTGAGGCTGGAGCAGCACGTCGGGCGTGGTGACGCGGCCTTTGAGGTCGGGCCGCTCGCCTTTCAGGCGCGGCTCCTCGTGGTCGCCCATCCACCACCAGGGCCAGCCGTAGAAGCCGCCCTCCTTCACCGAGGTCACGTAGTCGGGCACGAGGTTGTCGCCCAGGCCGTCGCGCTCGTTGGTGGAGCACCACACCGCGCCCCGCCCGGGCTGGACGGCCAGCCCCACGCAGTTGCGGATGCCGGCGGCGTAGATGCGGCGATCCGCGCCTTCGGGCGTGAAGCTCAGCACGTCCGCCCGGTCGGCCTCGTTGCCCCAGGTCGCGCCCAGGCCGTGGTCGCGGTCGTAGGCCTGGGCGTCGGCCAGCCTCTTCTTGGCCATGCCCTCGGCGACGTTGGAGCCCGAGCCCACCGATACGTACATGCGTCGCCCGTCGGGCGAGAAGGCGAGGTCGCGCGTGGAATGCCCGCCGGTGGAGGTGGCGAGCCTGGGCACGACGACTTCCGCGGGGCCGCGCGCCTTCAGGTCGCCCGAGCGGTAGGGAAAGCGCACCACGCGGTTGGTCTCGGCCGCGTACAGCCACTTCGGGTCGGGGCCGGCGGGGTAGAACGCCAGGCCGAACACCCCGTGCAGCCGTCCGGCGAACACGCCGATCGACCGGGCGCGGTCCGCCCCGTCCGGCGCGCGCAGCACCTTGATGCGTCCGGCCCCGCTCTCGGCCACGAACACGTCTCCGTCGGGGGCGGTGCGCAGCAGGCGGGGCCCGTCCAGCCCCTCGGCGAAGGCGGTGACGCGCACGCCCGCGGGCGCCGTCGGCAGCCGGCCGGGCGGGCGCGGGGCGGTCTGCGGCGAGTTGCCCGCCGAGGTCGTGGCGTAAGGCGCGGGCAGGTCGGCGACGGTGATGCGGTGCCGCACGCCGGGCGCGTCCAGCCGCCAGTCGCCGAACACCACCACATCGCCCGCGAGCTTGGGCGCGGGGGGCGTCGGCGCGGGGCCGGGGGTCGACGCGCGGCGGGGCGAGGGCTGCGGCGGCGGTCCGCCCTGAAGGGTGTGCAGGTACGCGATGATGTCGCGGCGCTGGCCCGGATCGTCCACCCGGGCGGGCATGAGACTGCCGGGCACGAGCGCCTGCGGGTTGGTCAGGTAGCGGTCGAGGTGGGCGTCGTCCCAGACCAGGCCGGACTTCTTCAGCGCCGCCGAATAGCCGAAGCCGGGCGCCACGCCCGCGCGGCGGCCTGCGACGCCGTGCAGGTTGGGCCCCTGCCCACCCTCGCCGCCGTGGCACAGGGCGCATTGTTCGGCGAACAGCCCCGCGCCGCGCTTGGCGTCGCCGCCGGAGGGACCGGGCGCGGCGGCGGCGACGAAGACCGCGCCGGCGGCCAGCGCGACGCAGGGAAGGACGGCGGTCGCGCGCTTCAACGCGCGAACTCGCGCAGGGGGCGGTCCGGGCCGTCGTTCAGGGGAGTCATGCGGTCGCTCACGAGGAACTCGAAGGTCTGGGCGAAGGCCATGCGCATCCATCGGTGAACGGGCGGAGGTGTCGGCCATCCGTGTCCATGTTGATCTAGGCGGCGTCCGGTTCGTGCGCCAGCCTCACGGCCGCACGCGCTCCAGCGCGCCCTGGAGGATGTAGGCGGCGGCCGCGCGGTCCACGACCTCCGCCCTTTTCTTGCGGCTGAGGTCGGCCTCTTCGATCAGCATGCGGTTGACCGCCATCGTCGAGAGCCGCTCGTCCCAGAAGGCGATGGGCAGGTCCGGCCTCAAGCGCAGCAGGTTGCGCGCGAAGGCGCGGCACGACTGGCAGCGCGGGCCCTCCGTGCCGTCCATGTTGATCGGCAGCCCCGCCACCACCGCGCCCGCGCCGCGCCCGGCCATGAGCGCGAACAGCTCCTGCGCTTCGGCGGTGAACTTGGTGCGGCGGATCAGCGCCAGGGGGCTCGCCACCGTGCGGGTGAGGTCGCTGACCGCCACGCCGATGGTCTTCTCGCCCAGGTCCAGCCCCACCCAGGGCGTGCGCGGCGGCAGGGCGGCGGGCAGGTCCGTCAGGTCCATCACGGGCATGGCGGCGGTGTAGCTCCCAAAGGCGTGCGCGTCGCGTGCGGCTTGCCAAGCGCGGCGCGGCGCGGGTAGGCCCCACCTCGTTCAGGGGAGCGCACATGGCCATCGACGCCGCCACCGTCCGCCGGGCCGCCAGGCTCGCGCGCATCGCCGAGCCGGAGGCGCGGCTGGAGCCGCTCGCCGCCGAGCTCTCGGGCATACTCGCCTGGATCGAGCAGTTGAACGAGGTGGACGTGGAGGGCGTGGCCCCCATGGCCTCCACCGAGGCCGTCACCCTGCCCCTGCGCGACGACCGGGTGGCCGACGGCGGCGACGCCTCGCGCGTGCTCGCCAACGCGCCCCGCGCCGCCGACGGCTTCTTCGTCGTGCCCAAGGTGGTGGAGTGATGGTCGACACCGCCCTGACCCTGAAGGCCGCGCTGGACGGCCTGGCCGCGCGGCGGTTCAGCTCCGAGGAGCTGACGGGCGCCTTCCTGGCCGCCGACGAAGCGGCGGGCGCGCTCAACGCCTTCGTATGCCGCACGCCCGAACGCGCGCTGGAGATGGCGCGCGCTTCCGACACCCGGCGCGCCCAGGGGGAGGCGGGCCCGCTGGACGGCGCGCCGCTGGGGGTCAAGGACCTGTTCTGCACCGCGGGCGTGCAGACCACCGCGGGCTCGCGCATGCTCGAGGGCTTCACTCCGCCCTACGAGTCCACCGTCACCGCCAACCTTTGGCGCGACGGGGCGGTCATGCTGGGCAAGCTGAACATGGACGAGTTCGCCATGGGCTCGTCCAACGAAACCTCCGCCTTCGGGCCGGTGGTCAATCCTTGGCGCGGGGCGGACGGCGAGCCTCTCACCCCCGGCGGCTCGTCCGGCGGCTCGGCGGCGGCGGTGGCGGCGGACCTGTGCCTGGCGGCGACCGCGTCCGACACCGGCGGCTCCATCCGCCAGCCCGCCGCCTTCACGGGCACCGTGGGGATCAAGCCGACCTACGGGCGTTGCTCGCGCTTCGGCATGGTGGCCTTCGCCTCCTCCCTCGACCAGGCGGGCCCCCTCGCCAAGACGGTGGAGGACGCGGCGATCCTGCTGCGCTCCATGTGCGGCCACGACCCGCGCGACTCGACCTCGCTGGACGTCCCCGTCCCCGATTTCGCCGCCGCCGTCGGCCGATCGGTGAAGGGGCTGCGCATCGGCGTGCCCAAGGAGTACCGGCTGGACGGCATGCCCGAGGAGGTCGCCCGCCTGTGGGACCAGGGCACGGGCTGGCTGCGCGAAGCGGGGTGCGAGATCTGCGAAGTGTCGCTGCCCCACACCAAGTACGCCCTGCCGGCCTACTACATCATCGCTCCCGCCGAGGCCTCGTCCAACCTCGCGCGCTACGACGGCATGAGGTACGGCCACCGCGGCGAAGGGCGGACCCTGACCGAGGTCTACGAGAACAGCCGCGCCGAAGGCTTCGGCGACGAGGTCAAGCGCCGCATACTGATCGGCACCTATGTGCTCTCGGCGGGGTACTACGACGCGTATTATCTGCGCGCCCAGAAGGTGCGCCGCCGCATCTCCGAGGACTTCGACCGGGCGTGGGACGAGGTGGATGCGATCCTCACCCCCACCGCCCCTTCCGCCGCCTTCGCCCTGGGCGAGCGGATGAGCGACCCCGTGGCCATGTACCTCAACGACGTGTTCACCGTGACCACCAACCTGGCGGGGTTGCCGGGGCTGTCGGTTCCCGCGGGGCTGTCGGCGCAGGGCCTGCCTCTGGGCCTACAGATCATCGGCCGGGCGCTGGACGAGGAGACGCTGTTCGCCCTGGGCGCGGTGGTCGAGCGCGCCGCCGACTTCTCCGCCAAGCCGGCCAAGTGGTGGTGAACCGGCGCTAGGCCCGGCTCGGCCACAGCCAGCGACGCCGCGGCTTCTTGGCGAGGGGGGGCAGGGCGCGCAGGTCGTCGTCGACGCGCTGCAGCTCGGCGTCGGTGAGCCGGCCCTTGGACATGGGCTGCAGCGCCTTCAGGCTCATGCCCTTGAAGAACACGTACTCCGGCCGGCTGGTCAGGCCCGGCAGGTCCCGGTCGAGCACGGCGCGGCCGGCCGGGTGCGCGCAGATCACGGCGATGGGCGTGTCGACGCTGATGACGCGGTGATGCTGGTCGCCGGCCGCGGCCGGCAGGTCCTCGCCCAGGGGGGCCAGCGCCAGGTCGCCCCGCGGCGCGTGGGCGCAGGCGGTGGCGGCGCACGCGGCGCCGACGACGATCAGCAGACCCGAACCCCTGGACACGACCACCTCCGCACGCGAGGACCCTTCCAGAACGAGGCGCCCGCGCAACAGTTGCGCAGGGTGACAAGCCGGAACCTTCGGCCCAAGTAACATTTGCGTGCGCGCCCTCCCGCGCCCGTCCTTCCGCCCCGAGGAGCCGCCCGTGACCGACCGCGCCCCCTACCGCATCCAAGGCCGCACCGGCGAGTGGGAGGTCGTGCTGGGGCTGGAGGTCCACGCGCAGGTGGCGTCCAGGTCCAAGCTGTTCAGCGCGGCCGCCGTCGGCTTCGGGGCCGAGCCCAACACCCAGGTGAGCCTGGTGGACGCGGGCTTTCCCGGCATGCTGCCCGTCATCAACCGCTGGTGCGTCGAGCAGGCGGTGCGCACGGGGCTGGGGTTGCACGCGAAGATCAACGAATGGTCGCGCTTCGACCGCAAGAACTACTTCTACCCGGACCTGCCCCAGGGCTACCAGATCAGCCAGTTCAAGGATCCGATCGTCGGCGAGGGCGTGCTCACCGTGGAGCGCGACGACGGCTCGACTTTCGAGGTCGGCGTGGAGCGGCTGCACCTGGAGCAGGACGCGGGCAAGTCGATCCACGACCTGGACCCGGACGCCACCTACGTGGACCTGAACCGCGCGGGCACGGCGCTGATGGAGATCGTCTCGCGGCCCGACATGCGCTCGCCGGAGGATGCGGCCGCCTACGTCAAGACGCTGCGCACCCTGGTGCGCTACATCGGCACCTGCGACGGCGACATGGAGAAGGGCAACCTGCGCGCCGACGTGAACGTGTCCGTGCGCCGGCCGGGCGATCCGCTGGGCACGCGCTGCGAGATCAAGAACGTCAACTCCATGCGCTTCATCCAGCAGGCCATCGTGTACGAGGCGCGCCGGCAGGTGGAGATCTTGGAGGACGGCGGGCGCATCGACCAGGAAACGCGCCTGTTCGACGCCGGCCGGGGCGAGACGCGTTCCATGCGCTCCAAGGAGGAGGCGCACGATTACCGCTACTTCCCCGACCCCGACCTCCTGCCCCTGGTGCTCGATCCGGCCTGGATCAAGGCGATCGAGGCCTCGCTTCCCGAACTGCCGGACGCCAAGCGCGCCCGCCTGCAGTCGCAGTACGGCCTGTCGGCCTACGATGCGGGGGTGCTCGCGGGCGACCCCGTGCGGGCGGACTACTTCGAGGCGGCCGCGGCCGGGCGCGACGCCAAGCTCGCGGCCAACTGGGTGCTGAACGACCTGTCGGGCAAGCTGGCCGCCGCGGGGCTGGAGTTCGACGCCTCGCCCGTGCCTGCCGCCGACATCTCGGCGCTGGTGGGCCTGATTCAGGACGGCACGCTCTCCTCCAAGACCGCGCGCGAGGTGTTCGAGCACATGTGGGCGGGCGAAGGCGCGCCGGCGGCCATCGTCGAGGCGCACGGCCTGCGCCAGGTCACCGACACGGGCGCCATCGAGTCGGCGGTGGACGCGATCGTCGCGGCCAATCCCGACAAGGCGGAGGCGGCCCGGCTCAAGCCCCAGGCGATCGGCTGGTTCGTGGGCCAGGTGATGAAAGCCACCGGCGGCAAGGCCAATCCCGCGGCGGTGAACGAGATCCTGCGCGCCAAGCTCGGTCTCTAGCGGCCGCTCTCTAGCGCCGGGGACGCCCCGCCCGCCGGGGCGGGGCGTAGGCCTCGGGCACCGAATCGAGCACGAGCCCGGTGGAGCGCTGCATCAGGTAGGCGTCGCGTCCGTCGCCCACCCAGTCGAAGCCGTTGGGCGCGTTGCGCAGATGGTAGCGGCCGGGGTCGGGTACGCGCGCGTCGCGGTAAGGGCCGGGCAGCACCTGGCCGCGGCGCCAGGCCTGGTTGGGGCGCAGGAGCGGCGCGGGCGGGGCGGGCGCGAACCGGGGACCGCCGCGCGTGTCGTAGCCGCCGCCGTCGCGGCGCCCGTACCCGTCGCGCCGCCCGTACCCGCCGCGCTGGTCGAACCCGCGCGCGTAGCCGCCGTCGGCCCGGCCCCCGCCGTTCCAACGCGCCGGACCGCCGTCCGCGCCGCGCCGACCCGACCAGCCGCCGCGCCCGCCACCGCCTTCGCGCCACTGGGCGTGGGCGTCCGAGGCGGCGGCCAGCACCAGGGCCGCCGTCGTCCCGGCGATCAACTGGGCGAGCCCGCGCGCCTGCACCTGGATCAGTTCTCCCGCGGGTAGGGATCGTCCGGGCCGTACCCGGGCGCGGCGTCGTCCTCCCGACCGCCACCGTAAGCGGGCGGGGCGTCGTAGGCGTTCCCGTCCCAGGCGTCGCCGTAGGCCGGACGCGCCCGGTCCGCGCCCGGATAGTCGCCCGAGCCGTAGGTCTGGCCGTCGTCGAACACGCCGTAGGCCTCGTCCACCACCTCGCCCGTGTCCACGTCGATCAGCAGGGCGTCCGGGCCGTAGCGCACCCAGCGGTAGTCCGGGCCGGGAGGGGCGGAAAGGTAGAAGGCCGAATAGTCGTCCAGGAAGTAGGGGGCGATCAGCAGCCCGCGGGGAAAGAACTCGCCCTGGCGGTAGGCGCGATAGCGGAAACCGCGCGGGAAGCGATAGGGCGAGACGTGGAAGCGCGCATGGTCGCGTCCGCGATAGTTGAAGCCGCCCCCGAAGTTGCGTCGGCCGACGCCGCCTTGGCCGGGTCCACGCCGGTCGAAGCCGCCCGGGCCCGCGCCGCGCCGACCCTCGTAGCCCCCGCGCGTGTCCGCGGTCGGAGCGGTCGTCGTGAAGTTCCCTCCCGGCCCGCGACGGTCGGCGCCGAAGCGGTATACGCGCGGCCCCGCCGCCGGCGCGGTTTCGGGCGTACGGGCCGGTCCGCCGAAGCGTGCGGTTCCGTCGTCGCCGACCGGGCGGCCGGTCGATCCCGGCGGGTCGAAGCGACGGGCCGGTCCGCCGAAGCGTGCGTTTCCTTCGTCGCCGAACCGGCGGCCGGGCGACCCCGGCTGGTCGAAGCGTCGGGCCGGGTCGAAGCCGCCCGGCCGGACGCCGTGCGGGTATCCGCCCGCCGGAGCCTGCGGGCGGCCGGGCCCGCCCCGGTCGCCGTTGAAGGCGCGCGGCGAACCCGCGCGGACGGGCGGCGGCCCCGCGTGCACGGAAGGCGGGGCGGATCGGTGCGCGTCGGCGGCCGGCTGGGCGTGCGCGGCGCCCGCGACGAGAGCGGCGGCCATGGCGACGCACGACAGCCCCCTCGGCAGGCGGCGGCTCCCGGCGAATGTCGGTCTCGATGTCATGCGGGCACGGTGGAGTGCGCCGCCTGAACTTGCGCTGAACGCTTCGGCTCCGGGCGCCGACGGCCCGCGCTCACGCCGGGCCGTCCCGCATTTGGTCGCCGGAGCACCACGCCACTCGCCGCTTCCGCCCAGGTGATCGGGCGTTCATCGATCTTCGCGTTCACGATGAGCACGCGTTTACCGTGCGTTCAGTCGTCTCACTGTTCTCTACGGGTGCAGGCCGTCGAACGCGGCTTTCGGAGCACGAGAACCATGCAGATTTCATGTGACGGGGCGCAGGCGATCCCCCTGCCGCAGGCGGACTCCACGGGCGAAGACCTGTGCCGCATGGCGATCATGTACTCGACCGGCCAGGGCGGCGCGCCGCTCGACTACGTGTCGGCCCACATGCTGTTCAACCTGGCCGCCATGCGCGGATCGGAGGAGGCCAAGCGCTTCCGCCGCGAACTGTCCGCCGAGATGGACCGCGACTCGGTGGCCGAGGCCCAGCGCGCCGCCCGCGCCTGGCTGGCGGACGCCGCCGCGGCCTGAGGCTCCCGCCGGCGACGGCTTCGCTCAGCGGGTGGTCAGGAAGTTGTTTCCTCCGGCGGCGTAGGAGAACTGCACGGGCACCACGTCGCGCAGGTACTGCTGCACGAACAGGCCGATGTTGGAGATGGCCGAGCGCGGCACGTACACCACGTCGAACCGGCGCAGGGGCACCGCGTCGATGGACGGGGCGTGGCGCACCGCCTCGCCCAGGTCGACCAAGCGCATCATCGGCCGTCCGTCCGGTCCCCGGCGGATGATCACCACCCGATGGGGCTCGGCCGAGGTCAGGAAGCCGCCGGCCATCACCACCGCCTGCAGGGCGTCGATGTCGCCCGGCATGTCGTACACCCCGGCCTTGCCCACCTCGCCGCCGACGAACACGCGCAAGGGCGTGGCCTGGCGCACCGACACCTCCACCCGCGGGTCGATCAGCTGGGCGGAGTAGGCCTGGACCAGCGCGCCCTGCAATTCGCCGTTGGTGCGGTCGGCGGCCATGACCGGCCCGACCAGCGGCAGGGCGATGCGACCGTCCGGCTGCACCGTCACCGACCGGTTGAGTTCGGGCGCGGAAGGCACGGCCACGTCCAGCGCGTCTCCCGGATAGAAGCGGTAGCCCGGCTCGTCGTCGCGCCAGGTCGAATAGCCGATGTCCACGAAGGGCGGCCCGACGGGAGCCGGGGGCCGCCGCGTCGCGCAGCCGCCCAGCCCCGCCGCGAGCAGAACGGCGGCGAGGCGGGCGGCGGCGGCGGTCGCGCGAAGCGGCATGCGGGCGTCTCCGGCCTCGGCGCAGAACGGACGCGGCCAGGGCGACGTCCGAAGGTGAAGGCACTCTTGCGGTTAATGGGTAATCGTCGGTTAACAGCGATGCGCTATGCAAGCGGAGGTTGAATAGGGAGACGCCGCATGGCGCAGGCGTGGAGCATCGGAGGCGAGCCTGCGGCGCCGACCCGGCGCGCGGCGGTTCCTTCGCGTCCACGCTATACGGTGGAGGACTTCCTCACCCTGGTCTGGCGTCGACGCGGGCTGATGCTGGCGGTGTTCCTCGCCGTGCTGCTGGCGGGCCTGCTGTTCGCTTCGAGACTCAAGACCACCTATCCCGCCAGTTCCAGCCTCTTGGTGCGGCTGGGTCAGGCCTACGTCTACGATCCGCGGGTGGGCGACGCCGGCCGCGGCCAGGCGCCCCAGACGGACGCCATCATCCAGTCGGAGGTGGAGATCCTGGGCAGCCCCGCCCTCAAGGACAGGGTGGTGCGCGACATCGGGCTGGCGCGCCTCTACCCGGCCCTCGGCCGCGGCTACGCCCGCGCGGACACGGCGACCCGCGCAGCCCTGCAGGCGGCGGCCATCAAGAACCTGGAGGGCGCGCTGAAGATCTCCACCGCCCCCGACACCTCCATCGTGCGCCTGAGCTTCAGCCACCCGGACCCGAAGGTCGCGGCGCTGGTGCTGAACACGCTGGTGGACGAGTACCTGGTGTATCGCCGCGAGGTGCTGGCCGCGCGCGACACGGGCCCGCTGGAGGAGCAGCGCCGCGCCGCCGAGGGCCGCCTCGCCCAGGTGGACGCGGCCTACACCCAATTCCTGACGGACAACGGCATCGGCGACTTCGACGCGGAGAAGACCTCGCTGGGCGCGCTCTACGGCCAGCTCCTGACCGACAGCTACACGGTGGCCGCCCAGCTCGGCGAGACGCGGGGGCGGCTGGGCGTGACCGCGCGCCAGGTCGCCGCCACCCCGCGCGAGGTCGGCCTCTCGCGCGACCTCGACCACACCGCCTACGACCGGCTGGCGAGCCTGCGCGTCGAGCTGCAGGACCTGCGCGCCCGCTACAAGCCCGATAGTCAGCCCGTACAGGACAAGGTGGCGCAGGTGGAGGCCATGCAGCGCTTGGCCGTGGCGACCGCCGACGAGACCCAGGCGCGGCGCCTGGGGGCCAACCCCGTGTTCCAGACCGCCCAGACCGAGCGCAACACCTTGGAAGCCCAGCTCGCCTCCTTCGTCAGCCGCAAGGCCGCCGACGACCGGGAGATCGCCCGGGTGCTGGCGCGCCGCCAGCAGCTCGCCCGCCTGGAGCCCCGATACCAGGAGCTCACGCGCCAGCGCGACCTGCTGTCCGCCGGCGTGCGCAACTTCGCCTCCCGCGAGCAGGACGCCCAGGCCGCCCAGGCGCTCGCCGCCCGGGGGGACGACTCGGTGCGGGTGGTGCAGCGCGCCTACGTGCCGACGCGCGGCGTGAACCTGAAGCGGCCGGCCGTCGTCGTGTCCGTCCTGTTCGCGACGTTCGCGGCGCTGTGCGCGGGGCTCCTGGGCGCGGCCCTGGACCGCAGCTATCCGAGCGCGGCCTCGGCGGAGCGGACCCTGGACCTGCCGGTGCTGGCGTCCGTCCGCCGCCGTCCGCGCGCGGTCTGACCCGCGCGCACCCTGCAGCGTGGCGCTCGGACATGGCATGGTCGCACCGGGGCGGCCCGCCCGGTGAGTCGGTGATGGTGGACCTGTCGGAGGATATGCTCGCACTGGCCGAGCGGCTGGGACCGCCGCCCGCCGCGGGCGCGCGCGTGCTGCAGTTCATCTCGGCGCGTACGGGGGAGGGGGCCTCCACCGTGGCGCGCGAGTTCGCCCGCGCCGTGGCCCCGCGGTCGCGCCGGGGCGTGTGGCTGGTGGAGCTCGACCTCGTGCGCGGCGCCCAGTTCGACGCGGTCGCCGCCGCCCCCGCCCTGTACGGCGACCTGGGCGAGCCCGCCGCCGCCAGCCCCGGCGACGAGGCGTTCTTCCGGGTGGAGCCGCCGCGGGAGGGGCCGGACGGCGTGGCCTGGCCCGACGGCGCCTACCTGGACGCCTACCCGGTGGGGGCGCACCGCTTTTGGCTGACCCGCTTCCGGCGCGAACTGCTGGAGCACGGCCAGTCGGTGGAGCTCGCCGCCGGGTCCGGCTACTGGGAAGCGCTGCGCCCGCACGCCGACTGGGTGGTGGTGGACGCGCCGGCGGCGGACCGCTCGCGCGCGGGCCTGCTGCTGGCGGCGGACATGGACGCCGTGTTCCTGGTGGTCTCCGCCGACGACGCCGACCCGCGCGGCCCCGCCCACGTGCGCGACGCGGTGGCGGCCGCCGGCGGGAACTGCCCGGGCGTGGTGCTCAACCGCACGCGAAAAGCCCCGCCCGGCTTCCTGCGCGCCTTCGCGACCTGAACGCGCCCGGGCGAGGTCACGCCCGCGTCATTCTCCTGTCGCACGATCTCGGCTAAGGATGAGAGGCCGCCGGGATCGCCACGATTCCCGTCCGCTCCGCGAGAGGAGAGTCGTCTTCACGAAGACGCCCACACCTTCCTCCGAGTCCGCCCCGTCGTCGTACGGGAGGGCGTGAGCATGCAGGTGCTGACCAAGCCGCCTTCCGGCATGCCGGCGCTGGTGCTCAACGCCGACTTCCGGCCGCTGTCCTATTATCCCCTGTCGCTGTGGTCCTGGCAGGAGGTGATCAAGGCCGTGTTCCTCGACCGGGTGGACGTGGTCTGCACCTACGACCACATGGTGCGCTCGCCGTCCTTCGAGATGGCCGCTCCCAGCGTGGTGGCGCTGAAGAACTATGTGGCGCAGGACCGCTCGCCCGCCTTCACCCGCTTCAACCTCTTTCTGCGCGACGCCTTCACCTGCCAGTACTGCGGCTCGACGGAGGAGCTGACCTTCGACCACGTCGTGCCCCGCTCGCGCGGCGGCCGCACGAGTTGGGAGAACATCGTCACCGCCTGCGCGCCCTGCAATCTGCGCAAGGGCGGGCGCACGCCCAAGGAGGCGCAGATGGCCCCGGCCCGGCCCGCGCGCCGGCCCAGCATGTACGAGTTGCAGGACCTCGGCCGCCGCTTCCCGCCCCACCACCTGCACGCGAGCTGGCTCGACTACCTTTATTGGGACGTGGAGCTGGAGGCGTAGCCGCTGGCCCGGCCGCGGCCCGGGTGCTAGCGGTCGGCCGGTTCGCGGACGGGGAGAGTGGGTCATCTGGGGCATCGTCCCGGCCGCGGGGGGCGGCACGCGCATCCAGCCGCTGGCCTTCTCCAAGGAGCTCCTGCCCGTGGGCAGCCGGTTCGACGGGGTGGTGGAGCGCCCCAAGGCGGTCAGCGAATACCTGGTGGAGCGGCTGGTGCGCGGCGGGGCCACCAAGGTCTGCTTCGTGATCTCGCCCGCCAAGTCCGACATCCTGCGCTATTACGGCGCGCGCGCGGCGGGGGCGGACATCGCCTACGTGGTGCAGCCCGAGCCCGCGGGCCTGTGCGACGCGGTGTTCCGCGCCGCGCCGCTGGTGCCGTACGACGAGCCGGTGGCCCTGGGCCTGCCCGACACCATCTGGTTTCCCGAGGACGCGCTCAAGGCCCTGCCCGACGACCGGCTCGCCTTTTTGCTGTTCCCCGTGGCCGAGCCGCGCCAGTTCGACGTGGTGATCACCGACGACCACGGGCGGGTGCGCGAGGTGCAGGTCAAGTCGCCCGAGCCGCGCTCCGACTGGATCTGGGGGGCGATCAAGATGCCCGGCCGCGTGTTCCACGAACTGCACGACCTGTGGCGCGAGCCCGGGCGCGGCGACGAGTACATCGGCACCCTGGTCAACGCTTGGCTGGCGCGCGGTGGAGAGGCCGTGGGCGTGCGCGCGGGCGAGACCTATGTCGACGTCGGCACCCTGCACGGCTACCGCGAGGCGCTGCGCGTGCTGACCACCCATCCCGCGCCCGCGCCCGGCTGACCGGGCTCAGTCGAGCTCCAGCCCGCTCCCGCGCAGTTCGCGGCGCAGGGCGCTCATCAGCCGTTCCAGCGCCTCCGCATCCCTCGCTTCGCAGCGGCAGGTGACGCGCGCCTCGGTGTTGGAGGCGCGCAGCAGCCACCAGCCGTCGTCGTCCGCCACCCGCAGGCCGTCCAGCCGGTCGACCTCCAGGCCCCGCGCCTCCAGCCGCGCCGCCACCTCCGCCACCACCGCCGCCTTGCGGTCGTCGGCGCAGGGGATGCGGAACTCGGGGGTGGTGATGTGGCGCGGCAGGCCCTCGCGGAACTCGGCGAGGCTCTGGTTCGAGCGCGACAAGGCCCGCAGCACGCGTATCGCGGCGTACAGCGCATCGTCCGTGCCGTCGAACAGGTCGGCGTAGAACACGTGGCCGGAGAGTTCGCCCGCCAGCAGCGCCCCCTCGCGCTTCATGGCCTCGCGCACCCGCACGTAGCCGGAGGGCGCGCGCACCGCCCGGCCGCCCAGCGCCTCCACCCCGTCGAACAGGGCGCGGCCGCACTTCACGTCCGCCACCACCGTGGTGCCCGGGTGGTCGCGCAGCAGGTCGGCGGCGATCAGCAGCAGGAGCTGGTCGGCCCACACCACCGCGCCCGCGCCGTCCACCGCGCCGATCCGGTCGCCGTCGCCGTCGAAGGCGAGGCCCAGGTCGCAGCCATGGGCGGTCACCGCCGCCTGCAGGTCGCGCAGGTTGGCCCCGACCGCCGGGTCCGGGTGGTGGTTGGGAAAGCGCCCGTCGATCTCGGCGTGGAGCACGAGGTGCTCGCCCGGCAGGCGCTCGACCAGGCGGCGCACCACTTCGCCGGTGGCCCCGTTGCCGCAATCCCACGCCACCTTCAGCGGGCGCAACTCCCGCGCCGAACGGGCCAGGAGGTCGACATAGCCGTCCGCCACCTGCGCCGTGTCCACGCGTCCGCCCGGGGCGGGTTCGCCCGCGCGCGCCGCAAGCGCCCGCAGGCCCTCGCCGTGCAGGCGCTCGGCGCCCAGCAGTAGCTTGAAGCCGTTGTCCGCCGGCGGGTTGTGCGAGGCGGTGACCATGACGCCGCCCTCCAGGCCCAGGGTCTGCACGGCGTAGGCCAGCATGGGCGTAGGCCCGCGCCCCACGCGGATCACCTCCAGGCCGCCGGCGACCAGCCCCTCCACCAGCGCCGTCTCCAGGGAGGGGGAGCTGAGGCGGCCGTCATAGGCCGTCGCCACCCGCCGCAGGCCGCGTTCGCGCGCGGTGGCGGCGTAGGCGGCGCCCAGGAGGCGCGCATCCTCCTCGTCCAGGTCGCGCCCCACCACGCCGCGTATGTCGAAGGCGCGCACGGAGGCGGCGCGCATGCGCGTGCGCGGCGCCCCGGCGGGAGTCGGGGCGCCGGGGAGGGGGACCGAAGCGGTCAGCCGGCCACGCAGCGGTAGACGAAGGCGTCGCCCTCGTGACGCACGTACTGGGCCGAGCGGCTGAAGTGATGGCAGTGGCCGATGGCCAGCGGCAGCGCGTCCGCCGCGGTGTCGAAGCCGAACACGGTCACGCCGGCGCCGGAAGCGTTCCGCAGGTGGCCGCGACCCGCGACGCGGTCGAACAGGCCCGAGCCGCCCGAACTCGCGCCGTCGGCGCAGGCGCCCAGCGCCCCGACCGCCAGGAGAAGTCCCGCCAGCGCCGTCCTGCGCGCCGCGCCCGCCCAGTCCATGATCGTCGCTCCCGGCCGTTCCGCGGGCCAACGCGCGGCGCGCGCGAAAGCCTCACCGGACATAGCTGCCCGCGTTGACGTCCACGCTGGTTCCGGTGGCGTGGTCCGCCAGGCCGCTCGCCAGGAACACCACCGTCGGGGCCACGTCGTCGGGCTCGGTCAAGCGCGGCAAGGCGATGTCTGAAGCGGCGTAGTCCTCGCCGTAGCGGTCGATGAAGTCCTGGGCCATGTCGGTGCGGGTGAAGCCGGGGGCGACCACGAAGGCCCGCACGCCGCGCCCGCCCCATCCGCGGGCCAGCGAGCGGGTGAGCGCCACCAGCGCGCCCTTGCTGGCGGCGTAGGCGAGGTAGTCGGGCGCGTCGCCCCGGAAGGCGGCGCGGCTGGCCAGGTTGACGATGCGTCCGGCGAAGTCCGGCCGTGCGGCGTGCCGTGCGGCGAAGCTCGCGCAGGCGGCGCGGCAGAGCAGGGCGGGGGCCGTGCCGTTGACCGCCATCGTCCGCTCCCAGTCGGCGAGCCAGGCCGCGTCGTCCCCCTCCGTCGGCGAGCCGATCGCCACCCCCGCATTGTTGACCAGCACGTCCACGCCCTCGCCGCCGGCCTCCCGCGCCGCGTCCTGCGCCCGGCCCCAAAGCGCCGCGGCCGCGCGGGGGTCGGCGAGGTCGGCGGCCAGGACGGTCGCGCCCCCTCCGATCTCGGCCGCGACCGCCTGCGCCGCGTCCCGGTCGCGGCCGTAGTGGACCAGCACGCGCGCGCCCGCGCCCGCGAAACGTCGGCTCACCGCCGCCCCTATGCCCCGGCCGCCGCCGGTGACGAGCACGGTGCGGCCGGACAGGTCGATGCGCATGGCGGAAGCTCCCCGAGGACCGCGCCCGAGCTAGCGCGGATCGGCGCAACGCGCGAGGCGCGGCTGTACCTCTTCGGCCCGCCCGGCTAAGCGGACGCCATGACGGGCGACCTCCAGCGGCGGACCGCCTCGCGCTTCGCGCCGGCCGAGCCCGGGCGTCGGCGCGCGAGCGGCGCGTGAGCGGCCCCGTTCCATCCACCCGCGCCGCCTGCGAGGCGCTGGACGCGGCCGACCCCCTGGCCTTCGCCCGCGCGCGCTTCCGCCTGCCCGCGGGCGTGACCTACCTGGACGGCAACTCGCTGGGGGCGCTGCCGGCGGCGGTTCCCGCACGCCTCGCCCGCACGGTGGAGCGCGAGTGGGGCGAGGGGCTGATCGGCAGTTGGAACGCCGCGGGCTGGATCGAAGGCCCCGCGCGCCTGGGCGCCCGCATCGCGCCCCTGGTGGGGGCCGAGGCCGGCTCGGTGATCGTGGCCGACTCCACCTCGGTGAACCTCTTCAAGCTCGCCGCCGCCGCGCTGGACCTGCGACCGGAGCGGCGCACCGTGCTGGTGGACGCCGAGGACTTCCCGACGGACCTGTACATGCTCCAGGGGCTGGCGGGGCTGGTCGGCGGGTTGGAGGTGCGCGCCCTGGCCGAGGCGGACTGGGCGGGGGCGTTGGACGGATCGGTGGCCCTGCTGGTCTCCAGCCACGTCAACTACCGCTCGGGCGCGGTGCGCGACATGGCGGGCTGGACGGCGCGCGCCCACGCGGCCGGGGCGCTGGCGTTGTGGGACCTCAGCCACAGCGCGGGCGCCTTGCAGGTGGACCTGCGCGGGGCGGAAGCCGACTTCGCGGTGGGCTGCGGCTACAAATACTTCAACGGCGGCCCGGGGGCCCCGGCCTTCCTTTACGTGGCCGAGCGCTGGCGCGGGCGGGCGCGCAACCCGCTGTCCGGCTGGATGGGCCACGCGGCGCCCTTCGCCTTCGAGGGCGTGCACCGCCAGGGCGAGGGGATGGCGCGCTGGCTCTGCGGCACGCCCTCCATCCTCGCCTTCGCCGCGCTGGAGGCGGGGCTCGACACCTTCGACGCGGTGGACATGGCGCAGGTGGAGCGCAAGGCCGCCGCCCTCACCGACCTGTTCGCCCAAACGGTGGAGCGCCTGGCCCCCGGCGTGTTCGCCAGCGCCCTGCCGCCCGGCGCCCGGCGCGGGAGCCATGTCAGCCTGCGCCACCCCCACGCCCACGAACTCGTGCAGGCGCTGATCGTCGAGGGCGTGGTGGGCGACTTCCGCGCGCCCGACATCCTGCGCTTCGGCTTCACGCCGCTCTACCTCGGCCATGCCGAGGTGTTCGACGCCGCGGCGCGCCTGGCCGACCTCGCCGCCGGCGACCGCTGGCGCGACCCCCGCTTCGCCGTGCGCGCGGCGGTGACCTGAGGCGTCAGCCGGCCCCGCCGTCCGGCGTGAAGGCGTTGAAGGCCAGGATCGTGTAGGTGTCGGCCACGCCCTCGATCCGCTGCACCTGCGAGGTGACGAACAGGCCGGGGTCGTGGTCGCCGCCCAGTGAGAACTTGGCCAGGAGGTCGAAGGCGCCGGAGGTGGACCACACCTCGGGCGTGGGCGTGACCTCGTCCACCAGCCGGGCGGCCACCTCGTAGGCGGCGCCCGGGCGGGTCTTGACCTGGACGAAGATGGTGCGGGGCCTGAAAGGGTCCATGGGACGGGTCCTGGCGGCTCGGGGGAGCGCTCACCTAGCGCCGGCGCCCGGGGGCGTCGACCCGAACGGCCCGTTTGCGATCGCCCGCTTTCGGGCTTCCCTCCGGGTCGGGCTTGCACTAGCGACGGCGTGTCGCAGGCGGAGGTGTCCGCGGGGGGCGTGCAGGCATGGCGGACGACACTCCCGACGTAACGAGCGCGTCGGTCGGCGGCGCGCCCCAGGGCGGGGGCGGAGACGATAAGAAGGGCGGAGACGCGCCCAAGAAGAAGGGATTGCTGCAGCGCCCGGGCCTGCTGCTCGGCTTGATCGTCGGCGGCCTGGTCCTGCTGGTGCTGCTCGTCCTGTTCTTCCTGAACGCCCGCAAGTACCAGTCGACGGACGACGCCTACGTCGACACCCACATCGTCCACCTCGCCCCGCAGATCGCCGGCCGCGTGTCGCAGGTCCTGGCGCAGGACAACGAGCTGGTCGGCCCGGGCCAGCTCCTCGTTCAGATCGATCCGGTCGACCAGGATCAGCGGGTGGCCCAGGCCCAGGCGCAGCGCGCCCAGGCGGTGGCCCAGCGCGACCAGGCGCTCGCCCAGCGCGTGCAGGCCCTGGCGCAGATCGCCACCCAGCAGCAGACCTTCCGCCAGTCCGCCGCCCAGGTGCCGGGGGCGGAGGCCCAGGCCTTGTCCGCGGCCAGGGACTACGCCCGCTACCTGGCGCTGCGCCGCATCAACGTGAAGGCGACCGCCCAGCAGCAGATCGACCAGGCCCAGGCGCAGGCGGCCAACACCGCCAGCCAAGCCGCGGCCGCCCGCCGCGCGCAGGACGCCGCCGCCGCCCAGGTGGCCCAGGCGCAGACCCAGCTCGGAGCCGCCGACGCGTCCATCCGCGGCGCCCAGGCGCAGATCGCCGCCGCCGACGCCCAACTCGCCAGCGCGGCCACCAACCTCGGCTACGCCCGGATCACGGCGCCGGTGATCGGCCACGTGGCGCACAAGAACGTGCAGATCGGCAGCTATCTCCAGACCGGGCAGGAGGTGATGGCCATCGTACCCACCAAGCTGTGGGTCACCGCCAACTTCAAGGAAACCCAGCTGAAGGACATGCGGACGGGCCAGCACGTCGACCTGAAGTTCGACGCCTATCCCGACTACAAGTTCGTCGGCCACGTGGACTCGATCCAACGCGGTGCGGGCCAGGCTTTCGCGGTGCTGCCCAGCGAGAACGCCACCGGCAACTTCGTGAAGGTGGTCCAGCGCGTGCCGGTGAAGATCATCATCGACAACCTGGACGACCTGCACCACCCGCTCGGCCCGGGCATGAGCGTCACCCCCAAGGTGCGGGTGCTCCAGTAATGCCCGCCGCGGCCGACGCCGGCTGGTCGAACGCGCGCTCGGCGGCGGGCGGGCGCAGCCCCTGGCTGGTGGCCGTGGTGATCTCCATCGCCACCTTCATGGAGGTGTTGGACACCTCCATCGCCAACGTCGCCCTGCAGCACATCGGCGGCGGCCTGGCCGTCTCCTACGACGAGGCGACCTGGGTGCTGACCAGCTACCTGATCGCCAACGCCATCATCATTCCGGCCTCCGGCTGGCTGTCGACCACGCTCGGACGCAAGAACTATTACATGCTGAGCGTTCTCGTGTTCACCATCGCCTCGTTCTTCTGCGGGATCGCTCCCAACCTGACCACGTTGATCCTGGCGCGCATCGTCCAGGGCGCGGCGGGAGGGGGGCTGCAGCCCTCCTCGCAATCCATGCTGGTCGACAGCTTTCCGCCCAGCCAGCGCGGCTCGGCCTTCACCCTGTTCGCCTTCACCGTCATCCTCGCCCCGGCGGTGGGGCCGACGCTGGGCGGCTGGATCACCGACAGCTTCTCCTGGCACTGGATCTTCCTGATCAACGTGCCCGTGGGCGCGATCGCCCTGTTGCTCACCAAGGCGCTGGTGACCGAGCCGGAGGCGCTCAAGGCCGAGAGCCGCACCCAGAAAGCGCGAGGGCTCAAGTTCGACTATATCGGCTTCGCGCTGATCGGCACGGGCTTGGCCACGCTGGAGGTGTTCGCCGACCGCGGCCAGCGCGACGACTGGTTCTCCAGCACGATCATCAGCGTGTGCTTCGTGCTGGCGATCGTGGGACTCGTGGGGTTCGTCATCTGGGAACTGGTGAAGAAGACGGACACGCTGCTGGACCTGACCCTCTTCAAGAACCGCAACTTCGCAATCTGCAACTTGGTGATCGCGGTGACGGGGGTGATCCTCTACGGCACCACCCAGTTCGTGCCCCAGCTCCTGCAGCAGGTGCTGGGTTACACCGCCACCCGGGCGGGGCTGGCCATGACGGTCGGCGGGCTGGCGACCTTGGCGGTCATGCCGCTGGTGGGATCGCTGTCCAACAAGGTGCAGCCGCGCTGGCTGATCGCCTTCGCCCTGGCCATCGAGGCGCTGGCCCTGCTCAACATGTGCGGACTGTCCACGGGGCTGAGCTTCTGGGACGCGGCCGTCGCGCGGGTCTGGCAGGCGGTGGGCATCCCCTTCCTGTTCATCCCGCTGACCAGCGCGGCCTATGTCGGGCTGGCGCCGGACAAGACCAGCCAGGCCTCGGCCATGCAGAACGTGTTCCGCAACCTGGGCGGCACCATCGGCATCTCCACGGTGCAGACGGTCCTGGCCCAGCGCGAGCAGTTCCACCAGTCGCGGCTCGTGGAGAACCTCAATCCATTGAACACCAACTACGTCCAGGCGGTCGGCTCGAACGTCAACGCCCTGACGGGTCGCCTGGGCGGCCCCGCCGCGAGCCAGGGCGCCCTGGCCCAGTTGTACCAGGGCGTCACCCAGCAGGCGGCCATGCTCTCCTATATAGACGTGTTCTGGGGGCTGATGTGGTTCGTCGCCTGCGTTTTCCCGTTCGTCTTCCTGCTCAAGGCCGCGCCCAAGGGCGGCGGCGCGGGAGGGGCGGCGTGAACCGGCTCATGACGCGCGGACTGCTTCCCGCGGCCGCGGCGGGCGCCCTCGCCTGCGCCTGCACGGTCGGGCCCGACTACCGGCGGCCGGACGCGCCCACGCCCCCCGGCTTCGCGGAGCTCGCGGGCAAGGACAAGGGATCGACGCTCAGCCCCACCACCGCCGACGCGCCCGACCTCGCGGCCTGGTGGCGACGCTTCGACGACCCGGTGCTCCAGTCCCTGGTGGAGCGCGCCCTGGCCGGCAACCTCGACCTGGACGCCGCCGCCTCGCGCGTGCGCCAGGCGCGCGCCCAGGAGGTGGTGACGGGTGCGGCGGGCCTGCCCCAGGTCAACGCGACCGGCAACAGCCTGCGCGTGAACCGCAGCGCCAGCGCCGATTCGCCCGTGCCGGGGCTGACGGGCGGCGGGGCTTCGGGAGGAGCCGCGGGCGGCGGCGCGGCCGCCGGGGGCGCGGGGGCCGCCGGCGGGGCCTCGTCGACGGGCGCCTCCGGTCCGAGCCATATCAACTACTTCAACGTCGGGCTCGACGCCGCCTGGGAGGTGGACCTGTTCGGCGGCGTGCGCCGGGGCGTGGAGGCCGCGCGCGACACCACCGCCGCCCAGGTGTGGAGCCGGCGCGACAGCCAGGTCTCCATCGCCGCCGAGACCGCCAACCAGTACGTGCAATACCGGCTGGCCAAGGCGCGGCTGGTCACCCTCGACGCCGACCTGAAGCGCCAGCAGGGCGTGTTCGCCGTGATCAGCGACCGGGCGAAGACGGGCTTCGTCACCAACCTCGACGTGAATCAGCAGCGCGTCCAGTTGGCCAACACCCAGGCGCAGATCCCCCAGGTGGAGGCGCAGGCCACGGCGGCGGTCCACGCCCTGGGCGTGCTGCTGGCCGTGACTCCCGAGTCGCTGGGCGCCGAGCTCGCCGCCCCGCGGCCCCTGCCGCCCGTGCCCGTCGCCCTGCCCGTGGGCCTGCCGAGCGACCTCTTGCGCCGTCGCCCGGACATCCGCGCCTCCGAGCGCCGCCTGGCCTCGGCCAACGCGCAGATCGGCGTGCAGACGGCGGTGCTCTACCCCAGCGTCGACCTGCTGGGCCTGGGCTCCTTCGGCTCCAACGACATCACCCGGCTGTTCAACGGCCGCAACGCCCTCTCGGCGGGGGTGGGCCTCGTCCAGTGGAACCTGTTCGCCGCCGGCCGCAACCAGGCCAACATCCGCATCGCGCGCGAGCAGTACGTTCAGGCGGTCGACTCCTACCGCACCACCGTGCTGCGCGCGTTCCAGGACGTGGAGGACGGCCTCAGCCGCTACGCGACCGACCAGCGTCGCTGGACCACGCTCAACGGGTCGTTCAAGGCGGCCCAGGACAGCTTCGTCATCGCCCAGCAGCAGTACGAGGTGGGGCTGGTGGACTACACCACCGTCTACAACTCCGAGGCGGCCCTGCTGCAGAACCAGGACCAGCTCACCCAGGCCGACGGCGCCCTCGCCCAGGACGTGGTGTCGATCTACAAGGCGCTCGGCGGCGGCTGGAGCGCGGACCCCAAGATCGACGGCCGCACCGGGTCGGACTTCGACGCGGACCCGGCGCACCACCGGGCCGCCGCCACGCGCTAGGCGGCCTGCATCCGCACCGGCCGCCGCAGCGCGAGCAGGAGCGCCAGCGCCAAGCCCGCGGGCAGGGCGCTCCACGCCTGGCCCAGCACCAGCAGCCAGGTCGCTCCCGCCCAGGCGAACAGCACGGCGAGTTCGGCCACGCCCACCAGCATGGAGCTCTGGCGACGACGCCGGAAGTCGCGGCGTCGCCCCGGCTTGGACCACCACAGGTTCAGCGCCGCCGCGCTCGCCGCCGCGGCCAGGCAGCCCAGCAGGGCCGCCGCCGCCGCCGGGGGCGAGAAGGCGGCCAGCACCGCCAGCGGCGCCGCCACCAGCACCGCCGTCGGCGCCAGCGCGACCAGCAGCTTGGCGCGCAGCATCAGCGACAGGGGCAGGGGGGCGGTGGCCATCAGCTCCGGCGCGTCCTCGGCCGACACGGTCAGCCAGACGAGGTTGCCCGCGAGCTGGCCGCAGACGAAGGCGACGGCCGCCGCCCCCGCCGCCAGGGCGAAGGCGGCGTGGCCCTGCACGTTGCGCGCGATGGCGAAACCCATGGGCGAGACGTACAGCACCTGCAGCAGCATCTGCGACAGCAGCCAGGGGTCGCGCAGCAGCAATCGCCGCTCCTTGCGCACCAGCGCCCGGAACGGTCCGCCCGCGAAGCTTACGCGCCCGGCGCGCGCCGCGCTGCGCGCGCGGGCGGCCCCTCCGGACCCGGCGCCCGCCGCCGCGGCCGCGTTCGCGCCGAAGCGCCGGCCCAGGAGCCGCGTGGTCAGGAGGAAGGCCGCGAGCCCGGCCAGGGCGAAGCCGGCCAGCGGCGCGGGCTCGCCGGCCGCCGCGCGCCCCGCCCAGGTCAGGGGCGAGGCGGAACTCAGCCCCGTGCGGCCGAGCGCGGCCGCCCGCTCGCCCAAGGCCGCCACCTGCGCGTGCGGCAGCAGGTTGCGCAGCTGCGAGACGAGGAACACCAGCGCGCCGATGATCGCCGCCAGCACCTGGGCGGCCGTGCGCGTCCGGCGCGGACCCAGGACGGCGAACAGCGCCACCGCCAGCAGGAAGCCGCCCGCCGAGGCGGCCAGGGCCAGGGCGCCCAGCACGACGTAGACGCCCAGCCATCGCCCCTCGCCCAGCGCCGCCAGGGGCAGCACCAGCAGGCTCGCCAAGGCCAGGTAGAGCGAGCTGGACAGCACCGCCACGCCCAGCGCGCGCACCGTCAGCACCCGCCCGACGGGCACGGGCGAGGAGAGCAGCAGGTCCAGGTCGTTGCGCTCGTAGAGCACCTGCGTGGCCGCGTTCAGCGACTGGGCCAGCATCAGGGTGAACGCCACCACGCCCGCCGCGTCCGCCAGCAGGTAGTAGGCCCCGCCCGGCTGGAAGTGCGTCCGGTGCACGTCCGCCGCCAGCGGCCGACCCAGCACGACGCCCACCACCAGGGCCAGCACGCCGAGCAGGGCCAGCCGCACGGTGCGCGCCGTGCGCCCGCCGCGAGCGGCGAACACGTTGCGCCAGCCCAGCCGCAGCTCGTGTCTCAGCAGCCAGAGGGTGGAGCCCGGCCCCGTCACGCGGGGGCGTCGCCCGGCTCGCCCACCAGCTGCAGGAACAGCTCCTCCAGCGTCGATGCGTCGGCGCCCGCGTGCGGGCCCGCGTGGGCGCGCAGCTCGGCCAGGGTGCCCTCCGCGCGCAGGCGCCCGGCCTGGATGATGCCGATGCGGTCGGCCATGCGCTCGGCCACCTCCAGTATGTGGGTGGTGAGGATCACCGTGGCCCCGCCCCGGGCGCGCTCATGCAGCAGGTCCTTCACCTGGCGCGCGGCCCCCGCGTCCAGCCCGGTGAGCGGCTCGTCGAGGATGAGCAGGCGCGGATCGTGGATCAGCGCGCCCGCCAGCACCGCCTTCTGCTTCATGCCGCGCGAGAAGCCTTCGCAGCGCTCGCCGCGGTGCTTCCAGAGGTCCAGCCACTCCAACAGCTCCTGGGCGCGGGCGCGGGCGGTCCGGCCGTCGATCCCCCACAGGCCGGCCACGAACTCCAGGTACTCGAGCGGGGTGAGCTTGTCGTACAGCAGCGGCTCGTCGGGCAGCCAGGCGATCAGGCGCTTGGCGGCGAGGGGGTCGGCCAGGGCGTCGACGCCGAACACCCGCACGCTTCCCGCGTCCGGCTTGAGCAGGCCCGTGACCATGCGCAGGGTGGTGGTCTTGCCCGCGCCGTTGGGGCCCAGCAGGGCGTAGAGCTCGCCCGCGCGCACGTGCAGGTCCAGCCCGTCCACCGCCGGCCTGTCGAACGCCTTGTAGAGGCCGCGCACCTCCAGCGCCGCCGCGCCGCCCGCCTCCGTCCCCTCCACCACCGCCGGCCCCCGTTTAGCGCTTCAGGTGCGAGTCGAGCCAGTCCAGCACGACCGCGTTCCATTGCAACGAGTTGCGCGGCTTGAGCACCCAGTGGTTCTCGTCGGGGAAGTAGAGCAGCCGGCTCTCCACCCCGCGCCGCTGAAGCGCGTCGAAGGCGCCCAGGCCCTGCTCCAGCGGGATGCGGTAGTCGCGGCCGCCGTGGATGATGAGCTGGGGCCGGCGCCAGTCGGCCACGTGCAGCGCGGGGTTGAAGCGCTCATAGGCGGCCGGGTCGTTCCACGGCGTGTGGTCCGGGCCGCCGTGCTCCCACTCGCTGAACCACAGCTCGTCGGTGGAGAAGCCCATGGATCGGTCGTCGAACACGCCGTCGTGGGTGACCAGGCACTTCCAGGGCGCGTTCCAAACGCCGGCGATCCAGTTGACCATGAAGCCGCCGTAGCTCGCGCCCAGGGCGCAGGCGCGGTCGCCGTCCAGTTGCGGGAACTGGTGGAGCGCGGCGGCCCAGCCCTTCTGGAGGTCCTCCAGCGGCCGGTCGCCCCAGTGGCCGGAAATGGCGTCGGTGAAGGCCTGGCCGTAGCCGGTGGAGCCGTGGAAATCGACCAACACCACCGCGTAGCCGCGGCCGGCGTAGGTCTGCGGGTTCCAGCGATAGCTCCAGCCGCCGTCCCAGGAGCCCTGCGGCCCGCCGTGGATCAGGAAGGCGACGGGCGCCTTGGCTCCCGGCTTCAGGCCCGGCGGCAGGAAGACGTAGCCGTGCACGGCCTCGCCGTTCCAGCCGGTGAAGACGAAACGCCGCGCCTCGCTCGTCGCCACGCCGGACAAACGCTGCGCGTTGGGGTCCGACCCGATCAAGCGGGCGGCCCCGCCCGCCAGCGGCCGCGCAGCCAGCACCGCGGGGTGCGAGAAGCTCTCGCGACCGTAGACCACCGCGCCGGCGGCGAGGTCGAAGTCGGCGACGTGCTCGTCCGCGTCGCTCAGCGTGCGAACCGCGCCGGTGGCGGCGTCCACCCTGAACAGCCGCACCTGCCCCTCGTCGTCGGCGGTGGCGTAGAGGGCGCGGCCGTCCGGCGACCACTGGATCGGGCCGGGGGAGCGGTCCCACGCCCCGGTCAGCTCGCGCTTGGCGCCGGAGGCGAGGTCCATCGTCCACACGGTGAAGCGGTCCGCTTCGAAACCCGGCCGCCGCATGGCGCGCCAGGCCAGGGTGCGGCCGTCCGGGGAGACGACGGGCGAGGCGTCCCACGCCTTGTTGCCGGAGGTCAGGTCGCGCGGGGGCGCCGAACCGTCCGCCGGGACGGCGTAGACGTCGAAGTTGGTGCTCCAGGGCTCGCTGCGGCCGGCGAGGCGGGCGGAGAAGTAGACGGTGCGGCCGTCGGGGCTGAGGCTGAAGTCCTCCTCGCCGCCGAAGGGCTTGCCCGGGACGTCGCCGTCGAAGCCGGGGATGAGGGGCGTGGGGTCGCCCGCGGCGGTCCCGTCCGCCCCGACCTGGAGCGCGAACAGGTGGTTGCGCGTGCCGTCCGCCCAGGTGTCCCAGTGGCGCACGAACAGCCGGTCGTAGACCTGGCCCGAGCCGTGGGGCGCGGCCGGCGCCGCCTGGGCGCGCAGAACCGTGGCGGTCTCGGCCCCCGGGACCACCGCCATGGACACGACCAGCCTGCGCCCGTCGGCCGACAGGCGGAAGGCGCCCACGTCCAGCGGCAGGCGGGTGACCTGGCGGGGGAGGCCGCCGTCGGGGGCCAGGCTCCACACCTGGTCGGTCCCGCCCGCCGGGGCGAGGTAGTAGACGCGTCCGTCGGCGCCCCAACGAGGGGCGCTCCCGGCGGCGAGTCGGCGCGGAGCAGATCCGCCCGCCAGGCTCGCCAGCCAGAGCGCACGCACCCCCTTGTTCGCCTCCAGGTCGGTGCTGCGCACGTCGTAGACCACCCGCCGCCCGTCCGGCGAGACGCGGGGGGCGGACACGCGGTCGAGGCCCGTCAGGTCGTCCGGCGTGAACGGCCGGCCCGGAGCGGCGACCGCCCCCGTCGCGGCCAGGAGCAGGGCGGAGGCCGCGAGAAAGGCGGCGGGCGACGGACGGGGCATGACGCGAGACCACTCCCAACGGACGCGACCGCTCGCGGCCGCGTCCGAGTTTTCATCGGTCGAGCTTGGCACGCCCGTTCGCGCGCCTCCAGGCCTCAGCCCTTCTTGGGCAGGGCCGGGAAGGGTGCGACCTGCTGGTCCTCCCAGCCGCCGCCCAGCGCCTTAAACACGCTGACCTGGTCGTTGACCAGGGCGGCGTCGGAGGCGGCGAGGTCGGCCTCGGCCGTCACCAGGGTGCGCTGGATGGTCAGCAGGTCCACGAAGCTGATCGACCCCGCTTGCAGGCGCACGCCGCCCAGCCGGTAGGCCTCCGCCGCCTGGTCGCGCGCCGCCTTGAGCGCCCGTTCACGGTCGAGCTCGCCCCCGTATGTGGCGAGGGTCTGCTCGGCGTTCTGAAGCGCGGCCAGCACCGCGCCGTCGAAAAAGGCGAAGGCCGACTGGGTGGCGAACTCGGACTGGCGCACGCGCGCCCGCGCGGCCGTGAGGTTGGGGAAGTTCCACGAGATCAACGGCCCGGCCCCGAAGCTCACCCCCGAGCGGGAGATCAGGTCGTGCCCGTTGTTGCCGACGGTGGAGATCGCCCCGCCCAGGGACACGGTGGGGAAGAGGTCGGCGGTGGACACCCCGATGCGCGCGCTGGCGGCGGCCAGTTGGCGCTCGGCCTCGCGCACGTCGGGCCGGCGGCGGATCAGCCCCGCACCGTCGCCGGTGGGGATCGGGTCGATCAGCTTGGGGGCCTTGCGGCAGGCCGCCGCCGCCGCGTCCACCCGCTCGGGCTCGTCGCCGGTCAGCACGGCCAGGGCGTAGAGCGCGCCCCGGCGCTGGGCTTCGAGCTGCGGGATGGGCGCGCGGGTCTGCTCCACGAGGGTGCGGGCGTTGGCGACCTCGAAATCCGACGACGAGCCGAGGTCGCGCTGGCGCACGGTCACGTCGTAGCTGTCCGTGACGATCTGCAGCGAACGCCGCGCCACGTCCGCCTGGTCGCCGTAGGTGCACGCCTGGGCGTAGGCGCGGGCGGTCTCGGCGGCGGTGTCGACGCGCACCAGGTCGCGGGCGGCGACCAGCGCCTCCGTGTCGGCGCGGGCGGCCTGGATGGCGCGGCGGATGCGGCCGAACAGGTCCACCTCGTAGGCCGCGTCGAAGGCGGCGTTGTAGGTCCAGCCCGTCCGGCCGGTGTTCCGCGTGCCGGAGGAGGTGGTCGAACCGCCGCTGGAGGTGGTGCCGCCCGTGCCGGTCCCGCCGCCGCTGGTGGTCGTCCCGCCCGTGCCCGTGCCCGAGCCCAGGCTGGAGCCGACGCCGCCCGAGCCGCCTCCGGACCCGCCGGTGGTGCCGCCCGACACGGAGCCGAAGCTCGGCACGCTCAGGCCGCCGCCGTTTGCGGAACGGCCGTAGCTCGCGCTGGTGGACAGGGCGGTGGCGGGCAGGCGGTTGGTCGCCACCTCCTCCAGCACGGCGCGCGCTTCGGCGAGGTCCGCCTCCGCCCGGCGCAGGTCCGTGTTGCGCAGCAAGGCCCGGTCCACCAGCCGGTCGAGGTTCTTGTCGTCGTAGAGGCGCCACCAGCGGCCGGGCGGCTCCGCCGAGGCGGTGGAGGCGGAGGTCTCGGCGAAGACGGCGGGCGCGGTCGTGACCCGGTCGGGCGTGCGGTAGTTCGGTCCCACCACGCAGCCCGCGAGCGGGCCGGCGACGAGGAAGGCGAGGAGCGCGCTCCGCGAGCTGGAGGAGCGGCTCATTCGGCGGCTCCGGCCGAGTAGTCGCCCTCGGGGGTGCCGCGGGTGGTGGGCACGCGCGGCGGGATGGGCGGCGGCTTGGGCAGGAACTCCGAAGCGCGGCGGAACAGCACGTAGAACACGGGCGTGAAGATCAGGCCGAACACCGTCACCCCGATCATGCCGAAGAACACGGCGGTGCCCAGCGCCTGCCGCAGCTCGGCCCCCGCGCCCTTCGCAAAGGCGAGCGGGGCCACGCCCAGGATGAAGGCGAAGGAGGTCATCAGGATCGGTCGCAGGCGCTCCTTGGCGGAGGTGACGGCGGCCTCGAAGCGTGTCTGCCCGTGCTCCAGCTCGGCTTGGCGGGCGAACTCCACGATCAGGATGGCGTTCTTGGCGGCCAGGCCCACGAGCACGATCAGGCCGATCTGGGTCAGGATGTTGTTGTCCTGCCCCCGCAGGTTGACGCCCAGGAAAGCGGCGAGGAGGCACATGGGCACGATCAGGATCACCGCCAGCGGCAGGGTCACGCTCTCGTACAGCGCGGCCAGGAGCAGGAAGGCGAACACCACCGCCAGCACGAACACGAGGCCGCCCGTCGAACCCGCGGCCTGCTGCTGGTAGGCGAGCTCGGTCCACTCGTAGCCGAAGCCTTGGGGCAGGGTCTGCTGGGCCAGGCGCGCCATGGCCTTGAGCGCCTCGCCCGAGGAGCGGCCCTCCGCGGGATTTCCGTTCACCTCGGCGGCCGGATAGACGTTGTACTCCACCGTCCGGTAGGGGCCGGTCTCCTCGCGGGTGGTGATCACCGCCGAGAGCGGCACCATCACGCCCGAGTTGGAGCGCGTCTGCAGGTCCTTCAGGTTGCGCGCGTCCAGTCGGAAGGGCGCGTCCGCCTGGGCGTAGACCCGGAAGGTGCGGTTCAGGAAGGTGAAGTTGTTGATGAAGGTCGAGCCCAGATAGGTCTGCAGCGTGTCCAGGACCGACTGGGTGGGCACGCCCAGGGTGTCGGCCTTCTCCCGGTCGATGTCCGCGTGGAGCTGGGGCGTCTTGGTGTCGTAGGTCGAGTAGACGGCGCTGAGCGCCGGGTCCTTGGAGGCGGCGGCCACCAGGGCGTCCGCGGCGCGGGCCAGGGCCTCCGGACCCTTGCCGGCCTGGTCCTCCACGATGATCTTGAAGCCGCCGGTGGTGCCGATGCCGCGCACGGGCGGCTGGGGCAGGAAGCGCACCTGCGCGCCCTGGAAGCCCGCCACCGCCTTGTTGAGGTTGGCCAGTATGGTCGGGGTGGCCATCTCCTTGTGCTTGCCGCGCACATCGAAGGGCTTGAGGATGACGTAGGCCGAGCCGTAGCTGGCGTTGGTGGCGTTGGTGGAGCTGTCGATCCCCGCATAAGCGGAGGTGGCCATCACCCCCGGCACGGCCAGCACCTTGTCCAACACCTCGTGCAGCGCCTGGTCCGTGCGCGCGAGGGAGGCGCCGGGCGGCAGCTTGAGCACGCAGATCAGCGTGCCCTGGTCCTGGGCCGGGATGAAGCCGCCGGGGGTGGCCACGAGCCGCCACCCCGCCAGCGCGATCAGCCCCACGTAGATCGCGATCATCAGCACGCCCAGCCGCACCATGCGCTTGACGAGGTTGCCGTAACCGCGGCTGGTCCGCTCGAAGGCCTTGTTGAAGCCGGACGCGAAGGCGGAGAACGGCCGCATCCAGGGCGCGGACCGCTTCCTGTGCGCGTGCGGCTTGAGGATCAGCGCCGCCATGGCGGGCGAGAGCGTCAGGGACACGATCAGGGACAGGAAGGTCGCGCTGGCGATGGTCAGCGCGAACTGGCGATAGAACTGGCCGGAGATGCCGGGGATGAATGCGGACGGCACGAACACCGCGATCAGCACCAGCGCGATGGCCACAAGGGCCCCGCCCACCTCGTCCATGGTGCGGTGCGCGGCCTCGGGTGCGGACAGGCCCTCCGCCATGTTGCGCTCGACGTTCTCCACCACGACGATGGCGTCGTCCACCACGATGCCGATGGCCAGCACCAGCCCGAACAGCGACAGGTTGTTCAGGGAAAAGCCGAACGCCTTCATCACCGCGAAGGTGCCGATCAGCGACACGGGGATGGCCACCAGCGGGATGATCGTGGTGCGCCAGTTCTGCAGGAAGACGAGCACCACCACCGCCACCAGGGCCAGGGCGATGAACAGCGTCTTCTCCACCTCGTCGACGGAGGCCTGCACGTAGTCGGTGGGGTTGTAGACGATCGCGTAGTCGAGCCCGGCGGGGAAATCCTGCTTGAGCTGCTGCATCTTGGCCTTGACCAGCTTGGCGGTGGCGATGGCGTTGCCGCCCGGCTGCTGCTGGATGGGGATGGTGACGGCCGTGTTTTTGGACAGGTAGGAGTTCACCGTGTAGTCGGCCGCGCCCAGCTCCACGTGCGCCACGTCCGACAGCTTGGTGATGCGGTTCTGGCTGTCCGTCTTGAGGACGATGTCCTCGAACTGCTGCTGGGTGAGCAGGCGCCCCACCGTCTGCACCGACACCTGGTAGGCGGGAGCGCCCGTTCCCGGCGCGAAGGGCGGCGCGCCCAGGGTGCCGGCGGCCACGTCCACGTTGTGCGCGCGCAGGGCGGCGACCACGTCGTCGGCGGTCAGGCCGCGCGCGGCGGCCTTGTTGGTGTCGATCCAGATCCGCATGGCGTAGTCGCGCGCGCCGCGGATGGTGATGTCGCCCACGCCGTTCACGCGCAGCAGCGGGTCCAGGAGGTGCAGGGTGGCGTAGTTGGCCACGTACTGCTGGTCCAGGCTGTGGTCGGGCGAGAACAGGTGCACGACCAACAGGAGGTCGGGCGAGGCCTTGCGCACCGTCAGCCCCAGCGCCTGCACCTGCTGGGGAAGCTGGGGCAGGGCGGTCTGGATGCGGTTCTGCACCAGAACGGTCGCGTTGTTCAGGTCCGTGCCCACCCCGAAGGTGATGGTGAGCGACATGTGCCCGTCGCCGGTGGAGGACGCGCTCATGTAGAGCATGCCCTCCACCCCGTTGATCTGCTCCTCCAGCGGCTCGGCCACCTGTTGCTGCAGGGTCTGGGCGCTGGCGCCGGGGTACTGGGCCACCACCGTCACGGTGGGGGGCACGATCTCCGGATATTGGGCGACGGGCAGGGTCGGATAGGCCAGCGCGCCCAGGAGGGTGATCAGGATCGCGATCACCCAGGCGAACACCGGCCGGTCGATGAAGAAGTGGGAGAACCTCATTTGGCGGGCGTGGGCGCCGGTCGCATGACGTCCGGCGTCGGCGCGTAAGGGGTGCGGCCCAGGGCCGGATCGGCGTCCAGCGTTTCACCGTCGGGCCGCCCGGACGCCCCGGGAGCCTGGGGCTGGGGCGAACTCCCGGGAGAGGGGGCCTTGATCTCGCCCTGGCGGGTGCGGACGGCTTGGCCGGCCTTGGCCGTCGCAAGGCCGTCCACCACGACCAGGTCCTCGGGCTTGAGGCCGGAGGAGACCACGCGCAACCCGTCCACGAGCTGGGCGGGGGTGACCACCCGCGCCGCGACCTTGCCGTCGCCGCCCACCACGTAGACGATCTGGCGCGACTGGTCCGCCGTCACCGCCTGGTCCGGCACCAGGAGCGCGCGGTACTTGCCCGAGCCCAGCAGGCGCATGTGGCCGAACAGGCCGGGCGTCAGGAAGGCCTTGGGGTTGTCGACCACCGCCCGGCCGCGGATGGTGCCGGACTGCGGATCGAGCACGTTGTCGACGAAGTCCATCCGGCCCTTGACCGTGTAGTTCTTGTCGCCCTCCACCTGGATCTCGACCGGGTTGGCGGCCTGGCGCGAGGTGGTGCGCGTGCCCGCCTGGTTCTCGCGCTGGTACTTCAGGTAGGCGGCCTCCGACCCCGTGAACAGGAAGCGGATGGGGTCGACCGAGACCACGGAGGTCAGGAGCGTGGTGTCGGCGGTCACGAGGTTGCCCGGGGCCACCTTGCGGTCGGACACGCGCCCGCTCAGCGGCGCGGTCACCCGCGTGAAGCCGAGGTTGAGCGCGGCGGTGGCGGTGGCGGCGCGGGCGGCGATCAGGTCGGCCTGGGCGGTGCCCACCGTCGTTTGCCGGTTCTGCAGGTCCTGCTGGCTGGTGGCGCGCGCTTCGTAGAGCTTCTGCGCGCGCAGGAGTTCGACCCGGGCGTCCGCCAGGCTTGCGACGGCCCGCGCCTCCTGCCCGCGCGCCTGGTCCAGCGTCGCCTGGTAGGGGCGCGGGTCGATGGTGAACAGCACCTGTCCCTTGCGCACCAGGGCGCCGTCGTGGAAGCCGATGGACTGGAGATAGCCGGCCACGCGGGGACGCACGTCCACGCTGTCCACCGCCTCGAAGTGGCCGACGAAATCATCCCAGTCGACCACCTCGCGCTGGAGGGGGTGTGATACGGTGACCAGCGGCTTGGGCGGCGGGGGCGCCTTCTTCTTGGCGCAGGCCCCCGCGGAGAGGGCCAGGGCCCCGATCGCGAGACCGGCGGCGAGGTGGCGCATGGAGAGTCCTGGTGGCGGGAAGACGCGACGCATCGGGTCCGCCCCGTTCTTAACGTGCTGGCCGGGGCGCTCCAACCGGAGATAGTTTGCACGCCTGTCGCACAAGCTCGCGGTCCGGTTGTTGCGCTGCGAAGACGACAACGTGGATTGCGTGCCGAGATGCTACAGGCCTGGATCAAGCGACCGGAGGAGCTGACGGACGCCGAGCGCGCCGGTTGGCGCGTCCTGACCGCGTCCAGCCCTCGCTTCGCTTCGCCGCTCCTGGCCCCCGAGTTCGCCGAGTTGGTCGGCCGCGTGCGCCGGGACGTGAGGGTGGCGCTGTTCCGCCGGGAGGGCGCGGGCGAGGGCGAACTCGCGGGTGTGCTGGCCCATCATCGCCGGCCGGGCGGCTTGGCCCGTCCGGTGGGCGCGCCTTGGTCGGACGTGCACGGGCTGGTCAGCGCCCCGCAGGCCGCGCCCGAATGGCGCTCCGCCCTCGCGGCGGCGGGGCTGCGCGCCTACCGGGGCGCCTACGTGGCCGACCCGCACGGCCTGTTCGCCGACCTGCCCGGCCCCGAGGAGCGGAGCCACGTGGTCGTCGTCGAGCCCGGCCGGTCGGGAGAGGCACACTGGGAGGCGCTGCGCGCGGGCAGCCCCAAGCGCTTCAAGAACATCCGCCGCCTCGAGCACAAGATGGAGCGCGAACTGGGCGACCTGGAGCTGCGCGTCGACCGTTCCCACGAGGCGCTGGAGGCGGTGCTGGGCTGGAAGCGCCGGCGCTTCGCCCAGACGGGGGCGTGCGACGTGCTTCACTCCGACTGGAGCCGCGCCCTGATGGATCAGGTCTTCGCGGCGCGCGGGCCGGCGCTGGAAGGCGCGCTCGTCACCCTGCGGGCGGGCGGCCGCGTGGCGGCCGCGCACTTCGGCGTGCGTGCGGGCGCGGTCATGCATCCCTGGATCGCCGCCTACGACCCGGCCCTCGCCCCCTGGTCTCCGGGGCTCGTGTTCATGTCCATGCTGGTGCGCGCCCTGCCGGGGCTCGGCCTCGCCCGCTACGAGCTGTCGACCGGGTCGGACCACTACAAGACGGTGTTCGCCTCCGGCTCCGAGCCCGTGCGCGCCGTGCAGGCCGACCTGCGCGCCGGGTCCGCGCCCGACATGCCGCCCTTGCTGGCGCGGGTGCGCAGCCGGCTGGACCACATCGCCGAGGCCGACCCCACCCTGGGCGGCCGGCTCCACGGCTTCGCCCGGGCGGTGGTCGCCGCCCGCCGGCTGGCCGCCGTCCCCGCCGCCGCCCTCGGCGAAGACGTCTGATGGCCGTCGTCACCGATTGGACCGCCGACAAGGCCGCCCGCTTCGGCCGCGCGGACCTTCGTTTCCGCCACGACCTGCACGGGCGGCCCATGTTCGACGACGCGGGGCTGGAGCGCGTGCTCGACCTGTACCCGCGCGAGCGGCTGGGCGTGTTCACCATGGGCGAGGACCCGACCGACTGGCGTTCCTGGCGGCGCGGCGCGGCCGAGGGCGTGACCGGCGACCGCCTCCTGGAGGCGGTGCGCGCGGGCCGCATCTGGCTCAACCTGCGCGACGTGGGCGCGCACCTGCCCGACTACGCCGCCCTGTGCGCCGAGATCTTCACCGACCTGGAAAGTCATGCACGGGGCCTGCGCACCTTCAAGCGCGACCTGGGCTTGCTGATCTCGTCGGCGAACGCGCAGGTGTTCTATCACCTGGACGTGCCGCTGGTGACGCTGTGGGGTCTGCGCGGGGAGAAAACCCTCTACGTCTACCCGCCCGAGGCGCCGTTCGTGGCGCCCGACGAGCTGGAGGCGATCATTCTCAAGGACAAGCCCGAGCAGTTCGCCTTCGACCCCGGCTGGGACGCGCGGGCCGAGACCTTCGCCATGGCGCCCGGCGACATGATCACCTGGCGCCAGAACGCGCCGCATCGGGTGGTGAACGGGCCGATGCTCAACGTCAGCCTATCCATCGAGTTCATGACGCCGCAGGCGCTGATGCGCGCCAACGTCATCTACGCCAACGGCCTGCTGCGTCGCCGCGCGGGTCTGTCCCCCCGGGTGCAGGAGCGCCTCGGGCCGACGGCGCTCGCCAAGCTCGGCCTCGCGCGCGCGGCCAAGGCGGTGCGACGCACGCCGGGGCGGACCGCGCCGGCCGTGGACTTCCGCCTGGACGCCCGGCGGCCGGGAGAATTGTCGCCGGTCGCCTGAGCGGGCGCCGCCCTCAGGGCAGTCGCGCCTTCTCGAACCCGCTCCAAACGTCGTCATAGTCGAGCTGCATGGCGGGTGTGGAGGCGGCGAAGGCCGTGGGGCGCAACACCCAGCGGCTTTCGAACATGAAGGCCAGCGTGTTCTCCAGCTTGTGAGGCTTGAGCTCGGCGGCGCTGGCGCGCTCGAAACTCGCTTGGTCAGGACCGTGACCGGCCATGCAGTTGTGCAGGGAGGCTCCGCCCGGCGCGAAGCCGCCGACCTTGGCGTCGTAGGCGCCTTCGATCAGTCCCATGAACTCGTTCATCACGTTGCGGTGGAAATAGGGGGGGCGGAAGGTGTCCTCCGCCACCAGCCAGCGCGGCGGGAAAACCACGACGTCGAGGTTGGCCACGCCCGGCGTGTCGCTGGGCGAGGTGAGCACCGTGAAGATCGACGGATCCGGGTGGTCGAAGCTCACGGTGTTCATCGTGTTGAAGCGGGCGAGGTCGTACTTGTAGGGCGCGAGATTCCCGTGCCAGGCCACCACGTCCAACGGCGAGTGGTCGAGTTCGGTCTCCCACAACTCGCCCTGGAACTTCTGAACGACGCGGGTGGGCCGGTCCACGTCTTCGAAGGCGGCCGTCGGGGTGAGGAAGTCGCGCAGGTTGGCCAAGCCGTTGGCGCCGATGGGGCCGAGCTCGGGCGGCCGCAGCAGGGCGCCGTAGTTCTCCGCCACATAGCCGCGGGCGCGCCCGTCCGGCAGCTCGGCTCGGAAACGCAACCCCCGCGGGACCACGCCCAGCTCGCCGGGGGAGAGGTGGAGCACGCCCATCTCGGTGACCAAGCGCAGGCGACCCTCCTGGGGCAGGACGAGCAGCTCGCCGTCGGCGTCGTAGAACACCTCGTCCACCATCGGACGGGTGGCGAGGTAGAGGTGCGCGGCCAGCCCCGCCCCCTCGGCGGGACCGCCGTTCCCCACCAGCGTGGTCAATCCCTCCACGAAGCTGGTCGGACGCTCGGGCCAGGGCAGGGGATCCCAGCGCATGCGGTTGGGGGAGGGCGCCGCTTCGTCGAACGGGCCGGAGCGGAGCAGGCCCCGGCCCGTCGGGCGGTAGGCGCCGTGCTGGGCCGTGGGCCGCAGCCGGTAAAGCCAGGAGCGCCGGTTCTCGTGCCGGGGCGCGGTGAAGGCCGTGCCCGACACCTGCTCGGGATACAGCCCGTAGGGCGCGCGCTGGGGCGAGTTGCGCCCGCGGGGCAGGGCGCCGGCCACCGCCTCGGTCTCGTGGTGGGCGCCGAAGCCCGACATGTAGCCGTCCACGCCCGGGCCCGTGCGACCTGCGGTGGCGGCGGCGAGCGACGAGGCTCCGGCCGGATCGACGCGATCGACGCCCATGGTGGCTCCTCCGTCCGCGTCCGTCTTCGCGGCGCGGTTTCGGTCCACAATCTAGGGCGTCCCGACCGGCCATAGAAGCGCCGTCCTGGCGCCGCTTGCGCGGCCGGACCCGCTCCGGCTAGCGTTCGCCACCTTCCTGCGGCCGATCCGCCGGCCGCCGCCCTTCTCCCGAGCCCCCATGCGCCTCGCCCTACGCTCGATCCTGGCCGCCGGCGCGGCCTTGCTGGCCTTCGCGCCCGCGGTCCACGCCCGAACGGCCGAAACTCCCGCGCTCGGCCCGCCCAAGCGGGTGGGGGTTTGGGCGCAGACCTACAGCGACCTGCCGGCGGAGTCGGACGTGCGGTTCGGACAGCTGCCCAACGGCCTGCGCTACGCGATCCTGAAGAACGCCACCCCCGGCGGCCAGGCCAGCCTGCGCCTGCGCATCGGCGCGGGCTCCTTGCAGGAGACGGACGAGCAGCAGGGGCTGGCGCACTTCCTCGAGCACATGGCCTTCAAGGGCTCCACCCACGTGCCGGAGGGCGAGATGATCCGCATCCTCCAGCGCAAGGGGCTGGCGTTCGGGCCGGACACCAACGCCTTCACGAGCTTCGGCCAGACCGTCTACGAGCTCGACCTGCCCGAAACGGACGCGGACACGGTCGATACGGGCCTGATGCTGCTGCGCGAGACCGCCAGCGAGCTCACCCTCTCCCAGAAGGCGATGGACTCCGAGCGCGGCGTGATCCTGTCGGAGGAGCGCCTGCGCGACAGCCCCGCCTACCAGGCGCAAAAGGCCGAGCTCGGCTTCCTGCTCAAGGGCCAGCGCTTGCCCGAGCGCTGGCCCATCGGCCTGGTGGACGTGATCCGCACCGCCCCCGTGTCGCGCATCCGCGCCTATTACGAGGCGAACTACCGGCCGGACGACGCGACGGTGATCGCGGTGGGCGACTTCGACCCCGCGGTGATGGAGGCCAAGATCAAGGCCCGCTTCGGCGACTGGCGTCCGAAGCCCGCGCCCGCGCCCGTCGACCTCGGGCGGGTGGCGACGCGCGGCCTGTCCGCCGAGGTGTTCTCCCGCCCCGGCGCCCCCCAGGAGGTGCAGCTCGCCTGGGCGCAGCCCTACGACGACACGGCCGACACCCTGGCGCGCGAGAAGCGCGACTATGTCGAGCAGCTCGGCCTCGCCGTGCTCAACCGCCGGCTGGATCGGCTGGCCAAGGGGCCCAAGCCGCCCTTCATCGCCGCCCAGGCCGTGCGGTCGAACACGGAGAAGAGCGCCAAGCTGACCACCCTGTCGGTGGACACCACGCCCCAGGGCTGGGCGGCGGGTCTCGCCGCGGCCACGACGGAGCAGAGGCGCATCGTCCGCTTCGGCGTCACCGCACCCGAACTCGCCCGCGAGATCGCCGAGCAACGCGCGAGCCTGGGCGCCCAGGCGGCCGGCGCGGCCACCCGAAAAACGCCCGAACTCGCCACCGCCCTCGTGAGCGCGGTGGAGGAGGAGGACGTGTTCACCGGCCCCGTGCGCAACCTCGCCACCTTCGAGGCGGCGGTGCGGGACCTGACGCCCGCCCGGGCGGACGCCGTGCTGAAGGCGGCGTTCGACGGCTCGGGGCCGCTCCTCACCCTGTCCTCGCCCTTGCCCGTCGCGGGCGGCGGACCGGCGCTGCTGGCCGCCTACGACGCGGCGGCGCGGGCGCCGGTGACGGCGGGCGTGGCGGCGGCGGCCAAGCCCTGGCCCTACGGCGGCGCGGCCTTCGGTCCGGCGGGCCGTGTGGTGGAGCGCCGGGAGGCGGCGGACCTGGGCGTCGTTCAGGTGCGGTTCGCCAACGGTGCGCGATTGACGGTCAAGCCCGCCGCCTACGCCAAGGACAGGGTGCTGGTGGCGGTGCGGTTCGGCGCGGGCCGTCTGGGCCTGCCGCGCGACCACGCCTCCCCGCTCTGGGCGCTGGGGGCCTTCACCGCCGGCGGCACCCGCGAGCTGACCTCCGACGAACTCGACCAGGTGCTGGCCGACAAGGTGGTGTCCGCCCGCTTCGCCCTGGCCGACGAGGCGTTCCAGCTCACGGGCGCGACGCGACCGGCGGATTTCGACACCCAGATGCGCCTCCTGGCCGCCTATGTCTCGCGGCCCGGGCTGCGGCCGGAGGCGTTCGAGCGCTGGCGCGCGGGCGTCGGCTCGGCCCTGCCCCAGATCCAGTCCACGCCGTCCGGCGTCGAGGGGCGCGACATCGGCCGGCTGACCCATGCGGGCGACCTGCGATGGACCGACATCCCGACCGCCCAGGCCCTCGCCGCCGCCAAGCCCGCCGACCTGGACGCGATCCTGGCTCCCGCCCTGGCCTCCGGCGCGCCGGAGATCACGGTGGTTGGGGACATCACCGTCGACCAGGCGATCGCCGCCGTTTCCTCGACTTTCGGAGCCTTCGCGCCCCGCCCGCCCGCGGCGCCCCCTGCGGACGCGCGCCGGGTGCGCTTCCCCGCCGCCACCCCCGAGCCGGTGATCGAGCTGCACGACGGGCGCGCCGACCAGGCCATCGCCCTGATCGCCTGGCCCACCCGCGGCTTCTACGCCGACCCCAAGGAGGCGCGCGTGCTGGACGTGGCCGCCCAGGTCTTGGAGACGCGCCTGGTCGACCAGGTGCGCATCGCGGAAGGGGCCACCTACTCGCCCGGCGCCAACGCCGTCGCCAGCCAGGTCTACCCCGGCTACGGCTTCGTCGACGCCCAGGTGGAGACGCCGCCCGCCAAGATCGACGGTTTCTACGCCGACGTGCGCAAGATCGCCGCCGACATGACGCGCGCGGCGCCCACCGCGGACGAACTGGAACGCGCGAAGAAGCCCCTGATCGAGACGCGCCTGAAGCAGGAGCAGTCCGACGAGTTCTGGCTCCAGCGCCTGGCGCGCGCCTGGTCGGACCCCCGCTCGCTGGACGCGGTGCGCAGCCAGCTTCCCGACCTCCACGCGGTGACCGGGGAGGACGTGCGCCGGGTGGCGGCGACCTACCTCGCCCAGCCCCGCGCCTGGAGGCTGATCGTGCGCTCGCCCCATCCCGCCCCGGGCTCCGCCCAGCAGGCGCCCCTGCCGGTGACGCCCGCGCCGGGACGTCCCGCGCCCGGCCCCGACGCACCCGCCACCCCCGCGGCGCCCAACCCCGCCCAGCCCGGAACCAAGACGGGCGCGCCCTCGCCCACGCCCGCCGTTCCACCCGCGGGCGGCGCGTCGCGCAGTTGAGCGCGGGCGTCAGCCCCAGGCGTAGTTGAAGCTGACGCTGATGCGCGCCGTCCGGGCGGCGTTGGCGGGCACCTCGTGGCGCAGCCAGCTCTCCCAAAGGAGCAGCGCGCCCTCCCGCGGCTGGACGGTGACGAAGCTCCGGTCCGCCTCGTCCGCGTCCGCGCGCCGGGGCGGGGCGGCCATCATCAGCGGCAGGCGCGGGTCCTCGAAGCGGATGGCCCCCGCACCCGGGGGCGTGCGCACGTAGGCGGTGCCCGACAGCACGCTGTGGGGGTGGACATGACCGGAATGCGCCGCCCCCGGCTTGAGGACGTTGACCCACAGGCTGTCCAGCTTCAGCCGCCGGCCGCCCAGGTCGTACGCCAGCTCCTCGGCGAAGCGCGCGGCGTGGCGGTCCAGCCGGCGCTTGAGGTCGGCGAACACGCTGGCGCGGCGCGGCAGGTCGTCGAGCGAGGCGTAGGAGGTGTAGCCGCCGTAGCCGTGCGTCTTGCACCAGGCCCGCCCCGCGCGGTCCTCCGCCGCCAGGCCCAGCACCGCCGCCTCCAGCTCGGCGTTGAACGCGTCGAAGCCGCGCTCGGCGGCGAGGTCGGCCTCGTACAGCCGGGTGGGGAACAGGGCGCGCGTCGCCACGCTCAGCCCTCGCGCACGACGCGAAGCACCGCCTCGCCGTAGCGCTCGAGCTTGGCTTGGCCGAAGCCCGACAGCGCGCCCACCTTGGCGAGCGAGGACGGGCGCGCGCGGGCGATCTCGGCCAGGGTGCGGTCGTGCAGGATGACGTAGGGCGGCACGCCTTGGCCCTTAGCCTCGTCGCGCCGCCACGTCCGCAGGGCCTCGAACAGCGGGCGGTCGTCGTCCGAAAGCTCCACCGCCTGGCCGAGCTGGGCGCGGGGGGCTTGGTTCGGGCGGGCGGCCTTGCCGCGCGGCCGCTCGTTCAGGCTCGCCTCGCGCAGGCGCACCTCGCGCTCGCCGCGGTACACGGCGCGCACGGCGGCGGGGTCGCCCAGCGTCACCAGCGGGCGGCCGTCGTTGGGGTCCTCGTGCAGCAGGCCGTCGAACAGGAGCTGCTCGATCAGGTCGCGCCAGCCCGAGACCGGCAGCTCGCCGCCTATGCCCCAGGTGGGCAGCGCCTTCTCCGAGGGTTGCACGTCCTTGGTGCGGCCCAGCAGGTGGTCGACCAGGCGCCCGCGCCCGAAGCGCCCGCCCATGCGGTGCACCGCCGAGAGCGCCTTCTGGGCGGCGGTGGTGGCCACGGCCATGAGCGGCGGGCTGCGGCAGGTGTCGCACACGCCGCAGGAGGTCACGCCCTCCTCGCCGAAATAGCGGCGCACGGCGGCGGGGCGGCAGGTCGCGCCGTCCAGCATGGCGTAGAGCCGGCGCGCCTTGCCCGTCTGCACCGCCTTAACCTCGCCCGACACCTCGCGCTCGTCGATCCGGCGCATGGCCCAGGAGAGGTCGGAGGCGCCGAACAGGGTGATCCCCTCGGCGGGTTCGCCGTCGCGGCCGGCGCGGCCCACCTCCTGCCAGTAGGCCTCGATGGAGCCGGGCGGGTCCGCGTGGATCACGAAGCGCACGTCCGGCTTGTCGATGCCCATGCCGAAGGCGATGGTCGCCACCATCACCGCCTCGTCCGCCGCCAGGAAGGCGGTGAGCCGCCGCTCGCGCACCTCCTTGTCGAGGCCGGCGTGATAGGCGACGGCGGGCGCGCCCTGCTCGCGCAGGAGTTCGGCCAGCTTCTCCGTGCCGTCGCGCGAGCCGGCGTAGACCACGCCCGAGCGGCCGGGCCGCGCCTTGACGAGCTCCGCCACCCGCGCGTGGGTGGACTTGGGCCCGCCCGTCTTGCGCTCGGCGGAGAGCTGAAGGTTCGGCCGGGCGAAACTGTCGACGAACTCGGCGGCGTCCTCCAGCCGCAGCTCCTCGCGGATGTCGGCGCGGGTCCGCACGTCGGCGGTGGCGGTCACCGCCAGGCGCGGGGCCCGGGGGAAGATCTCCGCCAACCGCCCGAGGGCGCGGTATTCGGGGCGGAAATCGTGGCCCCACTGGCTGACGCAGTGCGCCTCGTCGATGGCCACCAGGCCGATGCGGTGCTGGGAGAGCCGTTCCAGGTTGGCGGGCTGCATGAGGCCCTCCGGGCTCATGTAGAGCAGGTCGAGCGTCCCGTCCGACAGGCCGCTCCACACCCGCCGGCGCTCGTCGGGGCCGGTGTTGGAGTCGAGGCGCGCGGCGGCCACCCCCGCTTGGCGCAGCGCCGCCACCTGGTCGGCCATCAGCGCGATCAAGGGCGAGACCACCAGCGTCGTGCCCGGCAGCAGCAGCGCCGGCACCTGGTAGCACACGCTCTTGCCGCCGCCGGTGGGCAGCACCGCCAAGGCGTTGCGGCCTTCCAGCACCTCCGTCAGCACCTGCGCCTGCAGGCCGCGGAAGTCGGGATGGCCGAAGGTCGAGCGCAGCACGCCGCGGGCCGCGTCGAGGGTCGGGCGGGCGGCGAGGGCGGCGGCGGGGGAGGCGGGCACCGCCGCTATATGCGCCGCGTCGCGTGCGGTGTCAGGGGCGTGGCGAGGTCGTGCGGCGTGTTCACGTTGGCGAAGGCGTCGGCGTCGCCGAAATCCACCGCGACGGCGCGCAGGCGCTCCATCACGCGGCGCACGGGCGGGTGCGCGCCGCCGGCCAGCGCTTCGGCGATCACCGGACCGGCCGCCGTGCGCCACACGGCGCAGAGCGGGTGCTCACGCCCGCCGGCGGTGGCGAAGGCGGCGTCGGCTTCGTCCGGCAGGTCGGCCATCAGGCGCTCGACGAGGTCGCGCGGCAGGCGGGGCGTGTCGCAGGGCGCGGTGGCCAAGCGGTCGCAGCCCTGCGCTCCAGCCCAGTGGAGCCCCGCCAGCACGCCCGCGAGCGGGCCGTCGGGCGCGCCGGGCGGATCGGGCAGGAGCGACAGCCCCCGCGCCGCCGCCAGCGCAGCCGCGCCGCTCCCCTGGCGCGCGTTCACCGCCAGCGGCGCGCAGCCGGCGGCCAGCACGTCCAGCCCGCGCACGAGCAGGGGAACGCCGCCCCACTCGGCCAGCGCCTTCTCCGACCCGAACCGGCGTGAGCGCCCCCCCGCCAGCACGACGCCGGCGACCCTCACGGCCAGGCGATCCGCCCGGGGTGGGTGAACACCTCGAAGCCGTCGCCGCGCACCACCGCGCACAGGGTCACGCCCGCCGCGTCCGCGGTCTCCACCGCCAGGGTGGTGGGGGCCGAGACCGCCGCCAGCACGGGCGCGCCGACGGCGGCGGCCTTTTGCACCATCTCCACCGACACCCGGCTGGTGAGCAGCACGACGCCCCCGGACGCGTCCCGCCCGCTGCGGGCCAGGGCGCCCGCCAGCTTGTCCAGCGCGTTGTGGCGGCCGACGTCCTCGCGCACGGCGACCATCCCTTCCTCGGGGGTCCAGAAGCCGGCGGCGTGGGTGGCGCGGGTCAGGCCGCCCAGGATCTGGCCGGGGGCGAGTTCGGCCATGGCGGCCAGCAGCGCTTCGGGCGTCAGCGCGAACGACGCGGCGGGGACGGGGAGGGGAGCGCGCGCCGCCTCCTCCAGGCTCTCGATCCCGCACAGGCCGCAGCCCGTCGGGCCCGCCAGGCGGCGACGGCGGCCGGCGAGCGCCCCCGCGCGGCCGGGCGCCAGCCACATCCGCACCTCCGCCCCGAGGGGGCCGGTCGCCACCTCCGGCGCGCCCTGCAGGTGGTCGGCGCGGCCGATCCCCTCCGTGAGGGTGAAGCCGACGCCGAAGTCCTCAAGGTCCGCCGGCGTGGCCATCATCACCGCGTAGGTGGAGGCGTCGTAGACCAGCGCCACGGGCGTCTCCTCCGGCAGCACGCGCTCGCCGTCCGCGGCGTCGCCCGCCCGCCAAGCGCGGCGCGGCGCGGCGCGGGCGCCGACGGGCGGGCTCCCGGAAGGGGTGGAGGAGGGCGCGGCCATCGCGTCCCATATGGCGCGATACGGGGCGGGGCGCTAATCGCCGGGCGGGCGTCGCCGGTGCGGGGACGGCAGGACAGGGACCGACCGATGAACACCCGCCGCCTCCCGCCGGAGCGCATGAACGAGGGTTTCGGCCGGACGCGCCGCAGCGAGACGATCCGTAACGCGAAGGCTCGTCAGTGACCGGCGTCGAGCGCGTCTCCGCCGCGCGCTGCCACGGCGGCGTGCAGGCGACCTACCGCCACCGCTCGCGCGAGACGGGGACGGACATGCGCTTCGCCGTGTTCCACCCGCCGGTCGCCTCGCCCGACGCGCCCGCGCCCGTGTTGTGGTGGCTGTCGGGCCTGACCTGCACGGAGGACAACTTCCCGAGCAAGGCCGGAGCCCAGCGCGTCGCCGCCGAACTCGGGATCATGCTGGTGGCCCCCGACACCAGCCCCCGAGGCGAAGGCGTGCCGGACGACCCCGAGGGCGGCTACGATTTCGGGCTGGGCGCGGGCTTCTACGTGGACGCGACGCAGGCGCCCTGGTCGGCCAACTACCGCATGTTCAGCTACGTCGCGCGCGAACTGCCCGAACTGTTGCGCGCGCAGTTCGCGGACGCCGACCTTTCGCGCCAGTCGATCAGCGGCCATTCCATGGGCGGGCACGGGGCGCTGACCCTGGCCCTGCACCACCCCCTGCGCTTCCGGGGCGTATCGGCCTTCGCACCGATCTGCGCGCCGTCGCAGGCCCCCTGGGGAGAAAAGGCGCTGGGCGGCTATCTCGGGCCGGACCGGGAGTCCTGGCGCGAGCACGACGCGACGGCGCTGATCGAGGACGGGGCCCGGGTCGACTGCCAGATCCTCGTCGACCAGGGCGAGGCCGATCCGCACCTGGACGTCCAGCTCCGGCCCGACCTGCTGGAGGCGGCGTGCGCCAAGGCGGGGCTGGACCTGACCCTCCGTCGCCGGCCGGGCTACGACCACGGGTACTATTTCGTGCAGAGCTTCATCGAGGAGCACCTGCGCTGGCACGCCGAGCGGCTGTTCGGGTAGGGACGGCCTTCAGCGCTTCGCCCGGCGCGCCCGCGTCACCGCCAGGTCCAGCGCCTGCAGGAAGCGCGACCGGTCCGCCGGCGCGAACGGGCGGGGGCCGCCGGTGATCTCGCCGGTGGAGCGGATCTGCTCCATGATCCCGCGCACCGCCAGCGCCGAGCCGATCGAGTTCTCGGTGAACGGCTCGCCCTTGGGGCTCACCGCCTGGGCGCCCGCCTTCAGCGCGCGGTCGGCCAGCGGGATGTCGGAGGTGACCACCACGTCGCCCGGGCCGCAGCGCTCGGCGATCCAGTCGTCCGCCGCGTCCGGCCCGGCGTCGACCTGCACGAAGGCGACCCCCGGCTGGTTCGGCGTGCGGATGTAGCTGTTGGCCACCACGAACACGGGCAGGCCGCAGCGGGCGGCCACGCGGTAGCACTCCTCCTTCACCGGGCATGCGTCGGCGTCGACGAAGAGCGTGGTGCGGGGCGGGTCGGCGGTCATGGGTTGACTTACCGCGGCGCGGGGCCGATGTATCCCGTGCGCTGGAGGGCCGAGGCCGCTCCTGCGACGCATGGCGCTCCAGCCGCGTGAGGCCCGCAAATGTGGGCCAGCCTGTAGAGCGCCGCCAAGTCCGAACACGATCGCCCAGGCACGCGGGGCGCTCACCCCACACGACCTCCCGGCGGAGGCGCGCGTGCGGCCGAGCGCCCACGTCCATCCAGCGCCTGCACCCCGGGTCCGACGCGAAAGACGTCTCCCCTTGACCGACCAGACCACCACCTTCGAATCCATGGGCCTCGCCAAGCCGCTGCTGCGCGCCTTGGAGACCGAGGGCTACACCACCCCCACCCCGATCCAGGCCCAGGCCATCACGCCGGTCATGAGCGGCCGCGACCTCTTGGGCATCGCCCAGACGGGCACGGGCAAGACCGCGGCCTTTGCGCTGCCGATCCTGCACCGCTTGGCGGCCGACAAGCGCCCCGCCCCGCGCCGCGGCGCCCGGGTGCTGGTGCTCTCGCCCACGCGCGAACTGGCCAGCCAGATCGCCGACAGCTTCCGCACCTACGGCAAGCACATGGGCGTCACCGTCGCCGTCGTGTTCGGCGGCGCCAAGATCAACCCGCAGATCAAGGCGCTGGCGGGCGGCCTCGACGTGCTCGTCGCCACCCCCGGGCGGCTCCTGGACCACCTCGGCCAGCACACCGCCTTCCTGGGCGAGACCGAGATCTTCGTGCTCGACGAGGCCGACCAGATGCTGGACCTCGGCTTCATCGTGCCGATCCGCCGCATCGTGAAGAATTTGCCGGCCAAGCGCCAGAACCTGTTCTTCTCCGCCACCATGCCGACGGAGATCAACAAGCTGGCGGGCGAGCTCCTGCGCGACCCGTTGAAGGTCGAGGTCACGCCTCAGGCCACCACCGTCGAGCGCGTCGACCAGCGGCTGATCTACGTGGAGGCCGACCGGAAGCGCGAGCTCCTGGCCGAGCTGTTCGCCGACAACGACTTCACCCGCACCATCGTCTTCACCCGCACCAAGCGCGGGGCCGACAAGGTGGCCAAGCACCTGGACCAGTGCGGCGTCTCGGCCGCGGCCATCCACGGCGACAAGAGCCAGCCCCAGCGCGAGCGGGCCCTCGCCTCCTTCAAGAAAGGCGACGTGCGCGCCCTGGTGGCCACCGACATCGCTGCGCGCGGCATCGACGTCGACGCGGTGAGCCACGTCGTCCAGTACGAGCTGCCCAACGTGCCGGAAGCCTACGTCCATCGCATCGGCCGCACCGCGCGCGCCGGGGCCTCGGGCATGGCGGTGGCCTTCTGCGCCGACGACGAGCGTCCGCTGCTGAAGGACATCCAGAAGGTGACGCGCCAGACCATCCCGTCCGTCGACCGCCGGCGCGACGCGGGGCTGGCGGTGATGGCCAAGGCCACGCGCAGCCTTGAGACCGCCCAGGGCAAGTCCGACTACCAGCCCCAGGAGAGCCACGACTCCCATCCGGCGCGCCAGCGCGCCGACGGCGAGCGCGGCCGCCAGCCGCATCGCCAACGCCCGGCCGCTCCCGGCCGCCCCGCCCAGGGCGGTCAAGGCGGCCAGGGTCGGCGCCCCGAGGGTCAGGGCCAGGCGCCGTCCCGCGGCGGCGCTCAAGGCCAAGCGGCGCAGGGGCGCGACGGGGCCCGCGACACCGGTCGCGGCCGCTCCGGTCAGCAGGGTCGCCCCTCCACTTCCGGGCGCGGCGAAGCGCGCGCACCCGCGCGTGAAGGCGCCGGCGCGGCCCCGCCGCGTCGCCACGCCGAGGCGTCCGCGGCCACGCCCGTCCGCGCCGGCGGCGAGCGCGAGGGCCGGTGGGACCCCTCCAACAGCTGACTTCGCTCTTCAGCGCGTGATCCGACGCCCGTCCGCGAACCCCGCGGGCGGGCGTCGTCGTTTACGGTCGGAAACTGCGCATCCCGGGCGGCGTCGGGGCGTTTATCCCCGCGCTTGGGGCTGCTATGAGCACGCCCGTGCGACGGGCCGCCTCAGGCGGCGAGAGATCGCCGGGCCCGCCGGCCAACGGCGGGCCGCCTCGGAGGACGGATGAAGAACGCCACCCCGCTCAGCCTGCACGTGCCCGAGCCCGCCGGCCGCCCGGGCGACGCCCCCGTGTTCGACTTCCCGCTGCAGGCGGCGGGCGAGGCGTCCCGCCCTCCCATCGACGCCGACCCCCACGGCATGCGCGACATGGCCTACGGCCTCGTGCGCGTGCTGGACGAGGCGGGCGCGGCGGTGGGCCCCTGGAACCCGCGACTCGACCCGGACACCCTGCGGCGCGGCCTGCGCGCCATGCTGCTGACCCGCGCCTTCGACGACCGGATGTACCGCGCCCAGCGCCAGGGCAAGACCAGCTTCTACATGAAGTGCACGGGGGAGGAGGCCGTCGCCTGCGCCCAGGCCCTCGTGCTCGACCGCGAGGACATGGGCTTCCCCACGTATCGCCAGCAGGGATTGCTGATCGCCCGCGGCTATCCGCTGGTCGACATGATGCACCAGATCTACTCGAACGCGCGCGATCCGATCAAAGGTCGCCAGCTGCCGATCATGTACTCGTCCAAGGACTACGGCTTCTTCACCATCAGCGGCAACCTGGGCACCCAGTTTCCGCAGGCGGTGGGCTGGGCCATGGCCAGCGCCTATTCGGGCGACGACAAGATCGCCATCAGCTGGATCGGCGACGGGGCGACCGCGGAGGGCGACTTCCACTCGGCGCTCACCTTTGCGTCGGTGTACCGCGCGCCGGTGATCCTGAACATCGTCAACAACCAGTGGGCCATCAGCTCCTTCCACGGCCTGGCCGGGGGCGAGCGCACCACCTTCGCCGCGCGGGGCGTGGGCTACGGCCTGCCGGCGCTGCGGGTGGACGGCAACGACTTCCTGGCGGTGTACGCCGCCACCCAGTGGGCCGCCGACCGGGCGCGCGCCAACCTGGGCGCCACGGTGATCGAGATGTTCACCTACCGCGGCGCCCAGCACTCCACCTCCGACGACCCGGCGCGCTACCGTCCCGCCGACGAGCACACCCTGTGGCCGCTGGGCGATCCCGTGGCGCGGCTGCGCCTGCACCTGACCGCGCTGGGCGAGTGGGACGACGCGCGCCACGCCGCCTGCGAAGCCGAGTGCGCCGAGGAGGTCCGCGCCGCCGGCCGCGAGGCGGAAGCGGTGGGGACGCTCGGCCAGTCGCGCCCCTCCACCCGCGAGATGTTCGAGGAGGTGTTCGCCACCCCCGACTGGCGCCTGCAGGAACAGCGCGGCGAGGTCGGGGTCTGATCATGCCGTCCATGAACATGATCCAGGCGCTCAACAGCGCCCTCGACACCAAGATGGCCGAGGACCCGCGCGTGCTCTCCTTCGGCGAGGACACGGGTTACTTCGGCGGCGTGTTCCGGGTGACGGAGAACCTGCAGTCCAGGCACGGCCTGACCCGCAGCTTCGACGCGCCCATCTCCGAGAACGGGCTGATGGCCGCGGCCGTCGGCATGGCGAGCTACGGCCTGCGCCCCGTCGTGGAGATGCAGTTCGCCGACTACATCTACCCGGCCTACGACCAGATCGTCTCGGAGGCGGCCAAGCTGCGCTACCGCTCGGGCGGCCAGTTCTCAGCGCCGCTGGTGGTGCGAAGCCCCTATGGCGGCGGCATCTTCGGCGGCCAGACCCACAGCCAGAGCCCCGAAAGCCTGTTCACCCACATCGCCGGCCTGAAGGTGGTGATCCCCTCCAACCCGCGCGACGCCAAGGGCCTGCTGACCTCGGCCATCGAGGACGACGATCCCGTCATCTTCTTCGAGCCCAAGCGCATCTACAACGGCCCCTTCGACGGCTGGCACGACCGGCCGGTCAAGCCGTGGACCGGCCATGCGGGGGCCGAGGTGCCCGAGGGCGTGCACCGCACCCCGCTGGGCGTGGCCGACGTGGTGCGCGAGGGCGCCGAGGTGACGCTCCTGGCCTACGGCACCATGGTCCACGTGGGCCTGGCCGGCGCCGAGCACGCGGGGGTGGACGCCGAGGTGATCGACCTGCGCACCCTGGTCCCCGTCGACATCGCCGCCATCGAGGCCAGCGTGAAGAAGACCGGCCGTTGCGTGATCGTGCACGAGGCCCCGCGCACCTCCGGCTTCGGGGCCGAACTCTCGGCGCTCGTGCAGGAGCGGTGCTTCCACCACCTGGAGGCGCCCGTGCTGCGCGTCACCGGCTGGGACACGCCCTACCCCCACGCCTTCGAGTGGGACTATTTCCCCGGCCCCGAACGCGTGGCCGCCGCGCTGAAGCGCACGATGGCGGAGGTCTGACGCCCATGGGCCGCTACGTCTTCAAGCTGCCCGACGTGGGCGAGGGCACCGCCGAGGCCGAGCTGGTCGCCTGGCACGTCGCCGTGGGCGACACGGTGGCCGAGGACCAGCCCCTGGCCGACGTGATGACCGACAAGGCCACCGTCGAGCTCACCTCGCCGGTGGCGGGGGTGGTGCGCGAACTGCACGGCGATCCCGGCGACCTGCGCGCGGTGAAGAGCCCGCTGGTGGTGCTGGAGGTGGAAGGCGCGGGCGATGCGGTCGCGCCGAGCGACCAGCGCCTCGTTCCGAACCCCAGCGGCGAACGCAACGTGGACCCGCGCGACACGCCGCCGACCACGCCCGCGGCCGAGCGGCCGTCCGCCGCCGAGACGCCCGCCCCCGCACCGACCTCCGCTCCGGCGGCGGGCGCGGGTGACTTCGTGTTCCGCCTGCCGGACGTGGGGGAGGGCACCGCCGAGGCCGAGCTCGTCGCCTGGCACGTCGCAGTCGGCGACCGGGTGGAGGAGGACCAGCCCCTGGCCGACGTGATGACCGACAAGGCCACCGTCGAACTCACCTCGCCCACCGCGGGCGTGGTCACAGCCCTCCACGGCGAGCCCGGGCGGATGCTGGCGGTGAAGTCGCCGCTGGTGGAGCTGGACACGGGCAAGGGCGTCGGCGGCGCGCCCGCGCCTCAGTCGTCGCGCGACGGCTCGCCCCCGGCGGAGGCGGCTCCCGTTCCGAGCGCTCCCCCCCGGGGGCCGGTGGCCGCGAAAGGACCGGAGGCGAACGCCGGGTCCGCCGACGCCCACTCGCGTGCGCCGGGCGCGGCGGGTTTCGCGCCTTCCCAGGGGCTGCACCCGCCCGCCTTCGCCACCCGCGCGACGGGCTCCAAGCCGCTCGCCAGCCCCGCCGTGCGCCGCCGCGCCCACGAGTTGGGCGTGCACCTGCAGTACGTGCCGGGCACGGGCCCCGCGGGCCGCGTGTCCCACGCCGACCTGGACGCCTACCTCGCCCGCGACCACGCTCCCGCCGATCCCGCGCCCGCGCCCGCCGCTGCTCCGGCGGACGGTCGCTACGCCCGGCGCGAGGCGGTGGACGACCTCAAGATCATCGGCCTGCGACGTCGCATCGCGGCGCAGATGCAGGAGGCCAAGCGCCGCATCCCGCACTTCGCCTACATCGAGGAGTGCGACGTCACCGAGCTGGAGGACCTGCGCGCCCACCTCAACGCCACCAAGCGCGCCGACCAGCCCAAGCTGACCCTGCTGCCCTTCCTGATCCGCGCCCTGTGCAAGGCGGCGCCGGGCTATCCCAACATCAACGCCCGCTTCGACGACGAGGCCGGCGTGCTGCACCGCCACGCCGCCGTCCACCTCGGCATGGCCACCCAGACGCCGAATGGGCTGATCGTGCCCGTGATCCGCCACGCCGAGACGATGGACGTGTGGGGGCTGGCGACGGAGATTTCCCGCCTCGCCAAGAGCGTGCGCGAGGGCACGGCGAAGAAGGAGGAGCTCTCGGGCTCCACCCTCACCCTGACCAGCCTCGGCCCCCTGGGCGGCCTTGCCCACACCCCGGTGGTCAACCATCCGGAGACCGCCATCGTCGGCCCCAACAAGATCGTCGAGCGGCCGGTGGTGCGCGGCGGACAGATCGTGATCCGCAAGATGATGAACGTGTCATCCAGCTTCGACCACCGCGTGGTCGACGGCTACGACGCCGCCGAGTTCATCCAGACTGTGCGCGGCCTGCTGGAG
>CAXSDV010000012.1:61686-62959 GCA_964235945.1 uncultured Caulobacteraceae bacterium
CGCCACGGGGTGAGCCTCGCCAGTCCGCCGCAGGTCGACATGGCCGCGGTGGTCGCCTGGAAGGAGACGGTGGTCGACAAGCTGAACACCGGCGTCACGGGCCTCCTCAAGCGCGCCAAGGTGCGCGTGGTGCACGGCTTCGGCCGCTTCTCCGACGCCAAGACGCTGCACGTCGAGACGGACGCGGGCGAGGTGACGGTGCGGGCGCAGAACGTGATCCTGGCCGCGGGCTCCAAGTCCGTCGAGCTGCCGCACCTGCCGTTCGGCGGTCCGGACGGCGCGGGCGTGGTGATCGGCTCCACCGAGGCGCTGGCCCTGCCCGAGCTGCCGCGCCGCCTGGTGGTGGTCGGCGGCGGCTATATCGGGCTGGAGCTCGGCATCGCCTTCAGGAAGCTCGGCTCGGAGGTGACGGTGGTGGAGGCGCAACCGCGCATCCTGCCCCTCTACGACGAACAGCTCACCAGCCCCGTGCGCCGCTGGCTGGAGAAGCACGGCGTGGCGCTCAGGCTCGGGGCCAAGGCGCAGGCGCTGGAGGCGGACGGGGAGGGCCATGCGCTCGTGATCGAGACCGCCGGCGGGGAGCGCGAGCGCATCGCCTGCGACCGCGTGCTCGTCACCGTCGGCCGCCGCCCGTTCACCGAGGGCTGGGGGCTGGAGGCCACCGGCGTCGCCATGGACGGCCGCTTCGTGCGCGTGGACGACGGGTGCCGCACCAGCGTGCAGGGCGTGTTCGCCATCGGCGACCTGGTGGGCGAGCCCATGCTGGCGCACAAGGCCAGCGCCCAGGGCGAGATGGTGGCCGAGATCGCCGCCGGCCGCACGCGCCGCTTCGACCCGGTGAGCGTGTCGGCGGTGTGTTTCACCGAACCCGAGGTGGTGTCCGCGGGCCTCCTGCCCACCGACCCGGGCGGGAGCGGGCCGGAGGTGGAGGTCGGCGTGTTCCCCTACCAGGCCAACGGCCGCGCCCTCTCCATGGAGGCGGGCGACGACGGCGGCTTCGTGCGCGTGCTCTCGCGGCGCGACGACGGCCGCATACTGGGGGTGCAGGCGGTGGGGGCCCACGTCAGCGAGCTCGTGGCCGAGTTCACCCTGGCGCTGGAGATGGGCGCGACGCTGGAGGACGTGGCGGGCACCATCCACGTCCACCCGACCCTGTCCGAGGGCTTCCACGAAGCGGTGCAACGCACCCTGGGCCACGCCATCCACATCTAGGGCGTGAGCGCGGGCGAGGCGTGAGGCCGGCGGCCCGCGCCTTCGTTCAGCTCAAGTCGAC
>CAXSDV010000013.1:0-41457 GCA_964235945.1 uncultured Caulobacteraceae bacterium
CGGCCCCGGCGCCCGCCCCGCCCGCGCCGACGCCACCGCCATCACGCTGAACCGCCGGGCGTGACGGCTACTCCCGCCGGTAGCGGAGGAGCCAGGTCACGGACGCGATTTGACAAATGGCGGAAGTTGCGCTGAACATGATTGGTAGAATTAGGCGGGTTCCACTTCCAGCGCTCGTCGCCTTCAGCGTGAACACAATCGCCAGAATTGAGATTAGGACGCCGACTTCAAGAACACAGGCCAGAAAGACCCGCACCATATTCTGTGCTCTAGGAGACACTTTGTTCCAAAATATCAGTCGATAGACGAAGCCCAGCAACAAGGCGGCAGCGAACACCGCTGTACCCTCGAACTGGAGGGCGTCGGTGGGGTCCTTCCCGGCCGCAAGTCGAAGCGCGGATCCGAGCCCAATCGCGGATGCGGCTAGACCAGCCATGGCAAGCGACAGAGTGAACAGGTAGCCGGGCGAGGGGCGACGATCCTGGCCGTTCATCAACGGTGCGCCGCCGTCACGTGGAGCCGTAACCGCTGGACGAGGCTGTTCATGGCCGACTTGTCGTTCTGCACCTCTTCCCGCACCAACATTCCCGTTGAGACCGATCCGGCGCCTCGCGGCGCGATCTCCAGTCTCAGCAGGGCTGAAATCTGCTCTTGTCTGAGCTGCGCGCGCAGGTGGGCGCGCTCGGCGATCTGCGCCAATCGTTCGGCGCGGGCGGTGTTGGCGGTGCGAACCGCCATGCTCTCTGCGACGGCGGCCGTCTTCGTCGCTTTGGGGAGCAGATCAGCAACCTCGCGCAGTTCCCTGACCGCCTTCACGCCGCCGAACACCGCATCAGGAAGCGTGGCCACCGTCGCGAATATGCGGATCATCTCTGTCTTTTTCTTGATCATTTCAGCCTGCTCATCGTCACCCGCGAGTTCATTCGCGTAAGCGGCGCCGTCAGTTATGAGTAGAACCACGCCTCCAGTCAGGGCCAAAAAACCGAGTGCGCCCAACCCTGTAGGCAAGAGAGCGATGGAGAGTCCTATGCAGAGGATGTCGAGGCCGACGCCAAGCGCGTCGTCTCGATGGGTGTGCACCATGCGATCGAACACCTTCCCGACCGCCTGACCCATGGCCATATTCGCCTCGGATTGGGCGATGGCTGCACGGCCCTCCTGCTCGAGACAGGACTTGATGAAGGCTTTTGTCCGAGGCCAGAAGCCTGAAGGCGTCTTGGGCGGCGGCGGTGGAGCCGCAGTCCACTCGAAGATGACGATGTCGCCAAAGCCCCCTGCGTCCCTCCGCGGCGCCCGCAGCGGGTAGAGCGCGCCCTGCGTCGACCAGACCACGCCGACTCCGGGACCGCAGGCCTTGTCGACGAAGGCGTGCAGGCGCGCATTCGCCTCCGCGCCGTTCATGAAGGGTCCCCAAACAGGACTCAGAACTGCGGCCACCCTCACCCCCCGGCGTTGTTACGATGGACCGTGCGGCCCAGCTTACCATCGGCGAGCAGGTGCGACGCCGCAAGCTTGCGCCTACATATCGCCATCCACCCGCCCGCGAGACCGCATGCCCTTCGACCCGAACGCCTCCATCCGCGTGCGCGGCGCGCGCGAGCACAACCTGAAGGGGGTGGACGTCGACATCCCCCGCGAGAAGCTGGTGGTCATCACGGGGCTGTCGGGGTCGGGCAAGAGTTCGCTCGCCTTCGACACCATCTACGCCGAAGGGCAGCGGCGCTATGTCGAGAGCCTGTCGGCGTATGCGCGGCAGTTCCTCGAACTGGCGGGCAAGCCGGACGTGGACCTGATCGAGGGCCTCTCGCCCGCCATCTCCATCGAGCAGAAGACCACGTCGAGGAACCCGCGCTCCACCGTGGGCACGGTGACGGAGATCCACGACTACATGCGCCTGCTTTGGGCGCGCATCGGCGTGCCCTACTCGCCCGCCACGGGCCTGCCCATCGAGAGCCAGACCGTCAGCCAGATGGTGGACCGGGTCATGGCCCTGCCCGAGGGGACGCGGCTCAACCTGATCGCGCCGGTGGTGCGCGACCGTAAGGGCGAGTTCCGCAAGGAGCTGGCCGACTGGCAGCGCCAGGGCTTCCAGCGCGTCAAGATCGACGGCGAGCTCTACCTGATCGAGGACGCGCCGGCGCTCGACAAGAAGTTCAAGCACGACATCGACGTGGTGGTCGACCGGGTGGTGGTGAAGGCGGGGATCGAGGTGCGCCTGTCGGACAGCATGGCGCAGGCGCTGGGCTTGGCCGACGGGGTGGCGGTCGCCGAGTGGGCGACGCTGGACGAGGGCGAGACCGAGCCCAAGCGGCTGATGTTCTCCGAGCGGTTCGCCTGCCCGGTGTCGGGCTTCACCATCACCGAGATCGAGCCGCGGCTGTTCTCGTTCAACAATCCGGCCGGGGCCTGCCCCGTGTGCGACGGCCTGGGCCAGAAGCTCAAGTTCGCCGCCGAGCTCGTGGTGCCCGACAAGGAGAAGAGCCTGCACAAGGGCGCGGTTGCGCCCTGGGCGCGCGGCCCCTCCCCGCTCTACACCCAGACGCTGCAGGCGCTGGCCCGCCATTACGGCTTCGGCATGGATAAGCCGTGGAGCGCCCTGCCCGACAAGGCCCGGCAGGTCGTCCTGCACGGCACGGGCGCGGAGAAGGTGCGCTTCACCTACGACGACAACGCCCGCAAGTACGAGGTCTCCAAGCCCTTCGAGGGCGTGCTGCCCAACCTGGAGCGGCGCTGGAAGGAGACGGACAGCGCCTGGGTGCGCGAGGAGCTCGGCCGCTACCAGCAGGAAACGCCCTGCGAGGCGTGCGGCGGCCAGCGCCTGAAACCCGAGAGCCTGGCCGTGAAGGTGGACGCGCGCTCCATCGCGGAGGTCAGCGCCCTGTCCATCCGCGACGCGCGCGTCTGGTTCACCGCGCTGGACGCCCAGCTCACCCCCAAGCAGGCGGAGATCGCCCGGCGCATCCTCAAGGAGGTCAACGACCGGCTGCGCTTCCTGAACGACGTGGGGCTGGACTACCTCAACCTGGCGCGCGCCAGCGGCACCCTGTCTGGGGGCGAAAGCCAGCGCATCCGCCTGGCCTCGCAGATCGGTTCGGGGCTGACCGGCGTGCTGTACGTGCTGGACGAGCCCTCCATCGGCCTGCACCAGCGCGACAACACGCGCCTGCTCCAGAGCCTGCAGGGGCTGCGGGACCTCGGCAACTCGGTGCTGGTGGTGGAGCACGACGAGGAGGCCATCCTCACCGCCGACCACGTGATCGACATGGGGCCCGCGGCCGGCGTCCACGGCGGGGAGATCATCGCCGAGGGCACTCCCGACGACATCCGCGCCTCGGCGGCCAGCGTCACCGGCCAGTACCTGACGGGCGCGCGCGAGATCGCCGTGCCCGAGCGCCGCCGGCCCCTGTCGAAGAAGCGGCTCAAGGTGTCGGGCGCCACGGGCAACAACCTCAAGGGCGTGACGGGCGAGGTGCCGGTGGGCAGCTTCACCTGCGTGACCGGCGTGTCGGGCGGCGGCAAGTCCACCTTCACCATCGAGACGCTCTACAAGGCGGCGGCGCGGCGGCTCAACAACGCCTCGGACGCGCCCGCGCCCTACGAGAAGATCGAGGGGCTGGAGCACTTCGACAAGGTCATCGACATCGACCAAAGCCCCATCGGCCGCACCCCGCGCTCCAACCCCGCCACCTATACGGGCGCCTTCGGGCCGATCCGCGACTGGTTCTCGGGGCTCCCGGAGTCCAAGGCGCGCGGCTACGGGCCGGGGCGGTTCTCGTTCAACGTCAAGGGCGGGCGCTGCGAGGCGTGCCAGGGCGACGGCGTCATCAAGATCGAGATGCACTTCCTGCCGGACGTGTACGTCACCTGCGACGTGTGCCGCGGGCACAGGTACAACCGCGAGACGCTGGAGATCTTGTTCCGCGGCAAATCCATCGCCGACGTGCTCGACATGAACGTCGAGGAGGCGGCGGACTTCTTCAAGGCGGTGCCGCCGATCCGCGACAAGATGAAGGCGCTGATCCAGGTGGGGCTGGGCTACGTCAAGGTGGGCCAGCAGGCCACCACGCTCTCGGGCGGCGAAGCTCAGCGCGTGAAGCTGGCCAAGGAGCTGGCGCGCCGCGCCACCGGGCGCACGCTCTACATCCTGGACGAGCCGACCACCGGCCTGCACTTCGAGGACGTGAAGAAACTCCTGGAGGTGCTGCACGAGCTGGTCGACCAGGGCAACACGATGGTGGTGATCGAGCACAACCTCGACGTGGTGAAGACCGCCGACTGGCTGCTCGACTTCGGCCCCGAGGGCGGCGACGGCGGCGGCGAGATCGTGGCGGTGGGCACGCCCGAGGAGGTGGCCGCCTCGGAGGCGAGCTGGACGGGGCGCTACCTCAAGGACCTGCTGCAGCGCCATGAGGACCGGCGGCGCGCGCGCATCGCCGCCCTGGCCCCGCCCAAGGCGGCGCCGAACGCGAAGGTCGCGCCCAAGGCGGCCGCGCCCGCCAAGCCGGCGCGGGCGCGCAAGCAGGCCTGAGCGGCGAGCCCCGCCGGGGCTTCCTCAGTCGAACAGCGCCGCCTCGGGCCGCAGGCGCTGCAGCGCGCGCTGCAGCGCGGGGGCGGTCGACAGGGTCACAGTGTAGACCAGCGCGCCCAGGGCGGAGGCGAAGGCCAGGGTCGCCAGGGAGGCGGGGGTGAACAGCGTCCTCACACTGGACAGGTCGGGCTTCATCACGTCCCGGAGCGCCTCCAGCCCGCCGCCCGAGGCCAGGGCCGCGGCGAAGCCCAGGGCGCCGAACACGATCATGGCCAGGAGCCAGACCAAGCCCGCCAGCAGCACCGCCAGCGCGTAGCTGGCCAGCATGGGCCAGAACAGGCCGCGGGTCAGCGCCCAGGTGCGGAACAGGGTGATGCGCCCCGCCTGAAAGGTGGCGGCGGGCGCGAGCGACAAGCGCACCACCGGGTAGAGCAGGGCGACGAACAGCCCCGCCATCACCAGCGCCGCGAAGAACTGGCCGCCCGGGCCGAGGGCCAAGGCGGCCGCCAGCAGCACGCCCGACGCGAGGAACAGCCCCAGCGTGTAGGCCAGGAGCGTCAGGATCACGAGCACCAGCAGGCCGAGCTGGCGCAGCTCGTCCGGGCCGGCGCGCAGGTAAAAGGTGCGCCCCCGCTCGCCCGGCCGCAGCACCGCGCGCAGCAGGGCGGTGTAGAACACGATGCCGAAGGCGTAGGTGACCAGCACGATGGCCGGCAGCACGGGACCGGCCTGGCCGAGGGCGGCCAGCGTCGCCTGCGCCGCCGCCGGGTCGGTGCGGCCCGCCTGCTTGCCCATCTGGTCCAGGACGGGCCCGAGCCCGGAGGCGGCGACCAGGGCGTCGGTCACCAGGCTCGACAGGAACAGCCACACCCCCCAGACGGCCACCGCCGCCGGGTTCTCGCGGGTGATGCGGAACCCCTCCAGGGCGATGTCGACGACGGGCAGGCGGAACGTCAAGCGGCGGCTCCAGTCAGGCGCGCGCGGCCCCGAGGCCGCGGATCACGCTGTCTAACCCATCGCGCCGCGAACCGCGCGGGGCTTCGCATCGGATGCGTGCGGAGGCGGGCTGGAGTAGGAGAAGGCGATGACCTCCCCCCTCCCCTCCCCGGTGCACGTGATCGGCGCGGGCCTTGCGGGCTCGGAAGCCGCCTGGCAGCTCGCCCAGGCCGGCGTGCCCGTGATCCTGCACGAGATGCGCCCCGCCACGGCCACCGCCGCCCACAGCACGGGCGGTTTCGCCGAGCTCGTCTGCTCCAACTCGTTCCGCTCCGACGACTGGGAGCACAACGCGGTGGGCTTGCTCCACGCCGAGATGCGCCGGCTCGACTCGCTGGTGATGGCCTGCGCCGACGCCAGCCAAGTGCCCGCCGGCGGCGCCCTGGCGGTGGACCGCGAGGGCTTCTCCGCCCGCGTCACCGAGCGCCTGCGCTCCCATCCGCTGGTGACGGTGGTCGAGGGGGAGGTGGCGGGCCTGCCGCCCGCGGAGTGGGACGGCGTGGTGGTCGCCACCGGCCCCCTCACCTCCCCCGCCCTGGCCGCGGCGATCCTGGAGCTGACGGGCGAGGACGCCCTGGCCTTCTTCGACGCCATAGCCCCCATCGTCCACGCGGACTCGATCGACATGACCCGCGCCTGGCGCCAGTCGCGCTACGACAAGGAGGGGCCGGGCGGCGACGCCGCGGCCTACATCAACTGCCCCCTGGACCGGGAAGGGTACGAGGCGTTCGTGCAGGCGCTGCTCGACGGGCCCAAGGGCGAATGGCAGGATTGGGAGAAGACCACCCCCTATTTCGACGGCTGCCTGCCTATCGAGGTCATGGCCGAGCGCGGGCGCGACACCCTGCGCTTCGGTCCCATGAAGCCCGTGGGGCTCACCGATCCGCACCGGCCGGGGGTCAAGCCCTGGGCGGTGGTGCAGTTGCGCCAGGACAACGCGCTGGGCACCCTGTTCAACATGGTCGGCTTCCAGACCAAGCTGAAGCACGCCGCCCAGGCGGAGGTGTTCCGCATGATCCCGGGGCTGGAGGGGGCGCGGTTCGCCCGGCTGGGCGGCCTGCACCGCAACACCTTCCTGAACAGCCCGCGCCTGCTGGACGGCGCCTTGCGCCTGAAGGCCGACCCGCGCCTGCGCTTCGCCGGCCAGATCACCGGCGTGGAGGGCTATGTGGAGAGCGCCGCCACCGGACTTCTGGCCGCGCGCTTCGCGGCGGGCGAGCGCCTGGGCGCCCCCGTGGACGCCCCGCCGGCCACCACCGCCCTGGGGGCCCTGGTCGCCCACGTCACCGGCGGTCACCTGGAGGGCGGGCGCGGCTCGTTCCAGCCCATGAACATCAACTACGGCCTGCTGCCCCCGATGGAGGAAGGGCCCAAGCGCGCGCCCGACGGCCGCAAGCTCGCCCCCCTCGAACGCGGCCGCGCCAAGAAACGCGCCATGAGCGTGCGCGCCCTGGCGGACCTGGACGGCTGGGCGGCGGGCTCCGGCGGCGAGGCGGCCCGGGCGGCCTGACTTTCGGCCGGCGTCAGCCTTGCGGGTCGACGTCGATCCCGGAGGCCCGGCCGGCCATCGTCGCCTCCGTTTCCGCCGCCCGCCTCGCGCGGTCGGCGACGTGCGCTTGGAAAGCCTCGTCGCTGACGATGTTGCGGCCGACCAGCAGGCTGCAGTCGATCCGCTCGATCAGGTAGGCCCCGGACGGGCCGGACCACCAGCGTTCGAGCACGCCGCGCCGCTTGTGCCCGACCACCACCAGGTCGGCCGCGAAGCTGCGCGCCGTTTCGCCGATCAGCTCGGCCGGATCGCCGAACTCGAGCCGCCCCTCCGCCTCCAGCCCCAGGTCGCGCAGCTTGGAGCGGCCGTACTCCAACGTCTCCTCATAGCCTTCGCACTGGACGGAGATGGCCTCGCCGTGCACCCCCTGCGCCATGCGGATGGCGCTGGTGTCGGCCACGATGGCCAGCAGCAGCACCCGCGAGCCGAAGCGCGCGGCGAGCAGCGCGCCCTCGCGCAGGGCCGCCCGGCCCTCCACCGTCCCGTCGTAGGCCAGGAGCACGCGGTCGTACACGGTTCGGTTCTCCTGAAGACGCGGCGCCCGGCGTCAGACCCGCCGAGGCGATGGGAAGGGTGCGGCCGGGGCCGCCCTGGACGGGGCGGACGCCCGACGGCGGCGGCGGCGACGCGGCCCCCCGGGGGTCAGCGCGTCGCCGCCGATCATGAACACGATGAAGAACGCCGTCGAGACCATCTCCAGCGGCGCGGCGGGCGAGCCGACGCTGGTGTACACGTCGTAGGCCGCGAGCACCCACACGCCCAGGCGGATGGCGCGCGACACGGGCCGCTCCCGTCGCGCGGAGGTCAGGGCGCGCTGCAGCTCCGGATTGGCGCCCAGGCGCATGTCGTTCAGGTGGTAGACGCCCATGACGAGCGCCGCCGCCAGCAGGGTGACCAGCTCCACCCGGCCCTCCACCACGATCTCCGCCAGGGCCTGGGTGAGGAACTGGCCCACCAGCGCCATGCGCAGCAGCATGCGCCGCGGCACGCCCACCGCGTTCCACAGCCAGGCGACCGCGTCGTCGGCCGCGGCGAGCTGGGCGCGGTCGAACCGCAGCAGGAGATTCACCTCCGTCCTCCCCGACCTGCGCCGCCGTCCATCCCTCTTCTTAGCCTTTTCCGCCGGCGCGCTCCATGGCGGTCGCGACCGGGCGAGCCTGCGCAGCGGCGCCTCAGAACCCTTCCCCGCCCTGGCCGGCCGCACCGACCGTGTTAGAGGCGGTCTCCCAGACCGGCCGCCGGTCGTCGAGGATCGGCGCGTGAGCAGCCTGGAGTTGATCGAGGTCACCAAGCGGTACGGAGCCGTGGGCGGCGTCCTTCCCGTCACGCTCGCCGTGCCCGACGGGGAGTTCGTCGTGATCATGGGACCGTCCGGCTGCGGCAAGTCCACCCTGCTGCGCCTGATCGCGGGGCTGGAGCCGCCCTCGGGCGGCCGCGTGCTGATCGGCGGGCGGGACGTGACCCGCGCGGCCCCGGCGCGTCGGGACGTGGGCATGGTGTTCCAGTCCTACGCGCTCTACCCCCACCTCACCGTGGCCCAAAACATCGCCTTCCCTTTGCGGGTGGCCCGCCGCCCCCGCGAGGAGATCGCCGCGCGCACGGCGCAGGTCGCGGACCTGCTGGACCTCACCGCCTACCTCGACCGCAAGCCCCGCGCGCTATCCGGGGGGCAGCGCCAGCGGGTCTCCATCGGCCGGGCCATCGTGCGGCGGCCGGGCATCCTGCTGCTGGACGAGCCGCTCTCCAACCTGGACGCCGACCTGCGCGCGCGCATGCGCCACGAGTTCGCCCGCCTGCACGCGGAGGTCGGGGCCACCATGGTCTACGTCACCCACGACCAGCTGGAGGCCATGACGCTGGCCAACCGGATCGTGGTGATGGAGGCCGGGCGCGTCGAGCAGGTGGGGGCGCCGCTGGACCTGTACCGAAGGCCGGACACCCTGGCGGTGGCCCGGGCGATCGGCTCGCCGGCGATCAACCTCCTGCCGGTGCTGGTCGCGGACGGCGCGGGGTCGGACGGAGCCTGCGTCCGCCTCCCGGACGGCGGTCTGGTGCGGACGGCCGCCCACGCCGGGCCGCCGGGAACGGCGCTGACCCTGGGCGTGCGGCCCGAGCACCTGCGCCCGCGGGCGGACGGGCCGTTCCGCGGCCGGGTGGAGCTGTTCGAGCGGCTGGGCCCCGCCTCCTTCGCCTACCTGGGCGAGCGCGGGCGGGCGGGCGCCGTGGTGGCCCAGCTGCCGGGGGACCGGGCGGTGACGCTGGGCGACGTGCTGGGCTTCGACATCGATCCCGCCGACGCGCTGCTGTTCGGTTCGGACGGGCGCAGGCTGGACCTCAACCCTTGACGCCGCCGCCCAGCACGCCGCGCACGAACTGCTTCTGCAACAAGGCGAAGATCACGAGCACGGGCGCCGTCACCATCACGGAGGCGGCCATCATGAGCTCCACCTCCTCCCCATGCTCGCGCGACAGGGCGGCCAGTTGCACGGGCAGGGTGTAGAGCCGCTGGTCGGACAGCACGATCAGCGGCCACAGGAAGTCGCTCCACGCCGCCACGAACAGGGCGAGCGCCAGGGTGGTCAGCACCGGCCTCAGCAGGGGCGCGGCCACCAGCAGGAAGATGCGCCCCTCCCCCGCCCCGTCCAGCCGCGCCGCGTCCAGCATGTCGTCGGGGATCGAGAGCGCCGCCTGGCGCACGAACAGTATGGCGAACACGCTGGCCAGCAGGGGCGCGATCAGCCCGGCGTAGCTGTCGAGCAGGTGCACGGCGCGCATCATCAGGAACAGCGGCAGGAACGACACCTGGATGGGCAGGGCCAGCAGCGCCAGCAGCACGGCCAGCAGCCGCTCGCGGCCGCGAAAGCGCAGCTTGGCCAGCGCGTAGCCCGCCGGAACCGTCAGGACGAGCACCGCGGTGGTGGCCAGGCTCGCCACCAGCACGCTGTTGAGCAGCGGCCGCCCCAGCCCGTACTCGGTGAACAGCCGCCGGTAGTGGACGAGGGTGGGCGCGTGCGGCCAGAGCGGCGCGCCCACCGCCTGGGCGGTCCCCGCGGGCATGAACGAAACGGACAGCATCCAGGCCAGCGGCGCCAGGGTGAGCAGGCCCACCGCCGCGGCGGCCGCGTTGAGGGCCAGGCCCCGGACCGTCACACCCATTCGACGCGCTTCCCCACCATCACCTGCACCCGCGTCACCAACAGGGTCAGCGCGAACAGCACCACCGCCACCGCCGACGCCCTCGCCAGGTCCCACCCCTCGAAGCCCTCGGTGAACATGAAGTACATGAGCGTGGTGGTGCTCTGCGAAGGGCCGCCCTGGGTCATGATGTAGGGTTCGTCGAAGATCTGCAGGAAGCCCGCGACGCTGACCAGCCCGGTGAGCAGCAGTATGGGCCCGATCGCCGGCAGCACCACGTGGCGCAGGCGCGTCCACGCCCCCGCCCCGTCCACACGCGCGGCCTCCGACAGGTCCTGGGGCACGGCGGCCAGGGCGGCGGTGAACACCACCACGTTGTAGCCGTACAGCTTCCAGGTCACGAAGATGAGCACGGCGGGGATGCTGGTTCGGGGGTCGCCCAGCCAGTCCACGCCCGGCGCGCCCAGCAGGTGCAGGGCGCGGTTCAGCAGGCCGAAGCGGGTGTCGAGCAGGTAGCGCCAGACCATGGCGGTGGCGACCACGGAAGTGACGTAGGGCGCGAACACGATCACCCGCCACATCCCGCGCGCGCGCACGGCGGCCGCGTCCAGCAGCATCGCGGTGGCCAGGGAGGCCGCGAGCGTGGCCGGCACCCCCGCCCCCGCGAACACGAGGGTGACGCCCAGGGCGCGCCAGAACACCGGCGTGGACAGGAGCCCCGCGAAGGTGGCCCCGCCCGTGAACCGCAGGTTGCGCAGGTCGGCCAGGGCGTAGATGTCGAAGTCGGTCAGGCTCAACAGAACCGCCGCGGCGGTCGGCAGCACCAGGAACAGGGCGACGGCCGCGAGCGCGGGTGTGACGAAGACCCAGGCCGTGCGCGTCTGGTGCGTCACGCCGCCCGCCCCCGGTCCAGCAGCGCCCGGCGCTTGGCGAGCAGGCGGTCGGCTGTGCGGTTCATCAGGGCGGCCGCCGCGTCGACGGTGAGTTCTCCGCGCGCCATGCGCTCGGCGACCTGCTGCACCTGCGGCACGATGCGCGACCATTCGGGCACGTGGGGCTGGGGGCGCAGGCGCCCGAGCTGGTCGGCGAATGCGCGCATCTTCGGATCGTCGGCCAGGCGCGGCGTGCGCCACACGCTCGGCCGCGAGGGTAGCGCCCCGCACAGGCCGAAGAACCGCACCTGCACGTCCGGATCGGTCAGGTAGGCCATCAGCCTCCAGGCGCGGTCGCGGTCGCGGGCGTGGCGCGACATCGCCAGGCCCGACACCTCCACCACGCCCCGGCCCGGGCCGTCGGGCCCCGGAAGCAGCGCCGTCGCCCACAGGGCGGCCGGAGCCTCGGCGGAGCGGCGCAGCAGTTCGCCCCGCGTCCAGTACCCGGCGCCGTAGGTGGCGATCCAACCGCGCGCCAGCTCGGCCACGGGATCGGGATTCTGGGCGCCCGTGACCCGCGGCGCCAGTTCCTCGTCGAACAGCGACTTGTAGAAGGCCAGCGCCACGCGCACCCCGGGCGCGTCGAAGTTCCCGCGGCATTGGTCGTCGCGCAGCAGGGGCTCGGGCGCCTGGGCCAGGATGTTGAACAGGTGCTCGGGCCAGTTGAGCTGCATCAGCACCGCGAAGGGCGCGTGCGTGCGGCGCTTGATCGCGTGCAACATGACCCGCCACTCGTCCCAGGTGGGCGGCGGCGCGTCGTAACCGGCGCGCGCCAGCAGGTCGCGCCGGTAGTACTGCACGTTCACGTCCACCATCCAAGGCGCGGCGAACGCCGGCCCCGGCGGGAGCGATCCGGGAAACTGGTCGTGCAGGAGGGCGGCGGCGGCCTCGGGAAGCGGCGTGACCGCATCCAACAGGGCGAGTTCGCGCATCCAGGGGCCGGACGCCATCAGCACGTCGGGCAGATCGCCCGCCACCGCCGCGGTGAACAACTTCTGGCGGGCCGCGGTCCACGACATCCACTGCAGGTCGACCGGCACGCCCGAGCGACGGGTGAACTCGGGCAGGATGTACTTGGCGTTGTCGCCGGCCGCGTCCTCGGCCCAGAGCGACAGGCCGCCCTTGCGCACGCCGCCGGCGCACCCCGCCAGGGCGGCGGCGGACGCTGCGGCCAGCACCGCGCGTCGCGAGCAGGGCGTTTCACGAAAGATGGGCCGCCCCCCGCCGCACGCCGCAGCGTCGCTCGCCAGGTCGGCCAACCCGCCGAGCGTGGCGCGGTTCCGGCCCGAAACGCCCACCTCGGAGCGGGACGCGCCCGAGGGCGTTGCAGGGGCGCACCGCCGGAGCCGCGACCTGACCCACCCGCCCTTCACCTTCGGCGTCGCCCTGGCCCCTCGCGCCAACGCGGGCGACTGGGAGCTGGCGCAGGCGCTGTTGCGCACGACCCTGCGCTCCATGGCGGCGCAGACGCAGGCCGACCACCGCGTGCTGGTGGCCGGCCACGAGCGGCCGGAGGGGCTGGACGACCCCCGGGTCGAGTTCGTGCGCGCGCCCTGGCCCGTCCAGCCGCCCGGGCCGCACAACGACGACGGCGGCCGCAAGAAGCACCTGCTCAACGACTTGGTGCTGGCCCGGGGCGGGGGGCTGCTCATGCTGGTGGACGCGGACGACTGGGTGGAGCGCGGCACGGTGGCCGCCGCCCGAGCGGAGCTGGGCGCGGACGCGCCGGCCGATCGGGTGGGCCTGCTGGCGCCCGCGGCGCTGGCCGTGGACCTCAAGACGCTACGCGCCTGCCGCCTGCCCCGGGCCGGGGTGTTCGGCGAACCCCACCGCGTGTGCGGCTCCACCACCGTGGCGCGCCTGCGGCCGGGGGAGGCCGACCCCGTCCGGCGCGACCCGTTCACCCACCTGCGCTCCCACCACGCCTGGCGCGAACGCGCCGCCGAGCTCGGGGTGGGGCTGGGCTCCCTACCCGCCCCGCCCGCCTACCTGGTGGGCACCTCCGTCAATCATTCGGCGCTGCACGGCCCCCACAGCGAGTGGTTCGCGGGCTTCACCAGGGCCGCCGACCGGGCGGGCGACCCCCTGACGGAGGCGACGCTGTCCGCCTACGGCCTGGACCTCCAGGCGGTGCGCGACCTGTCCGCCCGCGCCTGCGCGCTCTCGCCGGCGCCCCCCTAGGCGCGCCCGGCCGGCTTGACGCCGCCTCCCGCGGCCCCGACACCTCGCCTCGACCATGTTCGACGCCGAAGCCGCGCCCCGCGCCCTCGCTCCGCCCTTCCCCGCCGTCGGCGGACCGGCCCGCGACCTTCCCTGGATCGAGGTCGCCCCCGGCGCGCCCTACTTCGTCACCGACCGGGGCGAGGCCTGGACGCCCGTCGGCCACAACGACTCGATCGGCTGGACGGACCTGCGGCCCCTCTACATGCGGCGCGACCTCTCCGCGGTGGACGCGCGCCTGCGCTACATGGCCGCCCACGGGACCACCTGCGTGCGGCTGATGCTGGAATGCCTGCACGGCCACAACCGCTTCATCGAACGCCCCGCCGGCCGCTTCAACCCGCGTGTGGTGCGGCTGTGGGACGACCTGTTCCACCTCTGCGCGAAGAACGGCCTGCGCGTGCTGCTGACGCCCTTCGACACGTTCTGGACCTGGATCCACTGGAGCCGCCACCCCTACAACCGCGCCAACGGCGGCCCGCTGGACCGGCCTTCGCGCATGCTGCTGGACCCCGGCGCCCGCGAAGCGATCAAGGCTCGGCTTTCCTTCGCGGTGGAGCGCTGGGGCGGGTCGGGCGTCCTGTTCGCCTGGGACCTGTGGAACGAGATCCACCCCGCCCAGGCGCAGGACAGCGCCGACGTCTTCCCCGAGTTCATCGCCGACCTGTCGGCCCATGTCCGCACCCTCGAGCGCAGGCTCTACGGCCGCAGCCATCCGCAAACGGTCAGCCTGTTCGGGCCGGAGCTCGCCTGGCGGCCGCACATGCCCCTGGCGGAGCCGATCTTCCGCCACCCCGACCTCGATTTCGCGTCCATCCACATCTACGCGGAGGGCACCATCGACCATCCGCGCAACACGGTGGACGCGGCGGTCGACATGGGCCGCATCGTGCGCGACTGCGTGGGCGAGGTTGCGCCCGGCCGGCCCTTCCTCGACACCGAGCACGGGCCCATCCACACCTTCAAGGATCGCAAGAAGACCCTGCCCAGGAGCTTCGACGACGAGTTGTTCCGCCACATGCAGTGGGCTCACCTGGCTTCGGGCGGCGCGGGCGGCGGCATGCGCTGGCCCAACCGCCGCCCTCACGTGCTGACGGCGGGCATGCGCCGGGCCCAGGCGGCCATGGGCGCCTTCCTGCCCCGGGTGGACTGGCCGCGCTTCGCACGGCGCAACGTGTCGGCCGAGCTGGAGGTGGAGGACGCGCCGAGCGACCTGGCCGCCTTCGCCTGCGCGGACGCCCGCCAGGTCGTGGCCTACCTCCTGCGCCGCGACACCCTGGACGCCACGGGCCGGGCCCCACCCGACGCCGCGCCGACCGCGCCGCGCCTGGCGCTCGCAGGGCTCGAGCCCGGAGCGCGCCGGGCCGTCTTCTGGTCCACCCGGGAGGGCCGGCCCATGGGCGAGAGCGCCGTGCAGGTCGACGGCGACGGCCGGCTGGAGCTCGCCTGCCCGCCCTTCGCCGCCGACCTCGCCCTGTGCGTCACGCCGCCGGAGCGGTAGCGGCGGCCATGCCGTCCAAGCGGGCCAGCGCGTCCGCCGGGACATCCAGCGCGGCCGCCGCCAGGTTCTCCCGCAGGTGGTCGACCGAGGACGTGCCGGGGATCAGCAGGATGTTGGGCGAACGCCGCAGCAGCCAGGCGAGCGCCACCTGCAGCGGCGTGGCCTGCACCGCCGTCGCCACCTCCGACAGGACCGACGACTGCAAGGGGCTGAAGCCGCCGAGGGGGAAATAGGGCACGTAGGCCACCCCCTGGCCGGCGAGTTCGTCCACCAGCGCGTCGTCTTCGCGGTGGGCGAGGTTGAACTGGTTCTGGACGCACACGACCTCGCCCAGCCCGCGGGCCTCGCGCACCTGGGCGGCGGTGACGTTGCTCACGCCCAGATGGCGGATCAGGCCCCGCTGCCGCAGTTCGAGCAGGGCGGTGAACCCCTCCTCCAGCGAGCCTTCGCTCGGGCCGTGGCCCGCGCCGCCGCCCATCACACGGAAGTTGACCACCTGCAGGACGTCCAGGCCCAGGTTGCGCAGGTTGTCGTGCACCGCGCTCTCAAGCTCGGCCGGCGAGGCCGCCTTGTTCCACGAGCCGTCTTCGCCCCGCACCGCGCCCACCTTGGTCACGATCGTCAGGTCGTCCGAGTAGGGGTGCAGCGCCTCGCGGATCAGGTGGTTGGTGACGTGGGGACCGTAGAAGTCGCTGGTGTCGATGTGGTCGACCCCGCCGGCCACCGCCGCCTTCAACACGGCCAGCGCCCCGTCCCGGTCCTTGGGCGGCCCGAACACGCCGGGCCCGGACAGCCGCATGGCGCCGTAGCCCATGCGCTTCACCGTGCGGTCGCCCAGGAGGAAGGTTCCGGCGGCGGCGATCTCGGTCATGGGGCGTCTCCAAAGGCTCGACCTTCGCCATATGGACGGCGGGCGCCCCCGCGCAACCGCCTCGCGCGCCGCCTCAGATCGGCATGGCCAGGATCTCCTTGTAGGCGGAGATGACCTGGTCGCGCACGGCCATCACCGTCTCCAGGCTCGCCTGGGCGGAGGAGACCGCGGTGACCACGTCCAGAAGTTGGCCGCGGCCCTGGACGTGCTGGGTCATCAGCGTCTCCGCCTTGCGGGAGCTTCCCACCGCGTCCTGCATGGCGTCCGTGACGAGCTGGGAGAAGTCCGGCCCGTCCGCCCCCGCCGCCGTCCCGCCCGCGACCGGCTTGGCGTTCCCCGCCACGGCGGCGTAGGCGCGGGCGGCCATCATGGGGCTGACCATGGCTCAGCCCCTCACTTGCGAAGGAGGTCGAGGGTGCGGCTCGACATGGCGCGCGCGGCCTCGATCACGTTGAGGTTGGCCTCGTAGGCGCGCTGGGCCTCCTTCATGTCCAGCGCCTCCACCAGGGGTTCGACGTTGGGCATGGACACGTAGCCCTTGGCGTCCGCCGCCGGGTGGCCCGGGTTGTACTCGCGCTTGAAGGGGGCCTGGTCCTGCTGGACGCGCGCCACGCGCACCCCCTCGCCGCCGCCCTCGACCGTGGTCGGCTGGAACACGGCCATCTGCCGGCGATAGGGCTCGCCCCCGCCGGTCGTGGAGGTCGAGTCGGCGTTGGCGATGTTCTCGGCGATCACGCGCATGCGCTGCTGCTGGGCGCGCAGGGCGGAGGCGGCCACCGCCGAGGCGGCGTCGGGGGCGGAGCGGACGGGGTCGGCCATCGCCTACCTCCTCACTTGCCGGGCGCGCGCGCGGCGGTGCGCAGCAGGCCGAGGGACTGGGTGTAGAGGGTGATGGCGGTCTCGTAGTCGCCGCGGGCGTCCTGCATCTTCATCATCTGCTCCTCCAGCACGACCTGGTTGCCGTCCAGCCGCGCTTCCGTGTCGGGCGCCGCGCCCGCCTTGAACGCGCCGGCGGGGCGCGCCCTGCCCGCCAGGTGCATGGCCTGGGTCCGCACGGGAGACACGCCGCCCGCCCCCGCGCGCATCGCCTGCTCGAAGCTGAAACCCGCGAGGTCGCGCGGCGCGTAGCCGGGGGTGTCGGCGTTGGCCACGTTCTGGGCGATCACCTTCTGGCGATCGTTGTCGTAGCCCAGCTTCGCCTTGAGCATGGCGAAGAGCGGAATGCCGTCCAGCATGGCGGAGCGTCTTTCGTACCCGATCCAACCTGCCCTCCGAGGGTTAACGGCGCGTTAGGCCGCCCGGTCGATATTGCCGGGCGAAATGGACCCGCCCACCCTGCTACGCGCCGTGTTCGGATTGGCGGTCACCCTGGGCCTGGTGGGGCTGGCCGCCTACGCCGCCCGCCGCTGGGGGCCGCCGGGCCTGTTGCAGCCGCGCGACGGCGCGCGGCCGCGCCGCTTGGCGGTGGTGGAGAGCCTGGCGCTCAGCCCCACCCACCGCCTTGTGCTGGTGGCCGTCGACGGGGCCGAGCGCCTCGTCCTGTTGGGCGAGGGCCGGATGGCCGGAACCGCCCCGGACGCGACGGTCGCTCCCCATGCGTAAGCTGCTCCTCAGCCTGACGGGCCTGCCGCCGGCCGAGTGGCGCCGCGCGCTGCTGTTGTCGGTGGCGGCCACCGCCGCCTGCCTCGTCATGCCCACCGCCGCCCTGGCCCAGGCGCTCAACATCAACCTGGGCACCGGCGGGGGACTGACCGACCGGGTGGTGCAGTTGGTGGGCCTGCTCACCGTGCTGAGCCTGGCCCCCTCCATCGTGATGATGACCACCTCGTTCGTGCGCATCATCGTGGTGCTGAGCCTGCTGCGCACCGCGCTGGGGCTGCAGCAGAGCCCGCCCAACGCGGTGATCGTCAGCCTGTCGCTGTTCCTGACCGCCATCGTCATGGGGCCGACCTTCACCGCCAGCTACAATGCGGGAATCCGGCCGCTGCTGGACCATAAGATGGAGTTGCCCCAGGCGTTCGGGGCCGCCACCCAGCCGGTGAAGGGCTTCATGCTGGACCAGGTCAACCGCGACGACCTGGCCCTGTTCATGCGTTTGTCCAAGACTCCGCGACCGCGCACGGCCATGGACACGCCGCTGACGGTGGTGACTCCCGCATTCATGATCTCCGAATTGAAGCGCGGCTTCGAGATCGGCTTTCTCCTGTTCGTGCCCTTCCTCGTCATCGACCTCGTGGTCGCGAGCGTGTTGATGAGCATGGGCATGATGATGCTGCCGCCCGTGTCCGTCAGCCTGCCGTTCAAGCTGATATTCTTCGTGCTCGTCGACGGCTGGAGATTGGTCGCCGGAAGTTTGGTGGAGAGCTTTCACCACGGCGTGGGCTGAGAGGGAACATTCGCCGAAGCCTGCCGTTTGCGCTCCAAACAAGGAAAGTCCTTCAATGCGCTTCGCCGGTATCGCCGCCACCGCCCTTCTCGCCGCCTCCGTCGCGGGCGGGGCCCTGGCCCAATCCTCCGCGTCGGCCACCGGCTCGATGGGCTCCATGCCCCAGGCCGCCACGGGCGCGGCCCTGCCTACGAGCGACTACCTGACCGCAGCGGGACAAAGCGACCTGTTCGAGATTCAGGAGGGCCGGCTGGCCCAGACCATGGGCAAGTCGTCCCAGGTCAAGAACTTCGGGCGCAAGATGGTGACCGACCACACCAAGAGCACCCAGGAGGTGGTGGCCGCCGCCATGAAGTCGGGCCTGCACCCCACGCCGCCCGTCCTGCGTCCCGACCAGCAGCAGATGATCGCCGCCCTGCAGGCGACCAGCGGTGACCAGTTCGACTCCACCTACGTTCGGCAGCAGACGCAGTCGCACAAGGAGGCGCTGCAGGTGCAGCAGGATTACGCCCAGGGCGGGGCGAATCCCAACCTGAAGGCGGCCGCGGTCAAGATCGTGCCGGTCGTCCAGCAGCACCTGCAGATGCTGCAGACCATGAGTTCCATGATGAAGAGCTGAAGGCGGCGGGGGCGGCGACCGCCGCCCCTCACCCCCCGGCGGCCACCAGGTGGACGCTGAACAGCTCGTCCGGGTCGGTCCACACCTGGACGGGCTGGTAGCCTGCGCGCCGCGCCAACGCCTGGAAGTCCTCGGCCGCGTACTTCCAGCTGTCCTCGACATGGATGCGCTCGCCCGCCGCGAAGCTGAAGCTGCGGCCCGCCGCCCGCGCCGCCTGAGGGCGCAGGCTTTCCAGGTATATGGCCACCCGGCCCGTCGACGGGTCGTAGTCGACCCGGTGGGCGAAGGCCGCGAGCTCGAAGTCGGCGTCCAGTTCACGATTGGCGCGGGCCAGTATGTTGAGCGTGAAGCGCGCGGTCACCCCCTGCGAGTCGTCGTAGGCGGGAAGCACCACCTGCGCCGGCTTGCGCAGGTCGACCCCGACCAGCATGGCGCCGGCCGGCCCCAGGCGTGGCGCCCAGGCGGCCAGGAAGCCCTCCGCCTCCTGCGGCGTCAGGTTGCCGATGGTGCCCCCCGGGAAGAAGCCCACCCGGCGACGGCCCGGCAGGGCCGGCAACTCGAAATCCTGGCCGTAGTCGGCGCACACGGCTTCGATCGCCAGCGCCGGATAGGCGTGCGCCACCTCTTCCGCCAAGGCGGTGAGCGCGGTGGTGGACACGTCTATGGGCGCGTAGGCCGCCGGCCGCTCCAAGGCGTCGAGCAGGAAGCGCGCCTTGCGGCTGGACCCGGCGCCGAACTCCACCACCGCCACGTCGGGGCCGAGCACGGCGGCCATCGCGCCGGCGTCGGCCCGCAGGATGGAGACCTCCGTCCGCGTGGGATAATACTCGGGCAGCTCGGTGATGCGCTCGAACAGGGTCGAACCCTGCGCGTCATAAAGGAAGCGTGCGGGGATCGACTTGTCGGGCGCGGACAGGCCGGCCGTCAGCGCCTGCGCGAAGCTCTCCTGCGCCGGGGCCAGGTCGTGCAGGGTGAAGCTCATCGTCCTCGCGCCAGGCGAACGCCGCCGAACGCCCAGCGGGCGTGGGGGGGGTAGAAGTTGCGGTAGATCGCGCGGGCGTGGCCGGGAGGGGTGGCGACGCACCCGCCGCGCAGCACCTGCTGGCCCGACATGAACTTGCCGTTGTACTCGCCCACCGCGCCCTCCACCGCCTGGAACCCGGGATAGGGCTCGTAGGCGCTGCGCGTCCACTGCCAGGCGTCGCCGTAAAGCTGGCGCAGCCGCCCAGGCTCGGCCGGCCCCGCGGGCGCGGGGTGGAGCCGTCCGACCGCGGGCGCGGGCGCGGCGGCCGCGGCGGCGGCCTCCCATTCGAATTCGGTGGGCAGGCGGGCGCCCGCCCAGGCGGCGTAGGCGTCGGCCTCGTAGAAGCTGACGTGGACCACGGGCTCGGCGGGATCTACGGCCCGCTCACCTTCCAGGGTGAACAGCGACCAGCCCCCCTCCCCGTCGGCGGTCCAGTAGAGCGGCGCGCGCCAGCCCTGCGCCTTGGCCAGCGCCCAGCCGTCCGACAGCCACCAGCGGGGCTGGTCGTAACCGCCGTCCTCCATGAAGGCGCGCCATTCGCCCGCGGTGACCAGCCGGTCGGCCAGGGCGTAGGCGTCCAGCCAGCGGCGGTGCGCCGGTTCCTCGTTGTCGAAGCCGAAGCCCGCACCTGCGCCGTCCCGGCCGCACTCGCGCAGGCCCTCGTCGAACTCCACCCAGGTGGCGGGGCCGCCGGGATCGGCCTGCGTCCGGGGTCCGCCTTCCCGGTAGGCCGGGCGCAGGGGGTTGAGCGAGAAGGCGTGCTTGACGTCCATGAGCAGCAGTTCCTGGTGCTGCTCCTCGTGGGCCAGACCCAGGTCGACCAGGGCCGCGAGCTCCGGCCGAGCGTGCAGCACGGCGGGCAGGTGAGCCGAGAGCGCCGCGTCCACATGGGCGCGGTAGGCGCGAACCTCGTCGGCGCCGGGGCGCGAGATCAGCCCGCGCTGGGGCCGCGGGTGCCGCGCGCCCGCGGCCTCGTAGTACGAGTTGTACAGGAAGCCGAACCGCGGGTCGCAGGGCTGGTAGCCCGCCGCGTGCGGCTGAAGCAGGAAGGTCTCCCAGAACCAGGTGGTGTGGGCCAGGTGCCACTTGACCGGACTGCAGTCGGGCATGGACTGCAGCATCCAGTCCTCGGGCGAGAGCGGGTCGGCCAGGGCCAGACTGCGCGCGCGCACCGCCGCCAGGCGGTCGAGCCGCCCGTCCGACGCCGCGCGCAATTCCTCTCCGTCACCCCTCACGCAAAGACTCCGCGGATCGCGCCGGCGACGGCCCCGGGGGCCTCCAGCGGTACTAGGTGGCCCGCGTCCGCCTCCACGGCAAGAGTGGCGTCCGCGAGGTGGGGCAGTAGTTCGCGGCGCTGGGCGGCTTCCCCCAGGCGGTGGTCGCGGGCGCCGACCAGCACGACCGGGGGCGGGTCCAGACGCCCCAGCCGGTGGCGCACATCCTGCCGGCTGCCTTCCAGCGCCCACCACCGGGCGGCGTCGCGCGAGGTGGCGAGGCGGTCGGCCAACGTCGCGTCGAACGCCGCGATCGGGATCTCACGCGTGAGTTCGGCGTGCAGGCCGGCGCGCGCCCTGTCCGGATCGTCGCGGCCCTCGACGAGCGCTCGGCGCTGGTCCTCGGTCATCGGCTCGGGCCCGGGGGTGGTGGGGGCCACGAGCACGAGCCCGGCGAGCCGCACGCCCGGGCGCACGGCCAGGAGGAACGCCAGCTTGCCGCCCATGGAGTGCGCCACCACCCAGCGGCCGCTCGGGTCGCCCTGCGTGTCCAGCAGATGGTCGACATAGCCGTCCAGCGAGGGGTGGGGCAGGTCGGGGGCCCCGCCGAAGCCCGGCAGGTCGGGGGCGGCTCCCCGCATCGCCTCGGGCAGCTCGGCGCGCACCGCGTCCCAACCGCGCCCGGAAGCGCCGAAGCCGTGCAGGAACAACGGGCCGCTCACAACGCGACCTTCAAGGTGGCGGGATGATCGGCGAGCTTGAGCATCTCGGCGTGGGGCATGATGGTGATGCGGCCGAAAGCCTCCAGCAGCGCCCGCATCTCCGCCGCCACGGGACGCGGGTTGCGGTCGAGGTCGTACAATCCGCACGCGTTCACCACGCCCTTCTTCTGCGCGAGCTGCACGTCCCAGTCCACTTGGTCGATCAAGCTGTACCAGGTGAAACCCAGCACCGGCACGCCCTCCGAGCGCAGGCCCAGCACGTTGGCCCACTGCTTCCACAGCCAGGAGCAGGCGAGGTCGGGGTCGAAAACGTTGGTCTCGGTGTGCATGACCGGCTTGTTGTAGCGTCGCCAATAGTCCCGCGTGATCTGGCGCCAGCCCATCACGTCCTCGGCCGGGACCATCTCGCCGTTCGGCTTGATGATGTGCTCGTTGCGCCCGTAATAATCGGTGCCGAGGACTTGATAGCCGGGCGGCTCGCCGCGCATGAACCAGTCGAACTCCTCGCGGGTCATGCCGTTATCCAAGAGGTAGAGCATGACCTCGGCGTCGGGCTGGTGCGCGTAGAGCAGGTCCAGGCTCAGAAACCGCAGCTTGTTGGTCAGCCGCACCTCGGGCGAGGGGCTGGCGCGCATCTCGTGGATGAACTCGGCGCTCTCGCTCTGCACCATCACGCAGTCGGGCCGCCGGGCGGCGACGGCCTGGGCGCCCAGTATGCTCGCCGCGACCACGTGCTTCATGGCGGTGACGAAGCTGCGGTCGCCCTTGAGCTGTTCGTTCCAGATCCCGTCCCGGCCGCTGTTGCGGGCGGTGACGTAGATCTCGTTCACCGGCGTGTAAAAACGCACCCAGGGATAGCGCTCGGCCACCGCGGCGCAATAGCGCTGAAATAAGTGGGGCAGGTCCGGGTTCTGGTAGTTCCCGATCCAGTCGGGCACGCCGAAATGCATCAAGTCGAGAATGGGCTCGATTCCCAGCCGCTTGATCTCGGCCATCACCTCGTCGGCGAAGCTCCAGTCGAAGCGGTCGGGACCCAGGTACGTCCTGTGCAGGGACAGGCCGTAGCGGAGCACGCGCAGGCCGAGGTCGTGGACCAGCCGCAGGTCGTCGCGCCAGCGGTCATAGTGGCCGGTCTCCTCCAAGAGGTCGCGGCGCACCCGTCCGGCGTCGATGGTGGGGTTGGAGCACTCGATGCCCGTGGCGAACATGAAGCTGTCGCCGATGGGACCGCAGGGCAGGCCTGAGCCGTCCTGCCCCGCACCGCCGCCGTGCTCGTCGCCGTCATAGCTCAGGCCGTCGTCGCCGCCGACGTGCTCGCGCTTGAGCGCGTGGAGGAAGCTCGCGGTCATCGAGCGGCGGTTCCGGCGCGACGCGCGAGGAAACGGTCGGCCGTGCGCAGGCTGAGCGCCATCTGCGTCAGCGCCGGGTTGACGCTGAGCGAGCTCGGATAAACCGAGTTGTCGCACACGTGGAGGTTCTGCACGTCGAAGCTTCGGCAATCGGCGTCCACCACCGCGTCGCCGCCGTCCGTTCCCATGCGGCAGGTTCCGAGCGCGTGGGCGTTGCGCGGCAGCATCCACACGTCGTGGGCTCCGGCCGCCGACCAGACGTCGCGCATGATCCGCTCGGCGTGCGCCGTCATGCGCCGCTCGTTCTCGCCGTTGGTGAAGTCCACGCGGGGCTTGGGCAAGCCCCGCCCGTCCCGCTCGTCCGACAGAACGAGGCGGTTGGCCTCGTGGGGCAGGCACTCGCCGTGCATGTTGATGCCCGCCACCCGGTCGAAGTCCTCCATGTGGCGCACCAGCGCCTCACCCCACAGCCCCCGGCCGCGCGCCATCTGGGTGACGTAGGTCACGGGCATGACGCCTATGCTCTGCAGCAGGTAGCCGCCCGCGAAATCGGCGTCCGGCGGGCGGTGGGCGTCCTCGCTGATCAGCCCGCCGGGTATGCCGCGGGTGGGGGTGACCGGCTCGTCGAAGCGGCCCCAGACCTGCAGCCCGGTGTGCGCCATGAAGTTGCGGCCGACCTGCCCGCTGGAGTTGGCGAGGCCGTTCATCAGCAGCAGCCGCGGGCTCTCCACCGCGCCCGCGCACAGGAACACCGCCGCGCAGCGCTGGCGTCGCTCGCGCCCGTCGCGCACGTAGACCACCGCGGTGATCCGCCCGGCGCCGTCCAGCTCGAAGCCGGTGGCGAAGCAGCCGTCGCGCACCTCCGCCCCCGCGCGGACGGCGCGCGGCAGGAAGGTGACGTCCATGGAGGCCTTGGCCCCGTTGCTGCACCCCGCCTGGCAGAAGCCGCGGTTGGTGCACGCCGGCCGCCAGCCCACCCCCTCGCGGTAATAGCTGCCGGAGAGCGCGGCGTTGGGCCCGGGCGCGGTTCGGATACCGAGCTCGGCGCAGCCGCGCTCCATGAGCCGGGCGGGCCGGTTGAGCGGCAGGGGCGCAAGAGGGTAGCCCGCGCTGCGCTGCGGGCCCCAAGGATAGGGGTTCGGGCCGGACACGCCGATGAAGGCCTCGACCTCGTCATAGTAGGGTGCGAGGTCGTCGTAGCCGATCGGCCAGTCGCGCCCCACGCCGAAATGGGTGTGGAGGCGCAGGTCGTCGGGCTGGGCGCGCGGGGCGTAGGCGGTCCAGTGCAGGGTCGAGCCGCCGACTCCCACGCCGGAGTTGTTCTTGCCGAAGGCGATGGGGTCGGCCCCGCCGCTGACGCGCTCGTCGCGCCAGAACAGCTTGTTCTGCTCGACCTCGTCCGTGGCGAAGTCGTCCTCGGGATCCCACCAACGGCCGGCCTCCAGCGCCACCACGGAAAGGCCGGCCTCCGCCAGGCGCATGAGGATGGGCGAGCCTCCCGCCCCCGTGCCGACCACCACCGCGTCCACCGTCTCGTCGTCGGAGCGGACCCGGAAGTTCTCGGGCGTGAACCTCACGAAGCGGCCGGCGTGAGCACGCCCCCCCGCCATCCGCGCGCGTCGGCCATGCCGTCGTAGCCGATGGCGACCTGGACGAGGGGATGGCCGTAGGCCAGCTCGGTCAGGGCGGCCAGGAGTTCCTCGAACCAGCGCGCGGGCGGCGCGGCCCAGGGCGGGCCCGGCGGTGCGCCGGCCTGGGCGGCGGCGAGCACGGCGTCGCGGCCGGCCTCGTCCAGCTCGGCGAAGCCGGAGCCGTGGGCGGCCCGGGCCGCCGCGTCCAACCCGTCCAGTCCCGCGCGGTGGAGCTGGACGTCCGGTGGGCAGTCGGCGTAGCGCCAGCCGTCGCCCGGCTCGTCCGCCAGCATGGCGTCCAACCGTCCCGCCAGGTCCAACCGCGCCTCCAGTCCCGGCAAGGGCGTGAGCCGCGCCGCCGCCGCCGCCAGCACCGCCGACTGGCGCGCATCGAACACGCGCGGCGGGACAGGCGCGGCGTCGAGCCTCGCCAGGAGCGCCCGGCGCGTGGGCGCGGTCACGCGGTCGGAGGCCAGCAACGCGCGCGCGCGCCGGTCGAGGTCGGCTTCGTCGTAGGTCATGAGTCGCTGGAGAACTTTCCACCGGTGACCTGCACCAGGGAGCCGGTCATGAAGCTTCCGTCCGCCGAGGCCAGCATCACATAGGCGGGAGCCAGCTCCTCCGGCTGGCCGGGGCGGCGCAGCGCCACCTCGTGGCCGTAGCCCTCCATCTCGTCGGGCGGCATGGTGGCGGGGATGTTGGGCGTCCACACCGGGCCCGGCACCACCGCGTTGACGCGCACGCCCCGCGGGCCGAGCGCGGTGGCCAGCGAGCGGGTGAAGGCGTGGATCGCTCCCTTGGAGCTCGCATAGTCGATCAGGATCTCATTGCCCGTCATGCCGACGACCGAGCCGGTGTTGACGATGCAGCCCCCCACCCTCTCCAGGTGCGGCAGCGCCGCCTGCGCCATGAAGACGTAGCCGAAGATGTTGGTCTCGAAGGTGCGGCGCAGCTGCTGCTCGTCGATGGCCAGGAAGTCGGGCTGGGACTGCTGGTAGGCGGCGTTGTTGACCAGCACGTCCAGCCCGCCGAACGCCGCGACCGTGCGCTCCACCGCACCCGCGCACGCTTGGCGCGAGCGCACGTCCGCGCGGATCAGCTCGCAGCGGCCGCCGGGCGCTGTGGCCTTGGCCTCGACCAACGCCTTGGTGTCGGCCGCGTCCGCATCGTTTTCGTTGTAGAGCACCGCAACGCAGGCGCCCTCCATGGCGAAGGCGACCGCGACGGCGCGGCCGATCCCCGAGTCCGCCCCGGTGATCAGCGCGCGCTTACCGGCGAGCTTGCCCGCCGGGCGATAGTTGGACAGGTCGCTGTCCGGCTGCATGCGCATGGACGACTGCCTGGCCGGATAGGCCTGCGTCTCCGCATGCATGTCGTCGGAGGTCGGGCGAAACTCGTCGGCCACGCGGCGCTCCGGGGTGTCCCAAGTGGTAACCGCCCAGGCGCCGTTAGGTTCAACGTGCGCGAACGACCCCCGCCGCGATCAGCGGCCCGTGAACCGGGGCGTGCGCTTCTCGACGAAGGCGGCCATGCCTTCCTTCTGGTCCTCAAAGGCGAACAGGCTGTGGAAGGCGCGGCGCTCCTGCTTGACGCCCTGGGCGAGCGGCGTCTCGTAGGCGGCCTGCACCAGCTCCTTGTTCATCATCACCGCCAGGGGCGACCGGGCGGCGATCGCCTTGGCGACCTTCATCGCCTCGTCCACCAGTTCGGCTGCGGGCAGGACGCGGCTGACCAGGCCGCAACGCTCGGCCTCCGCCGCGTCCATCATGCGGCCGGTGAGGATCATCTCCATGGCCTTGGACTTGCCCACGAAGCGCGTCAGCCGCTGGGTGCCGCCGATGCCGGGGGCGACGCCCAGGTTGATCTCGGGCTGGCCGAACTTCGCCGTATCCGCGGCCAAGATGAAGTCGCACATCATGGCCAGCTCGCACCCGCCGCCCAGCGCATAGCCCGCCACCGCCGCGATCAGCGGTTTGCGCGTACCGGCGATGCGGTCGGCGGCGCGGGCGAAGAAGTCGGTGCGGAACATCTCCGCGTAGGACTTGGAGGCCATCTCCTTGATGTCCGCCCCCGCGGCGAAGGCCTTCGCCGAGCCGGTCAGCACGACGGCGCCGACGGACTCCTGGTCCTCCAGCACGTCCAGGCAGGCGCAGAGCTCGTCCAGGAGCTGGCCGTTGAGCGCGTTCAGCGCCTCGGGCCGGTGCAGCCGGATCAGCGCCGCGCCCTCCTCCCGCGAAACGCGCAGGGTGACGTAGGGCGACACGGTTTCGGCGGTCTCGGGCGCGTCGGTCATGCGGAGGCGGTTCCGGTGAGTTGCGCCAGCTCGCCGCGGTGCAGCGGCAGGGCGGCGGAGAAGTCGTGGGCGCCCAGGCCCAGGTTGGCCATCAACGCGTAGATCGCCTCCGCCTGGGCGCCCATGGGGGTGGAGGCGCCCGCGGCGGCGGCGGCCTCCTGGGCGAGCTTCAGATCCTTGAGCATCAGGGCGGTGAGGAAGCCGCCCTGGTAGCCGCGGTCCGCCGGGCTCGCCGGCCCCACCCCCGGCCAGGGGCAATAGCTCGTCAGCGACCAGCACTGGCCGGAGGAGACGGACGCGATGTCGTAGAAGCTCTGCGCCTCCAGCCCCAGCTTCTCGGCCAGCGCAAAGGCTTCGCACACCGCCAGCATGGAGACGCCCAGGATCATGTTGTTGCAGATCTTGGCCGCCTGCCCGGCGCCGGCCTCGCCCGCACGGATCACCGCGCGCGCCATGGGCTTCAGCGCCGCCTCCACCCGGGCGAACTCGGGTTGCGGGCAGCCGACCATGAAGGCCAGCGTCCCGGCCTCCGCCCCCGCCGTGCCGCCGCTCACGGGCGCGTCGGCGAAGGCGAAGCCGCGCTCGGCCGCCTGCGCCGCCACGGCGCGCGCGCTCTCCACGTCCACCGTCGAGCAGTCGATCAGGAGCGCGGAGGTCGGCGCGTGGGGGAACACCTCCTCGGCGTAGAGCGCGCGCACGTGGCGGCCGGCGGGCAGCATGGAGATCACCACCTCCGCCCCGTCCACCGCCGCCGCCGCCGAAGGCGCGCGCCGGCAGCCGGCGACCTCCGCCCTGAGGAGGGCGTCGGGCGACAGGTCGTAGGCGGCGACCTCGTGGCCGGCGGCGGCTTGGCGCGCGGCCATGCCGGAGCCCATGGCTCCCAGGCCGATGAAGGCGATCTTCAAGCGGGCTCTCCCAAGGCTGCGAGGGGTGTCCACCGCTCGCCCGGCGGCGGGGCGAACAGGGCGTCGACGAGGTCGGACGTCACCTCCTCGAGGGTGGCGGGCGACCAACGGGGGGCGTTGTCGCGGTCGACCAGGAGGGCGCGCACGCCCTCGCGCAGGTCGGGCCGCAGGATGATGGCGCAGGCCAGGCCGTACTCGCGCGCCATCTCCTCGCCGAAGCTCGCCGCGAGGGCGCCCAGCTCCAGTTCGCGGAGGGTGGCGCACAGCGAGGTGGGCGACATGCGGCGCAGCAGGGCCGCCTGGGCGGCGGCCCATCCGCCGCCGTCCGCGTCCAGGGCCGCCAGGATTTCGGGCGCGCCCCGGCCGGCGAACAGCCGGTCGATCTCCTGCGCGTGGTCCGCCAGCGGCGGCGGACCCGCATCCGCGGCGAACTCGGCCAGGAGCGCCTGCGCCGCGGCCGGGTCGGCGGCCAGGCGCGCCTTGAGGTCGGGCAGGCGCGCGCTCTGCACGTGAACGGTGGCGAGCCCCAGGTGCAGCATGTCGGCCGCCTTGAGGCGCGCTCCGGTCAGGGCCAGCCACAGCCCCGAGCGGCCGGGCAGGCGCGGCAGGAACCAGCCGCCGCCCACGTCCGGGAACAGGCCGATGGCGGTCTCCGGCATGGCGAAGACCGTGCGCTCGGTCGCCATCCTGTGGGTGCAGGGCGCGCTGATCCCCACGCCGCCGCCCATCACCACCCCGTCCATCACCGCGATCGTGGGCTTGGGATAGTCGAACAGCAGCGCGTTCAGCTTGTACTCGACGTCGAAGAACTCCCGCGCCGCCGCGCCGCCGTCCTCGTGGGCGGCGGACAAGGCGCGGATGTCGCCGCCGGCGCAGAAGCCGCGCGGTCCGGCGTGGTCGATCATCACCGCCGCCACGTCCGGGTCGCCGCGCCAGGCCAGCAAAGCCTCCGTCATCGTCCGGCACATGTCGGTGGTCAGCGCGTGCAGCGCCCTGGGTCGGTCGAGGGTGAGCACGCCCAGCGCGCCTTCGCGCCGAACGTGGACGGGCGGGGCCTGGGCGGCGGAGAGGTCGATCACCGGCGCAGCATCTCGCGGGCGGTGATGACGCGCATGATCTCGTTGGTGCCTTCAAGGATCTGATGGACCCGCAGGTCGCGCACGATGCGCTCCACCGGGTAGTCGCGCAGGTAGCCGTAGCCGCCGTGCAGCTGCAGGGCGTCGTTGGCGACGGAGAAGCCCGCGTCCGTGGCGAAGCGCTTGGCCATGGCGCAGAGCTGAGTGGCGCGCGGATCGCGCCGGTCGAGCGCATCGGCCCCGGCGCGCACCATCAGGCGCGCGGCCTCCAGCTCCGTGGCCATGTCCGCCAGCTTGAACTGCAGGCCCTGGTTCTCCTTCAGGGGCCGGCCGAAGGCGACGCGCGTCTCCAGGTACGTCTTGGCCGTGTCCAGCGCCAAGCCCGCGCCGCCCAGCGAGCAGGCGGCGATGTTCAGCCGGCCGCCGTCCAGGCCCGTCATGGCGTAGCGAAAGCCCTCGCCTTCCCCGCCGAGCAGGTTCTGCGCGGGCACGCGGCAGTCGTCGAAGCTGACCACGGCGGTGGGCTGGCTGTTCCAACCCATCTTGCGCTCGGGCTTGCCGAAGACGAGGCCCGGCGTCCCCAGCTCCACCACGAAGGCGGACACCCCGCGGGGCCCCTCCCCGCCCGTGCGCGCCATGACGACGTACACGTCCGACACCCCCGCGCCCGAGATGAAGGCCTTGGAGCCGTTCAGCACGTAATGGTCGCCGTCCAGTCGCGCGCTCGTGCGCATGGCGGCGGCGTCCGATCCCGATCCCGGCTCGGTCAGGCAGTAGGAGCCGATCAGCTCCATGGTGGTCATGCGCGGGACGTAGCGACGGCGCAGGTCGTCGGACCCGAACCGGTCGATGATCCAGGTCGCCATGTTGTGGATCGACAGGAAGGCGGCGGTGGACACGTCGCCCCGCGACAGCTCCTCGAAGATCAGCGCCGCGTCCAGCCGCCCCAGGCCCGAGCCGCCGTGCTCCTCGCCCACGTAGATGGCCGCGAAGCCGAGCTCGGCGGCGCGACGCATGACGTCGACGGGAAAGTGGTGGGTTTCATCCCACTCGGCGGAGTGCGGCGCGAGTTCGGCCTCCGCAAAGGCGCGGGCCGCGTCCTGGATGGCCTGCTGGTCGGCGTTGAGCGCAAATTCCATGCCCGCGATTTAGCGCCGCGCGCGCCGGGGCGCCACCTTGGCGGCGTGCGGGCGTGATCGAATGGACGCGCGCCTCAGGCGGGGCGCACCCGCTGCTCCACCGCGCCGAACAGCGGGTGGCGGGCGCGGTCGCGCATCTCGATGCGCACCACGTCGCCGTGACGCAGGAAAGGGGTGGAGGCCGCACCGTCCGCCAGGGTCTCCACCGTGCGCAACTCGGCGAGGCAGGCGTAGCCGCGGCCGCCGCGCGCCACCGGCAGGCCCGGCCCGCCGTCCGCGCCCCGGTTGGACACGGTGCCCGAGCCGATCACCGTGCCGGCGCCGAGCGGCCGCGTCTTGGCGGCGTGGGCGATCAGGGTCGGGAAGTCGAAGGTCATGTCGTCGCCCGACTCCACCCGGCCGAGCGGGACGCCGTTGACGAAGCACTCCAGCTCGCCGTGGAGCCGACCGCCGTCCCAGGCCGCGCCCAGGGCGTCGGGGGTGACCGCCACCGGGGCCAGCGCCGAGGCGGGCTTGGACTGGACGAAGCCGAACCCCTTGGCGAGCTCGGCCGGTATCAGGTTCCTCAGCGACACGTCGTTGACCAGGGTGACGAGGCGGATGGCGGCCGCGGCCTCCTCGCGCGAGGCGCCCTGCCCCACGTCGCCCACGATCACCGCGACCTCCGCCTCCAGGTCGCAGCCCCAGGCCTCGTCGGCGAGCGCGATGGGGTCGCGCGCGCCCAGGAAGCCGTCGGACGCGCCCTGATACATGAGCGGGTCGGTCCAGAAGCTCTCCGGCAACTCGACCCCGCGCGCGCGACGCACGAGCTCGACGTGGTTCACGTAGGCCGACCCGTCCAGCCACTGGTGGGCGCGCGGCAGGGGGGCGGCGGCCTCGTGCTCGTGGAAGCGTTCGCGCGGCGCGCCCCCGCCCTCCAGGGACAGCGACAGGGCGCGCAATTGCGGCTCCACCGCCTCCCAGTCGTCCAGCGCCGCCTGCAGGGTGGGCGCGATCGCGACCGCCTCCGTGAACCAGGCGAGGTCGGCGGAGACCACCACGAGCCGCCCGTCGCGGCCGCCCTTCAAGGATGCGAGCTTCATGCCCTCATGTTAGCCTGAAGCCATGGCCGCCGCCTACGACCTCGACTTCCACGCCTGGGCTCTGGCCCAGGCCGACGCCCTGCGCCGCCGCTCGGCCAACGAGGTGGACTGGGACCACCTGGCGGAGGAGTTGGAGAGCTTGGGTCGATCCGACGTGCGGGAGTTGGGCTCCCGGCTGCAGGTGCTGCTGGTCCACCTCCTCAAGTGGCGCTTCCAGCCGGGCCGGCGCTGCACCAGTTGGCGACACACCATCCGGGTGCAACGACGCGACCTCGCGCGCTTGCTCAAGGACAGCCCGAGCCTGCGCAGCCTCGAAAACGCGGAGTTCGAGGAGGCTTACGCGAGCGCGCGGCTGCTGGCCTCGGCTGAGACCCACATCCCGCTCGCCGACTTCTCGGAAGCCCCCCCGTTCACGCTGGAGCAGGCCGCCGACCCGTCCTGGCTGCCGGACTAGGGCCGTCGCACCACATCGCTGAAGCGCGCGCCGGCGTCGTAGAGCGGCGCGTTCACGTAGACGACCACCTCGCACAGCACGTCGCCGCCCACGCCTGCGGCCCAGACGTAGTTGCGCTCGACCTGCACCTCGCGGCCGGCGGGCGAAACGCCGTCGAAGGTGTCGCCCCAGGGCGTCACCTTCGACAGTTCGCGCCAGGACAGGGTCAGGGCGCGCTGCAGCTCGTCGCGCGCCATGGCCTCCAGGTCCGGGTCGCCGCTCAAGCCGGCTCCTTCTCCGCCGGGATCACGCCGCGGCGCATCTGGTCGAGCTCGATGGACTCGAACAGGGCCTGGAAGTTGCCGTTGCCGAAGCCGGCGTTGCCCTTGCGCTGGATGATCTCGAAGAAGATCGGCCCGAACAGATTCTCCGTGAAGATCTGCAGCAGGAGGCCCTCCTCCTGGTTGCCGTCGATGAGGATGCGGTTCTTACGCATCCGCTCCACGTCCTCGCCGTGGTCGGGCACGCGCGTGTCGACCAGCTCGTAGTAGGTTTCGATGGTGTCCTGCAGCTGCACGCCGCGGGCGCGCAGGGCCTCGATGGTGCCGTAGATGTCGTCGGTGGTCAGCGCGAGGTGCTGGATGCCCTCGCCGTTGTACTCGCGGATGAACTCCTCGATCTGGCTGTGCTCGTCCTGGCTCTCGTTCAACGGGATGCGGATGGCCTTGTCAGGCGCGATCATGGCTTGGCTGAACAGGGCGGTCGACTTGCCCTTGATGTTGAAGTACTTCTGCTCCTCGAAGCCGAACACTTGGTTATAGAAGCTGGACCAGGTGCGCATCTGACCGCGGCGCACGTTGTGGGTCAGGTGGTCGAGAGTGCCGAGGCCCACGTTCTCGCGCGCCTCCGCCTCGGCGGCGCCCTCCACGGGCGTCCAGCCGTCGTAGAGGCTCCCCTTCGGACCGAAGCGGTCGACGAGATAGAGGAGGCTCCCGCCGATGCCCTCCAGCACGAAGCTTCCCTCGCCGAGCACCCCCGCGCCCTCCGGCGCCGGCTTGGCGCCGCGCGCGACGGCGAGGTCGTAGGCGGCGCGCGCGTCGTCCACGCGGAAGGCCATGCCGTTGGCCGAGGGGCCGTGGGCGGCGCGGAAGTCGGCGGCTTGGCCGTCCGGCTCCTGGTTGACGATCAGGCTGATGTCGCCCTGCTTGTAGCGCACCGCCGCCTTCTGCGGATGGCGATGGGCGGCCACGAAGCCCAGTTGCTCCAGAAGGTGCGTCATGCGCGCGGGATCGGGTGAGGTGAACTCGACGAATTCGAACCCGTCGAGGCCGATGGGGTTGTCGGGGGTGACGGCCATGGGATCGTCCTTGCAGGAGGGGCGGAAGGTGGGCTGACGCGCAGATAGCGACGGGCGACCCCGGCGCGCAACCGCGCACGCGTGACACGCGGCCCGCCCGCACGCGAGGCTCGCGCGGACCGGACGGACGCGCTAGCAGCTAGGCCGCCCTGCCGGAGCCCTCCCCATCGTGCTGCGCCGCCTCTACGACCGCGTGATCCGCTTGGCCGACACGCGGTGGGCCACGCCCGTCCTGGCGGCCGTCGCCTTTGCGGAAGCCTCCTTCTTCCCGTTGCCCCCGGACGCGCTGCTCGCGCCCATGGTGCTGGCGCGCCGCGACAAGGCCTGGACGTACGCCGCCGTATGCTCGCTGGCCTCGGTGCTGGGCGGCCTGCTGGGCTACGCCATCGGCGTGTTCCTGGAGCCGGTGGGGCTGAAGCTCCTGGCGCTGTTCGGGCACGGCCACGGCATGGAGGCCTACCGCGGCTGGTTCGCGCGGAACGGCTTCTGGATCATCCTGGTCAAGGGGCTGACGCCCATTCCCTACAAGCTCGTGACCATCGCCAGCGGCATAGCCCGCTACGACCTGCGCCTGTTCCTGCTGGCCTCCGTGCTCACCCGCGGGGGCCGTTTCTTCCTGGAGGCCGCGCTGCTGCAGCACCCGGCGGCCAAGACCTTCGTCGACCGCCACCTGCTGCTGCTGGTCGGCGGGGCGCTGGCGCTCCTGGTCTTGGCGGTGGCCGCCACGAGGTTCCTGTGAGGTCGGCGCGCCTGGGCGGCGGTCTCACAGGCGGTCTGCGCCCCCTGCGGACGGCCGGACTCCGCCCCACCGTCTGGCTGGACGCCGCCGCCGTGATCAGCGCGCTGACGCTGCTCACCGTGCACGTCTTCCAGTGGATGGGTTGGCCGCCGTGCGAGCTGTGCCTGCACCAGCGCGAGGTGTACTGGACCGCCCTGGCCGTGGCGTTGGGCGCGCGATTGCTGGCGCTGCGCTTCGACCTCGCGATCAGGATCGGGTGCGTGGCCCTGGGCGTGGCGTTCGCGGCCGGCGCGATCCTGGCGGCCTACCACGCCGGCGTGGAGTGGCGCTGGTGGGCGGGTCCCGCGGCCTGCACCGGCGGCGGCCGCGTCCGCCTCTCCGCCGCCGCCGTGGGCGCTCTGTTCGACGCGGGCTCCACCGTCCACGTCGTGCGCTGCGACCAAGCGGCGTTCCGGGTGGCGGGCCTTTCCATGGCGGGGTGGAACGTCCTGCTCTCCCTCGCGCTGTGCCTGACCAGTTTCGCCGTTCCCTTTCGCTCCAGGAGCCGCACGTGAGCGACCTCCCCGCCCGCGTCTTTCCCGTCGGCCGCGCCGCCGTTTCCGCGCGCCTGGCCGAGATCCTGCGGGTGGACCATGCGGGAGAACTGGGCGCCGTGCACATCTACCGCGGCCAGAACGCGGTGTTCGCCGCCGCCCCCGCCCACGCGGACATGGCGCGGCAGATGGCCGAGCACGAACGGCAGGAGCAGGTGCACCTGTCGGCCTTCGACGAGATCCTCACCCGCCGGGGCGTGCGGCCCACCGCGCTCACCCCCCTGTGGCGGCTGGCGGGCTTCGCCCTGGGCGCGGGCACCGCGTTGATGGGCGAGAAGGCGGCCCACGCCTGCACCGAAGCGGTGGAAAGCGTCATCGAGCAGCACTACGCGGAACAGATCGAGGAGGTTCGCGCCCGCGAGCCCGAGCTGGCCGTCGAACTCCAGCGCTTCCGCGACGACGAGATCGCCCACCACGACCACGCCGTGGCCCATGGCGCGCGCGAAACGCCGGGCCATGCGCTGCTCACCGCCGTGATCAAGGCCGGGTGCCGCGCCGCCATCAAGGTCAGCGAGAAGATCTGATCCGAGCCGTCCGGCGCGGGTGCGACCCGGCCGGGACACGTCGCGGAGCCTCGTCGATCTCGTGACGAAGAGTCTGCGGTCCGGAGGCGACTACCGCAAGCTCCCCGGGCGCGTTCACCTTTGTGATTGCAGACGATTCGCGCCGAAGCCGGTTCCGTCGCCGAATGTGGCGGATCAAGGGCGAAGCTTTTCCAGTACGGACCGACCTGCGTCCAGCTTTTCCGGGTCGAGGTCGGCCGCCCGTCGACCTTGACCACGAGCCGATCGCCTTCGTCACCTTGGCACGGGCGTTTTTCTCCGGCGGATGTCGACAACGCTTGACGTAGGCTGACGCGGAGGAGATGAGACGGTGTAACCTCACCTCCTGGTCGGAGTTTTTGTTTTGGAAGACAAGGTCGACATCCTCACCCTCACCGCCGAGATCGTGGCGTCCTACGTGGGCGCCAACACGCACGTTCAGGCGGGGGAGATTCCCCAGATCATTCGTTCGGTGCGTCAGGCGCTGACCGAGAGCGACGCTCCCGCCGCAGTCGAACCCGAGGCCGATACGCAGAAGGCCACCCCCGCGCAGATCCGCAAGTCGGTCACGCCCGACGGGCTGATCTCCTTCGTCGACAACAAGCCCTACAAGACGCTCAAGCGGCACCTCGCGCGCCACGGCATGACCATGGACGACTACCGCCAGCGTTACGGCCTGCCGACGAGCTATCCCGCCGTGGCCCCGAACTATTCGGCCGCGCGCTCCGAGATGGCGCGCCAACGCGGTCTGGGCTCGCGCGGCCGTGGCCCGGTCGCGGATGACGCCGGTCCGCAGGACGACGCTTCGCCCCAGGCCGCCGCCGGCATGACCGCCGACGACGTGACCGGGGACGCCGGGGCCAAAGCCCCCGCGCGCGGCCGCCGGAAGGCCGCCACCGCCGAGTGACCTGAGCCGAGCGGGCGGTCGACCCACGGTCGACCGCCCGAGTTCGTCAGGCTCGACGCGCCCGCCTCGCACCCGGGGCCGTGGCGTCGTATGAACCGCGCCGTGGGCCGCTTTTCCGATCCAGAACCGGCATGAGCGACACGCTCGTCTGCGCCGCGTGTGGTCGCGTCCACGCCGCGCCCGTCGCCTACTGTCCCTATTGCGGAGCCTGCCAGGCCCCTAGACATCCAGCGGCCTCCCCCGAGCCCCTCGCCCCGACGGCTGCGGAGTTGCGGACGGCGCCCCCATCCCCGCCGGAGTTCGCACCCACGCCGGTCCCGGCTCCGGGCCGACCGCTCCCGTCCGTGCCGCCGACGCCCTCGCCCTCGCCCTCGCCGATCGAGCCCGCCGCGTTCCAGGAGGACGCCGCGCCGCGAAGGCGCGGTCGCAGGCCCAAACCACCCCGACCGCCGCGGGCGAAGCGCCGCCGCCGCACGCCCTGGTTCCTGATCGGGCTGCTGGCGGTCCTCGCCTATTGCGCGGTCCACCGGGCGGCGACGCCCTCGCCCGGCGCGCCCGTGGGTGGAGCGGTGTCGAGCCGCAGCCTGCGCCTGACCCGCCGTTGGAGGACGGTGACGCCGCCGGGGCTCGGCATATCGGTGCGCTACGCGCTCACCACGGACACGCCGCTGCGCGTGCGGATCGACGGCCGGATGCTCGCAGGACGCCCCGGCCGGGTGCTGGCCCTGCCGGACGACGCGGCGGACGGCTTTGAGCTGCGCGCCACGGACGACGTGTCCAGCGCGCGAGCCGCCGACGCCCGCGTCACCTTGAGCCTGCTGCCCGCCGCCCGCTGAGCGCCGCGTTCAGCCGGGGGGCGGCGGAGGCGGTGGGAACAGGGCGGCGATCTCCGCCACCTCCGCCGCGGTCCGCCAAGCGCCCCCCACCTCGCCCACGCGGTAGACGGGGGTGGCGGGGCCGAGCCGGCCGGCGGCGATCTCTCCCGGCAACTGGGCGGGGCCGAAGGGCCCGCTCGTGCGCCCGTCCGCCGCCAGGTAGAAGCCCGCCGCTACGGGTGGCGGAGGCGGAGGCGGCGCGGAGAACAGGGCGGCCAGGGCGTAGGAGCGCGACGCCGCCGTCCAGCCCGCGGCCGGATCGGCGGCGTCGAACACCAAGGTCTCGCGGGTGAGCGCCCCGGCGGCGGCCTGGGCGGCCACGGCGGCCAGTTCCATGCGCGTCTGCTGCAGGCCCGGCAGGTTGAGGTACCAAGGGCCGCCGGACGCTGGCGGCGGGGGCGGTGGTGGCGCGTCGGAGGGCGCGGCGCCCGGCGCGGCCCCGCCCGCCAGACCGACCAGCGCCCGCAGGGCGGCCTCGGTGAAGCGCAGGCGGTCGACCTGGCGCTTGTCCGTCGCACGCATGGCGGGCTGGTCGAGGGGATCGCGGTTGGCCTCCAGCGCGTCCACGTCCTCCAGGCTGCCCTCGACCGGGACGGTCCAGGCCTCCACGCGGTCGAACAGGGCGGCGCGCGTCTCCGCCCCGTCCACCCCGGCGCGGGCGGCCTCGTCCAGCGCGCGGAAGCGCTCGAACCAGCGGGCGGCGAGCGACCCCGCGACGTGGTGCGCCACTCCGCCGATACGCTCCTCCTGGTCGAAGGAGACATCGCGTCGCTTGGCGTAGGCGCGGTTGGCGGTGAACTGGAACAGGGCGCTGGCCGCCAGCATGCGCACGGGGCCGAAGCCGCCTTCCGTCTCCGCCAGCAGCCGTTCCAGCCGGGCGCGGTGGTGGGCGGCGAAGCCGCGGCGGCGCAGGGTCCGCTCGGCCCCCACCGCCTGCAGGTCGCCGCCGCCCATGTCGAGCAGGTAGGGCGGCGCGCGCCCGGCCGAGCCCGCCGCTCCGGCGGTGTCGCGCTTGAGCAGGCCGAAGGCCACGCCGCGCAGGAACAGGTCGAGCACGCCCTTCAGCTTCTCGATGTCCGCCGCCTTGAGCGCCACCGGGTCGGGGAAGCGCAGTATGTCCTTGTGGTTGTGCAGCGGGAAGGCGTCGGGGGCGACCAATTGCTTCTGGTAGGCCTCGCGCCAGTCGGTGCGCAGCTGGGTCAGCACGTCCAGCGGCACCCCCGCCAGCTCCACGTAGAAGGTGGCGCGGCCGGGCACGCCGCTCTCGGTGTAGCCGGGGGCCTCGATGCCGAGCGCGGCGGGCATGAGCGCGCGGATGTCCGGCCCGAACTCGGCCTCGAACTCGCGCGCCCGGTCGACCGCCAGCAGCGCCACGTACTGCGAGCCCGAGGGCTGGAAAGCGTCGAACCCCGCCTGGATCCAGGGCATGGCGCGCTCAACCACCTTCTTGAGGAGGTCACGGTAGCCGTTCGGATCCTGGGTCTTCAACTCGTGCAGGGCGTCGAGCACCGGCGGGATGCGCGCCTCCCACGGGGCGAGCTTGGTGGAGGCGATGGCGCGCAGCTGGGCCAGCACGGCGAGCTGGCCCTCGGGCGTGCGCAGCTCGGTGAACATGCGCCGCGTGCCGCCGTAGGCGCGGAACGCCTCGCGCGCCCACTCGAGGCGCTGGGCGGGATCGACGCGGATCTCACCCACGCCCGCGCCGCGCACCACCAGGAACACGCCGGTCTCGGGGCGGTGCAGCGCGTCCTCCACACGCTCGGCGTCGGCGCGGATCAGGTCGAGGGTGGAGCGCACGGTGGCGTAGCCCGCCTGGAAGTCGGCGATCAGCCCGCTCCAGCGCGTGTCGCCGCGCTCGTCCAGCCCCGTGCGCACGCCGAGCCATGCGCTGATCTCCGCCAGCAGCGCCTGCGCCTCGCGCGCGGCGATGGCGCGCAGGCGGTACAGCGCGTGGTAGGCGAGGTCGTCGGCGGCCTGGGAAAGGTAGGTCTCGGCCATGCGGGCGCGGTCGCCGAACAGCGAGGGCCGCGCCGCCTGGGCCACCCGCGCCACGCTCTCCTGGAAGGAGGAGCGGATCATCTCCTCGGCGAGGCGCGCATACTCGTCCTCGATGCGCTTGAGGCGTGCGATCACGCCGTCGCCGGGGGCGTCGATCCGGTCCTTGATGAGCTCGACGAGCTGGATGGTGTAGTCGAGCCCGGCCTTCTCCTGGTCGTCCAGGTAGGAGAACAGGATCGCCTCCAGGCTTTCGTCGCCCCCCGCGCCGCGCCACAGGCGGGCGAGGCGGCGGCGCGCCTCTACGATCTCTTCGCCGCGGGGACCGTAGCTGGTGGTTCCACCGCGGCCGGCGGCGCCGTCCAGCTCGCGCGCCACGTCCTCGCGCAATTTCTGCGCCTCGCGCTCCCAAATCTTGTAGTCGGCCCCGCCCGAGCGGATGGCCGCCACCTGGCCGTGGATGTGCTCCGACAGGCTGACGGTGATGCGCTCGCCGCCGTCGCGGCTGAGCAGGGCGTCGACCAGGTCGTACTCGGAGATGGCGCTGGGCTGGGGCTTCAGCCACTTGGGGAAGTCGCCGAAGTAGTGGGAGCCCAGGCGCATGTGGCGGCGCATGAAGCCGTCGCGGTCGTCGGGGGTGGGCGGGCGGTGGCTCGTATCGATCCCGAAGAACGCCTCCATGATCCCGACGCTGGTGCGCGCGACCGAGGCCTCGAACTCCAGGCTCCCGGTGGTGGCCAGGATCGTCTGCCCCAGCGCCGAGAAGCCGCGGGAGTAGGCGATGGCGCGCGCGCCCACCTCCGCCGGCACGGGAGGATAGAACTTCGGACTCTTGTACTGCTGCTTGTTGACCGAGATCGAGCGCTTGCGCCGGGCGAACTCGGACGAGGCGAAATCCTCCGAGAGCACGTCGGCCAGCATGTCGAAGATGTCGTCCGCCTTGCCCGTCGCCTGGCCCAACAGGTTCATGGTGTCGACGAGGTAGACGTCCGAATAGGGCGTGGTCGCCCGCGCCTCGGCGAACTCGCCCCAGCGCTCCACATAGGGCGGGGTGGAGCCCGGCCGCATGGCGTGCTCGAGCTCGCTGAGCGCGGCGTAGGTGTTGGCGAACACGCGCTCGCGGTCCTTCTCCGCATAGCCGCCGGGCAGCATGAGGAAGAGGTCGACCTGCGGGGTCTTGTCGCCGATCTTCAGCGACGAGCAGGCCAGCCCCACGTCGATGAACGCGCCCGAGCCCGTGCCGCCGGCGGTGGAGGCCACCACCACGATGCGCAGGTCGGGCGCTATGCTCAGCCCAAGCTCGTCCAGCAGGTGCTGATTGCTGACGTTCTGCAGCACCGCCTGGCTCTTGGCGTCGAGCTTCTGGCGAAAGCGCGGGTACATGTGGAAGAACAGGAGGCGCGAAATGGCGCGCACCTGCCCCGCCCCCTTGCCCGTGTCGATGCGCGACAGGTCGGCCGAGGGCAGCCACTCGGCGATGTGCGGTTTGGTGGCGAGTTCGCGCTGGTAGAAGCCGACGTCCACCTTCTCCTGCAGGCGCTCGCCCTGGTCGAAGGCGACCACCGCGCTCATGGGGTCGGTGCGCCGCGCCCGGTCGCTCTCGCCGCCCGAGGCGGTGTCCGTGTCGAAGTAGAGGAAGCTCGCCACCGGGAACTCGGCCATGGAGGCCAGGCGCTTGCGGTTCGGCCCCCAGGGCTGCTGGAGGATGCGCCGGCGCAGGCGCAGCAAGACCTCCTGCCCCGTGCCGCCCAGGCCGATGAACACGGTGGGCTTCACCTCCACGTCGACGCCCTCGGCGCCCACGAGGCGGTCAGGCCGGCCCAGGTCGTCGGCCATAGTCACACTCCTCAGCGGCGGACGGAGCCGGCGCGCAGGTTCATCACGAGGGCCAAGAGGCCCGTGGCCAGGATCAACGCCCCGGCCGGCAGCACGAACAGGAACTTGCCCCAGTAGTCGCCCAGGAGGCCGAATACGAGGCAGGCGGCCGTCGTGAACAGGAACAGGAACAGCGCCCAGCCCGCCCCGCGCGCGGCGTCCGGCGCGGCCCGGCGGTCGACCAGCATGGAGGTGACGAAGCCGCGGATGAGGAAGAACACCACGGACAGCACCACCATCACGCCGGCGCCGATGGCCCAGTCACGCGACGAAAGACCGCGCTGGTCGAAGCCGGCGGGCGGGACGGCCGTGGAGTTGGCGACCGTGTCGTTCGCCGTCGTCCCATTGCTGAGGACGACGTTCCCCGTCGCGCCCGCGTCGCGGCCGGAGCCGGACGGAAGGCTGTAGTCCTGCATGGGCGCCGCGCTCACCGTGTCTCGTCTTCCAGGTAGCGCTCTTCGGGGGCGCCGAACAGGCGGCGCGCCATCTGGACGCGGCGGCCGTCCACGTCGGGCAGCACCTCGCGCCCCCGCCGCAGCACCACCTCGCGGCCGAGCAGGCGCGAGCGGAAGCGCACGGGCCGGCCGAGCCGCGACCACGCCCACGCGCACGCCGCCAGGACGAGGAGGGCGCCTCCCGCCATCAGCCACAGCGGCCAAGCGGAGAACTCCACCACCATGCGCACGGGCAGGCGCGTCACCGCCTGGCGCACGTCGCGGCCGCGGTAGAACAGGTCGGGCAGCGCCCCGGGCGCGCCGGCCGCCGCGGTCAGCACGTCGCCGCCGAACACGCCCTGCGCGCGGCTGAGGAAGGCCGGATCAAAATCCAGGCGCACGTCGGACAGGCGCACCTCCAGCACGCCTTGCGCCACGCCGCGCCCCTGGAGCAGGTCGCGCGAGCGCAGGGCGGGGAGCACGAGGTCGAGCGCCACCGGCCTCTCCGCCCCCGCCGCGAGGTCCTCCACGTGGT